>CAZWTT010000024.1:0-10008 GCA_964637315.1 uncultured Dehalococcoidia bacterium | reverse complement strand
ACTACGAAAACGTGAAGGAAACCAAGCCCCTGTTATGGAAGATTATCAAGAGTTTCCGCCGTCCTCAGCAGTTGGGGTGACGACCACGTACCCCGCCGGTTGAGCCAGGACGGCCGAGAGGTAACCGGGGGTGGGGGTACACCCGGCGACCGGGGGTGGGGGTAGAGAGTTGGGTAGCCGAGGTGAAGATTTTCATCCCCCAGAGCACCCGAGCCCGCTACCCGAGCCCCGCTGCCTCACGCGCCCGAACGCGCGCGTCGCACCCTCGGACCGGGGGGAGGGGCTGCCGAGTTTAAGAAAGCTCGTTTCCTCACGCGCGCAGGCACGAGTGCTGCTACGGGCCGATGGAGACGGGTGCTAGGCCGTAACCTTCGCCTATACTGCCCCAGAGGCAGGCTGATGCAGGGTGGTGGGTTAACGGCTAGGAGTCCCAGAATTCGAAAAGGATCTGCTCCCAGCCAGAATTCCTTCGACTAAACTGCCCCCAGAGGCAGGGTCATGCAGGATGGCGGTCAATTCGGAGTATCGACATGGATGAAGGGTCGGTCGGTTTGATAGCTCTCTCCTTAACAGGCTTCGGAGTGAGCATTGTCTTCAGCCTTGTTATTAAGAAACTCTGGATCGCTGTAACGGTATCTGCAATCCTCGGATCAGCCTTGTTTCATCTGTTTGCATATCTTCATGATGGTCCAGAAGCCATCATGTTTCTGCCCATCAGTTTTCCGGTTGGAGCGGCTCTTATCGCTGTTATCGCCCTGGCGACTGGTCTTGTGATACGTAGAATTCGAACCTGTTCACGGTCGTGGATAGCCAGCGTCGGCCCATTGGCACGGCCACGGATACTCAAACGATCAAAGAGACCTCAGCTCGTGAGTTGGAGTAAGGCCGTGCCACCCTTCACCGCGGACGGGCCCGAACAGTGAGTCCTGTTATCTCTGCATCTGTACTGGTTGCGGTCCTCCTCGGAATAAGTGGAGCATGTGCGGAAGGTCAACAAGAGCGAACACCTAGCGAGCCAGGGACTCAGGAGGTCGGCGACGAAGAGACCGAGCTCTTCGTTCAAGCACCTGGCACGAAATCTGTAGAAGATGAACAAGCGAAGCTGGCCGCCCGGCTTCACGGTCGGCTGGCGGAGCCCCGAATCCTGCACACCGGCACACTACTGGAAGACGGCCGGCTGGTCGTCATTGGCGGCAAGGGGCCGGTCACCATGTCCGCGCGAACAGGCCCCACTGCGGGGACCGAAATCTTCGACCCGGCGGTTGGAGATTGGACTATCACAGCCGAGATGCCGCTGGCCAGGGAAAGCCATCGCGCAGTCCTGTTAAAGGATGGCAGGGTGCTAGTCACCGGGGGTCGGGGCTCTACTTCATACCCCCTCTCTGGGGCCATCTTCGATCCGAAAACCGGGACCTGGCTGCGGGCCGAGGACATGAACTCCGGACGCTCAAAACACACGGCGACCGTGCTCCCGGACGGGCGTGTCCTGGTGGCCGGGGGAAAGACCGCCTTCTACCTCGACTCCTCAGAGATGTACGATCCGGCCACGGATGCCTGGAACGACGCCGGCACCATGTCCGCTCAAAAAGCTTGGCATCGCGCTACTCTGCTTGCCGACGGACGGGTCTTGGTCACCGGCGGCAAGCGGTCCGGCATTCAGGCAATCGCAGAGGTTGAGATCTTCGACCCGGCTAGCGGCCAGTGGTCGACCGCCGCCGGTATGGCGACGGCTAGAAACTCTCACACAGCGAGTCTCCTTGCAGACGGCCGCGTCCTGGTCGTAGGTGGCTACGGCACCGACAAGAACCCGGTCGAAACGGCCGAGATCTTCGACCCCGCGACAGAGAAGTGGACTTCCGCAGGCGTCCTGCTGGAGGCTCGATCTGACCACACCGCCACAGTGCTTCCCAACGGCCAAGTATTGGTGGTTGGCGGGATAGGAGAGCACACGGTGACGGAGATTTACGAGCCAGAGGACGGGTCCTGGTCATCCGCCGGCGACCTCAACTCACCTCGCTACCTGCATACGGCTGCGCTACTCAGTGATAGTACGGTCATGATCACCGGTGGATTGGAAGGTGGTGAGAACGGAGGTCGGTCCAACACCGTGGAGATCTACGACCCGTCGACGGACACATGGCTCGCCGTGGGCGGACCGGTTACAGCCGAGTAGCCGCGTCGCGGTTGATCTGCCCACCGAACTGTGGCAAAGAAAAGTTCATTTAACTGGCAGAGCCCCTTGCCGGCGACGACGTGGTAACGAGTGGCCTCGTACCTGAGTGTCTAACCGTGTGACAGTATGGGATGCGTCACGAGCGACCTGACCATAACCGCTCCGCAAACGCGAAGGGGGAATACCCAGACATGTTGACCAAAACCGAGTCGGCGACCAGTCCTAAGCCCCGCACGCACGAAAGCTTGACGGATCACCACATCTCAGGCATGAGGTCGGCCTTCGAAAAAGATCCCTCTTATCGCCTGATGCAGAACGTGGTCGCGCAACACGACGTGAACGACGTTGCACTCGACAGAACCATCGTCACTGGTGCCGAGCACACCTTTTCTCACGTTTTGGACGACTGGTCCACCACCCACCAAGGCCAATCGGGCCGGTGCTGGCTGTTTGCCGGACTCAACCTATTGCGCGTAGATGCCATGAAGGCGATGAACGTCAAGGACTTCGAGTTCAGTCAAAGCTACCTGATGTTCTGGGACAAGCTGGAGAGGGCCAACTACCTGCTCGAATCATTCATCGACACAGTGGACCGGCCGCTAAGCAACCGCACGGTGGCCTGGTTATTACACGACCCTCTGCCAGATGCGGGGCAGTGGGACATGTTCGTGAACCTGGTAACAAAGCACGGAGTGGTGCCGAAGATAACGATGCCCGAGACTGAGAGCTCCATGAACACGGCACGAATGAACTCCATCCTCTACTACCATCTACGACAGGGAGCAGTTCGGATCCGCAGCCTCCACTCCAGCAGGGCCAGTGCCGAAGCCATGTGGGCCGTCAAACACGACGCTCTGAAAATCATTTATCGAATCCTGTGCATCCATCTCGGCACGCCACCTGAACACTTCATGTGGCAGTGGACCGACAAGGAAGGGAGGTTTCACCGCAACGGCGAGACCACGCCATTGGAGTTCGCCCGGACGTACGTAGGTAGCAACACAGAGAGTTCCATCTGCTTGGTCCATGACCCGCGCGAGACCAGCCCCACGGGGAGGACCTTTACCATAGACCACCTAGGCAACGTCGTCGGCGGTCGTCCCGTCAAATACCTGAACGTTGACATTGACCTGATGAAGCAGGTGACCTTGAATCTCCTGTCGGACGGCAAGCCCGTATGGATGGGGTGCGATACCGAAAAGCAGAGCCACACGAAGTTGGGGCTATGGGACGCCAGGCTGTTCGATTACCCGCGTGTTTACGGAATCGACTTCTCACTCACCAAGGCCCAACGTCTCGACTACCACCAAACCCAGATGACCCATGCGATGCTGTTCACTGGAGTAGACGTCGTAGGTGACACGCCTAGGAGGTGGCGGGTGGAGAACAGCGTTGGAGATGAGGGTGGAGACAAGGGCTTTTTCCTAATGAACGACTCGTGGTTTGATGAGTATGTGTTCGAGATCGCAGTGGACCGAGACTGTGTTCCCGACGAGCTCCGACCTGCCCTGGATCTTGAACCCATCGTGTTACCTCCATGGGACCCTATGGGCGCTCTTGCGCGAGGATCGGCAAGCCCACGGTAGCCGTACCTGTTTTCTGCTCAGAAGGCTCTATGTGGTGCAGGTTGTCGCCGGTTCGACTCCGGTCTCCCGCTCCAACTCCCGTAAGCAACGCGGCTCGCCAAGTGGCGAGCCGCGTTGCTTACGGGGATACGATTCCGAACTAAGCCACCACAGTGGCCAGCAAAGATGCGCCGGAGGACGAGTTGGGGAAAGTCGCTTACATAATTGAGTTTTCCATCGAGGCGGACAGGATCGACGAGTTCAAATCCCAGGCCGCCGCTTTCATCGAATCGGTCAAGAAGAACGAGCCGGGAACGCTCACCTACAACTGGTACTACACCAAGGATGGAACGCGGTGCGTGCTGCATGAGGGGTTCTCCAACTCAGAGACCCTCCTGAGCCACCTCGACAATATCGGGCCGAAGCTTCCCGCGCTGCTGGCCGTCGCGCCGATAACCCGCTTTGAAGTGCTCGGCCCCGCCAGCGACGGCGTCCGCACCGCTCTCGCCGACGTCGACGCCGTATACCTTCCTCAAGTCGAGGGGTTCGAGCGCGCCTAGACCAACTCCGAGGCAGGTCTCCGACCCGGCGCCAAGACAGCATCCACGTCCGCCGGAGCGAGAATCGACCGCGCCCAGCCGATTAGGTCACCCTGTTAACCTCCCATTAACGACACCGGCACTGAGCAGCGAGGGGCGCAATGCCTAATCGGAGTGCCATCGAAGAAGCGATCGTAGACTTCGAGCATCGACTCGAGATAGTAGAACGTTGGCTGGCAGACCCGAAAACCTGGGAGTTTGCCAACACACCCTACGACCGGGACGCCCTCTCCCGCCAACGAGAGGTACTGACTGAACGCCTGGAGAGCCTGCGTCGTCGCCTAGACGATCTTCCCGACGTGTAATCGCGCAATCAGGCCACCGTTGCCCGCCGACGTCAGGGCCGGACGGCTCCTCTAGAATGGCCGCATGAACACCGTCGCCAGGGTCCGCAGGTCGTTCGGTCGCCACGGCGTTCGTGGCACGGCCGCCCGCGCCCTGTCGGTGGCGAGCCAGCGGACGCCCGGCTGGCTCCGGTTGCTGCACCCGGCCGTTCTGCCCGGCTACCTCGACTATCGGCTCAACCCCCGGGCGCTCCGGGTGCCGGCGGGCGGCGGCTGGCCGACCGACTCGGCCGAGGTCCGGTCCGAACTGGAGCGGCGAGGGACCGAAGTCCAATCGTTCGACATAGACATCGCCGACTTCGAGAACTGGAGGAAAAAAGCCGCCTACCCGTCCGACTACTCTCGCGACAAGCCCTGGCTCGTCGAGAAGCTGCTGGAGCACTACCTGTCGCTGCGCCTATTGCCGTCAATTGGGCCCGACGCCGTGCTGGTGGACGTGGGCTGCGCCGGCTCGCCCTTCGCCGCCGTTACCAGCCGACTGACCGAGGGCAAGATCTACCGCCAGGACCTGGTGTACGCCGAGGGAATCCGACTTGCGTCCGACGGCATAGAGGAGATCGGCGGCAACGCGGCATCCATGCCGCTACCCGACGCGTCGGTCTCGGCGATGGTGCTGCACTGCTCCTTCGAGATGTTCCGAGGTGCTAACGACGGCCTGCTCATCAGGGAGGCGGCGCGCGTCCTGCAGCCCGGCGGGCGACTGGTCATCCTGCCGCTGTACCTGAGCGGCCTGCACCACTTCCTGGTGGACCCGGCCGCCAATCGCAGTGGCGTGAACTACGACTCAGGCGCAAGCAGGATCTACCGGCCGGACTTCTTCGGCGTCGCGTCTTCGAGGGTGTATAGCGTCGAGGCGTTTTACGAACGGGTCGTGTCATGTGCCGACGGCCTGAAGCTGAGGGTTCACGTCGTCGAGAATGAGAAGGACGTCGCCCCCGCCTGCTACGTCAAATTCGCCGCCGTCTTCGACCGGCCTACCGCCGGGTAGTTCGACAACCCTCGTGCCATCCTCGCCTCGGGCAGGGCGTCGTGCGTCTCACCCCCTGTGGTCGGGACCACTACCCCCATTGGCAACGCCGACAAAAAACCATGTTCCTTACGACATCCATGGTGCCTCTCCCGGCCAGTTGAGAGCCTAGCCTTCGGGGCGAACCAGTGGCCTTGAATATCGACTGGTTCTACTCCTAAAGGCTAGGGTCTGGACATGGCGCCAGCATGACGTTTGACGGCCGGATCGTGATGACACCGTGCCACCGGACTTCGTCCTCCTCCGCTGGGTCACAGAGAGGGGGGAGGGTAAACGATACCTTCGCCGGTGCAGACGACGCTACTTCGCGGTAACCTTAGCAACCGTTCCGTTCTGTGCGGATCGTCAAGCGCAAAAAAAGGGGGAGGCCGTGATGAGCAAACCGACCCATTCGTCGGCAACCACGTTAGCAGACATGATCCGGTCCGGGGAGGTCTCCTCGGCCGAGGTCATCGACGCACACATCGAGCGCATTGAGACAGTAAACCCAGCGCTCAACGCAGTGGCCCAACTGTTAGCCGAATCGGCCCGCGCTCGCGCCGTCGAGGCGGACGAGGCGCTTACCAGAGGTGACAACTGGGGCCCGCTGCACGGCGTCCCGTTCACCGTCAAGGATGCCATCCAGGTAGAGGGCGTCATCTCCTCCGGCGGCACGCTGGGCCGAGCGTTTTACCTGGCCGACCGCGATGCCACCGTCATCACCCGGCTGCGTGGTGCTGGTGCGATCTTGCTGGCAAATACCAACGTCCCCGAACTGTGCTTGGCGGGCGAGACCGACAGCCTAGTCTACGGCCGCACCAACAACCCGTATGACACGTCCCGTACACCGGGTGGCAGCAGCGGGGGCGAAGCGGCACTGATCGCCGCAGGGGGCTAGCCGCTGGGCCTGGGCAGCGACGTGGGCGGCAGCATCAGGCAGCCCGCGCACTACTGCGGCATCGCTGGTATCAAGCCGACCACCGGCAGGATACCGACGACAGGCCACTGGCCGTCTCTGGACGGGCTGCTCGGGTCTATGTTCCAGATCGGTCCGATGTCCCGGTATGTAGAAGACCTCGCCCTGGTGTTACCCATCCTCACCGGCCCCGACTGGCGCGATCCCTATGCCACGCCCGTGCCGCTTAGCGATCCGTCAGAGGTGGACGTGGGTGGCCTGCGCGTCGCCACTTTTACGAACAATGGGGCCGCGGAGGCCGATGCCGACACCGTCACGGCCGTCAAAGCTGCGGCCGGGTTGCTCGGAGAGAGCGGGGTCCACGTAGAGAGCGTCCGACCGACCTGCATTGAGCGTGCCTCGGACCTGTTCATGGCGGTGTTGCAAGCTGACGCGGGCGCGGGCGTTCGGGCCCTTCTGGCCGAGGCGGGCACAAGCGAAATCCACCCGCTGTTGCAGCAGGTGCAGGAACTGCAGGGCTCGACATCTCTGTCCGCTGTCGAGTTCGGGGCGCTGCTGGCAGATCTGGACGTGTGGAAGGGCGAGATGCTGTCCTTCATGGAGAACCACGACGCCATCCTCTGCCCGGTTACGGTCTCCCCTTCCGTCCCCCACGGCACCTTTTACGCCGGGCTGGACCCAGCGAACTCCACCTTCCAGTTCAATCTCACCGGTTGGCCCAGTGCGGTGGTGCGAGCGGGCAAATCGAGCGACGGCCTGCCAATAGGGGTGCAGATCGTCACACGCCCCTGGCGGGAGGACGTCGCACTCGCCCTGGCGCAGCGCGTCGAGGACGCACTCGGGGGCTGGCAGCCTCCGTCCATCTAGGCACACCGCGCCTGTTTGACAAACGACCCGAGACCAGGAGCGAAAACCGCGCCTGAGTTGGTCTATTCGTCGGCGATCGAACTGGCGAGGGTGATTCGAGATAAAGAAGTCCCGTCAGCCGAGGTGGTCGGCCGGTGGGTGGGGTCGTTCATCTCATGCTCGCTGGCGGGACCCTACACGAACGTCAACGCTCGGGTTGCGTTCTCGACCAGCAGGTTGTTGATAGCGCTCTCGGAGAAACCGCTGCGGCGCAGGCGTGGAACCACGCTCTCCATCACGTGGGCGTAGCCCTTGCCACCCCCGCTTGCCAGCATCGGCCCGAAGCACACGTCGTGCGCCATCACAAGCTGCGACTCGTGGCCCCACTCGACGAGTTGCGCCAGCCGATTTACCCGTTGCGCGTCCGTCGGCACGTTGATGCCACGGTCCGAGGCGCCGCCCCAGATGGTATCCTCGAATCCGAACGAGTCGTGTTCTATGTACGCGCCCATCTCGGCGATCTCACGCACCGCGTCGAGGTCCAGCACGTCGAGGTGGCCCATGATGACGCGGGTCGGGTCGGCCCCGCCCTCCGTCAGGTCGTTCATATGCTGAACCAGGGCGTCGGGGTGGAAGCCTGGGTGAATGAGGACAGGCGCACCGGTCTCTTTGGAGGCTGCCCCAGAGGCGCGAAGAATACGCCGCGACGTCTCGATGGTGGGCCACGAGCTTGCCACCTCGCCGATGATCCCGCTCTTTATGCCCGTGTCGCCGACGCCAACCGTGATGTCCCGGATGATGTAGTCGGTGATCTCCTGCTCGCTACGCTCGTCCATGTCCGGCGGGTACGACTGCGGCACGTAGTGCGAGGCGCCCATGACGATGTTTACGCCGGTGGCGCGAGAGATGCGTGTCAGCGCCAGCGGATCGCGCCCGATGCCGATGCTCGTCGCGTCCACCACGGTACCGCCTCCGGCAAGGTACCAGTTGCGCAACTCCTCGGTCTGGAGGCCCTCGTCGAGCAGCGTCATCGCGTCGATGCTCAGCGTCCAGCGCTTGCCTATGGTGCCCAGCATGTCGATTGTCACCGGCTGGTCGATATACCAGCGCTCGGTGGCCTCCTCCGGCATGTCGAAATAGCAGCGCAGGTCGATCAGCACGTGCTCATGCGTACTCGTCGGCCCCAGCGTCCCAGGTTCGACCGGCCCCAGTACCGTCTGCACTTTTCCGGTGGCTGTTGATGTCACGTTCTTACTCTCCTAAATTCCGAACTACGCCTGTCAGTCCACCGTGTAGACCCGCACCCCGCTCTCGAAGCCCTTCGGGTTTGTTATCCCAGTATCATCGAACTGAACGTGGTCGAGCGCTCCTCGTCCGTCCAGTAGGTGAGCATCTCGAGGCCAAAGTCGTCCTGCATCTCCAGGTCCCTGCGGTGGGCGTCAGCCACCTCGGCCTTGGTTGCCCCCGATATGTCGTGGCGGTCCACGTAGATAGGCATGGCCAGTAGATTCTAATCGCGCCGGCTTTGCCGTGCACCGGTCACCCGCTTCCATGCGGATCGCATAACGCCGTCGCTATCGGCTACGGGTTCATCACAAGCCGTAAGCTAAGTTCCACCTTTGGGGGATTTGCGAACCAACAGCTCTCAAGAAGGGCACTAAGAAGGCTCCAACCGTGACGATCGTGAGGACGTGGAGCGCCAACGATGTGAAGCGCGGCGGGTGTCAGTCCGCGAAGGTCAGTGACATCATTGAAGTGAACGCTCCACTGGTCCACCCGTGGACCTTCCAAAAGCAAGGCGTTTGGACGCTCCACCACGGGGGCCTGAAGGCCCGCACATAGGTGCCATTGGACCAGATAATGTGCCCCCCATGCCGACCGCACCTCGAATGACGGTGGCGGGCGCCTGAGCGAGGACGAGGTGCTATTCGGTCAAAAAAATTCCGAATGGAGGTGATAGCGACCGCATGAGCAAAGAGAGCCCGAGGATCTTTAAGACAGATAACGCGAAGCTCGTGTCCGGCACGCTCACCGACGAAACTGGCGTGGTCCTTAACCGATGATGAATTGGACGTGGTGGCGGACGGCATCCGGCCCACTGTCGAAGGGAGGGGTGATGGCGAATTGGACAGAGGTTCACCGATGAAGCCGGGGGCCTGGCTCGTCGCTGCCCTCGCGCTGGCCGGAGGCGGAGTCCTGCTCGGCGCACTGGCGGGCGTCGTGCTGTTGGCGGCGACCGTGGCCATTCAGCAATTTCGGCGGCGAGTTTTTCGGAGCCTATGACGTGCCCGTAGCCGTGCAGTTCGCGCTGCCCGTCTACGGCGTCGATGTCTGCGCGAAAGGGCCGAAGAAGACTTCAAGGAGACAGACTATTGATCATAGCCACCACCCCCGAGATCGCGGGCATGCAAACCACACGCACCATCGGCATGGTGCAGGCCAACTCGGTCCGCGCCCGTCGCGCGGGCGGACGTGGGGACATCATGGCCGGCATACGCCACGTCGTCGGAGGCGAGATAACTGAATACACCAAGCTCCTCGCCGACTCGCGGGAGATGA
>CAZWTT010000023.1:0-10796 GCA_964637315.1 uncultured Dehalococcoidia bacterium | reverse complement strand
TTCACACGCAAGAGGTCGGAGGTTCGAATCCCCCATCGCCCACCATACGTAGAACGCGGTAGTGAGCAAGGGCACTGCGTGCCGGCAAAAACCTGTAATCGACCGTCAATTGCCAGAGCGATGAGCACTTGCGCGAAGAAGCCTTTAGAGCGAACGGAGTGAGCGGGGAGCGCGGAGGACTACATTGGCGGAGTTGGAACGCGGCCGGGAGATAGCCGGACGAATCGTCGAAAACGTCAAACGGGTGATCGTCGGCAAGGACCAAGCCATTGAACTGGGCGCGATCGCCCTGATCTGCCAGGGCCACGTGCTCATCGAGGACGTCCCCGGAGTGGGAAAGACGATGCTCGCCCGGAGCCTGGCGCGGTCATCGGGCAGCACCTTCAGGCGCATACAGTTCACCCCCGACCTGCTGCCAAGCGACGTCACCGGTGTCTCGATTTTCAACCAGAAGACCTCGGAGTTCGAGTTCAAGCCCGGCCCGATCATCTCCCAGATCGTGCTCGCCGACGAGATCAACCGGGCCACCCCAAAGACTCAGTCTGCGCTATTGGAAGCGATGGAGGAGAAACAGGTGACGGTGGAGGGGACGACGCATGCGCTCCCTAGGCCGTTCACCGTCATGGCCACCCAGAACCCGGTCGAGTACGAGGGCACCTTTCCGCTACCCGAAGCGCAGCTCGACCGATTCCTGCTGATGATCACCCTCGGCTACCCGACTACTGAAGAGGAACTGAGGATCGTCGGCAGTCAGCGGTCCTCGCACCCCATCGACACACTTGAAGCGGTGGCGACCTCGGACGAAATCGTCTTCATGCAGGACGCCGCGCGTGAGGTGTTCGTGGACGACCTCGTGCGTGAGTACCTAGTTGCGATCGTCGAGTCGACGCGCGGCGACGAGGATGTCAGCCTGGGATGCTCGCCACGGGGCTCCATATCGTTGTTCCGGGCGGGGCAGGCATTGGCGATGGTGAGGGGCAGGGACTTCGTGCTCCCGGACGACATCAAGGAGCTGGCCGAGCCCGTCGTCAGCCACCGGATGATCATCACAGCGGCCGCGCGCATGAGGGGCACCAAGGGCTCCGACGTGGTCGGGCGCATCGTCGATCGGCTGCCCGTACCCGGCGCGCAGGTCAAGGGCCTCATCGGTCGCTAGAGGCCCTGATGAAATTCTCCATCCTCCGCAGGTCTTACCTCATAGCCTTCCTGCTCGCCGCCTCTCTGATTACGGGGATGGCCACCGGCCTGGGCCTATTCTATCGACTGGTCTACATCCTGGCGTTGGTCATGGCGTTCGCCTACGCTTGGAACTGGCTCAGCCTGCAGTCAATGGCGGTATCCATCGACCGCAGGACCCGCCGGGTAACCGCCGGCGCCCCTGTGGAGGAGCACATCACGGTGCACAACACCTCCAGCCTGCCCCGGCCGGTCATCGAGGTCGAAGACCTCAGTCAACTGCCCGGCTTCACCACCGGCAACGCCATGGGCATGCTCCCGAGCGCGTCCGTTGACTGGACTCCGATCGGGACGGCGAGACGCCGCGGCGTCTACACGATGGGCCCGGTCGTGGCGCGAAATACCGACCCGTTCGGACTCTTCCAAAGGGAGCGGACCTTCCCGCTCACCGACACTGTGGTCGTCTACCCGCGCGCCCATGACCTGCCCGGCTTCAGGGTGCCGCCCGCCAACCTCTCGGGCGACAGCTCGCTAAAACGACGCACCCACGACCTCACTCCTCATGCTTCAAGCGTCCGTGATCATGCGTCGGGGGACGCCCTGAGCAGGGTCCACTGGAACAGCACAGCCCGGCTGGGCAAGCTGATGTCTAAGGAGTTCGACGAAGGCCACGCAAGTGACGTATGGATCGCCGTCGACCTGCACAGGGACGTGCAGGCGGGTCAGATGGAAGACAGCACCGACGAGTACGCTGTCAGCGTGGCGGCATCGCTTGCCAAGCGCTTTTTAACCGAAAGCATGCCCGTCGGGTTGATCGTGTACGGTACGGAAAAGCTGATGCTTGGCGCCGACACCGGCGCCGGCCAGATGGAACAGCTACTGGCATACCTCGCACGCAGCGAGGCTGAGGGCGCTGTCCCGCTCGGCGACGCGCTCCCCGAAGATGAGGCGCTGTGGAACCACCACACCACGCTCGTCGTAGTGACCTCTTCACCCAGGTCCGAGTGGACCCGGGCGCTGGAGCAACTCGCACGCCGGCGGGTTAAGGTGGCGGCCGTGCTGGTGGACGGCCGCTCGTTCGGGGGCTTCTCCGACTCGCTTGAGTCGCTACCGTACCTAGAGTCGGCCGGCATCCCGACCTACGTCGTGGCCTCTGGTGACGACATTCCGACCGCCCTGAGCCAGACCCACCTCCGATCCGGGGGCGGCGCAATCCGGGACTGGGCAGCCGAGCCGGTGGGTATGCCGGTAGGCGTAGCAGAGAGCCGTCATGGCCCGTAGCCAAGCCGCCGTGTACCGGCCCGGTTTGGGCACGACCGGTGATCAGCACCGGGAGCACGGGCCCCAGCGGTCGCCAGCGGAAAAGATCATCCCGCTGCTGAATTACTACGGCCCCCGGGAGGGTTGGGGGACCTTCGCCATCCTGTGGGGTCTGTTGCTGGTGGTCGCCGTCACGTTGCAGAAGGCAGATTGGACCGAGACGCCGGGGATGATCTTCATCGTCTTGTTGGCTTCTCTCGTCGGTCTCGGTCTCGCGAAGGCCAGACTGCCCTGGCCATTGCTCATCCTCGCAGGACTGGCACTGGGCTTCCTGATCGTCTACTGGCAGATATCCCGCCTCGTTCCCGACGAGTCATTTATCGGGCAGATCCGTCAGACTGGCGTGCGCCTCAACGAGTGGTACGAGGCGGCGACGTCCGGGGGTATAAGCACCGACCTGATGCCGTTCTCCATGGCCCTCCTCGGAGCGGCTTGGCTGCTCGGCTTTTTCAGCTCGTGGTTCCTGTTCAGGCGGGCGAACGTGTGGCCAGCGGTTCTGTTGACCGGGCTGGCGCTGTTCACCCACATCAGCTTCCTGCCCAACGAGCGCGTCGCCGCGTTCTTCGTGTTCGTCGCCCTGGTGATGTTGCTTATCGTTCGCATGGGCTCGGTGCAGAGCCAGAGAAAGTGGCGGTCTGCCGGCACTCGATATTCGTCCGCCTCTGGCTGGGTCACGGTGGGAGCGGCCCTGGCGTTGTCGGCGCTGGTGCTGGCCATCTCGGCGTCCCTGCCACTCAATGTCTACGTGTCCCGCTCAGTGGCGACCATATGGACCCAGGCACGGACACCCGTAGCGTCTCTCGAAGATGGATTCGCAAGACTTGTAACCGGAATCGCCTCCAAGAAGAACATCCACGGGCGGCCCTTCGGGGACAACCTGCCGTTCCTGGGCGCGATCCATTTCAACGGCGACGTGGTGTTCACCGCCGACACCGAGTACCCGTCGTACTGGTTATCGCGGACATACAGCGAATACACGTCCCGTGGCTGGATCGCGGGGGAGACTCAGACCTTCGACGTGGGTCCGGACACGGTACTCCCGCCGCCGGGAGACTCGCTCAAGCGAACGGCCGTGCCCCAGAGCGTGCGGCTGAATTTCAACAGCACCTCCATGCTTGCCGGAGGAGACCTGGAGTGGCTCAGCCGAAACGCTCGGCTGGAGGTTCTCCTCCCCAGGTCGTTCGAGATAAGGATCGGGGATCCGACCGGATACGACGAGTTCCCGGCCGACATACAGACGCTGGCCCAGAACCTGAGGGCGGCTCTCAACTCGCCCGTCGTCAGCTTCGTGGAGTCGGAGGTGGCTAGGATGATGCCCGACGACCTTGTTGTCACGCAATTCGACTACAGCCAACCCGGTGGGAGACCGCAAGTCGACGGCCTGACGCTTCAGCGCAAGGAGGCGATCTCCCCAGACGTGGTGTCGTTCGAGTTCGACCGGCAACTGCTAGAGAGTGAGTCCTACGACATGGTGTCCCTCGTGTCCACGGCCACGGACGAAGACCTGAGACGGGCCGGGACGGACTATTACTCCTCGATCACCGATCATTACCTGCAACTGCCTAGTGACCTGCCGGACAGGGTGTGGGAGCTCGCCACCCGGCTGACGCGAACGGCTGAGACGCCGCTGGACAAGGCCAGGGCCATCGAGGCCTACCTGCGCGGGCCGTCGTTTGTGTATTCCCAGAACATAGCAGCACCGCCCGGAGACGCCGACGGGGTGGATCACTTCCTCTTCGAGTCCCGGACCGGTTACTCGGACTATTTCGCGTCCTCCATGACGGTGATGCTCAGGACGGTCGGGGTGCCAGCCCGCATGGCCGCCGGGTATGCCCCCGGCCGGTTCGACGCCAAGTCCGGGCTGAATGCGGTGCTGGACTCAGACAGCCACGGCTGGGTGCAGGTGTACTTTCCCGATTACGGCTGGATCGATTTCGAGCCCACCCCGGCCTGGCCCGACCCGTCACGGCAGGTCGGCCGACCGTCGGTCGCTGATGAAGGCGGGCAGCCCGTCGTCTTCGACAGCAAGGACCCGGCAGAGCAGGAGGGCTTCCAGTTCCCCGCCCAGCTGGGGACGATCGGCCTGGGCTCGGAGGGTGGGTTCGATGGCGGGCCCGGGGGCCTCGACATCATGAGAGTCGTGGTGGTGCCAATAATCGGTGTGCTGATCACCATACTCGTCGCAACCGCGGTCCTCCAGATTCTGTGGAATCTCGGAGTTAGAGGCCTAGATGCGGAGGCCCGCACATACGCCAAGATGAGCCGGCTCGGAGCCCTGGCCGGATTGGGCCGGACGGCCAGCCAGACACCCGTGGAGTACGCCCATGCCCTAGGGGCGGCGGTGCCAGCTCTCGCGACCGAGTCTCGGCTGGTGGCGACGCGTTTCTCCGTCGCCCGCTACGGCGCGCCAACAACGGTGACCGGGGAGTCGGAGGATCTGGCGGACGCATGGAGAACGATCAGGAGGGCGTTGGCGGGCAGGACGCTGCGCCGCCTGGTGCCGGGCAAAGGAAGCGCGTGAAAAACCGAAGGCTCTACTACGACATCTTCGAGACCCGAGCGGGCTGGGTCGGCGCAATAGCGTCAGACACCGGAGTCAGGAGAGCGACCATCCCCCAGCCGACGCCGGGAGACTGCGCGGACGAGCTGGGGCCGAACCTCGACGCCGCAATCATCGAACCCGACAGACTCCTGGGTTTCAGGCGTGCCCTGCAGGGTTATTTCCAGGGAGAGACCGTGGACTTCACGGCCATCCCCACCGACTTCGCCGACGCGCCGCCGTTCTTGCGGTCGGTCTGGGAGGTATGCCGGTCCATACCGAGGGGTGAGACTCGAACGTACAAATGGCTGGCCGAAATGGCGGGTCGCCCCAACGCGCCCAGGGCTGTGGGCCAAGCGATGGCGCGCAACCGCGTGCCTTTCCTCGTGCCCTGCCACCGGGTCGTGGCAAGTGGCGGTGGTCTGGGTGGCTACGGCAGAGGCAAGTCGGCCCTCGCCTTAAAACAGTGGCTCATCGACCAGGAAGCGTCCGAGGGCAAAGGCCCTCCCCCACCCCACTGGTGGCGCTCCTAACCGCCCTCACGTCGGTCGGCCCGGTCGGCCGCGCCTTTCCCCTCCTCGCCGCCGCGCTGGTGATGTTTTTATCGTCGCCTACGGCACCTCCTCCTCGTCGAATAACCTGACAGGCTCCTCCAGCGAAACGGCCACTACCGACGGCGACGCCCTCGCCAACTCGCAGACTACAGTCGAGCCGCTACCCGAGCCGACCGACTTGGAAGTCGCCAGGGCCTGACACACGGCGACTACGCTTAACGACGGTCGAGTGCTGGTCATTGGAGGGGCCAACACACAGGTTGGCATCTTAGCCGCCGTCAAGATCTACGATCCGACCGATGGGACCTTGGCCAGAGCCGATGACATCTCCGCCGTGCGAGTGGGTCACACAGCAACGATGCTGGCGTACAGCCGTGTGCTGATGGTGGGCGGCGTCGTGGCGATCGCTTCGGTGCTGAGCGACGGAACGGTAATGATCATCGGGGGGTCACTACGATCCTCCTACGAGGTCTCGACCCTACGGTAGGACCCGGAGGTGCAAGCCTCGGGTATCGCCATCCGGCCGACAAGCATCGAGTGGGCGTTATGCGGCCCGTTCGTGCCGCCTAGTCCTAGGGGTTAAGGCCCTCCAGTACCTCCCAGGCACGGGACAGGTCCTCCTCAAACACCATCACACGCACCGGTTGAAGCGACACCCCCATGAAGGAACTGGTATCACCCTGTCCGGTCATTGACGGGACGTCGCTCTCAATGAGCAGATCGCGCATCATCTCGGCCTGGATCTGGTCAGGGGCGATCTCCAGCACCACCCATTTCTCGCGTTCCGCCAAAAGAGGTTAGGACTCCAGGCTGACCACGCCCGAGTCGCCGAGAAGGCCCGTAAGCGTTTGAGTCAGTTCTTCCGTCGCCGCCACCGTCAGGTGCGGCCACTCCATACTCACAAGCCGACCGCCGGTGGCGATCTGAAGAACCACGTCGTCGTGGCCGCCGTGCTCCAGCAGTTCGCGAACAACCCGGTCCAGCAACTGTCGATCCCTGTCGACCTCCCCGGATTCGACGATCCGGAGGCTCAGCCTCTTTCGGACCGGCATCGCACTCTCGGTTCGTTGGGCCACGGCCGAGCCATTTGTGGGGGCCGCCACGCCGTTGGTTGCCGCGACCGGCGGCACCGGCCGCTCGGGGCGCTCGCCCCCGGGTGTGGCGCCATTCGAGTCGCCATCCTGTGTCTGAGGCTGGATTGCCGGCACCGCCGGCGCTTGTGCGAGGGGTTGTGCCGGGGCCTGGTCCCAGGCCGGCTCGGCATCCTCTTCAACCAGATGCTCTTCCGCCGAGATCGCCGAGATGCTCATCCTGTCGTCGCCCCTGTCCCTCACCGTACCGATCACTTTGACCAGACGTCCCTCCTGCCACACATCCGCCGTCGTCTTTTGCAGCTCCTCCCAGATAAAAACGTCGATCTCGCCCCTCTGCAACTTTAGGCTGGCGATAGTGAACGGCCTGTCGCCACGTGTAAAGCGGCTGGTCACGCTCTCGACCTGCCCGGCGATGTCCACCCTTTGCCCGTTCATCCCCGGGGTGATGTCGCTGCGCGAGAGGATGGTGGATGGGTCGACAGTAGCGATCAAGGATTCAATCGAATTATTCATCGACAACTCGACCCCAAGCAGCTCCCTTTCCCAGTCGCCCTTCTGTCTTTCCGGGGTGGAGCCCTCTTCGATCTCAATTTGGGCCAGCGGCACGTCCACGCTCTCTCCGAACATGTCGAACATGGTGGTCTGATCGGAGTCCTTCATCCCGGCCTCGCTCTGGGCTAGGGCCACTATTCGGCCGGCAACGGAGAGAACCGAAGTGCGATCTCCGAAGCCGTCCATCGCCCCGGCCTTGATCAGGCTCTCTAGCGCCTTCCTGTTCAGGCTGCTCAGGTCGGCCACCCGGCACATCTCCTCGATGGAGGCGAAAGGGCCGTGCTCGTTTCTGGCGGCGACAATGGGCTCGACCGCGCCCAGACCCACGTTCTTGACCGAGGCCATGCCGAAGCGGATGACCGGCCTGCCGTCCTCGCCGTTGGAGAGGGAGAATTCTACCTCCCCTGAATTGACGTCGGGCACCTTTACCGGTATGCCGAGCCTAGCGCACTCGCCCACCGCCGCGGCGGTCTTGTCAGCGTTGCCGGAAAAGGTGGCGAGCAGGGAAACCATGTACTCACCGGGGTGGTGCGCCTTGAAGTACGCGGTCCAGTAAGAGATCAGGCCGTAGCTCACGCTGTGCGCCTTGTTGAAGGCATATCCGGCGAATGGCTCCACCAGTGCGAAAACTCGGTCGGCGATCTCCTGTGAATAGCCCTGCGACAACGCTCCCTCTATGAATCGTTCGCGCTCCTTGGCCATAATTTCGGGTATCTTCTTACCCATCGCCTTGCGCACTATGTCGGCCTCTCCGAGTGAGTAGCCTGCGAACTTGCGGGCGATGTGCAGTACTTGGTCCTGGAAGACGATGACGCCGTAGGTCTCGTGCAGGATCTCCTCAAGATCGGCGTGCGGATATTCGGGCGCTGTGCGGCCGTATTTGGCGGCGATGAAGGTGTCGATGTGCTCCATGGGCCCGGGCCTGTAGAGGGCGATCATCGCCGCCACATCGCCCAGGGAGGAGGGCTTGAGGTTCTGTATGTACCGGGTCATGCCGGAGCCTTCCATCTGGAATACGCCGACGGTCTCGCCTCTCGATAGCAGTTCGAACGTCTTTACGTCGTCCAGGGGAATCCCGGTCAACTCGAGCCGGGTCCCGTTGCGCCGCTGGACCAAGTTGCGCGCGCGAGCGAGAACGGTCAGGTTGGCTAGGCCCAAAAAGTCCATCTTCAGCAGACCCAACGCGGCCACCGGCTCCATTGCGTACTGTGTGGTGTTGACCCCGTGCTCGTCACCTTTGACCGGTCGCTGCAGCGGGACGTACTCCTCCAGCGGTTCCTTGGAAATCACGACTCCGGCAGCGTGGGTGCTCGAGTGCCGGGTCAACCCCTCGACGCCCCTCGCGGTGTCGAGCAGGGTCTTAACTTCGGGATCGTCTCTGTATAGATCGGCCATCTCCAAGCTCGACTCCAACGATTCGTCGAGGGTTATGTGCAGCCGCTGTGGAACCAGTCGTGCGACCCTGTCCACATCGCCGTAGGACATGGCCAAGGCCCGACCCGAGTCTCGTATCGCCGCCCGTGCTCCTAGAGTCCCAAAGGTGATGATCTGTGCTACGTGGTCGCTTCCATATCGCTCAACCACGTAGTTGATGACCTCGTCACGCCGGTCGTCCTGGAAGTCCATGTCGATGTCGGGCATCTCCTTGCGTTCGAGGTTGAGGAACCTCTCAAACACGAGATCGTACCCCATGGGATTAACGTCGGTGACGCCCAGGCAGAAGAGCACCAGGCTGGCGGCCGCGCTGCCCCGGACGGCGAAGAATATGTCCTTCTCCCTGACGAAAAGGGCGATGTCCCACACGACAAGGAAGTAGTTGGGGAACTGGGTCTGCTCTATGACGTCGAGCTCATATTCAAGCCGCGTCCTCTCGGTCTCGCTCGCTTCTGGCAGGCGTCTTGCAAGGCCCTCGTGACAGACCTGCCGCAGGTACTCGTCGGCGGTCAGACCGTCGGGCGGCGAGTATTTGGGCAATCGGAGTGTGTCGAAAGTCAACTCAAGGTCGCACATGTCGGCGATAGCAATGGTGTTCGCAACGGCCTCGGGCACATCTGCAAACAGCTCGGCCATCTCGTCGGGGCTCTTGAGGTAGTAGGAGTCCTCAGTCATGCGCAGGCGCTTTTGGTCCTGGACGTTGGTGTTGGTGTGGATGCAGATGAGGATGTCTTGCAGAGGCGCGTCGGCCTGGTGGACGTAGTGCAAATCATTGGTCGCCACCAATGGAATACCCAGTTCCTGTGACAGGTCCGTAAGGCCCTCGTTTATGGGGGGCAGGTCGGGGACGCCGCCGTGCCGCATGAGTTCGAAGTAGTAGTCGTCGAACGTGTCCCGGTACCAGCCGGCCGCTGCCCTAGCGTCGTCCAGCCTGCCCTCCGCAATCGCCCTGGGCACCTCACCGCTGGGGCAGCCAGACAGGACGACCAAGCCTTCGTGATACCGCTCCAGCAGATCCCTGTCCAGCCGTGGCCTGTAATAAAAGCCCTCGAGCTGCGCCTTGCTCACGAGTTTGATCAGGTTCTTGTATCCGGTCTCGTTTTTGGCCAGCATCGTCATGTGGTACTGGCGCTTGTCGGCGGGGTCGCGGGAGTGGCGGGAGTCAAGCGCGACGTAGACTTCGCACCCGATGATCGGTTTTACGCCGTGGCGCTTGGCGATGCGGTAGAAGTCAATGGCTCCGTACAGGGCGCCGTGGTCGGTGATGGCCAAGGCATCCATACCCAGTTCGGCCGCCCGCTCGACCGTTGTCTCAAGGCGGCTGAGGCCATCCAGCAGGCTGTACTCGGTGTGAACGTGGAGATGCGCGAAACGGTTCGTCAAAGCCAGGTGGTTTTCTTAGAAGGGGATGAAAAAGTGGCCAAACATAAGACGAAACCGGGACCTTATTTATACCCCTCTCCGGCTCGAATTACCAGCGACAAAAAAGAGGCCCTCCACACCGGTAGAGGGCCTCTTACTCATCGCTTTCGGTTGACCGTTAGTAGTCCATCGGCGGGGCTGCCGGCATGGCCGGCTCGGCCTCCTTGATATCGGTGATCAGCGACTCGGTGGTCAGCACCATGGCCGCCACGCTGGCCGCGTTCTCGATCGCCGCACGGGTGACCTTGGCCGGGTCCATGATTCCCCGCTCTAGCAGGTGGGTGAACTCGCCCACCTCTGCGTCGTATCCGGTGTCGCCTTCGGCCTCGAGGCTCTGAGAGAGAACCACATCGCCCGACACTCCGGTGTTCTCGGCAATCAACTTCATCGGCGACTCAAGCGCCTGCTTGAGGATGTTGACCGCCGTAGACTCGTCGCCGCTAAGCGAGACCCCGTCCAACGCCTGCCGCGCCCTTATGAGGGCCAAACCGCCGCCGGGCACGATGCCCTCTTCAACCGCGGCTCGGGTGGCTGACAGGGCGTCCTCAACCCGGTTCTTTTTCTCTTTGAGTTCCACTTCAGTAGCGGCACCCACCTTGATGATCGCCACACCGCCCGAGAGCTTCGCCAGCCGCTCCTGCAACTTCTCGCGGTCGTAGTCGGAAGTGGTCTCCTCGATCTGCGCCTTGATCTGGTTGATCCGTC
>CAZWTT010000022.1:0-14876 GCA_964637315.1 uncultured Dehalococcoidia bacterium | reverse complement strand
CCCCGAGTCCGGCGCCCCTGTGGCGCCCAACTGCGTCGATCTCGTCGACGAAAACGATGCAGGGGGAGTTGCGCTTGGCCTGATCGAAGAGGTCCCGTACACGAGAGGCGCCGACGCCGACGAACATCTCTACGAATTCGGATCCGCTGATGGAGAAGAAGGGCACTCCGGCTTCGCCCGCAACCGCCCTGGCCATGAGAGTTTTGCCGGTACCGGGCGGGCCGACGAGCAACACGCCTTTGGGAATCTTCGCCCCCAGCGCCAGGAAGCGCTCCGGGAACTTGAGGAACTCCACCACCTCTTGAAGCTCCTGTTTGGCCTCCTCCACTCCAGCGACATCATCGAAGGTGACCGACGGGCTGTTGCCCATGGTCATGCGGGCCTTGCTGCGCCCGAAGCTGAATGTCTGGTTGGAGTTGCCCTGGGCCTGGCGCACCATGAACAGTAGAATGGCGCCGAATATGATGAGTGGCAGGAAGTTGAGCAACAGCCCAAGCACGCTGCTCAAACCGCTCGACCCCTTCACCGAAACATCTGTCCGCGAAACGAGGGGATCGATGTTGGCGGACTCCAGAAGCTCGACAATACTGGAGTTCTCTTCCTTGCGTGAGGTGAAGGTCTCACCGCTGCCGGAGACCACTGTGAGCCGATCTCCGCTCACCTCTATGGACTCCAGCTCCCCGCTACCGGCCATGCGGATGACCTCGGAGATTCCGATCTCGTCCGATCCGCCGAGAGGGTCGGAGAACAGGGTGAAGAAGATGGCGATTACCGCCACCACGATCAGCAGGTAGATGAAGCCGTTACGCATCAGACCGGGAACTTGTCCATCCTCTCAGAGCCGGCAATGGAGGGAGGAGAGGAGAGCCGGCCAACCGTCAACGAGCCCCCAGACAAGCCAGGGAGTCTACCTGCCATACTACATTAAACGAGAAGGTCAGGCAAAAAGTTTCCCCTGCTACAATCCCGCTTCACTGATGATCTCCGTCCCTTATCAAAAGCACGTCCTACCGAACGGTCTCGAACTTATCCTGCACCAGGACAGCTCACTGCCGGTGGTGGCGATCAACATCTGGTATCACGTAGGCAGCAAGAACGAAAAGCCGGGCAGGACCGGTTTCGCCCACCTGTTCGAGCACGTAATGTTCGAGGGCTCCAAACACCACAACCGCTCGTACTTTGAACCCCTGCGAAAAATCGGGGCCAACCTCAACGGGTCGACCAGTCCCGACCGGACGAACTACTGGGAGACCGTGCCGTCCAACTACCTGGAGCTGGCTCTATGGTTGGAGTCTGACCGTATGGGGTTCCTGCTCGACGCACTCGACCAGCAGCGCTTCGACGTGCAGCGCGACGTGGTGAAAAACGAGCGGCGCGAGAGCTACGAAAACAGGCCCTACGGAATGGCTTTTCTGCTGCTCCAGCCCGAGGTTTTCCCCCTTCCACACCCGTACAACTGGCCCACCATCGGCTCCCAGGAAGACCTCGACGCGGCCGAATTGGAGAACATAAAGAGCTTTTTCCGCACCTTCTATTCACCCTCGAACGCCTCCATAGCGATCGCCGGAGACATCGAACCCGATCAGACGCTCCACCTGGTCGAGAAGTACTTCGGCGACCTGACCCCGGCCGCGCCGATAGCGAAGATGAAGCCGGTCGAGTCCGAACTTTCGGGTACCAAAGTCCTGGCGATGGAGGATGATGTCCAGCTGGAGCGACGCTACGTGGTCTGGCCCGCCCCGCCCGCGTTCGACGAGTGGGAGCCGGCGCTGGACGTGCTCGCCGCGGTGCTGGCGGACGGCAAGGGCTCTCGCCTGTACAGGCGCCTGGTGCACGACACCGAGATGGCCCGGGACGTGGCCGCGTTCGCCTACAGCCAGGAGATCTCGGGTGAGTTCTTCGTCCAGGTCACGACCAACAAGGGCGAGGAGACGGCCAGGGTCTCTGAGGCTGTGGAGGAGGAGCTTGCCGAGATCAAGACGACCCCTCCCAGCAGCGCCGAGATGGAGCGGACGCGTAACCAGATCGAGACCCACTTCGTGCGCAACCTCGAGCGAATCGGCGGGTTCGGAGGCAGGGCCGACCAACTCAACTACTTCAGCGTACTGGCCGGCGACCCTGGTCTGGTCTCCACCTATCCCGACCGATACAAGGCCGTGACCGGCGAGCAAGTGTCCGCCGCCGCCGCCCGGTTCCTCGGTGACCTCAGGGTCGAACTGACGGTGTCCCCCAAAGACGGCGACGACTCGTGACGCTCGATCGCGCGGTCATGCCCGCGGCGGCCCCCGAGCCGAGCTTTACTTCTCCACTGCCGAGCAGGACGACGCTGCCGAATGGCCTGTCCGTTTTGGTTGTGGAGCGTCCGGACCTGCCGATGGTCGCCTTCGGTCTGCTCGTACGCACGGGTGGCACCGCCGATCCGGACGACAAGCCCGGTCTGGCAAATCTGGCCGCCACAATGCTGGCGGAAGGCACCTCGTCGCGAACCAGCCGGCAGATATCGGACGAGATGGAGCGCATGGGATCGGCCATTCGCACGGAAGCTGGACGAGAGCACACCATCGTCTCGGCCGAGGCGCTCGAGTCGCAGTGGCGGGGCGCCCTCGAGGTGGTGGCGGATGTGGTGCGCGACCCCGTGTTCCCCACAGACGACCTCAAGAGAGTCCGCAAGCAGCGGCTCACCGACCTCGCCAGCATCGCCGACGATCCCGCCGCGATAGCCCCCAGAGCGGCCAGGGCGCTGCTGTACGGACCAGGGTCTCCTTACGGCCATCCCGAGAGCGGAACGACGACTTCGGTCGAATCACTGTCGAGGGACGATCTTTCGTCCCATTACCGGGAGCGTTTCGGACCAGCCGACGCGACGCTAGTGGTAGCCGGTCAGGTGACTGCGGACGGGGTGGCGAAGCTGGCCGAGCGACATTTCGGTGACTGGAAACCGCGAGGCTCGCCATCAGGGGACAAGTTCGCCGCCATGGATTCTGATGGTGACGTCGTCACTACGATCTACATCGTGGACAAGCCGGGCGCGGCCCAGTCGGTGATCCGGTCCGGACAACGGCTTGTGGGCCGCCACCACCCGGACTTCATGGCGCTTGTGCTTTTCAACCTCGTCTTTGGTGGCGAGTTCTCTGCCCGGCTGAACATGAACCTGCGGCAGGACAAGGGCTATAGCTACGGCTACATGTCGTCGATCGACTGGCTGACCGGCCGGTCGGCGCTCTTCGCCGGTGGCTCCGTCCAGACGGCGGTGACGAAAGAGGCCGTGGTCGAGACCCTCAAGGAGTACTCGGAGATACGGTCCGATCGGCCGGTCGAGAACTCTGAGTTTGACGACGCCGTCGCCGGCCTGTTGAGGGGCTTTCCCTCCCGGTTCGAGACCCAGGGGCAGATCGCCGCCCAGCTCGTCCGCCTGGCTAGCTTCAAACTCCCCGACGACTACCTTCGGCACTATCCGGACATGGTCCGCGGCGTGACGCTGGACGACATCCGACGCGTGGCGCTCGAACACATACACGAGACTCCGGAGGTTGTACTGGTCGCCGGTGACCGCGAGGCGGTCGAGCCGGGTCTTCGTCAACTCGGCCTGCCTGTCGTCATCGTAGACACCGATGGCCGGCCACTGGCGTGATTGAGAGCGACCCCGAATACAGAGGGAACAGAGGGGAACCCAGCATGGCAAACCGGTTAAAAGGAAAGATCGCGGTGGTCACCGGCGCCGGTGCGGGCATCGGCCGACGCGCGGCCCTCACCTTGGCCGCCGAAGGCGCCGCGGTGGTGTGTGTCTGCGGCGAAGACGTCGCCGAGCAGATTCGAACCGAGGGCGGCACGGCGGTCTTCACCAACGCCGATGTCTCAGAGATGGCCGGCGGGGAGCAGGTGATCAAGGTGGCCATGAAGGAACTGGGTGGTCTCGACATACTGGTAAACGCGGCGGCTGGCCTGGACCGACCGGGCGACCCGAAATGGGGCGGCGGCCTGACACACCTGTCTCCGGAAGACTTCTACGCCGCCGTCCGCACGGGCCTGAAGGCGACGTTCACTCCCACTCGTCATGCGGCAAGCATATTCAGGAAACAGCGCTCCGGCCGCATCGTAAGTGTCACTTCGGACGCCGGGCTTGGTGAGCCCGACGCCGTATCTCGCGCGTCGGTCTCCGAGGGTGTGATCGGAATGACCCGCAACGTGGGTCGTGACCTGGGCAAGTACGGAGTCACGGCAAACGCGGTCGTGGCCGACGACGAGGGCGCGGCGGCGGCCCTGATCTGCGCCCTGTGCACCGACGCTCTGGCGAACATCAATTCCCGAACTCTCGGCACCCGGGACGGATCGGTGTTTTTGTACGAGGAACCGACGGTCATAGCAGGGGTGCACAAGTGGGGTCAACTCAATCTGGATGAACTGGATGTTCTTGTCCCACGTGTGATTGAGCCCGCGCTGCCTCCCGCACAACCCATGCAGGTATCGAACTGATGGCCGGCCGGATGGAGGGCAGGGTGGCCGTCGTCACCGGTGCCGGCGGGGGCATTGGCCGTACTGTCGCCATGCTTATGGCGCAGGAAGACGCCTCGGTCGTGGTCAACGACCTGGGCAGCACCGTCGACGGCTCAGGCCGTTCGGTGGGCGCCGCCGACGCCGTGGTGGCGGAGATCAACGAGGCGGGCGGCAGGGCCGTGGCGAGCTACGACTCGGTGGACGAGTTCGAGTCGGCCAGTGCTCTTGTCGAAGCCGCCATGTCGAGCTTCGGTCGGCTGGACGCCGTCTGTCACGCCGCCGGCATCTTACGCGACCGGATGGTCTTTAACATGACCGAGCAGGAGTGGGACGCCGTTTTGTCGGTGCACCTTCAGGGCGCTTTCAACGTGGTTAGAAACGCCATGCCGCACCTCATACGGGGGCGGTACGGCAGAATCGTCCTGCTCGCTTCCATATCCGGCCTGCGCTCTTCCGGCCAGACCAACTACGCGACGGCAAAGGAAGGCATGGTAGGCTTGGCACGGTCCGCAGCTGCCGAGCTCGCACCCCACGGGATCACCGTAAACGCCGTCTACCCGGGCGGTCACACCCGCATGACCGCCTCAATACCCGAGGCCTCCAAGTCGCTTCGCGTCGGGGGAGACGAACGGTTTAACTCCGAGGACGCCGAGGGGCTGAGGGGTGTCCTCGGGATGGAGGCACCTGCCGAGGCGCTCGACCCGGTGAACAACGCCGCCAAGATCGTCTACCTGTGCACCGAGGCGGGAGGGGCGATCACCGGGCAGGTGATATCGACAACCGGCTGGGATATGTCCCTGTACTCGCGCCGTCGACCGGTCAAATTCGTCCACAGCGACACCGGCTGGACGGTGGCCGAGCTGGAGAAAGTGTTGCCCGTCTCGCTCGCCGCCGGAGAGGTCAATCCCGCTCCCCCACAGGCCCCGTCGTAGGTTCTATTACGGCTACGGAACCGTAGTGCTCGACTCCAACGGAAAGATCGAACAACGAAAGGCGGTGCCACCGGGGCTCAGAGCGTACACGTATGCTAGAATTCTGCTCGAGCCGGCGTCCGGCACGGTGGACTGGTGTAATAGCAATACCGGCGAGGAGAGGCCATGAACTGGCTTGATATCGTGCTAATAATCGTGCTCATCTTCGGGTTCCTGTACGGCCTCAAGACGGGCCTGATCGGAGCCGCGTTCATGGCCGTCGGGGTGATCGTAGGCTGGCAGTTCGCCGGTCATTACGCCGACAACCTGGGCTCCGCCTTCTCGAACACGATCGGCAATGACACGGTCGTCAGCTTCATCGCCTACGCGTTAATCATCATCGCGGGGATCGTGGTCGCGGGCATCGTGGCAAATATCGTCAAGCCCTTTATAACCGTCTTCACGCTGGGTATGTCGGCCATGGTGGACAAGCTCGGTGGGCTCGTGCTGGGATTGGTCTTGGCGGCGTTCCTCAGTGGCGCGGCGATACTTGGATTGGCCCGGCTAGCCTATAACTTCGAGATGCCCGACGTGCCGGGCGAGGGTGTGGCCGGAACCGTCGCCGACAAACTGCCTATCTCCGAAACCCTGGAGATTAAGGAGGGTCTGCAGACGACCCTCGTCGAGTCCAGCTTCGTGCGCTCGTTCGTTAGCGTCGTCGATAAGATCCCGGGGGACGCGATAGGATTCGTACCCAACGACTTCGAGGTGTCGGTAAAGCTTCTAAAAGATGAAATCGACGCCGAAAAGCCCTAGCCAGAGGATTTCCTGTCGCTGGGATGTTGATTAAAGCTCCCGTCCTGGTCCTGAACCAGAACTACCAGCCCCTGAACGTCTGTAACGTCAGGCGCGCACTGGTGCTGCTTGATCGAGAGAAGGCGGAACTGATGGAGAACGGCCGCGGCTTTGTGCATAGCGTGTCCCGGCCCTTCCCGGTCCCCTCCGTGATTCGACTTTACCACATGGTCAAGCGGCCGCTGGTGCGCAGGCGCCTTTCCAGGCGTGCCGTTTTCGTGCGAGATCGCTACACCTGCCAGTACTGCGGTAGAGAGTCGAAAACTCTAACTCTGGACCACATCCTGCCCCGCTCCAGAGGCGGCAAGCATGAGTGGGACAACGTGATCTCGGCGTGCAAACGGTGCAACCATCGAAAGGCGGGTCGCACCCCCTCGGAAGCGAGTATGAAACTGATGAAGGAGCCCGCGGTACCGAGGCCGAACCCCTTTTACATGTTGGAGCACCGCACGCTGCTCGACGAGTGGCGTCCGTTCATCCCCTGGGTGGACCGCTGACGGGATCCCGGATAGACAACTGACGGGCCCTGCCCTACGGTCGAGCCCGGGATACGACCGCTGCCACCACGCCCTGCGTCTCGCGCAACTCGCTGAAGATCACCTGGCCCGAGGCGACCGCCACGACGGCCTCCGCTGCCTCCGCTGCCTCCGCTGCCTCCGCTGCCTCCGCTGCCTCCGAGTCAGACTCCCCCAACTCCACCGCCACGCGGTCGCTGATCTTCAGGTCGTGGCCGGCGTCGTCGACATATTGCATCCGCTCCGACGGCCTGAGCCTGATCCCTACGGTCGCCATCTAGAGCTTTCTTCTCGTGTGCCAACTCGATCGTCTGGGCGTCATCGGTCGGGCAGGCTCAACATCATCTGCTCGATAGCGAGCGCGGGGATAACGTTCCTGTCCAGCCGATCCGCCGCCTCGACCGAGGCTTTCAAGGCTCGCGCGGCGCCCGCAATGCCGACGGCCTTCGCGGTCTTGCGGATCGTATCGGAGCGCGAGACGTGGCTGACAAAGTCGTCCAGGCCCTGACCAGCGACTAGCACGTCCCGCCACCAGTCTCGCCACTGCACCATCTCCTCGCGCGCGTGTTCGCGGCCTTTGCCGAACGTTCTCGCCAGGGAAGCAGCGTACTGGAGGCGTCCTTCCAAGTCGGCCATGGTCGCGCTCTCGATGCGGTCGAGGGTCTCTTCCCGAAGGGCGGCGAACTCCTCATCCGTGGCCATGCGCATGGCCACGCCCGGACGGCCGGCGGAGGTGCGGGCGATCTGCAGCGCGAGTGCTTCATCGAGCCCCAGCCGTTTGACCAGGGCCTCAGAAAGCACGGGCCACGGGACCGGTCGCAGAGAAAGCACCTGACATCGTGACGAAATCGTGGGCAGCACGGCCTCTTCACCGGATGCCAGCAGCACTAACACGACCTGTTCGGGGGGCTCCTCCAGCGTCTTGAGCAGGGCGTTCGAAGCCTCCTCCGTGAGCCTGTCGGCGTCTTCGAAGATGAAGACCTTGTGCCTACCCTCGAACGGCCTCAGAGCCGCTTCGTGCGAGACCGTCCTGGCCTGCTCGATAGTGATCATGGTTCTTGGCTTGCCGTCTTCGTGGAGCACTCCCTCGACGTCCACCGGAACCACCGTTACGTCTGTATGGACGCGCCTGTGGACCCGCATACATTGCTGGCAGGAGCCACACGGGGTTTTGTCTCCCAGGCAATTCAGGTGTTGTGCCAGCACTGTGGCCACCGCCATCTTGCCCACATGGGCCGGGCCAGTGACCAGGTAGGCGTGGGACGTCCTGCCCTGTCGAATGGCGCGCGCCAGGGCCCCCAGAACCTTCTCGTGGCCGATCACGCCGACCTCCAGCGCCGGTTGACCCGCGCTCATCGCCGCTATGTGCCGGGGTCCAGCTCGAAGGCCATCAGGTCGTCGTAGGTCTCCCTGCGTCGAACCAGCCTCGATCGACCGTCCTCGACCATGACGACGGCGGGACGCGGGTTGAGATTGTAGTTGCCGGCCATCGATATCCCATAGGCGCCTGAGCTGGGTATGGCCACCAGGTCCCCCGTGCGCGGCGACGGCAGTTCAACATCCTTGACCAGGATGTCGCCGGTCTCACAGTATTTGCCCACGACGCGCACGCTCTCAGTGTCACCGCTTGATGCCCTATTCGCGAGCATCGCCTCGTATTTCGCATCGTAGAGTGCTGGACGGATGTTGTCACCCATGCCGCCGTCCACCGAGACGTACCGCCGAAGTCCTGGGATATCCTTTATCCCGCCAACGGTGTACAGGGCGACGCCGGCCCGCGCAACTATGGAGCGACCCGGCTCGACCAGCAGACGGGGCTCGCCGAAGCCCAGTTCCTGGCATCGATCGCGGACAGTCCGGGTGATGACGTCCGCGTAGGCGGAGATGGGTGGCGGAAGGCGGTCCATGACATAGCCGACGGCGAAGCCGCCGCCGGGGCTGAAGTCGCGCAGCTCGAGCCCTTCCTCCTGGAATGGAATCAGGAAGCTCAACACCGTGTCGATTCCCAGCGCGTAGGGCTCGAGCTCGAATATGGGAGAGCCGAGGTGGATGTGGATGCCGGTTAGGTCGAGGTTCCTGGCCGAAAGCGCTCGGCGTATGGCATCACCCGCGTCGCCGGTCTCGATGGGGAAACCGAACTTCGTATCGAGAATGCCGGTCGTCGTCTTGGCGTGCGTATGGGCGTCTATACCGGGGGACAGGCGGAGCATGACGGGCTGAACGACGCCCCGCTCCCCGGCCATCTCATCGACCATATCCAACTCGTGGAAGCTGTCCACGACGAACCGACCGATGACATAGTCCAGAGCTTCCGTCACTTCTGCCGGGCTCTTGTTGTTGCCGTGGAAAAAGATGTCTTGCGGCGGGAAATCGACCGACCGGGCCACGGCAAGCTCGCCGCCCGACACCACGTCGATACCCAGTCCCTCGCCCGCCACCAGGCGCGCCATCGCCGGGCCGAGGTACGCCTTGGAGGCGTACAGGACGCGGGTGTCCGGGTAGCGCGAGCCAAACTCTTGTACGAATTCACGACACATGGTTCGCATGGTGTGCACGTCGTACACGTACAGCGGCGTGCCATACTCTTCGGCCAACTCGGTGGCATCGCAGTCGCCGATGAGCAGGTGGCCGTCGGACCCGACCTCGGAGGCGATGGGCAGGACGTCGGAGAGCGGGTTGGTCATAGCCCTCCCAATCTACCAGAGTGCTTCAGCACCATAACGACCTCGGGATGACGTCATAGGTCTTCATCGGCGCGCGTTACCGATCAGGCCATCTCCACCAGCTCGATCCAGTTACCGTCGGGGTCGGTCAGGTAGCAGCCCCGTGTGGCGTCGTTGATTCGGGTGGGTGGCCCGAGTGTCCCGGCGCCCATGTCCACCAGCCGGGCAAATATCTCATCAAGGTCATCGACGAGGAACGCAACGTGGCCGGCGCCGATGGCGTTGCGCTCTGGAGTCACCCTCTCGGCGCTACTCGGGTTCACGTACTCGATGAGGGCGAGCGTGCCTGGGTCCATGACCGTCTTTTCGTCACCGGTCCCGAGGAAGGCCTCTTTGAGGTGCGAGTCCTCGTAACCGACGAGACTGCTGATGCCCTGCCCGGTGACCACGGGCGCGGCGATCAGATTCAGGCCGAGTCCTTCGGTGTAGAACTCGATCGACCTCTCCAGGTTTTCCACGACCATTCCCGCGTGCCAGAACTTCCTCAACGTTACCTCTCGTCTGCCTGATGCCAGATTTCCAAGTAGCGATTCGGCTCGCCATGTTACCAGCGTCCCTTTCCCCGCCGAGGCCTCGATATAATCACCCGGGATGAAGATGCAGGCGGCAAAGGCGTATGGGATCCGGGACATCCGCTGCGAGGAGATCGACGTCCCGGAGCCGGAAGACGGCAGGGTGCTGGTGAAGACGCAGTTGGCCTCTATCTGCGGCAGCGACCTGCACGTCGTCTACATGGGCTACACGGGCTATGCATCCGACTTTCCATTGCCGTACGGCCACCCCGGGCACGAGGGCCTAGGCGAGGTGATCGACGGCGGAGGCACCGGCTTCGAGCCGGGGGAACGTGTGCTCACGGTTCCCAACATCGCCATCGCCAGGACCTTCGCCGGGTACCAACTGCTGGACCCGAGATACCTGGCTCGCCTGCCACAGGGAGCATCCGAGTCCCATCTACTGATGGCCCAGCAGCTCGCCACCGTCGTGTTCTCCTGCGAGCGCCTTCCCTCTCTAGAGGGCTCCACTGTGGCGGTGATCGGACAGGGCTCGGCCGGACTGTTCCACGACTTCATGCTCCGGAGGCTGGGCGCCGAGCGCATCATAGCCGTCGAGCCGGTCAAGACGAGGCGCGACTTGGCCCAGTCTTTCGGCGCCGACGTAGCACTGGACGTAACGGGCGATCGGGCCACCGACGTGATATTGGACATGACCAACGGAAACGGTGCGGACCTAGTGATCGAGGCGGTGGGCAGTTTCGAGACGCTCAACCAGGCGATGTCCATGGCCAAGACCTGGGGCCGGGTCCAGGCGTTTGGGCTGCCGCCGGGGATGGGTCCGGTGCCGTTCGACTGGGACGTGTTCTTCCGACGACGGTTGACCCTGAACTCGACCTTTGGCTCCCAGGACGAGCCGGGGCTGCCCGCGGTGGTTCGAGCGCTCGATTACATTGCGTCCAGCGAGATCGACATGACACCGATCGTCACGCACACCGTGCCCATCGACCGAGTCAACGAGGCGTTCGAACTGGCCGACTCCCGTGAAGACGGGGTGGTCAAGGTGTCGCTGACGTTTTAAGGACAGGAGCCCCCATTGCCGGGAACCGAGGCGCCCGAAACTTGGGGATCAGGCCGATCCATCTTGGGGATTCCCGAATTCCTCGTAGTACTTGCGGTGCCAGTCCGAGCCAGACCACGAGATCACGCTCTCGGGAGCAATGGCGACCAGCACGCGGGGGATGGCCTTCGTCTTCTCGTAGTAGGCATGTCCAGCCTCTCGGCCGACGTAGCGAACGGCCAGCGGCTCCCAGGGCCCGGTCCAGCTCCGGTCCTCGATCGATGCGGTTCCTTTGATCAGCACCCGCGTGTAGGGCGCGTCGGAGGTGTCGATGCAGGCGCCCACCCTGCCGTCCGCCTCGATGTGCTTGAGCCACTCGTTCTGACGCCGTGCGGCGAGCATGAACTTCCCGTCCTCATACCAGAACCACACCGGCACCACGTAGGGGTGGCCGCTGAGCGACAGCGTAGACAGCCTCATTATATTGGCTCCAGTTGTGTAGAACTCTTCTAACTCTGACTGGGTAAGCGGCGGCATTTATCTCCCCCTTGCGTGCATGTATAGTCGTCCTCGGCAGAATTCTACACAGACCTGCCAGGGCCCAAAGAACTCATAGCCGGGGATGATCTTTTAGCCCCGGCTTGTTGGAGCCAAGCCGATGCCGCAAGCCAAGCCACATGAATTGACCGCCTCCCAAGCGGCGGCGGCCGTTCGGGCTCGCGAGCTGTCGGCGGTCGAGCTTTTGCAGGCGCTGCTGGCCCGGTCGGACGCGCTGGAGCCAACTCTCGGACTCTGGGCAACGCTGGACCGAGACTACGCGCTGGAGCAAGCCCGTGACCGTGACCGGGCGCTGGATGCCGGTGAGCCGACCGGGCTTCTGCATGGAGTTCCCGTGGGAATCAAGGATATCTACGACACGGCTGGCCTGCGTACGGCTCACGGCAGCCACATATTCGCCGACAACGTGCCGATCTCCGATGCCGCCTCGGTGGCAAAGCTGAAGGCGGCCGGCGCCGTGATCATGGGCAAGACGATAACCACTGAGTTTGCCTGTGGTGACCCGCCGTCAACCCTGAATCCGTGGCACTCCGACCGCACCCCGGGTGGCTCCAGCACCGGCTCCGCCGTCGGAGTGGCGGTCCGCGTGTTCCCCATGGCGATGGGTTCGCAGACCGCCGGCTCGGTGCTCCGGCCGGCCGCCTACAACGGCGTTGTGGGCCTTAAGCCGACGATGGGCAGGATAAGCCGCAGAGGGGTGATACCGGTATCGTGGTCCGTCGACACCCTGGGGACGTTCACTCGCACGGTGAAGGACACGGCGTTGATGCTGTCGGCGCTGTCCGGCCACGACCCGTCAGATCCGTTTTCTGTGGACGTCGCTTCGCCAGCTCCAGAAATCGACCCAACCGCACTCGGCCGTGCCCCGAAGGTCGGTCTTCTCAGGACGTTTTTCTTGGAGCGCTGCGAGGAAGACATACTCGTCCATATCGAGGGCGTGGCCGGTCGACTGGCCGACGCCGGGGCGCAGGTCGACGACGTAACCGTCGACTTCGACATGGACGTGCTCCAAGCTGCGCACCGCACCGTCATGAACGTGAACGCGGCCGCGGTACACGAGCGACTGTTCGCCGAGCGCCCCCAGGACTACTCACCCGACGTGCGGCGGACCATCGAGATCGGCCTGCTCACACCCTCGGTCACCTATGTGCAAGCCGAGAGGATCCGGAGGGCATTCCGCAAGACGCTGATCGAAGCCGTGAGCCCCTTAGACGTCTTGTTCACCTCGACCACCAAAGAGTCGGGCGCGCCGTCGACGCAAACCACCGGCGACCCCCGATGGCAAGGCCCGATCACCACCTCCGGCCTGCCCTCCATCTCCCTGCCGTCCGGGTTGACGAACGATGGCCTACCGCTGGGTATGCAGATCATCGGCGCGCCCATGGACGAGCAGCGACTTCTGGGCGTCGCGAGCTGGGTGGAGGCCGTGTTGAACTTCGGCGCCGAACCGCTCTTTGACCAGCCGTCTTGACTGGCTGAGAAAGCACGTTTTCATGCAGATCAGACCCGTGGCTATACCATTTTAGGGGCCTGCATAGGACATTGGCGCGGGGGTCTGCATGCTATAATTTGTGCAGTTTCGCCCGGTTGAGTTGCAGCGGTCACGGATGCGACCAGCACGCCACGGAGCCCTGTTTGAAGGTCACTCAGAAAGAGGAAGTCGCGCGCCAAACGGTCATTGAGATCGAGTTGGACGACGACGACCTCGAGCCATATTTGAATCGCGCATACCGCCGGGTCGTGCAGAAGGCCAACATACCGGGGTTCCGAAAGGGCAGGGCGCCACGGAGCATCATTGAGCGTGTGTTCGGCCGCGAGTACCTGATCAACGACGTGATCGAATACATGGTCCCCGACGTCACATCCAAGGCGATTGAGGAGAGCGACCTCGACGCTGGTGGGTACCCTAGAATCGACCTCAAGGGTCTGGATCCGGTGCAGATCGAGGCCACCGTCCCCCTCTCGCCCACCGTCGAGTTGAACGACTATTCGATGCTCCGGGTCGAGCGGGAGGCCACCGAAGTAACCGCCGAGCAGGTTGACGAAAGGCTGGAACAGATTCGCCAGGGCCTCGCCACCTGGGAGCCCGTGGACAGGGCTACCAAGTCGGGAGACATGGTCACCACCGACATCGAGGCGACGGTGGACGGCAAGGTGCTGATGGACCAGAAGAACGGCGTCCTGGTACTCGAGGACGAGCACGACACGGTCCTGCCTGGCCTGTCAAAAAAGATGGTCCGGATTACCAAGAACAAGCCAAAGAAGTTCAAGCTGGCGCTTCCCGACGACTACCAGCCCGCCATCGACGGCGAAAGCGTGGCAGGTAAAGAGGCCATGTTTACCGCCACCGTCAGCGAAATCAAGGAACGAAGAATTCCCTACCTCGACGACGAGTTCGCCAAAGGCGTCGGAGAGGGTTTCGACGACCTGGCAGCACTCCGCAAATCCGTGGTCGACGACATGACCACGGAGACCGAGCGCGACGACGACGCCAAACACCGCGAAGCCGCACTGGCCGCCCTGACAGAGTCTGCCGACCTGGAGATCCCCCAGCTTCTGGTCGACCATGAAATAGACCACATCATCGCCGACCGCGAGCAGTCCTTGCAGCGCATGAACGTCGGCCTGGACGACTACCTGCGCTACGCCGGCAAGACCCCCGAGGAATTCCGGGAAGAGGCCCGTGCCGCATCGATGGAACGGCTGGAAAGAACCTACGTCCTCCAGTCGCTGGTCGAGGCGGAAGCCGTCGAGGTTTCCGACGACGACCTGGCCGAGCGCCTCGAGTCGCTCAAAGCGTCGGTGCCATCGGATCAAGCCGGCCAGGTAGACCTGGATTCGGACGAAGCGGTGGCTTCGATGCGAAGGAACCTGCAGTTCGAAAACGCTGTCGAGCGACTGGTCCAGATAGTCGGTGGCGAGGGTGCGCCAATCGACGAATCAACCGAAGTACAAAGTGCCACAGGGGCTGAGACCGAAACGGTCACCGCTGAAACGGAAGGTGAACAGGAATGACGAGTAACTTGGTTTCGCCCCAGGGCATGATTCCCATGGTAATCGAGACGGGCTCTCGCGGAGAGCGCGCTTTCGACATCTACTCCCTACTGCTCAAGGAGCGAATCATCTTTCTCGGCACCCCCATAAACGACCAGGTGGCCAACACCATCATGGCCCAGCTCCTGTACCTCGACCGCGAGGATCCGGAACGGGACATCAGCCTGTACGTCAACTCCCCGGGAGGGGTTATCCACGCCGGGTTGGCGATCTAC
>CAZWTT010000021.1:0-15173 GCA_964637315.1 uncultured Dehalococcoidia bacterium | reverse complement strand
GAGTAGGATTCGAACCTACGTAGCCCTTCCGGGCGCCAGATTTACAGTCTGGTGGATTTAACCACTCTCCCATCCCTCCGCCACAACAAGTCAGTCTAGCATGCGGCCAATTCCCACGCCAAGCCCTTAGCAGCCCCGCGCAGCCAGTTTTCCCATGTGAAAATGCGCCCGCCAAAAAGTACGAATTCTCTGACCCATCAACAAGCGGCCGCGTGGTCCATCGGGCTGTCCTTGAAGTGGACCAGTCGGGCAACCCTCAGCGCATCCCGGCTCGTCGCTCCATCTGGTCGACCAAGTCCAGGCCGACCCGCTCCGAGAACGCAGCCAACAACTGGGCGATCACCGGGCCCGGTCGACCGTCTCCGATCTCACGCCGGTCCACCTTTGTCACCGGCACAACGAACGGGCCGGTGGAATTGAAGAACACCTCGTCAGCCGTGTAGACATCGTACGGCTGCAGAGTCTCCTCCTCCACCGGGATGCCCAGGTCCGACGCCACCTCAAACATGGTTGCCCGGGAAACCCCCTGCAGTATCGAGTCGTCGCCCGGCGTCTTGATCACGCCGTCCTTGACGATGGCCACGTTGTAACCCGTGCCCTCTGCCACGTTGCCGGACGCGTCCAACAGCACCGGCAATGCGACCGGGTCGACGTCCTTTGCCTCCAGCTCGGCGAGGTTGAAGTTCATCCGACTGTAGTGCTTGATTTTCGCATCCAGTGACTGACTCGGATAGGCACGCGTTCGCGTAATCACCGCGTGGGCACCGTCCCTGTAGTGGACGCCCCAAGCCAGCCAGGGCACAGGTTTGGTGATGATCAGAACGGTCGCCGGCCCCCTGTCCACGCGAGTGGCAGCGATGCCACGGGTCACCCCCTGCCACACGTACCAGTCCCCGAACTCCTCCACCCGCGCTGATTCGTTGCGGGAGACCAACTCCTCGGATATCGCGATCATCTCCTCAATGTCGATGCCGGGATCGATGCGGACGTACTTGAGCGACCGATACAGCCGCTCGGTGTGCTCCCTAAGCTTGAACGGACGGCCGTCATAGGTGCGGGCGATGTCGAACACAGCGTCCCCCAGGTAGAACCCCCGGTCCAGAGGATCAATCTTGGCCTGTTCGTTGGGAATGAACTCCCCGTTCATGTAGGCGGTGACTTCCGACATAGCTACCCTCCTTCGTCTGTGGATAGTCTCCGGTCGTCGGGAGCTACCCGATACCCGGCACGGTCGCAGAACTCTATCAGGTAACCGCTTTAGAATCTTTACGGCAATCTAAGCCGAGACGCCACCCACCCCGAAGCCGCCAAAGGAGCCAGGATCGCCATGAAATTCCAAACCAAGGAATTGCCCGACCGGCCGACGGCGACCGCGCCCGATGGCGCCGCCGTGCGAGAGCTCCTGGCGCTGGGCGGCGGAAGCATGTCCCACTTCGAACTGGCGTCCGGCGATACGTCTGCGGCCGTCTCCCATCGAACGGTGGAGGAGCTGTGGTACTTCCTCACCGGGTCCGGTCAGATGTGGCGCAGGCAGGGCGACCGGGAGGCCGTGGCCGACGTCGGCCCTGGGAGCGCCATCTCGATCCCGGTCGGCACCCACTTCCAGTTCAGGTCCCTGGGAAACGGTGCATTGACCGCGATCGCGGTAACCATGCCGCCGTGGCCCGGGCCGGACGAAGCACACGTCGTTGAGGGGAACTGGCCCTAGCAGGCGTCTCGTGGAAAAAGAGGGGAACAAGTCGAGGCTCCCCTCTCGAATCACTCTTGAGTGATACTGCTACACATCCACAGCGTTCAGGTACGCCATCGAGGTCGGGCCGGCCATGACGGCCTCCCACTTGGTCATCATGCCAGTCTCAATGCGCCACTGCACATAGCGCTCGTGGTGGCCCTGCGTCTCCCACTCCTCGACGAGCACCCAGGCGTTGGGGTTGTCCACCCGCCTCATGACGTCGACCGATATGCAGCCGTCGTATGCCCGCGTTTCGGGCAGGGCCGTCCTCATGCCCGCTTCAAAGTCTGCGCCGGCCTCGGGCTTGATCTCGATTTCCAGGATCATCCTTACGCTCACGTCCACTCCTCCTCCGGTAATTTTCGGGCAAGGCCACAGGAGGGAGTTCACTGCGGCGATCGCGCTGGCCTCCCGTCGAGTTGCGGCCAGCGCCCGGGCGGACGCGCCGTTAGGCGGCGGCCGGCGCCTGTGTACCGGGCGCGACCTTGTTCAACTCGGACTGGGTGATGATCCACGCGGCGATCGGCAAGAACACCCAGAGGGTGAAGACCAGCACCTTATTGTACCTGCCTTCGGTTAGTGATTCGACTGCAGAACCTTTCTTCCACAAGGCGAAAAAGTAGGCGGTGGAGAAGAGGCAAAGAGCGGTCCACAGCCCGGTATCGCCTTTCAACCCCTTGAACTGGATCATCTCCTTGGAGGTCTGGTAGAACAAGTAAAACCCGTAGATGCCCAACGTGACGGCGAAGAGCAAAACTTGCATCCACATATTGCGTTTCTCGATCATCTCCTGGCCTACTTTTGAGTGATCTTCACCTCCGAAGATGAGGTTCGACGATTACGAGTCGGTTTTTCGGCTGATCACCAGCAACTCACCGAGGTACCGCGCGGCTGTCAAAATAGTTCGTGAAAGCACAAACTTGGCAATCGTCAATTACCCGCCGGCAACCTGACTGATCGCCTATGTCGATTTGGCGGAGCGATAGCCCAGATACGCAAAGGGGAAGGCGGCGGCCAGCATCACGGCGCCGAGCGGGAAGATCCACCTGAGCCCCCAGGCCTCGGCCACCGCGCCCGCCGCCAGCGCGATCAGCGAAGCGACGGCCGGGCTTATCCCGTACATGAGGGCGAATCCCTTTCCTTGCATGCCGGCGGGCAGGTTTGCACCGACCAGGGCGTTGAGCGCCGGAGACCGGGCGTTGGTCAGGGCCCGCAGGATGGGCGCGAGGGCGAGGAAGACGTTCCCGCTGACGACCGCAAACAGAGCGAGGATCGGGATTGGCGCAAGAGACAGCACGGCGAGGGTCCTGTCCGCCCCCCACCGGGCGCCGATCGTCCCCCCGAGCAGGCTGCCGGGCACGCCGACAAGTATCACCAGGCTCAGGAACAGGCCGGTGGTCGAAATGCCGCCGAGCGTGCCCTCGCCCAGACCGCCGATGTCCGCGATGGCGACCGGGAGGAAGGTCTCAACGCCCGTCGAGCCAGCCTCCAGCAAAACGACCGCACCGTACATGATCAGCACCCGGCGGCTGGTGAACGCCCTCAGCACGGCCGACCAACCTTCCCTGTTGTCTTCATCACCCGAGTCCTGTCCAGGCATGTCGAAATTCCCCGGAATGAGCGACAGCAGCAGTAATGGCAAAAGCGAGACGAAGCCGCCAACCAAGAACGAGGTGCGCCAGCCGTAGGCGATGCCGATACTTATCAGCAACACCGGGAACAGGCTGAGGCCGAGACTGCCGGCCGACTCGTGAATGCCGAGTGCCTCGGTGCGTCGCCGCACGAACCGGGTGATGGAGGCGAGGCCGACGGGGTGGTAGATGCCCGTCCCCACCCCGAGAATGAACAGGCCTACTGCGAGCATTATCGCCCCGGAGGTCAGGTAGATCAGGAAGCAGCCCAACGCCGAGAGGACGGCGAACGCCCCGTACAGGATCCTGCTGCTATAGCGGTCCGCTAAGAATCCAGACACCATCCCTGCCACAGCCCGGGAGGCGACGGTGATGTTGGCCAGCACCCCGAGGAAGAAGTAGTTGGGATGGTCCACCGCGATGAGGAAAAGCAACGCCGGGTAGATGATGTGCCAGGCGTCGGACACCGAATGTGAAACCCCGGTGTAGGCGAGGAGCCTCTTTTCCTCCCAATTGGCCGTGATCAATTTCAGCCTCAAACCGGCTGCTCCTCGGATACGCAGGGTGTACTTAGGATACGCAGGGTGTACTTAAGGGTGCCGTGGGGCTCGCGGGCCCGGCGCGGCCGGCCGGGAGTATAGCACCGGAACGGCCAGTCCCATCCACAGGGGCCCGAACGCCGGCCCGGAGGTGTCCCGTATCATGCCAATACGCCTGCGAGTTCGCAGTGAACAGGAGCGACAACCCATATGACGACCGACATGCAGATGCTCGAAGAACTGAAGAATTTCGACACCCCGTCCATCACCAACGTGGTGGCGACCTTCCCCCAAAACCCGCTCTGCTTGGCGCTCTACGACCCGTGGGCCGACAACTGGTACACCGACCAGACGATCCGCTGCATGTACCCCGAGCTCGGCCGACGGGTGGGCTACGCGATCACCTGCGCGTACGGCGTTCCCGACCCGGCATTTCCGGGCCTGACGTTTATGGACGTGGTCGACGCGCTCGACGCTTCGCCGAAGCCAACGGTGCTGGTGATTGAGCAAAGGTTTCCAAGGGAATTGGCCGCGAAGGTGGGCCTGGCCGGGGGCAACATGGTCTCGGCGATGAAGGCGGTGGGCTGCGTGGGTCTGGTCTCCAACGGCCCGTCGCGCGACCTAGACGAGATCCGGCCGATGGATTTCCAGTACATGCTGACCGGGGTGACGGCCGGCCACGGCGCCCAAGCCGTCCATGCCGTCAACGTGCCGGTGAGCGTGGGCGGGATGGACGTGGCCTCCGGCGAGATTGTGCACATGGACGAGAACGGGGCCTGCAAGTTCCCGGCAAACAAGATCGAGGCTGTGCTCACCAATGCAAAGGAATTACAGGCAGAGGAGGGAGACCGCCAAGGCAGGCTGCACAAAGCCACTTCGGCCACCGAAGTACGCGCCATCTTCGCCGGCCAAGAATACGCGAAAAAAGACGACTAGCGTTGAAAGACGCCAAAGACGTGGTGAACGGTTAATTGCCGAAGCGATGAGGCCGCAGGCCTAAAAAGCCCTGACGAGCCCAGCGGAGAGCTAGGCCGGCGCCAGCTCCAAGTCGGACAGGCGCGGCATGACCTCTTGCGCAAGAAGAGTCATCGAGCGCACCCACTTGTCGCGCGGCTCCCACTCGTGCGAGTACGCCAGCATGACGCCGAAGCCGCCGATGTCGTCGTGCAACGCCCGTATCTTGATCGCCACCTCTTCAGAGCTGCCAACTATCCACAGGTTGTCGATCATGTAGTCGAGGTCGATGTCGTTTTCATCGACGGTCGCGTCCATCTTCATGAGTTTGAGGAACCCGAAGTTACTCATTACGGGCCTGTAGTAGTCCTCGAAGTCACGCCGCATCACCCCGCTCTTGACGATCTCTCGCGCCTCCTCGGTGGTGTCAGCGACGAAGATGTCCCGGCAGATGCGCCACTTCGTCCGGTCGGGGGTGTGCCCAGCCCCTCGCGCGGCCCCGGCATACACATCCCACTGGCTCTTGAGAGTTCTCGGGGGCACGAAGTTGATCGACAGCGGCATCCAGTTACGCTCGCCCGCCATGATCAACGTGTCCGATTTGGCGGACAGACCGGCCGCGGCGATGGGCGGATGCGGCATCTGGTACGGCTTCATGTACACGTAGAACCCCAGGTCGTCCATGGGCTTGGGCATGGTGAACTTCCAGAACTTGTTCTCGTATGTGCCGGGCTCAAGGCCGTCCCATATCCTCAGCACCATTTCCAGCGTTTCGCGCGTAAGTTCACGCTGCTCGTCGGTGGACGGGTCAATACCGAAAGCCGTGAAGTCTAGGGGGGTGGACCCGGATCCGATGCCCCACATGAAGCGACCCTTGGCCTGGTGGTCGAGTTGGGCGATGCGATGGGCGAGGTGGAACGGGTTGTGATTGGGCATGCAGGTCACACCTGTGCCGTACTTCATCTGCCTGGTCATCCCCAGCGCCTGGGCGATGAACAGCTCTGGCGAGGGAATGTTCTCCCAGGGAGCGGTGAAGTGCTCGGCGATCCATGTCTCGACGTAGCCCAGCTTGTCGAGGACGACCATCTGGTCGAGGTCGTCGTGGATGTTTTTAGTGTAGTCGCTGCCCGGGTGGTGCAGCGGATCGACAAAGTAGCCTAGTTCCATTCGTGTTGTCCTCGATGTGGTTTATTGACTGGATTGCCGAGACAAAAACGTAGCCCCGGAGCGGATTAGAACCGCTAATCTGCTGATTACAAATTCAATATTAGTGGTGCGGATGGGCTCACGTTCCCAATCTACACCGGGGTCCCACCACATAAGGAGTCCTCAAGAATGTTGGTGAGAGTAGATGGGGTCGCTCCCACGATTGCTCCCACAGACCGTTAACCAGCGAATAACGCCTCCATAGCGTCTACCGCCAACTTCTGGTCTCCTGGGATCGACCACGAGTATAGCTTCAAAGTTATCGAGGGATCTGCGTGACCCAACATCGAGGTCACAACGGGCACCGGCTCTCCCCTGCTCAACATCATCGATGCAGCTGTGTACCCAAGCAGGTAAGAGCTCTCCACACCCAGCCATCGGTCGCCTCAAGGGCCGCTACGTGCTCCGGTGACAGACGTTCCTTCCGATAGGAACTCCGGGTGCTACCTACCCAGTTCCCGAGGTTGTAGTTATCCTGCTTGTAACCAGTCGACACCCGTGCGTGGCCCTCGCGGGCTGCGAATGCCTTCAGGTGAGCAAGGCCTTTTCCGAAGGCGGCGGATGGACCGCTTGCTAATTTGGTAGGGTAAATCCCGCTGATTATCAGTAATCAACAAGCCGCTGAAAGAAGATATTCTCTAATGCCAAAGCTATTTGTGGTCGCCTCAATGGCGATCATCGGTCTGTTCGCCTGCACCAGTTCATCGGTACCGGCAGCGCCTTCTGACGCCACTGCAGTTATCGCAAATGATGAGCCGGTCGTCCAATTGGTCGAGGTATCCGAAAAGTCCCCCGGCAGCATTTCCGACGTTGGGGACATGAAGGCGGCCCGTCACCAGTTCGCCGGAGTCGCACTGGCGGACGGGCGAGCGCTGGTGACGGGCGGCAAGGGCATTGGCGTCGGACAGGGTGGATACGGCATCGGTACCCTCAACGGCACGGCCGAGGTCTACGACCCGGCTACCGGCCAGTGGGACTGGACGGCCGAGCCGATCAAGGAGCGCAGGTCTCACAACCTAGTGCTGCTGGCGGACGGCAGGGTGCTGGCGGTGGGCGGCGCGGGCAACCAGGAGTTCGCACTGGAACTGGCCGAGATATGGGACCCGGCCACCGACTCGTGGTCCAAGACCGGCGAAATGAGCTTCGCCAGGGTGGATGCGGCCGCCGCTCTGCTTGACGACGGGCGGGTGCTGATCTCCGGCGGCGGCGACAACACGCTGCGCAAGCACGACTCCGCGGAGATCTACGATCCCGAAACCGGCATTTGGACCGAAGTCGCGTCGTTCGCCGAGGCTCGCCTCGGGCATACCCAGACGATGCTCAACGACGGTCGGGTGCTAGCGACCGGCGGCGGCAACCCGGACGGACCGTTCGTAAAACTTGCCGAGGTCTATGATCCGGAAACCGACGCTTGGTCACCGGTGGGCGAAATGTCCACCGGCCGAACGCTGCATACCGCCACGCTGCTGACCGACGGCACCGTGCTGGTGGTCGGCGGCATGGGCAAGCGCAAGACCGCCGAGATATGGGACCCTGAGACCGGCCTGTGGACCCCCGCCGGTGAAACCGAGATACCCCGAGCCCAGCACACAGCCACACTGCTCAGCGACGGCAGGGTGCTGGTGACCGGCGCCCTTGGCAACAAAGTGGAGACCGAGATATACGATCCGGCCACGGGCACCTGGTCACGCGGCCCCGACATGTCGACGTCGCGGTATCGGCACGTCGCGGTACAGCTAACGGATGGCAACGTGCTCATCACCGGCGGCAACGGCAAGGAAAAGTCCGAGGTCAAAGCAGAACTCTTCACTCCTTGACCCCCGAGGCAGCGGGCCGACCGAGGGCCTCGAACGGAACTAGTCGAACGCGTGGAATCCGCGCTCCTGATGAAGATAGAAAAGCCCCACCTCAGTATCTGAAGCAAACGTAGGCGCCCTCGGCTCGATGCAGCCGAGGGCATTCCGTGTTTCTGGTGGAGACGAGGGAGGGGCAAACCCACCCACAACACGGACGTCGCATCATTTCCGGCGGAGAGACAAACCTTCAGGTGGATTCTCTTTGATCAACGGGAGGACCAAGACGAAGGCCGCGGCGACCAGGGCAAGTATCACAATCCCTTGCGTTAGTGATCCCGTGGCATCTCTGAGCATCCCAAGGAGGAAGGGCCCTCCGAATCCCCCTATCTCGGCGGCCGTGAAATACAGGCCAATGACGGCACCCACACGGCCCGCTCCGACTTCGACGGTGTCCATAAGTATCAGTGAAGCAAGTGGCATTAACGGCATACGCACGGCGTTGGTGAAAAGCAGTGCGGTAATCAGCGTGGCTCCGCCTCCCAACGCAAGGCCCATGGTCGTCACGCTCACGGCGGTAAAGAGGATTCCCATAAACACGACCCTCCTACCGGGGACAGCGAAGCGGGCCATGGACATGGTGCCGACCACTCCCATTGCCATCGCCACCGCCGCCCAGGCGCCCGCCTGTCCACCGGTCATTCCTCCCTCTTCCAGCAGTGTGGGAAGCCAACTCGTCAGCCCGTGGTTGACCAAGAATGAACCGATGGCGATGACAACCAGTACCTGCACGTTCCGAATAGACAGGAGCGGCGGTAGGTCGGATCCCTCGTGGCTGTGACATCTGATCGGAAGGAACCCAAAGCCCCACGGCCTAGGCCTTTTCGGTTTCGCGCCGGGTTCATCTCGTGATAGCAGCCACCATCCACAGGCGATGGCAAAGACGACGGCACCATAAACAACTGATATTCCTCGCCAGCTACCGGTCAAAGGCACTACGAGGTTTACCGCCGTGGCCAAGGCGATCGCCGAGCCGGCTACTGGTCCTGTGGCATATATGCCAGCTGCCAGGTTTCTCTCTGCTCCGCGAAACCAGACCGACACCACTTTGGGTGCCCCGATTGAGATGATCGGACCACCGAATCCAAAAAGGGCCACCGCAAGCAGTAGTGTCCAAAAGTTAGTCGCGAAGCCACGGAGGACCATGGAAGCCAGGGCGATGATGATCCCAATGCCCAACGCCTTCCTAATCCCAATGCGATCGATTACAACTCCCAGCGGAAAGGCGGTGAAGATGTAGACGAACTGCCAGGCGCCCAGCACCAGACCCATTTGACCGTTGCTGATCTCCAGATCCTCCAAGATCGGGATAACCAGGGGTGGAATCGAAGCAACGATGACACCGAACGAAGCGTACAAAGACCATGCGAGGGCCAGCATCAGCCAGCGTTCTCGGCCCGGTGGTCTGTTAATAACCTGTTTCAAGCTTGTTGGCTCGAGCCCAGACACGATTGGCCTTGGGCCAATCTAACTTAAGGTGGCCGATACAAACCTTAACCAGTCCCTAAACATCAACTCAGATTCGGAACTTTGGACTTCAACGAGTACGCTTTCTGGCTATCGGGAGTGGGGAGTGGGGAATGTCGAAGACGATTCATAGCGTCTACTGTGAGTTAGGGCAAGGCAAGGCATAAATTGGCCGTTCACGACTGCTGCTGTGGGATATGTAAATAGGTCCTCAAACAGTCTAAATAGGCGGAGCCCCGGAGCGGATTCGAACCGCTAACCTGCTGATTACAAATCAGCTGCGCTGCCAATTGCGCCACCGGGGCACTGCGCCAACTAGGGTACATCCTCGGATGCCCGGCGTTCGACGGTTATGTAGTCACTCCGGCGAGGCGTCTTCCTCAAGCAGATGCCTTGCGGCCCGCCGCGCCGCCGCCAGCACCTCCCGCAACGGAATGCACTTTTCCAGCGCGATCTTTCTCGCGACCTCATATTCGGGCGACGCGTCGACGAGTTTGCCCGCCAGCCGTTTCAGCTTGACTGGGACCGCTCCCAAAGGCGTTCGCACGACGACCTGCTCTCGTCCCGCTTCCTGACGCCGCACCCTACTCGACCGCACGCCCAGCGTCGCTGTCTCCCGCATGATCAGGTCCCCTGCCCGCTTTTCTAAAGCGGGCGTAACCAGCGCCGAGAGCACCTGGCCCGGGCGGCCCTTCTTCATCTGTGCCTGGGTCACCCAGGCGTCCTTGGCCCCCAACGCCAGTAGTCGCTCGATCGCGTATCCCAGGATCCGAGGGTCCTCGTCGTCGATGTTGGTTTCCAGAAGCGCCAGGGACGTCCTGGCGTCCGTCTCCTCTCCAAGCCACAGGCCGAGGGCATTGGGGTATGCGGTCGGGTCACGGGAGCCAAGACCGTAGCCGGACCGGTCGATCGCCATTTCAGGTTGCTCGAAGGCTGCCAGGGTAGTCAGCAGCGCGGCTCCAGTCGGCGTGACCATCTCACCGGCGTCCGGTATGTTACCCGGAGGCGGCACGGTCGGTGCACCTACGCCCGTCAGCAACGCCAGGGTCGCGGGGGCGGGTACCGGAGTCTTGCCGTGCGCCGTCCGCACCACACCGGAGCCGGTTGGAATGGGCGAGCTGTAGACGGCTTCGATGGCCAGCTCCGCCAGCCCGGCGACCGCGCACGTCACGTCCACCACGGTGTCAAGGCTGCCCAGCTCGTGCAGGTGCACTCGGTCGGGCTCGACGCCGTGAACGGTGGCCTCTACCTGACCCAGCCGGCGGAGGACAGCGGTGGACGACTCGATAACAGGGTGAGGCAGGCCGGAGCCGGCAACCATGTCGACGAAGTCGCCTATCGAGTGGCGTCGCTCGTCGTCCCGTTCTACTGAGACCGTTACATGAGTACCGGAAACGGCCTGTCGTTGACCGCGCTCGGAGCCCAGATGAACGTCCTCGACGCCCAACGCCGAGACCACGTCACGAAGGGTGTCGAGGGACAAACCGCAGTCGACGAGAGCCCCGAGAACCATGTCCCCGCTGGCGCCGCCCACGCACTGGAAATATCCGACTCTTTTTGACATCACATCAGACGGCCAGCCTTGCCGACCGACTCACAGAGAATGTTAACAACCTGAAAAATCCAGGAAAAGAGAGAGGCCCCGCCGCAAACGGGGCCTCCATAATTCCTCGCTGAAGCAGCGACGCTGCTCAGGCGGAGGCCATTGGCACGGGTGACTGGGACTTGACGCGCAGGTCGCCCTCATCGTCGCCGTCGATGTCCTCGACGTCCACCATCGCCGTATCGCCGGGGCCGAGCTCGCCCGCCAGGATGGCGTCGGACAGCTTGTCTTCGACGTGGTCCTGTATCACCCGGCGCAGCGGGCGGGCGCCGAACATCGGGTCGAAGCCCTTGTCGACGAGCCACTCCTTGGCCTTGTCGGTGACTTCCATGTTGATGCCCTTTTGCACCAGCTCCCCGGCCACGGTGAACAGCATCAGGTCGACGATCTGTGTCATCTGCCCGCGCGACAGGGAGCGGAATACCATCTGACCGTCCACCCGGTTGAGGAACTCCGGCCTGAAGAAGCGCTTGACCTCGTCGAGCACGTTGGTCTTCATCCGCTCGTAGCGCCGTTCCTCTTCCTCTTCCCCTTCAGTCTTGAGGGAAAAGCCGATGGACTTGTCCTGGCGGATGAGGTCGGAGCCGATGTTGGAGGTCATCACGATGATCGTGTTTCGGAAGTCCACCCGTCGCCCCTTCGCATCGGTCAGGTGACCGTCGTCGAAGATCTGCAGCAGGATATTGAACACCTCGGGATGGGCCTTCTCGATCTCGTCTAGGAGAATCACGCTGTAGGACTTGCGCCGGACCGCCTCAGTCAGCTGGCCGCCCTCGTCGTATCCGACGTATCCCGGGGGCGCGCCCACCAGTCTAGCGACCGCATGGCGCTCCATGAACTCGGACATGTCGACCCTGACGACTGCCTCTTCGCTACCAAAGAGGAACTCGGCGAGTTTCTGTACAAGATAGGTTTTGCCAACTCCCGTCGGGCCCAGGAACATGAACGTGCCAACCGGCTTTTTGGGATTCTTCAGGCCCGCCCTTGCGCGCCTGACCGCCTTGGCGACGAGGGTGATGGCCTCTTTCTGGCCGACGACCTGCTCCTGCAGGGCTCCCTCCATGTTGACCAATCGTTCAGTCTCAGTTGAAGTTAACCGGGTCACCGGGATACCGGTCCACATGCTCACCACTTCGGCCACGTCGTCAGGGGAGACCACCGGCTTTTCGTCGCCGCGCTCTTCCTGCCACTCCTTCTCCAGGCCCTCAAGCTTTTCGGTCAGCTGGGCTTCCTGCTCTCGCTTCTCGGCGGCGAGCTCGTACTCGCGGGAGGATATGGCCTCGTCTTTTTCCTTGCGCACCAGGTCCAGCGACTTCTTGGCCGCCTTGACGGACATCGGAGGCGAGCTGAAGTTGATCCGCACGCGGGAGGCGGCCTCGTCGATGAGGTCGATGGCCTTGTCCGGCAGGAAACGGTCGGCTATGTAGCGCGAAGCGAGCTGGGAGGCCACATCAAGGGCCTCGTCGCTGATCTCAAGCTCGTGGTGGGCTTCGTATGCACTCTTGATACCGAGGAGGATCTCAACCGTCTCCTCCGAGTTGGGCTGCTCGACCTTGACCGGCTGGAACCGCCGCTCCAGCGCCGGGTCGCGCTCGATGTACTTACGGTAGTCGTCCAGCGTGGTAGCGCCGATCGCCTGCAATTCACCTCTCGCGAGAGACGGTTTCAGGATGTTGGCAGCGTCGACGGCGCCCTCGGCCGCACCGGCGCCGACCATGGTGTGGACCTCGTCGATGAACAGGACGCAGTTGGACGCGCTCCGGATCTCTTCGATGACCTTTTTAAGCCGCTCCTCAAACTCGCCCCGGTACTTGGTGCCGGCGACCAGTGATCCCATGTCCAGCGTCACCAGGCGTTTCCCCTGCAACGTGCCGGGCACGTCACCGGACGCGATGCGCTGAGCAAGAGCCTCGACGATGGCGGTCTTTCCAACGCCGGGCTCGCCCACGAGTACCGGGTTGTTCTTGGTACGTCTGCTCAGAATCTGAGTGACACGTTGTATCTCTTGCTCGCGGCCCACCGTGGGGTCGAGCTTGCCCGCCCTGGCGGCCGCCGTGAGATCGACTCCAAGCTGGTCGAGGGTGGGAGTGCGGGTACCCGACCTAGTTCCGCTTGACGAGGACGTGCCGGTCGCGGCCGCGCCACCTTCTTGTACGTTCTGGGTGAGGACGCGTGTGGTTTCGGCCCTGACCTTATCGAGGTTTACTCCGAGGCTTTCCAGGACGCCGGCGGCAACTCCCTCGCCCTCGCGCATGAGACCGATGAGCAGGTGCTCGGTGCCGATGTAGTGGTGGCTTAGCCGACGCGCCTCGTCGACGGCCAGCTCGATGACCTTCTTGGCTCTCGGCGTCAGGCCGATCTCACCGCCAGAGGCCCGCTCACCCCGGCCGATGATGAATTCCACCGCCGACCTGACCTTGGTGAGCTCGACACCCAGGCCGGATAGCACCTTGGCGGCGACGCCGTCCGTCTCCCGGACGAGGCCGAGCAATATGTGCTCGGTTCCGATGTAATTGTGGTTGAAGCGCTGGGCCTCTTCCTGCGCCAGCGACAGCACCCGTCGGGCCCTCTCGGAAAACTTCTCGAATCTGCTCGCCATTAAGTCGTACTCCCCAAAATTGAGCGAGTGCGGATCGCGGAACCTCCGCGCGTCCAAAGCCCCCAATGCTCACGAGGGATCCGCTCGCTCAGGCCGTAAACAGATCCCCCTCCGCCTGCTTGAGGCTTAGCCCCAGCCGGCGACGCTCCGGCTCTATCCGAAGCACCTTCAACCTAACCTTGTCACCCTCGCGGACCACCTCTCTAGGGTGTTGCACCACCCTGTCCGTCAATTCCGAGATGTGAACCAGGCCCTCGACTGAACCCTCTACCCGGGCAAACGCGCCGAAATTGGTTAACTTGGTAATGGTCGCGTCAACGACGTCGTTGACGGCCAGCTTCTCGTGTATCGTCTCCCAGGGCTCCGGATGGAGTCGTTTCAAACTGAGAGCGATTTTCTTGTTTTCCGAGTCTACTCTGAGGACATATACGTCCAACTCTTCCCCGACCGAAACCACCTGCTCGGGCCTGTCCACCTGCCCCCAAGACATCTCGGAGATGTGCACCAGGCCGTCGGCGCCACCCATGTCCACGAAGGCGCCGAAACTGCTTATGCCGGTAACCCAGCCCCTGCGGACCTCGCCCTCCCTCAACTCTTCGATGAGGCGAGCTTTACGTTCGTTTCTAATCTCCTCGACGAACTGGCGCTCGGAAAAGATAGCCCGGTTTCTGCTCCGGTTTACCTCGAGCACTTTCAGGTCCAACACCACGCCGATATCGGTGTTGGCCTCTTCTTCCCTGGGTTCCAGCCTAGACTCCGGCGCGGGCTCGCTCCCGTCGCCGGCGTTGGCACCATTGTCGGTCTGCACATCCGCCGCACCCTCTACATCCCCTTCCGGGGCCGACGGAGCGGCGTTCTCGGAATCCTGCTCGGACTCTTCCCTTCGAGCCTCTCTCCGGTCCCGGTCTTGGCTTTGGTCCCGGAACCTGTCCCTAGAAATGCTAACGAGTTGAGAGGCGGGGACGAACCCGTGCACACCCTCAACCTCGACGATGGCACCGCCTCTGTTGAATCCCAGTACGGTTCCCCGCACGCTCTCTTTGGTATCGACGAACTTGGCCAAGACGCGCCAGCCTTTTTCGCCCACCGCCCTGTCCAGCGACAGGATGGCGGGCTGCTCGCCGGACTCGTTCCTTATGACCACGGTGACTATGTCGTCCCCGACCTTCAGAGGAGCGCTTCCTTCCGACTGGGCCGTGCGCAACTCGCGCGTTGGGACGAAGCCCTCGGACTTGTGGCCGAAATTGACGTGAAGCCCGTCGGGCTCCACGCTCATGACCACACCCTCGACGACGTCACCGCGACGGATGGGCTTCATCGCATCTACCGAGTCGAGGAGCTGGCCCATGTCCTCGTATCCTTCCCCTTCTACGGTGCTATCTCCCTCTAGGTCGATAGCATCTGGGTCTGGAGGTAAAAACATAGGGTTTACTTTCGTGAATCGGTCCGACGTCGATCCGTCGTTAATAGAGTGGGGTCCTCATTATATAGCCGCTCCGAGCCCATGTAAATGTGACGTGGGGGAGACGAAAAAACCCCTGGCAGTGACCTATTTTCCCACACCCTTGCGAGTGCAGTATCGTCGGCGC
>CAZWTT010000020.1:0-24747 GCA_964637315.1 uncultured Dehalococcoidia bacterium | reverse complement strand
CAACTCCCCCTGCATCATCTTCATCGACGAGATCGACGCAGTTGGGCGCCACAGGGGCGCCGGACTCGGGGGTGGGCACGATGAGCGCGAGCAGACCCTCAACCAGATTCTCGTCGAGATGGACGGCTTCGACACCGGCACTAATGTGATCGTCGTCGCCGCCACCAACCGGCCGGACATTCTCGACCCGGCGCTGCTGAGGCCGGGCCGATTCGACCGCCGGGTCACCCTGGACAACCCTGACGTGAAGGGCCGTATACAGATTCTCGAAGTCCACTCCAAGGGCAAGCCCCTGGCCGACGACGTGAACATGGAGACGGTGGCCAAGCAGACGCCCGGCTTCTCCGGCGCCGATCTGGCCAACCTCGTCAACGAGTCCGCCCTGCTGGCAGCCCGACGCAACAGAGACACGGTCAGTCTGGAGGAGTTCGCCGAGTCGATCGATCGGGTGATCGCCGGCCCGGCTCGGCGCAGCAGGGTGATCAGCCCCCGGGAGAAGAAGATCACCGCCTTCCACGAGGGTGGCCACGCCTTGGTCGGCCACCATCTGACTCACGCCGACCCCGTGTTCAAGGTGACGATCATCTCCCGCGGACAGATGGGCGGCTACACAAGATTCCTCCCGGAGGAGGACCGGACCCTGTGGACCAAGGCTCAGTTCAAAGACCGCATGGCGGCCGCCATGGGCGGTCGTGCGGCTGAGGAGATCGTCTTCGGCGAGGTAACCACTGGCGCCAGCAACGACCTGGAGCAGGCAACCAACATCGCCCGCACAATGATTACCCGCTACGGCATGAGCGACAAGCTGGGTCCGCGCACGTTCGGCAAGCGCGAGGAACTGGTGTTCCTCGGTAAAGAGATTTCAGAACAGCGTGACTACTCCGAGGGTGTGGCGGCGACCATCGACGACGAGGTGCACGGCCTCCTAGACAACGCCTACCAGACTGCCGTTCGGCTGATCAACACCCACCGGACGCAACTGGACGAGCTCGCCGGCTACCTGATCGAACACGAGTCCATCGAGGGCGACGTCCTTGTGAGCCTACTCTCGACCGGCTTGCCTCTTTCCGACACGGGGTCGGAGTCTGACGAGCCCGGCTCCGAGCCAGAGACGCCGCCGTCGGAGCCGGACGAACCCCCCTCGGAACCGGACGCACCCCCGGCCGCCTCACCCGCTTCGGCATAGGGAAGCCTCAGCGCCGGGGCCGACCCCCGACGACCGGGGCAGCCATTGCTCCCGCCGCTATCCCTTTAGCTGGGCCAGCGTCGCCTTGAGGGCGGTGAACACCCCGTCGATATCTTCGTCGCTGACCATCCCGAGATGGCCGATGCGGAAGATTTTGCCGCTCAACGACTGCTGACCCCCTGCCAGCACGACGTCGTGCTCCTCCCGCATCACCCTTAGCAGGTCGGCCCCGTTCACGCCGTCGGGCATCTTGACTGCGGTAATGGTGTCTGACGCACAGCCCGGGTCCGGCAGCAGGCTGAGGCCGAGCGCCGCAACGCCCGCTCGCACCCGCTTGGCGGTCCGCACGTGACGCGCGTAGACATTGGACAGTCCCTCGTCGAGCATCATGCCCAGCGCCCGGTCGAGCGCGTAGACCACCGAGACCGCCGGGGTCCACGGAGGCTGGCCGATATCCAGGTAGCGCTTGTATTCGGCGACGTCGAAGTAGAACCGGGGCATGCGGGCCTCCGCGTGGGCGCGCCACGCGTCCGCGCTGAAGCTGAGGAAGGCGAGGCCCGGCGGCAGCATCCAGCCCTTCTGCGAGGCCGAGGCGACGACGTCGCATCCCCACTCGTCGGACAGGACCGGCACGGAGCCCACGCTGGAGACCCCGTCGACCAGCAGGAGTTTTCCAAACTCGCCCTTGACGACAGACCCGATGGACGCGAGGTCGTTGACGATCCCGGTAGACGTTTCGTTATGCGTGACCAGTACCGCCTTGATCGACGGGTCGATCTTGAGGGCGTCCCAGACGGCCAGGGAATCGGTCGCTTCGCCCAGTTCGGAGCGCAGCACCGTCACGTCGGCTCCGAACACCTCGGCGATGTGGGCGAAGCGGTCGCCGAACGCGCCTACCGTCACCGCAAGTACACGATCGCCGGGCGACAGCGTGTTGACGACCGCCGCCTCCATCGCCCCGGTGCCCGACGAGGTGATGATGTACATGTCGCCGCTGGTAGCGTAGACGGTCTTGAGCCGCTCGGTGACGCGCAGTAGGATGTCTTTGAACTGGGGGCCGCGATGGTTGATCATCGGCCGCCCCATCTCCTCCAACACCTCTTCAGGGACTGGTATCGGACCCGGTATGCGCAGGTTAGCCAATCGTCTTCGTCTCCTATGGTTCGACCAGTCGGACAAACTGGCGCTTACCCACTTTGAGGACTCCATCCGAGAGGGCGTCCGTGGTTACGTTGCTTTCCAGGATCGTGCCGTTCAGGCTTACGGCGCGTTGGTCGATCAGGCGCTTGGCCTCGCCACCACTGCCAACGAGGCCGGCATCGACCAGAAAGGCGCTCAGCCGTTTCTGTTTCCGGTCCGCCGATGCCGGGAGGGCAAGATCGGGCACGTTCACTGGAGCCTGGCCTTCTTGCACGGTGTGCTCGAAGTGAGCCTCGGCACTTTCGGCATCCTGCCCACTATGGAACGTCGCGACGAGCGTCCGCGCCAGCCGCTTTTTCAGGTCCATCGGATTCGAGTTTGCGCTCTTGATAATCGACGATATCTCGGCCACCTCTTCGTCCGGCACATCGGTAAGAAGCTCGAAGTAGGTGCCGATCATCTCGTCTGGCAGGGACATCGTCTTTCCGTACATTTCGGCCGGCGATTCGTCCAAGCCGATGTAGTTCCCAAGGCTCTTGCTCATCTTTCGCACGCCGTCGGTGCCCGGTAATATCGGCACCAACATGCACTGCTGCGGTTCTTGTCCCATCATGCCCTGCAGGTCCCGCCCGACGAGCAGGTTGAACTTCTGGTCGGTGCCGCCGAACTCCACGTCGGCCTTCACCATGACCGAGTCGTAGGCTTGCAGCAGCGGATACAGGAACTCGGTGATAGCGATTGGCCGCTGGTTTTTAAACCTCTCGGAGAAATCCTCCCGCGCCAAGAATTGCGCCACCGTGAACCTGCCGGTGAGGCCGACCACGTCGGTGAGGCCGAAGTCGGCGAACCACTCACTCTGCCAGCGAACCTCGGTGCGTTTCCGATCCATAACCTTAAAAAACTGCGCCAGGTAGGTCTCGGCGTTGGCCTTCACCTGCTCGGCCGTGAGTATGGGACGGGTCGCCGATTGCCCGCTAGGGTCCCCGATGCGTGCCGTCCAATCGGCCACAATCAGGACCACCGTATGGCCCATCTCTTGGAATTGTCGCAGCTTGCGCAATCCCACCACGTGACCCAGGTGGATGTCTGGGGCGGTCGGATCGAAGCCCATCTTCAGCCGCAGGGGATTGCCCTTTTCCAGCAGCAGCCGGAGCTGGTCTTCGTCGATCACCTCGACTACCCCTCGGCTGAGCGCTGAGTCGATGGCCGATCTGTTTGTCATGCGCGCCCCTCGCTACTTTTTAGTGACCGGCACCGAGCACGGCCCGGGTCTGGGAGACGTCCCGCTCGACTTGACTTTGAAGGGCCTCCACGGAGTCGAATCGCTCCTCGTCTCGCAGGCGCCGTACGAACTCCAGAGTTAGTTCCGCACCATAGAGATCGCCGGAGTAGTCCAGCACGAATGCCTCTATCGTGCGCTCGGTTCCGTCGAACGTTGGGTTGACGCCGATGCTGGTGGCGCACATCAGTCGCCGCGGCCCCGATGCTCCGGCCAGGTGTGCCCAGACAGCGTAAATGCCGTTGCCCGGCACCGCCAGACCGACGGGTACCTGGAGGTTGGCCGTGGGGAACCCTAGGGGGCCGCCCCTGCCTCTGCCTTGGACGACTGTACCAGTCAGCTCGAAATTGCGGCCCAGTAGTTTGGCCGCGTCGCCGATGTCGCCATCAGCGAGCGCCTTGCGCGCCGCCGTGCTGCCGACCCGGACCCCGTCGTCATCCAGCGGCTCAACTACGTCGACTGTGAAACACGCATCTTTGCCCAGGGTCTTGAGGAAGCCGGTGTCGCCCTCCCGCCCCCGGCCGAGCGCGAAGTCTGGTCCGATTACGAGGGCTTTCATGTCCAGCCTGTCGCACAGAAGACGGACGAAATCCCCGGCCGGCAGGGCCGCCGTCTCAGCGTCGAACGCCGTCGTAACAACGGCGTCCACGCCTGTGTCTTTGAGCATCTCGATGCGGCTATCGACGGTGCACAGGTGCCTGGGCTCGAAGTCGGGTCGCAGCACCGAGAGGGGGTGGTTGCGGAAGGTCACGACCACCGACCGCAGGCCGACGTTGCCGGCGCGCGTTATGAGAGCGTCGACCAGGTGCCGGTGTCCCCGGTGGACGCCGTCGAAGACACCGATGGTGACCGCGGAGCCATGTCCCAAGCCAGCCTCTGCTGGCGGGAGCGATAGCCCTTTGAAGGCTGACACCTGCTAACCCCCGGTTAGGTGGTGGCCGGGAGGGGCACGACCACTTCCCTGATCGCGTCGGTTCGCTTCATCAGGGCGACGAAGTTCTCGAACGTGAGCGACTGGGCGCCGTCGGACATCGCCGTGTCGGGGTTGGGATGCACCTCGATGATCAGGCCGTCCGCCCCGGCCGCCACACTGGCGCAGGCCACCGGGCTCACCAGGTACCACTTGCCGGTGGCGTGGCTGGGGTCGGCGACGATGGGAAGGTGGCTCAGCCGTTTGATCGCTGGCATGGCGTTGATGTCCATTGTGTTGCGTGTGAAGGACTCGAATGTTCGTACCCCGCGCTCGCACAGGATGACGTCTTCGTTGCCGCCGGCCATCACGTATTCCGCTGCGAGGAGCCAGTCTTCGTAGGTGGCCGAGAAACCCCGTTTCACCATTACGGGCTTCCTGGTTTTACCAACCTGGTCCAGCAAGGCGAAGTTCTGCATGTTCCGCGCGCCGACCTGTATGACGTCGCTGTAGCGCTCCACCAGTTCGACGTCGTGCTCGGACATGACCTCGGTGATGATGGGCAAGCCGGTTTCGGCGCGGGCGGTGGACATCAACTTGAGGCCGTCCTCGCCCATTCCCCGGAAGCTGTAGGGAGAGGTTCTCGGTTTGAATGCGCCGCCCCGGAGCACCTTCGCCCCGGCCGCTTTGACCGCCTTTGCCGTGGAGACCACCTGCTGCTCATCCTCGATGGCGCAGGGCCCGGCGAAGACGCAGAACTCACCGCCCCCGATCTTCACACCGCCATCGCCGATGCTGATCACCGTGTCCTCGGGGTGGAACTCGCGGCTGGAGAGTTTGTATGGCTTGGAGATGCGCAGAATCTCGCTCACGCCGTCCATCACCTCAAGCTCGTTTTGAAGCTCCGGACCGATCTGCCCGACCACTCCGATCACCTGTCTCTCCACGCCCTCGGACATGTGTGCCCTGAGGCCGCGATCAGATAGGTGTGCCTGGACAGCATCGCGCTGTGCCTGGGTACTGCCCGTGGCCATTACGACAATCAATTCGTGGCCCTCCCATCGTTATCCGTGTCCCGTTTGCGCATATTCACCGCGTCTTTCAGGTACACGTTCTCAAGTTCGTTTGCGGCTTTGTCGGTATTGACCAGGATCATCACTCGGATGGATCTTGGCTGACCATCGGGTACCTGCATCTCCTGAGAGCACATGAGCGCCACGTCGGTCCAGCCGAGCCGACGCCTCGCCGCCATGGCGGGGAACTCGGCGTTGATGTCGGTCGTCGCGGTGAACGTCGCGGCGGCTATGTCGTCGACTTCAAGGTCGTTGCGGGCCATTATCTCGGCGAGCAGCTCGGCGGTGGCGTCGAGGATATCCGTCTGCGTATTGGAATCGGCGGTAGTGCCGCCCCGTATACCGCGCACCTTCAAGACGAAGCGGCTCCGGCGGTGTTCCTTAGCTCACGGACGAATTCGGCCGCGACCCGCGCGGCCTCCCGCGGAGGCGCTTTATCTACTGCGTCGAGCATGGCACTGGCGAAGACCGCCCCGTCTGCAAATGTGGAAATTTCAGTAACGTGCTTGCTCGTTGAGACGCCGAAGCCCACCAGCACGGGCAGATCGGAGTGTGCTTTGATGCGCTCGACAAGCCCCCTGACACCTGAAGCCATTTGCCCACGAGCGCCTGTGACACCGGCCAAACTAATGCAGTATATGAAGCCTCCCGCCCTCGTGCAAGCGGCCGCGATTCGCTCTTCGGTGCTGGTGGGAGCGAGCAACGGGATCAAGTGCATTCCGGCGCTTTCGCACAGCGATCTCGGGTGGCCGGCCTCCTCCGGTGGCAGGTCCGGGACTATCAACCCGTCGGCCCCTGCGCTGGCGGCGTCACGCACGAACTCTTCCAGTCCGTAGTGCAGGAAGGGGTTCACGTAGCCCATCAAGACGAGAGGCGCATCCACTCCTGTGTCTCTCAGTCGCGTTACCGACTCCAGGCACTTTTTGACTGTAACCCCGTTCGCCAGCGCTCGCGCGCTGGTTCTCTGGATGGTCGGTCCGTCCGCCAGGGGGTCGCTAAAGGGCACGCCCAGCTCCAGCAGGTCGCCGCCGGCCCCCAGCGCCGCTCTCGCGACCTTGAGAGAGGCGTCGAGATCGGGGTATCCGATCGTGACGAACGGAGCCAGCGCGGTGGTGCCGGACGCCCTCAGTGCTGAGAGGGTGCGGTCGATACGATTTTCCATCCCATCGATTTTACTCAGACCGAGACACTCAGGGCCAGCAGATTCTGGGTGGTGTGGGCCACGAGAGGAGGCCACAGCGAGCCGGTCTTCTCGTAGACCCAGGCCAGTGCGAGCCCGGTGACGAATATCGGGATGAGCACTCCCAGCTTGCCGTGCAATGCCGCGAAGACGACGGCGCTGATGGCGATCGCGCCGTACGGAGTGAACCGGTTCCTCAGGGCGCCGTAAACGAAGCCCCGAAAAAAAACCTCTTCCGCGAACGGTCCAAGCAAAGCGAGGACCAGCACCGACCCGATCATGCCCGGACCCTCCCCGAGAAAGACCTCCGGCACGTCGGGCGGCTTCAGCACTCCGATATCGGCGGCGTCGACCACCACGCTATATATTCTGGTGAACACGAGGCTGCCGACCAGCGCCAGCGCGGCCAATCCATAGGCACGCAGACCCGACGCCGGTACGAGGCCGAACGCCTTCCACCCCGCGCGGTACTTGCCGGCGCCGAAAACCCACGCCCCTGCCACCATGAGGGCGGAGAGTATGGCAGCCACCAGCAGGGTGTCCTGCGTGGTGGGGTCGCTCTCACGGGCCGCGTAGACCGCTCCCAATAATACGATCGTCACAACCAGACCGGCGACCACGGTGCCGATCGCCAGCCCGACGTCGCGCAGGTTCCAGGGGACTCTCGTCACGGTCATGGGCGTCTGACCGCCCGGCTCACGGCTCGATCCCCTGGAGACCCGGCGTAAGGTGTCGATCGTCCAAATGGGCCTAGCCCCCGAAGCGGTTTGGGGCGACCGGGGATAGGTCGAATTCCGGCTCACGGCCGTCGGCCATCTGAGACACCACCCGGCCGGTGATCGGACCGAGCGTCATCCCGATCATGGCGTGACCGGTTGCCACGATCAGGTTGTCCAGCGACGGGAACCTGCCGATGATGGGGAGCCCATCCGGGGTGCATGGTCGCATGCCGCACCATACACGGTCGGGCTCAATACCAACGTCCTCCAGGCCGGTCACGTAGCGACCCAGGCCAGACACGATCGCCTTGACTCGGCGTTGATCGATATCGGTGTTGAGGCCGGACAGTTCCAGCGTGCCCGCCATGCGCAGGTCCGAGCCCATTGGGGCAACCGCCGCTCTCGCCTCGTGCGCCATGATCGGCATCGAGATGCTCTTCGTCTCGGCACCCGGGGTTATGGTGATGCTGTATCCCTTGGCCGGTTGGACCGGCAGGCGTAGCCCGAGTCGCTTGCCGATCTGCGGCGACCACGACCCCGCCGCCAGCACCACCTCTTCCGGCCGGTAGCGTGTGCCTCCAGCGACTATCTCGGTCACTCGGCGACCTGTTGCGGTCAGTGCTGTAACCTCCCGCCCGGAATCGATTCGGCCCCCCGAGGCGACCACCCGGTCCGCCAGGCCCTGCACGAAGCGTGCGGGCTCGAAACTGGAGTCCGTCTCGTATAGCACGCCGCCCTTGATTCCCGACTTAACGGCGGGTTCCATCTCTAGCACTTCGCCCGGTTCCAGTCGGCGGGACCCGATCCCGTGTCGGCGCAGCAGATCGGCCTCCGCCATGCCCTCGGCGAGGCCGTGGTCGGTGACATAAAGGCCGAGCATCCCACGGTCAAGGTAGTGGCACTCGATGCCCTCCTGGGGAATCAGGTCCTTGTAAATACGGGCGCTGGCCAGGGTCAGAGTGGCGAGCACCGGTACAGACCGTTCCATCGGTCCGCGGCGGGCGGCGGCCTGGAAGCGCCACAGCCACGAGGCCAGGTCCCGACTCAGCCGAGGCTTAACGTAGAACGGGCTGGCCGGGTCCACCAGCCAGCGCAGGCCCTTGGTGACGACGCCCGGCGCGGCCAGGGGGATCGAATGGCTGGGTACGATCAGCCCGGAGTTGGCAAACGAACTGCCAGCGGCCACGTCCTCCCGATCGACGATCGTGACCTCGCGCCCGCCCTTGAGCAGGTAATAGGCGCAGCAGACGCCGATGACGCCGGCGCCGACTATGAGGACGTCTACTTCCCTCAGCTCGCCAGCCAAGTCACGTCTCCATGCAGGTCGTCCGGGTGCGGCCTGACAGCGAAAGAGGTGTACTCGTCCTTGGCCGTTTGAAGCAGTCCATCAGCACCGTGCCCAGGGTAGAAGGCCGTTCGGCCGTCCAACGCGAAGAGCCGGAAGGTAATGCTCTCCAAGATCTGACGGAACGACTCGGGCGAGCCGGACTTGCCCGGCCCCCCTGGGAACAGCGTGTCTCCTGTAAACAGATGCCGGCCCACCACAAAGCAGGTCGAGCCGGGCGTATGCCCGGGCGTGGCTATGGCCTTCAGTTTGATGGTGCCAGCGGTGAACATGTCACCGTTGGCGACAAGTATCTGCGGTGGTGAGGGCAAGTCCACGGCGTCCGCCTCGCCGATGCCGGCCTCAGCGCCAAGCTCGGCTGTGATGTCCGGGTAGCCAAGAGTGTGGTCGAAATGGCCGTGTGTGATCAGAACCGTCTGGACGTCCGTCTGCTTGGCGACTCTTACCAGCGCGGTGGCCTCGACCGGCGTGTCGATGACGATGCTGCGATTGGTCTGTGGGCAGACGAGCAGGTAGGCGTTATTGTCGTACGGTCCACTGGGGAACTTGTAGAGGGTCAGGTTCTCATCTGTGTAGTGGGCCTGCAGTCCACTCGGGTCGGTGTCCAATAGTGCCTCCTCCGAGTCCTCACCGCGTGCTTTTCCTGCCCAGACCCGTGCCGAAAGAGGACAGGAACCCCATCTTAATGGAAACGAATGTCGACCACGTTGCTATAATCTGGTCGCCGCCTAGGGCGGTGATTCGGAGTGTACGGGGGTTCGATGAGGCAGTTAGGACTAACGGTCAAAAGTGATTCCGGCGGACACCGCGTCGAGGTTCAGTGCAAACACCAGAACGGCCTGCTGTACGTGGTGCCGTCGGAGGCCAACTGGGTGTGCACCGACGAGCTTCGGCACGCGCACTCGCTTGCAGGGTTCTTCAAAGAGCTAACGGAGCTTGCCGAGCCCCGCGTCAGCGACGCGATGCAGCAGTGGGGAATCTACTTTCGGCCGAGGCCTCTGATCACCGACCCAAATGCACCCGACCCGGAAACTCCAGTTTCAGACGGCCTGACGTGAGCCCCGAATGACCCGCAGAGGGTGACGGCTAAATCTGCTCTTCGTCCGGGTCGCCGGACGAGTTGATGATCCTCTGCACGGCCGGGGCGGCGAACACCTCGTCGTCTCCGGGTTCTGTGTCGTCGTCCGACCAGTCCTTGATGGCACCGATTCGCGGCATGTCCGGGCCGCCCGACTCGAAGGCAGTGGAGGCGGAGATGCCGGCACTCGCCTGACCGGGACCGGTTCTCTCCATGCTCGGGAATGAAACGACCCCGATCTGGGACGGGTGCTGATATATCTCCCGGATTAGAAGGGTCATGTCACCCTCGGTCAGGTCTTTGACTGCGGCCTGGTACATGTTGCCACCAGCCATGAGCTTGGAAAGGCGGGCTCCCAGTCGCGGCTCGACCTGCCCGATGCGGACGCCGTCCGCCGTGACCGCCTTGATCACCCTGTCCGTAGATGCCAGTTCCACGGCGTCGCCAGGAGTCAGCCGAGAGACGATATCTGGGTCGCTCAGGTTGACCAGGGGAACGACCCCGTACTTGCCCGCCTCCTCGGTTACGGCGGCACGCCTGGTGCTGGAGGCGCCTTTCCGGGTCGTGCTTGTTTGGGCGGTCCCACCTAGGCCGCCGAGCCGCTGGAGATTCTTGCGGGCGATTCTGTTATGGGGAGACAAAGAAAGAGCCTGTTCGAAGGCTGTGACGGCTTCGGTGACGTCGCCCAACTCGGACAGAGACTTGCCCAGCCTGTTGTGTGCCTCGACGTCATCCGGGTGGTCCTGGAGAATCTCCCGGTTCAGGTCGGCGGCCTCCGCCCAGTTGCCGGCAAGGGCAAGATCGACCGCCTGCTTACCCTTGTCTTTGCTTACGTTTTCCTTGACAATCACGGCCTGTGCAGCCCTCATCATCGCGCTTCGTGGCGTTCGCTTACCTGTGAAAGTTGGCGAATTTTAGCGCATCGTATAGTGGTCCGCAATGAGAAATTCACCGTCGTCGCACCCAAAAGTACCGGGGGTGAGCACACAGTCGGAGGAGGGTTTACGAGGCTCCGGTGATCGCCTTTATGCGCAGGGGGATGAGCCTCCACACCGCCTCGACCACAATCCACAGGCTCATCTTGGACTCGCCGTACCGGCGGTTGGAGAAGATGAACGGGTGCTCGATCACCCGGTAGCCCCGGGACTGGCAGGCGAAGGCCACCTCCGACTGGAAGCCGAAACCCTTGCAGCGGAACCGGCTCATGTCCAGCCCCCGGAGCGCCTCGGCCCTGAATCCCTTGAACCCGGAGGTCGCGTCCCGCACTTGCAAACCGGCCACCAACCGGATGGCGAAATTTCCCAGCGTGCTCGTCAAGATCCGGTGAAGTCCCCATCCCTCTTCCGCACCGACCTCGGTGACGCCCCCGGTATAGCGTGACCCGACGACCACGTCGGCGTCGGTCAGGGCGGCCAGCATTCCGGATAACTCCTCCACCGGGTGCGAGAGGTCAGCGTCCATCTGGAACACGAAGTCGGGGTCGCCTTTGAGCGCCCTAGCGAAGCCTTCGACGTAGGCCGTCCCCAGACCGAGCTTGCCGGATCGCTCCAGCACCTCTACGCGGCCGGAGCGCTCGTCCGCCAGTCGGCGAGCGACGTCCGCGGTCCCGTCGGGGGAGCCGTCGTCCACCACCAGAATCCGCAAATCCCCCAGGTCCAGGGCGAACAACCGGGCCGCCAGCTCCGGCAGGTTCTGGGCCTCGTTGAAGGTCGGCACCACCACTGTTATTCGGGGGCGTCCGGTCCCGTCGCCTGTTTGGGCCAGGGAGTCGTCGGTCTCTTGTCTCACGCTGCTCGACATTGACCAGGAGGGCAAGCTTAGGGCGTCGGGCATCGATTCGGCAGACGCCCCGATCAGTATCGTCCCCGCAGGGAGTTCAGCCTGATGGCCAACGCGTCCCTGAGCATGAGCGCAGAGTCAACCAGCGGCCGCACCTTGCTGTTCGGTTGATGGTACCAGTCGACGGGCATCTCGACCATGTCTAGCCCGGCTCGAGACGCAAGGTACAGCACTTCGACGTCAAAACCAAAGCCGCTTGAGCGCTGCAAAGGGAATAGTTTCTCGGCGGCCTCGGCTGAAAAGCACTTAAAGCCGCACTGCGTGTCTTCGAAGCCAGACACCGCTACGAGGCGCACGCACCAGTTGAACAGCCTGCCCATCATGTGGCGAGACTTGGGTTCATCGAACCTGCGGGCGCCGGCGATCTGGCGGGAGCCGATAATTATGTCGCGCCCCTGTTCCATGGTGGCCACGAACTCGGCGATCCACTCCACCGGCATTGCGAGGTCCGCGTCGCACATCATACGATAGCGACCTCGCGCCTGGAGCATGCCCGCCTTGACGGCGGCGCCCTTGCCTTTGTGATGGAGCCTCAGCAGCTTGACCCGTTCGCCGTCAGCGTGGGCCTCGGCGAGAGTGGCCGTGGCGTCGGTGCTGCCGTCGTCGGCCACCAGCACCTCCCATGCGTAGTCCCGCCCAGAAAGGTACGCTACGAGCTTCCGAAGCGAGTCGTCTATCCGGGACTCCTCGTTGTAGGCCGGGACGACGATCGAGAGGTACAAGCTGCCGGGCTCTAGCCTAGCTCGAAGGCCGCGTTCAGGGCTCTGGCCGCGTCTCCCACGTGCCGCTCCGAGACAATGCAGGTGATGCGGATCTCCGAAGTGGTGATCAGTTCAATGTTTATGCCGTGATCGGCCAGGGCTCCGAACATGCGGGAGGCGTAGCCCGGCTCGTCGCGCATTCCGGTGCCGACGATGCTCACCTTGGCGAGGCCCCCGGCGCTCACGACGCCGCGCCCGGCCATTTCTTCAGTCATCGGTTCTACTACTTCGAGGGCACGCTCTAGGTCGGCGGCGGCGACGGTGAAGGTGAAGTCCGTGACCGCGTCGGGACCGGCGTTCATGACGATCTCGTCCACGCTGACGTCGGCTGCCGACAGCGGCTCGAAAACCCGCGCCGCCAGACCGGGACGGTCGGGCACCCCGAGCATGGTGATCTTGGCGAAACCCTTGTCCGTAGCGATGCCCCGGACCTTCTTGCGCACTTCGCCGACCTGTTTTTTGTCTGTCATGTCCGCACCTTCGTGTATCAGGGTGCCCGGGGTCTCGGCAAAGCTGGATGCGACGTAGGTGGGCACGTTGTACACCATCGCTAGCTCGACCGCCCTGGGCTGCATCTTGGTCCCGTAGCTGGCCATCTCCAGCATCTCTTCGAAGCCTATTTCGTTCAGTTTGTGGGCGGCCGGCACAAACTTGGGATCGGCCGTGTATATGCCGTCCACATCCGTGTATATCTCGCACCGCTCCGCGTCCAGCGCGGCGGCCACCGCGACCGCGGTCGTATCCGAACCACCCCGACCGAGAGTGGTCACGTCCTGATCGTCGGCGACCCCCTGGAAACCGGCAATGATTACTATGTTGCCGCTGTCCAGTTCCCGGCGGATCGGTGAGACGTCGATGCTGGAAATCTGCGCCCGGCCGTAGCGGCTGGTGGTGTGGATGCCCGCCTGCCAACCCGCCAGGGACTTGGCCGGCTGGCCCAGTGCGTTCAGCGCCATGGCCGTCAGCGTGCAGGAGACCAACTCCCCGGTGGAAAGGAGCACGTCCAGTTCTCGACGATCGGGTCGGTCGTTCACTTCCAGCGCCAGTGCCGCGAGCTCGTCGGTGCGCTTTCCCATGGCGGAAACCACCGCGACCACATCGTCTCCCCCGCTTCGCCGGGCCGCGATTCGCTTGGCCACGTGCCTGACGGCTTCGGCGTCGGCGAGTGAGCTGCCCCCGTACTTTTGCACGATCAGGCCCGCCATGAAATGCGCCCGGTTGAACCGGCCTCAGCCGGTCTACGGTGCCTCCGGCGTATCGAGCGTCTGAAATGCGAGAGACGTGGGTTTCGAGATGCGCACGTTCCCGGTGATGCCGGACTTGTCGGCGGCGTCGGCCATCTCGTAGCCGATGGTCAGCTCACGGCCGGCGCTCAGGGCCAGCACGCTGGAGCCGGAGCCGGACAGGAACACCCCCAGCGCCCCGGCCGCACGGGCCGCGGTGAACACGTTTTTCAGGCCGAAGAACTGCTCGACCCGGAACGGCTGATGGAGCCTATCTTCCGTGGCGATGTTCAGTAAGGAGAGATCGCCCGTTGTCAGGGCTCGGACTAGCAGTCCGACCCGACCCAGGTTGAAGACCACGTCCTGCCGGTCGATAGTGGCGGGCAGTATCTCTCTGGCCTGCTTGGTCGGCATCGGCCGCTCCGGCACGTACAGCACGGCCCGCAGCTCTTCCGGCACCGGCACGGGAGCGGTGGCAAAGTGCCCCTCGGACGGCACGACGATGCGGCAGCCCCCGTGCATCGCCGCCACGACGTTGTCGGGATGCCCCTCCACCTCCACTGCTAGGTCGAGTAGTTGTTGCTCGGAAAGTCCGGCCCCGGACAGCCCGTCGCCGGCCACCAAGCCGGCCACGATGGCTGCGGCGCTGCTTCCCAGGCCCTTGCCTGCAGGGACCTCGTTGTGGCAGGTGATCTTGATCGGCGGGGGCTCTCTGCCGGTCCTTCTAAAGGGCAGGTCGAAGCAGCGGTGAACCAGCCTGCCATACATGTCGTCAGGGTACTCGGAGCCGTGCCCATGCACTTCGTAAACCGGCCCTTCACCGTCGCCTGGGAGAATCTCCACGGTCGTGGTGTTCCAGATGTCGAGCGCCATGGCTAGGCAGTCGAAACCTGGCCCGATGTTGGCGGTCGTGGCCGCCGTCTTTACGCTGATTTTGTCCAATTCGGAGGATCCCGCAACCCGTAAAGGTGAGTCGTGTGTTGTACGGGCTCGACGCGGTCGGGTCGGCCGATCAGGATGCCCGTGGATGGAAGCGTTCATGATAGCATGGGTGTACCTCCTCGATGGTGTATTGAGGGCATGAGCACCGCGTTCCCGCCTGTGCACGACGACCCGGAGAGACCCTCTACGAGAAACCAGCAAGCTCCGATCTCCGGATCGGAAAGTTCGACGACGTCCACATCTCGCCGGTCGAGTGACGACGCCCTGGACCTGCTCGACTTCCCGGCCGTCAGGAGCGCCCTGGCGACGCATGTGCGTTACGGGCCCGCTAGGTGCCGGGCGCTTTCGCTGACGCCCTCGTTCGACCCGGGCGTGGTGTCCGTACTCCACGACGAGACGGCACAGGGACGGCTGCTGCTGGACGAAATCGGCGACCTCGATCTGTCCCTTGACCAAGACCCGTCCGAAGCGGTGGGAAGGGCCGCGTTGGAGGGTGTGCTCTCCGGCGAGGAACTGCTCACGGTTGCTGACGCCATCGCCGTCCAAGTCCGAGCCGCTGGGCTGACCTCGCCCAATCGCCCTACAGCCATCAACGCCAGTGCGGTGGCACCCACATTGGCCGCCATGGCCGGGCGCATACCCGACCTGTCGGACGTCGAGCGGGCCATACGACGCGCCATCGGCGACCGTGGCGAGGTGATGGACAGCGCCACCCCGACGCTTCGCGGCCTGCGCACGCACGTAAGGCAGGCGTATGAGCATGTCACCTCCGCACTCGGCCGCATCGTTCAATCCGATCTCGGCTCTGCGCTACAGGAAAACGTCATCTCCATGCGCGGCGATCGGTTCGTACTACAGGTTCGCTCGGAGCTGAGGCACCGTGTTCCCGGCATAGTGCACGATGCCTCCAACACGGGCGCGACCGTATACGTGGAGCCGCTCGCCACCGTTGACCTGGGCAACAGCTGGCGCGAGCTTGCGCTGGAGGAGGAGCGCGAGACGGACAGGATCCTGGCAGACCTCTCGGCGAGGGTTGGACTATCGGCCGACGCCTTTATGCTCGGCTCCGAGCTAACCGGGACGATCGACCTCGTCCTGGCCCGCGCCCGGCATGGCATTCGCACCGGTGGAACCTCGCCGGGCGTTCCCCGGCCATATGGAAGACCTGGAATCACGCTGGTAGCGGCCCGGCATCCCCTATTGGGGGCGGCGGCGGTGCCGCTGACCATTCACCTCGGCTCTGCCGGACCCGACGACCCCGGATGGTCGGTGCTGGTCGTCACCGGGCCGAACACCGGCGGCAAGACCGTTGCCATGAAGACCGTCGGCCTGCTGGTGGCGATGAACCAGGCAGGCCTTCAGGTGCCTGCCTCCGAGGGCTCCGTCCTGCCCGTATTCGATGGTCTGTACGTGGACGTCGGGGATCACCAGAGCATCGAGAGCAGCGTCTCGACCTTCAGCTCGCACATGCGCCGGGTGATCGGGATTCTGGAAAAAGCCGACTCAGGTTCGTTGGTGTTGCTCGACGAGCTGGGAGCGAGCACCGACCCCGAGGAGGGGGCCGCATTGGCGCGGGCCGTGCTGGACCGCCTCGCCGAGCGGAACGTTCCCACAATTGTCACCACCCACCATCGCTCTGTCGCTGCTCATGCCGAGGCAACCGAGGGTATGGAGAACGCCAGCGTCGATCTCGATCCCGACACGCTCGCACCCACCTATCGCCTGACCATGGGCATTCCCGGTCGCAGCTACGGCATGTCCGTCGCTGCCGGCATGGGCATGCCCCCGGATGTATTAAGTGCCGCCGGGTCGTATATTGACGCCAAGTCCGCCAAGTACGAGGAGTCCATTGAGGAACTGAGACGGGAGCGGGCAGCCTTGGACAGGACGATGGCGGCGGCTGAGGCGGCTACCGAGTCTGCCGAGCGCGCACGTGTGGAGATGGAGGCGCAGCGAGCCGCATTTAACGTCAGGAGGAACGAGCTGGTCGAGGCCATGCACGGCGAGCTGGTCGCCAAATACGACGGCCTGATCGCCCGCCTCAAGAGGGCAGAAGCGGCGTTGTCCTGGAACATCGGCAACGTGGTGGAGGCCGACTCCATAGACTGCTCAGTGATTGAGTCGGTCACCGACGATCTGGCGACGGCGAAGGCGGAGATCGCCGACCTGCATGAGGAGGAGTCGGCGGCCGTCGAGCCCCCCAGGCCGGCCGTCGGCCACACTCAGACGGCCGTGGAAAAGGGAGCCTTAGTCGAGGTCAGGGGCCTGGGGGTGACGGGCACCGTGCAGGACGTCGATAGCGAGGCAGGTGAGGCGGAGGTGCTGATGGGGGGCGTCAGGCTCCGCTTGGAGCTGTCGCGGCTGATTCCGACCGGGAGTCGTAAGGAGCCGGAGCAGCCGGAGATATCCGTGTCTCTCGGTCCCGCGCTCGGGTCCGGGGAGTTGGATTTGCGCGGCATGCGCGCCGAAGAGGCGCAGATCGAGGTCGAGTTGTTCCTCGATCACGCGATCAGGGACGGCATGTCGACCGTCCGCATCATTCACGGCCGCGCTACCGGCGTGCTGCGGCGCGTGGTGCGTGAGCAGCTCAAGCGCCATTCGCTCGTTAAAAACTATGCAGCAGAAGACACGGAGCGCGGCGGGGACGGTGTGACACGGATAGATCTGGTCTGATAGTCCCGGGCCTGATTTGTCAGGGCGCTGGCTCGCTGGCAATCTTGCTGGCCTTGGCCCTGTCGCCACTGGTGCTGGGCGCTTGTGACGACAGCGCTGACACATCGCTCGTGGTGATCGCCCGCCAGACCGCGGCGGCCGAAGCAAAAGGCCAACCCGTGCCCGAGGACCAAGGCGAAAGTCTCGACCGTGTCACGGTCGTCGTCGGTGGAGCCGAGCTGGTTTTGGAAGTCGCCATCACTCCCGGAGAACGCCAGCTCGGGCTGTCCGGCAGGTCGGGCTTGGCCCCCGACGCCGGGATGCTCTTTTACTTCGGGATCGGCGAGGCAACCGGCCTTTGGATGAAAGGGATGCGCTTCGATTTGGACTTCATATGGGTCGGACCCGGGTGCACGGTCGTCGACCTGCACCAAAACGTGCCCGCCCCGACGGGGCCGGACGATCCGATGCCCACCTACCGTCCCAGCACAGAGACGGCTGGGGTAATCGAGATCGCCGCTGGCGGCGTGTATGCGCTGGGTATCGAGCGCGGCGACGGGGTACGGTACAGTCCGTCGCGTTCGGGCTTCAAATACGGATGTGAAGGGTAGAGGCCCCCTCCAGGCGGGAGGGAGGGTGACACATTGCGGGGCCGGTGGTAGACTCTGTATCTGGTTGGTCTGCGTCCTTTGGCGTTCTGCGTTTTTTACCTGGACATTTCACGACTCTAACTGTGCCGGTCGTTCCACCGTGAGCGTTCCGTGCATTTTTTTCGCCCGAAAACTAATCCGATTAGCCCTGGGGAGTGTGGTACTGCATGACCTCTTCCGTTTTGCCGGTCACCGCTGTAAAGAACCAACCCAAGAACACCAAGAAGAATGGACTCGCAAAAAGATCATACGCTCGCATACCGGCCGTACTCGAGGTACCCAACCTCATACAGGTCCAGATCGACTCGTTCGATTGGTTCAAGAGCGATGGTCTCGGTGAGTTGCTCTCCGAGATCTCGCCCATCGAGGACTTCCCCGGAGGCCGATTCGAGCTAAACTTTCTCTCCCACTATTTCGAGGATCCCAAACACTCCGAGGAGGAGTGCCGTGAGAATGAGATCACGTTCTCGGCCCCCCTATACGTAACTGTTCAACTGCGGATTAAAGCGCAGGGTCCCAGCCAGGGAGAGATCAAGCAGCAGACCCTCTTCGTCGGGGACATCCCGATGATGACGAAGAGCGGCACCTTCATCATCAACGGCGCCGAGCGCGTTGTGGTCAGCCAACTGGTCCGCTCGCCCGGCGTCTACTTCACCACCGACACCGATCCCAACTCCGGTCGCGTCCTGACCTCCGCCAAGCTTATTCCCTACAGGGGCGCCTGGATGGAGTTCGACACCTCTAACCGGGACGTCATCTCCGTCAAGGTCGATCGCAAGCGGAAGACCCCGGTCACGATGATGCTGCGGGCGATGGGCTATATCAAGGACGAAGAGGTCGCCCGTATCTTTGAGGACGTCGACACCGACGAGTTTCACCAGTTCGTTAAGGCCACGATTGCCAAGGACACCCCGGTGGAGTCCCAGGACGAGGCGCTGCTCGAGTTCTACCGGCGCCTCAGGCCCGGCGAGCCCCCATCTGTAGAGAACGCTCGGAACCTGCTAAACAACCTGTTCTTCAACCCCCGCAGGTACGACCTCGGTCGGGTCGGTCGTTACAAGCTGAACCGTCGGCTGAACGGCGGCAAGGGCACCGATGAACGGACCCTGTCGCCGGACGACATCATCGGTCTGCTGCGCACCATGATGGAGATAAACAACGGCGTGCGCGGGCCGGACGACATCGACCACCTCGGTAATCGCAGAGTCCGGGCGGTGGGCGAACTCATCCAGAACCAGGTCCGGGTTGGGCTGCTCCGCATGGAGAGGGTCATCAAAGAGCGCATGACCACCCAGATGGATCCGGCGACGACTACGCCCGCAGCCCTCATAAATATAAGGCCGGTGGTGGCGGCCGTGCGCGAATTCTTCGGAGGCTCCCAGCTATCGCAGTTCATGGACCAGACCAACCCGCTGGCCGAACTCACCCATAAGAGGAGACTGTCGGCCCTGGGTCCGGGCGGCCTGTCCCGCGAGCGGGCCGGGTTCGACGTCAGGGACGTGCACCACTCACACTACGGTCGCATATGCCCCATCGAGACCCCGGAGGGTCCCAACATCGGCCTGCTCGGTTCGCTCGCCACGTATGCGCGGACGAACCAGTACGGCTTCATCGAGACACCGTACCGGGTGATCAAAACCAAGATATCCAACAAGGCGGACTCCCTCCTTGGCCGCACGCCCATCAACAACATCGTGGGCAAGGACGGCAAGACCATCCTCCGGGGCGGCAACAACATCAGTAAACGTGTGCTCAAGAGAATCCAGGCCCTGAACAAGCACCAACTTGAGGTCAAGCCGTACGTCTCGCTTGATCCCGACGAAATCGTCTACCTCTCGGCGGATGCCGAGGAGAACGTCCACATCGCCCAGGCGAACTCGCCCATCGATGAAAACGGCCAGTTCAAGGAGGCTCGGGTCGAGACCAGGATAGGCGAAGGAGTCGGCATGGAGCCGCCCGGGAACGTGGGCTACATGGACGTGTCGCCCATGCAGTTGGTCAGCGTCTCGACATCCCTGATTCCCTTCTTAGAGCACGACGACGCCAACCGGGCGTTGATGGGCTCGAACATGCAGAGGCAGGCCGTGCCCCTGATGAAGCCCGAGACACCTCTCGTGGCCACCGGCATGGAGGGGCGGGTGGCCAAGGACAGCGGCCAGCTCATGGTCTCCGACACCGACGGCATCGTGCAGGAGGCCACCGGCGACCGCATCGTCATCGTCGATGAGGCGGGGAGCGAGCACGAATTCAAGCTGCGCAAGTTCCTGCGCTCCAACCAAGGCACATGCATCAACCAGCGCGCCATCGTTAGCCGAGGCAACTACGTGAGCAAGGGCGACATCCTGTGCGACAGTTCCTCCACCGACGGCGGAGAGCTCGCGCTCGGTCAGAACGTGCTGGTCGCGTTCATGAGCTGGGAGGGCTACAACTTCGAGGACGCCATCATCCTCAGCGAGAACTTGGTTAAAGAAGACCGCTTCACCTCCATCCACATCGAAAAACACGAGGTGGAAGCCAGGGATACAAAGCTGGGCCCGGAGGAGATAACCAGGGACATCCCCAACGTGGGCGAGGAGAGCTTAAGAGACCTCGACGAGGAGGGAATTATCCGCGTCGGGGCCGAGATCGGGCCCAGCGACATTCTCGTGGGCAAGATTACCCCCAAAGGTGAGACAGAGTTGAGCGCCGAGGAGAAGCTGCTCCGGGCCATATTCGGAGAGAAGGCGCGGGACGTAAAGGACACTTCGCTGCGCGTTCCCCACGGGGAGCGCGGCAAGGTCATGGACGTCCGCGTGTTGAGCAGGCTGAACGGCGATGAACTGCCGCCCGGCGTCAACAAGCTCGTCCGCCTGTGGGTCGCCCAGACAAGGAAGATCTCCGAGGGCGACAAGATGGCTGGGCGTCACGGTAATAAAGGGGTGGTGTCTAGGATCTTGCCCGAGGAGGACATGCCGTTCCTACCCGATGGCACCCCGGTTGACATAATCCTCAACCCGATTGGCGTGCCGTCCAGGATGAATCTGGGTCAAGTTCTGGAGACCCATCTAGGATGGGCCGCCCGCCTTCTTGACTTCAAGGCCGAGACACCCGTGTTCGACGGTGCGCTCGACGTATCGATCGAGGACGCGCTGGCGCAGGCCTGGATCATCCAGCAGGCCGCCGCCGTCGACCCTAACGCGACCGACCTGCGGGGCATGGACCGTATCGACCTCAGTAAGGTCGACAGGTGGCTGACGGACAGGGGTTACGAATACGACAAGGTCATGGGCACCAAGCCGGGCACGTCCAGTGTGCTCGGCGAGGCCAGCCGAGCCTGCTTGCAGACGTGGCTATCTGAGGAGGTCGGTGTGGACATCTCTGAGATGTCCCCGGCCGAGATCGATTCAGAGGTGCGACGACTGAACCGGGAAGAGAACAGGTCGGCGCCCACCATGGGCAAGTCGACCCTGTTCGACGGCCTCACCGGCGACAGGTACGACCAGCCCATCACTATCGGTTACATCTACATGATGAAGCTCATTCACCTGGTCGAGGACAAAATTCACGCCAGGTCCACCGGGCCCTACTCCCTGATCACTCAACAGCCGCTGGGCGGTAAGGCGCAGTTCGGTGGCCAGCGCTTCGGCGAAATGGAGGTGTGGGCACTGGAGGCGTACAGCGCTGCCTACAACCTGCAAGAGATGCTCACCGTCAAGTCCGACGACGTGGTGGGCAGGGTCAAGACCTACGAGGCCATAGTCAAGGGCGAGGACGTCATACAGCCCGGTATCCCCGAGTCGTTCCATGTGCTCCTCAAGGAGCTGCAGAGCCTGGGTCTGTCGGTCGAGCTGCTCCGCGAGGAGCCCGAACCTGGTGAGCTAGAGGAGGGTGATGGCGAACTTTCACTCGACGAGTTCGACCTCGCCCTGGGGTCGCTCAATGACGGTTCGGCCGAAGGACTTAACGGCTTCGAGATCGTCGCGGGCGACCTGCTGAACGGCGACGGCGCCGCGGAGAAAGTTCCCGAGGTCCCAGAAACCGAGGCTCCAAAGGCGACGCCCGTGACCTCAGACGCGACGCAGGGAGAAGCGACCGTGATGCAGGAGTCTAAAGACGAGGACTCTGAGGGCGAGGCCGAGACCAAGACCGATTCTGCGACCGCCGAACCCGAGACGAAAGACACTGACGAACAGGCGTAGCAACCGATCGGCTCGCAGGCCGCGGTGGTCGCGTGCGTTGGCCCCAAGCGGTGAGGAGATTTAACGTATGGCCCAAGCGGGTAACGAGTTCAACGCGATACGCATCGCTCTGGCCTCTCCGGAGCAGATAAAGACCTGGTCGTATGGCGAGGTCACTAAGCCGGAGACCATCAACTACAGGACCCTGAGGCCGGAAAAAGACGGCCTGTTTTGCGAACGTATCTTCGGTCCCACCAAGGACTGGGAGTGCTACTGTGGCAAGTACAAGAAAATCCGTTACAAGGGCGTAATCTGCGACCGGTGTGGGGTTGAAGTTGCGAGATCCAAGGTCCGCCGCGAGCGTATGGGCCACATCGCGCTGGCCGCTCCTGTGGCGCACATATGGTTCTCCAAGGGAACCCCCAGCAGACTGGGTCTCTTGCTGGATCTGTCTCCCCGGAACCTGGAGCGGGTGCTTTACTTCGCACAGTACCTGGTGACCGAAGTCGATGACGAGCAGCGCGTCGAGAAGATCGAAGCACTGCAGATTCAGCTTGATGAGGGCCTGGCCCAGCTAGAGGAGATCGCCCAGGCCAAGCTGGAGCAGATTGCTCTGGAGTCGGCCGATGCCTCTGACGGAGAAGAGGCTTCTGACGGCGGAGAGCCAGAGCCCGAGCCCAAGCCAAAGAAAACCAAGGCCAAGGAAGAAAAAGAACCCGATCCCGCCGAGGGCACGCCCGAGTTCGAGATCGCAAAGATCAACGCACAGATGGAACAGGACAAGGCCGACCTAGAGGACGAACTGGAAGGCCTGATCGATGAGCTGGACGACATGAGCGTCGGCCAGTTGTTGCCGGAGTCCCGGTTCCGCGAGCTCAGGGACCGCCATGGCGACCTGTTCAAGGCCGGTATGGGCGCCGAGGCGGTGATCGACGTGCTCCGGGGCCTGAACTTGGACGGTCTCAGGAACCGGTTGCAGAGCGAGATCAGCGGGACCTCCGGCCAGCGACGGAAAAAGGCCATCAAGACCCTCAGAGTTGTCGAGGCTTTCCGTAAAAGCGGCAATAAGCCGGACTGGATGGTCTGGTCCGTCCTGCCCGTACTGCCGCCCGAGCTGCGCCCGATGGTTCAGCTGGACGGCGGCCGCTTCGCCACCAGCGACCTGAACGACCTGTATCGCAGGGTCATCAATCGCAACAACAGGCTCAAGCGACTCATCGAGTTGCAGGCTCCGGAGATCATCGTCCGCAACGAGAAGCGAATGCTCCAGGAAGCGGTAGACGCCTTAGTGGACAATGGTCGACGCGGGCGGGCCGTTTCCGGCAGCCACAACCACAAGCTCAAGAGCTTGTCCGACCTGCTGCGTGGCAAGCAGGGCAGGTTCCGCCAGAATCTGCTGGGCAAGCGTGTGGACTACTCTGGTCGTTCGGTGATCATTGTGGGGCCGAGCCTGAAGCTGCACGAGTGCGGCCTGCCTAGGCGTATGGCCCTGGAGTTGTTCAAGCCCTTCGTCATGAATAAGCTCGTGGTCAAGGGATACGCGCACAACATCAAGAGCGCCAAACGTATGGCCGAGAGGGTCAGGCCCGAGGTCTGGGACATCCTCGAGGACGTCATCAAGGACCGTCCGGTGCTTCTGAACCGCGCTCCGACCCTGCACCGTCTGGGCATCCAGGCTTTCAAGCCGGTGCTCATCGAGGGCAGCGCCATTCGCGTACACCCGCTGGTGTGCACGGCCTTCAACGCCGACTTCGACGGGGACCAGATGGCCGTCCACGTTCCGCTTTCCAAGGAGGCCGTGCTCGAGGCCAACAAGCTCATGCTCAGCACTCTGAACATGTTGTCTCCAAGCTCGGGCGAGCCCACGGTCGCCCCGACGCTCGACATGGTGTTGGGTTGCTATTACCTAACCATGGCCGACGATGCGGGGCGCGAAAGTCCGGACGTCATCTTTGGCGACGTCGAGGAGGCCCGACTCGCCCTTGAGTTGAGGCAGATCGGCCTGCGGTCTCGGATCAAGGTCAGAATCCCCGGATACATTGACGTCATAGAAGACGGGTTCGTAAGCGGGATGAGCGTCGCCGTTAACGGTGCCGAGACCGACGCCGAGACCGTCAATGGGAGTGCGAACGGGTCGGGCCAGATCGTTGAGACCACGGCCGGCCGCATCATCATCAACGATGTGATCCCCGACGCGCTTGGGTTCTGGAACTTCGAACTGGATAAGGGAGGCCTCAAGGATCTGGCGGCAGCCACCTACAGGTACCTCGGCAACGAGGAGGCGGCGGAGGTACTGGACGCAGTAAAGAATCTTGGCTTCCACTACGCGTCTCGCTCCGGCACCACAATCGCGATCAACGATGTCGAGGTCTCTGATGAGAAGGCGGGCATCATCACCGATGCCGAGAACAATGTGATGCTGCTCGACCAGCAGTACATGGACGGCCTGATCACCGAAAACGAGCGGTATCACAACACCGTGCAGATCTGGACGTCGGCCAACGACGAGTTGACCAGGGCGATCCAGACCAACCTTCGCAACTACGGCGGCATCTACCTGATGGCCACCTCGGGCGCGAAAGGCAACATCGCCCAGATCAAGCAGATGGCCGG
>CAZWTT010000019.1:0-34844 GCA_964637315.1 uncultured Dehalococcoidia bacterium | reverse complement strand
ATCGAGTCAAGTAATCTTTTTGAGTCGTATGATGGGGGGCTGTAGCTCAGTTGGGAGAGCACCTGCTTTGCAAGCAGGGGGTCAGGGGTTCGAATCCCCTCAGCTCCACCACTCCCCTTCCCGCCTATAGACGGCTCGCCTGGTGCGGGCCATTTCTCTTTGCTGGCTCGGCGACCAGCCTTGGGAGCAATGTTGGGAGCAACCGGGCTCAGAATCGGCCCTAAGCAGCATCCGTGCATGAACCGCGAGACTCCACAGGTTGGACGTAGACCCGGGTGGGGGTACACCCGGCGACCGGGGGCCATAGACAGTAGGTGTGTAGCGGCCGTAAAGAATTTCTCATTGCCCCGCGTACCCGAACCAGCTACCGAAGCTCCGCCGCTCCACACGCGGGCGCACGGCGTCCCCTAGCGCCGGTGGAGACGGGCTCCGGAGCCAGTCGTCTCGCGTGAGCAGGCGCGAGTGTTGTGCCCGCCGGTGTAGACGGGTGCAGGGGGTAAAAAGCGGCGTTTTGGGGATACTGCGACCTGACGTGGTCGTAGATGTCGGGGTCGTATTCGATGATGAGAGTTCCCCCAACCGTCTCCCAATAGGCCAGAGTCATGGGGGTTTCGTGTTTGCTCAACCGAAAACGACCTCCTCTCAATGTACAACTTGGAAGGCTAGAACCGGTTGATCTCCGGGCGATTTTGGTGGAAGCTGCTCCACGTACCCCTACAACCCCCAAAAGGAGAGACGTAAATGGCGCTGACGATGTACCACACCGGCTTCGTGGTTGAGGACATGGATCGGGCCGTGAAGTTCTACACCGAGGGCGTCGGTCTCGAGATCGACCTCGACATGGACCTGCAGGGCTACGGCCTGCAGCAGGTCGTCGGCTACGACGACGCCCACATCCACGCGGTGTCGCTCACGGCCAACGACGGCCACTTCCTCGAGCTGCTGCAGTACCTCACGCCCAAGGGCGAGCCGCGACAGGAGTCGCAGCAGCACCCCCGTGCGCTGATAGGTGCTGCGCACCTGGGCTTCATGGTGGACGACGCGGAGGCGACGTTCGAGCGCTGCCTGGGGCTGGGCGGCACCAAGCTCAACCCGCTCGTAGAGGGCGGCTCCTGGGAGGGAACCCCCGGCCTGTGGGCCTGCTACCTGCAGGACCCGGACGGCAACTGGATAGAGCTGGTGCAGGACCCGGTGCATCAGGCCAACCCGTTCACCATCGTCCAGAACCGCACCCGCTAATTGCGGACTTCGAATTATCCTGATCCCCGCCGGTTGAGCCAGGGCGGCCGCTATTGAGCTAAGCTCCGATCTGGCTGAATGCGGGTTCGTAGGTGGCCTTGCCCATCATCCCTTCGAGAGCACCTTCCCGAAGTCCAATGATCATGAACGATTCGTCCGCATCGTATTCGTTCGATAGGCCGACAAGCGAGGCCTTCTCAAAGCCGAACCGCGAGTAGTAATCAGGCTCACCCAATACGACCAAGCCGTCAACGCCGAGTGACCTGCACTCCTCAACACCCCGCCTAACGAGTGCGGATCCTAATCCACGATCCTGGAACTCGGGATGGACGCTCAGTGGAGCCAGCCCGCAAACTCGGCGGCCACTCGTATCACCGGTGATCGCCACCCGGGAGAACGCCACGTGTCCAACGATCCGCTCCTCGATGACGGTTACCAAAGAAATCACGATTTTGGACTCAGACCAGAGCAGTTCTAGCAAAGCCGCTTCTGAGTCACCATCGAAGGCAGCTCGAGTGACCGCTAAGATTGTCTTGCGGTCTGAGTTGATTCCTCGCCGTATCTCAAACATCGCGGCATGCTACCACGGACGTCCGAGAGCACGACCTAGCTACCCCCGCCGGTTGAGCCAGGGCGGGTCCGCTTAGAGGTGTGTACCGCCGCTCGCGAAACTGCGTTCTTTTAGCCAGTTGAATTGAGCTGTCCATACGAAGAGACCAGGAGCTAAGCACTCATCGACATAATTGTCATCGCGCAACGGCGTCGCCTTCAAGATAGGTTTTTGGCCAGGCGATGCCCTGCCATGTCCACGTCTCTACCGGATCAAGGCGGATCAGCCAGCGTTTCCATTTCATGGTCGGTTCGAGATAGCTCGGGCCGTTTGCGCCGTAGTAGCGCAGCGCCATCGTGCGCGCGATCTCGACCCAGCGTCCGCCGATATTAGGCTGTTCCACGATCACCGCTTCGCATTGCGCGGCGAAATTGCGTTGCACTCCGGCCGAAGGGTCTTCTGAAGCGTCGGCGAAGGAGGGTTCATCGATCGTCACCGCACACCGCGGTTCCGCCACCAGGAATTTTGCCCATTTCGATTTGGCCCGCGCTACCAACCAGATGGATTTTCCGTCCCACTGATACCAGCATGGAATGGCGTATGGCCAGCCCTTGGCGTCAAGGCAGGCGACACGGGCAAGATTCGGCTCTTCGAGGAACTGATCGACCTCGTCCTTGCTCAGCTTGCCAACCCTTCCGCGCCAGCTCTCTTCCGTTTTTTCTTCGCTCATGTCTTTCCCCTTCATCAATTCACATGAATCAGGCCGATCATACTAGAGGGAGAAATTACTAAAAAATTAGAGGGGTTTTAACGCGAGGGTGATACTTATATCTATATGGGGCCCGTCCGGCTACCGGCGGCGATGATTGACCAATTGATAGCTGCGGCGGCCGAAATAACCCTGTGCGGGGATGACCTCGAGCGCGCTACTAGTCTCTTGGAGCCGAAGATCCCGTGAAAATAAGTCTACCGCAGGTTATCGGACTCCTAGCGGCGACCGGCATTAATGGCGATGGTTGTCCCGATACCTCGGCAGGGACCTTGGAGAGCACCCCACTCGCTTGGCAGCCTCAGTCACGGTGATCTCCCCAGCAGCGAGGGCGGGCAGAACCCCTTCGCCTATAGACGGTTCGCCCTCCGGGGGGCCGTTTCTCTTCGCGCCCTCACTGACCGACCTTGGGAGCAACCGGGGCCAGAACCGGCTCCCAGCAACACCTCGCCTGAGCCCGCATCGCCCGCCGGTTGAACGCGGCCATGAGAGTGACAGTCCTGGTTTTCGTCCTGATTGCCTTAGCCGCTTGTTCTAATGACCCAGCACCGTCTCCCACACCGGCACCTCTGTACTCGCTAGGTGAAGCGACTGCGGTCGTTCAAACTTGGTTGTCAGGCCAGATTTATGGCGGAACTGCGTCGTGCCTCGAATACCTAGAAGCCGGTCGTGGCAGGTTCGTCGAGGAGTTGGTCAGTCAAGGCAAGTGGGAAGTGCGATACTCGAACACACGAAGGTCGGTATTCGACGATGCTGGGACTCTCTGGGTATGGCAGGTTTTCGAAGGCACAAACGCAGTGTCACCAGTGACGGCCTGGAACAAGTTCTAGGGAGCCGTCGCACCGCCGTCCAAGTGGATGATCTGCCCGGTCATGTAGTCAGAGGCCGGGCTCGCCAGGTACACCGCGAGCAACCCCAGTTCTCGCACATCCCCCAGCCTGCCCAGGGGAATCTGCTCGGCGATCCGCTTGCTGACCCCCGGGACGCTCAGTGCGAACTCCCCGGTGCCTCCCGGATAAGTGCCAGGGGCGATGGCGTTGACGCGGATTCCGTATGGCGCCCACTCTAGGGCCAAGACCCTGGTGAGCATGTTCTGTCCCGACTTGGCGGGGTTGTATGCGGCGTCCAGCGGGGATGCCTGTTTAGCGTTCTTCGAGGAGATATTGATTATCTTGCCGTAACCGCGCTCCATCATGTGAGGAGCGACGGCCCGGCATCCGTACATCACGCTGCTGAGGTTGACGTCGATCATCTGCCGCCACTCCTCGTCGCTCAGGAGCCGGTCGCCGGGTCGGGTGGTGACCGGTGGTGCCAGTTTCTCCCCGGGAAGCGGCACGGTGGGAACCTTGATGTACTGACCGGCGTTGTTGACGAGGATGTCCAACGGCCCAAAGTCTTTCAGGACTTTTTCCACCAGAGCTTCGAACTCCTCGGACCTGGAAACGTCCGTCGGCACCGCGATAGACAGGCGATCCAGGGATCGGACCATTTCCGCTGTTTCCCCGATTTCCGTTTCGGTTCTGGCGGCCACGGCGATGTCGGCCCCGGCTTCCGCCATTACCAGGGAGATGGCGCGGCCGATGCCCCTTCCCCCGCCCGTGACCAGCGCTCTTTTGCCTTCCAGTGAATACTCGCTAAGCACGTCTGCCTCCCTTGCTACCCCTCGGTGCGGAACTCCGGCAGCCAGTGGAGCCAAGACGGCAGATACCAGTTGGCGTCGCCCAGCAGGCGCATGCTGGCGGGCACCAGCACGGACCGCACGATTATCGTGTCCAAGTTCCAACCGTGACCCAGGGCCGCCGCGCGCTCGTTCGGGCCAGAGCTTCGGGTGAAAGGCCAAACGCCATCGCTACAACTTCCATATGTTCCTCGGTATCCGATGCAGTCGGTCGCCAGGGCGGGTGTGGGCCGTGAGACAGGAGTGATGACCGGGGTCAAGGCCTTGAAAGCGCGGCGCACTCGTACAGGGCGAGGTCGGTTCGGCCCTTGGGTTTAGAATCTGCAACTGAGTCTACAATCTGAGATCTGCGCCTCTCACACGACCCATGTTGCGTCTCTCGTTCCTCATCCTAATGGTCTTACTCACTGCGCTGGTCGGCGCAACCTGTGGCAGGCAGGATGGCGACGGTCCGGTGCCCCTCAACGCGCCGTTGAAGGCGGATGAGATGACCGTCGGCCAGGACCTGCAAGAGTATTGCACGGCGCTGACTTCCGGGGGCAACCCCTACCTCGGGACCGCGCTGAAGACCCGGCTGACGGAAGTCGCCGACCGGTCCCGGCCCTCCAATCCCGCGCTGCTGGCCAAGCTGGCGCTGATGCTCTCGGCCGAGCACCTGCAGGCCGGCGATACCCTGACGGCCATCGGTGTGCTCGAAGACGCGCTCGCCGCCCAGCCGGAGGCGGAGGGTCCGATGGTGGTTCAGTTACTGGAAGCCCTGTCGGTCGCCTACGTAAAGATGGGAGAGCTGTCGAACTGCACGACCGTGGACGGCCGGTACACATGCGTGCTCCCGGTAGATAGCGGCTCGGCTCACCCCGATCGTCGGGGTTCTGAGGGTGCCATCAAGGCGCTGACCAAACTGCTCGACATCACACCCGATAACCCAACCGCCCGCTGGCTGCTGAACGTGGCCCACATGACCCTGGGTTCCTACCCGGACGAGGTGCCACAGCGGTTCCTCGCTGACCTGCAAGCCGATGCCGCACCGGAGGCGGGAATCGAACGGTTCGAGGAGGTGGCACCCTCGACCGGAATCTACGACCTAACTCTCGCCGGCGGTGCGGTTGTTGAGGACTTCAACAACGACGGACTACTCGACATCGTCGCCTCGTCATGGCACCCCTGCGTGGGCTTGAAGTTCTATCGCAACAGGGGTGACGGCCGGTTCACCGACGCCACCAAATCGGCGGGGTTAGAAGAACAACTGGGCGGCCTGAACCTAGTGCAGGCCGACTACGACGACGACGGTTGGGTCGACTTATTGGTGCTCCGGGGCGGCTGGCTCATCTCCGACGGCGAAATGCGAGTATCGCTGCTGCGCAACGAATACGGTCGCTTTCGCGACGTGACCCACACCGCCGGACTGGCCGAGCCCGCCCGTCCCGGTCAGGTCGGCGCCTGGGCCGATTACGACAACGACGGCGACCTGGACCTGTACCTGTGCAACGAAGCCTCGTCGGTCGATCATGGGCCGGACGGGGAGCGTGTGTGGGGTCCATCTCTGAGTCAACTCTTTACAAACCTAGGGAACGGGACTTTCGAAGATATCGCCGAGGCGGCCGGGGTGTTGAACGACCGCTACTGCAAGGGCGCCGCCTGGGGCGACTACGACAGCGACGGGCTGGCAGACCTTTATATATCCAACTATGAACAGGACAATCGCCTGTACAGGGCGACCGGCGACGGGACGTTCGTCGACGTGGCGCCAGATCTGGGGGTGGGCGAGCCGTCCTCCAGCTTCGCTACTTGGTGGTGGGACTACGACAACGACGGCGACCTGGACATCTACGTCGCCGGCTTCGATGATGACGTGCGCACCTACGTCTCCCGCTTTTTCGACGATATCTCACCCCCATCGGGAGCGACCGGGATAGCCCGGCTGTACCGCAACGACGGCTCCGGCGGATTCGACGACGTCACCTCCGAGGTCGGGTTGGACGCACCGAACCTGGTGATGGGCGCGGGTTTCGGGGACCTGGACGGGGACGGGTTCCCGGACATCGTTCTGGGAACCGGGTCGGTGGACTTCGACTCACTCACGCCCAACGTCGCGTATCGCAACCTGGGCGGCCGTCGATTCGCGGACGTCAGTGTCGCCGCCGGGCTGGGGCACCTCGAAAAGGGTCACGGCGTGGCGTTCGGGGACCTGGACCGGGACGGAGACCAGGACCTGTTCGTGCAAATAGGCGGCTTCTACCCCGGGGACCTGTTCTCGGACGCGCTATACCGTAACCCGGGCCACGGAAATCGCTGGGTGACGGTAACTCTCGAAGGAACGCGGTCGGTGCGGTCGGCGGTGGGCGCCCGCATCGCCGTCGAGCTGGAGACGGCCGACGGCGGAACGCACACCGTCTACACCCACATCGGCACCGGCGGCAGCTTCGGCGGTTCCAGCCTGCAGCAGGAGATCGGCCTGGGAGACGCGGCTAGGATCGCTCGACTGGCCGTCCGATGGCCCGCCACCGGTCTTGTCGAGACCTTCGCCGACGTGCCCCTCGACTCCCACATCCGGATTGGCGAAGGCGAGGGGCGGTTCGAGGTGTTGGACCGTCCGGCGGTGCCTCTTGGAGCCTCCCCTCCCCGGCCCTGAGGCCTAGCATCCGTCCGCCTTGGGTTAAGCTAAATAGCTATGCCTGTTTCTCCACAGCCACAACTGCGCAACGTGGCCATCATCGCCCACGTCGACCACGGCAAGACGACGCTGGTAGACGCCATGCTCCGCTTCAGCCACGTACTCGAGGAAAACAGGATCACCGGCGAGTTAATCATGGACTCGAACCCTCAAGAAAGGGAGCGTGGCATAACGATATTGGCCAAGAACACAGCCATCGCCTACGACGGCGTGACGGTCAACATCATCGACACCCCCGGCCACGCTGACTTCTCCGGAGAGGTCGAGAGGGTCGTAAACATGGCCGACGGCTGCCTGCTCGTTGTGGACGCGGTCGAGGGGCCGATGCCTCAGACGCGCTATGTGCTCAAGACCGCCCTGGCAAACGGCCTGCGGCCAGTGGTGGTGGTGAACAAGATCGACCGGCCGTCCGCACGCTGCACCGAAGTGGTGAGTGAAGTCCAGGACCTGTTCCTTGAGCTGGCCACGGACGCCGAACAGCTCGACTTCCCGGTCCTGTACGCCACGGCCAAGGGAGGGTACTGCGTCGACGAACTCGGCGACGAACCGACGGACATGGAGTCGCTGTTTCGGGCCATCGTCGACCACATCCCCGCTCCAATGGCAGACCCGGACGGGGCTCCGCAGATGCTCGTAACATCACTGGACCATGACGACCACCTAGGCCAAATAGCCATAGGCAGGATCTTTCGCGGGAATTTCACACGCGGAATGGCATTGGCCTTAGTGGGTATAGACGGCCCTACACCGGGCTTCAAAGCCGACCACATCTACACGTTCCGCAACCTTTCCCGTAACGAAGTCACCGAGGCCAAGGCGGGCGACATCGTGGCCGTTGCCGGGCTCGAAGGGGTCGCCATAGGTGACACCATCGCATCGGCGGACGAACCCGAAGGCCTGGAACGGATAGCGGTCGAGCAGCCAACCGTGAAGATGACGTTCGGGGTAAACACCTCCCCGTTTTCGGGCAAGGACGGCAAGTACGCGACCTCTCGCATGTTGTGGGCCAGGCTACTGAAAGAGTTGGAGACGAACGTCAGCCTCCGCGTGGAACGGACGGACCGCGCGGACGAATTCATTGTGTCCGGCCGGGGGGAATTGCACCTCTCGGTCCTGATCGAGAGCATCCGCCGGGAAGGCCTAGAGCTACAGGTGTCCAAACCGGAAGCCGTGACCACGCAGGCCGACGGCGTGCGAAACGAACCCTACGAGCTTCTGACGATCGACACCACCGACGACTACATCGGCGTCATAACCGAGGAACTGTCGTCCCGCCTGGCCCGCATGACGGACATGTCCACCCCAGAGGCCGGGAGAGTTCGGCTGCGATTTGAACTCCCCACCCGCGGCCTGATCGGGTTCCGCAACTTCTTTTTGCGCATCGCACGGGGCACCGGGGTCATGAACAGCGAGTTGTTGGACTTTAGGCCGGCTAAGGGCACGGTAAAGTCGACTCGCGCAGGCTCGCTCATCGCATCCCACACCGGCACCGTGCTGAGTCACGGGCTGCGCAACGCACAGGGCCGCGGCCGCACATTCGTCGAGCCCGGTACGCCTGTCTACGAGGGCATGGTGGTGGGCGTCGGGACGCGGGGCGCCGACATGGACGTCAACGTCTGCAAGCAGCGCAAGATCACCAACATGCGCTCCTCCACAGCTGAGATCGTCGAGCGACTCGAACCCCCGACCACCTTCAGCCTGGAAGAGGCAATGAACTTCATCTCCGACGACGAGCTGTTGGAAGTCACACCCAAGGATCTCCGCATGCGCAAGCGGACGCTGGACGTCGGGGCACGACAACGCGAGACACGCGACCGGTCCCAGGTGATCAGCAGCTCCTCGTGAACAAGGGAATCTCAAGATGGCATGAAGGCGTAGGCCGTTTTGTCCCAAAGTGATGAGGCCGCAAGCCGAAGAGCACATAGAGCGGACAAAGTGAGCGGAGAGGATAGAAGATCTCGATGATCATAAAGTCGATCTATGAGTTCCGGGCAAAGCCGGCAGAGGCGACGGCGATGGAGGAGATGATCACCGACACGCTGCTCGATACCGGGGGTACGCTGGCTGCACCTCCATAGAGGTGATGAGGGCGGCGGACGATCCCAACGGGTGGACCCTGGTGGAGGAGTGGAGATCGCAGGCCCACCATGAGACCTACGTCGCGTGGCGAGTGGAGTCGGGCTAGATTCCCAAATTCGTGGCCAAGGTGACTGTAAATCCGAAGTCCCGGTACTTCAACCCGACCGGCATGTGATAGATTCAACGCGGACGATCTTCGCGAGTCGGCCAGTCACAGGTGGAAGGGCTTCAGCATCAACAACCTGCTCGCCATGCTATTCAGCGCGGTCGCGCTATCTACAATGGCATGCGGCGCGGGGGAGTCGGCGGCGGCTCCCACGGTGGCTGCTGAGACGGCGGTAGCGTCTGCCGAGTCGAAGCCGGAGTCAGAGGTGACGGTGGACGACGCCACATCGGCCGCGACCGCCGAGGCCGAACGTAAGAGTGTCGCGGGAGACTGCGAGATCGGCCCCGGCGCGCAGTGCGAGGGCTCCAACTTCGACGGGGCGGACCTAGATCCCGGCGACGCTGGCTGGCAGAATTTCGACCCCATCGACCTATCGAACGCCAATCTAAGAAACGCCGACATGAGCAGCGTCAGCATGTTCCAAGGGACGCTGGAAGGGGCGGATCTGACCGGCGCGAACCTGCGGGGGGCTCAGCTTCGCAGCGCCAGCCTGAAGAACGCGGTGCTACGCGACGTAGACCTGACCGACGCCAACCTCTCCTTTGCAGACGACCGGGGCGCGGACTTCGAGGGCGCCATATTCTGCAATACGGTCATGCCCAAAGGCGAAACCAACAACGACAACTGCTAGGGCACCCCATCGCTCATGCGCCGTGACCGGCCACTTCGCGGACCGCCGACTCGATCTTGGCGGAGTCAGGCATATATAGGTCTTCCAAGACATCACTGAACGGCACGGGGACATGGGGAGCGGTCACCATCTTGATTGGTGCCCACAGGGCGTCGAACGCTTCGGCGGCGATCAGGGCCGACACGTCGGTGGCCACACTGCACCTCGGAGTCGCTTCGTCGACGACCACCACCCTGCCCGTTTTCTCCGCGCTCTCTAGGATCGTCTCGACGTCGAGTGGTGAAGTGGTGCGGAGGTCAACGATCTCACATTGAATACCGTCCGCTGCCAGACGACCGGCGGCCTCAAGAGACGTGTGCACCATCTGGCCGAGGGTGATTATGGATACGTCGCCACCCTCTCGAACTACACTTGCCTTCCCCATGGGGATGGTGTAGGACTCCTCCGGGACCTCCGCTGTCACCTGATAGAGCGACTTGTGCTCGAAGTAAATGACCGGGTCGTTGTCCCTGATGGACGCGATGAGCAGGCCCTTGGCGTCGTATGGAGTCGCCGGGACGACGCACTTGAGGCCGGGTATGTGGGTGAAGATGCTGTAGAGGGTCTGGGAGTGCTGTGCGGCCGCTCGGAGTCCCGCCCCGTACATGGTGCGAATCACCACCGGCGTCTCCGCCTTGCCGCCGAACATGTACCTGAACTTGGCTGCTTGGTTGAAGATCTGGTCGAAGCAGACCCCCATGAAGTCGTTGAACATCAACTCCGCGACAGGGCGCAGTCCCGAAGCCGCCGCGCCAACGGCGGCGCCGATGAAGGCAGACTCGGTGATGGGAGTGTCCATGATCCGGTCGCCGTGTTTGGAGTACAGGCCCTTGGTTATGCCGAGCGGCCCTCCCCAGGCGTCCATCTCTCCCTCGGTGCCGGAGCCGCCGATGATGTCCTCGCCCATGACGACGACGGAGGGGTCCCGGGTCAACTCCTGGTCGAGCGCTTCGTTTATTGCCTGTTGAAAGGTGATGGTCCTGGCCATCGATGACCTCCTGCGGGGCTGTCGGGCTATCGGGTTGTCTGGCTGTTGCGTTACGTAGGTTAGTAGGTGACGTAGACGTCGGTGAGCAGGTCATCAGCTGTCGGCTTAGGGTCGGCTTTGGCCGCGTCCACCGCCGAGTCGATAAGATCGGCCACCTCTTTGTCGATGGCGTCGAGGTCGGCTTGGGCGACCTGTCCGCCACCGACGACGTTGTTCGTAAAACCGACGATACAGTCCTGGGTGTCGCGTATATTCTGGGCCTCGTCGATGCCCCTGTAAGTCTGGGCGTCGCCCTCGAAGTGGCCATAGTAGCGGTTGACCTGGCACTCGATAAACGCCGGACCCTCGCCCCTCCGCGCCCGGGCCACGGCCTCGTTTGCCGCCTCGTAGACGGCGAAGAAATCGTGGCCATCGACCGTCAGCGCGGGCATGCCGAATGAGGCGGCACGACCGGCGATGCTCTCGGCCGCGACCGCGTAGTCACGGGAGGTCGCCTCAGCATAGCCGTTGTTTTCAGCAATGAACACGGCGGGCAGATTCCAAACCTGCGCGAGGTTTAGACTTTCGAGGGTGGTGCCCTGGTTCGATCCCCCGTCTCCGACGAAGGCGATGGCGACATTGTCGGTGCCCTGCACCTTGGCCGCGAGGGCCGCGCCGCAGATCAGCGGAGGTCCGCCGCCGACGATGCCGTTGGCGCCCATCATGCCCTTGTCCAAATCGGCTATGTGCATGGAGCCACCCTTGCCGTGGCAGACGCCGGATTTCTTGCCGTAGATCTCGGCCATCATGGCGTGGACGTCCACGCCCTTGGCGATGCAGTGGCCGTGTCCGCGATGGGTGGAGGCGATCTTGTCACCCTCCTTGAGGTTGATGCAGACACCGGTCGCGCAGGCCTCTTCACCCGCGTAGAGGTGGACGAACCCAGGTATCTCGCCGGTCGCGAATTCTGTGTGTAGGCGCTCTTCGAATTCCCGGATGGTCTTCATCGTGCGGTATACGCCGAGAAGGTCGTCTCTGTCCAATGTCATCGGGGCTTGCCTCCTATCGAGGGATCGAGCCGAGTTTGGCCGGTAGCGTAGCACGGGCCTTCAAGGCACACCAAGAAACAACACCGTGAATGGAAAACTATAACGCCATGAGCCGAAGGGCCTTGGGGCGAGGCCTTGCCTCGCGGAGAGCAACACTGTTGGGATCATCAGGTTGGCTGGTTTACCTACCCGGTGTTTCGATTGGGCTTGTTGGGGGCTGACCCACAAACCCCACACAGGGGGTTCACACCCCCTACGAACCCAGATGACGCGTCAGCCAATCACGGTCGATTCGTAAAAGCGATGAGGCGATAAGCCGAAGAAGCCCTGACGAGTGAGGCGTAGCCAAGCGGAGAACCAATGGCGGAGAGGGCGGGATTCGAACCCGCGAGCCAGCTTTCACCGGCTACTCCCTTAGCAGGGGAGCGCATTCGACCACTCTGCCACCTCTCCCAGCCCCCATTCTACCCGAACGATCACGGCAGTCATTCCCCAAAGCGATGAGGCGTAAGCCGAAGAAGCCCTGACGAGCGAGGCGAAGCCGAGCGGAGCAACGATGAGCACTCGTGCGAAGAGCAATAGAGCGAACGAAGTGAGCGGAGAGCCTCTAACCCGTAATATACGGGTTAGAGGTTTGCTCTATCCTGAACGTCCTTAGGCCACTGCTTGAGACCCGGCGGCACCGCGACGTGCTGATCGCCGTCACCGTCGGATACCTCCTAGTGCAGCTCTCGAGCCTGCCGGTGGCCATCTCCCTGCCGACGCTGGCCGAGCAGTTCGGCACCTCCATTAGCGACGTCGCCCTGATGATCGTCGTCTACCTAGTGATGCTGGGCGCCTTCGTGCTGCTGGCAGCGAGGCTGGGTGACCGGGTCGGCCACGCCCCGGTGTTCTTCTTCGGAATCGTCGCACTTACGGCCGCGTCGGGCTTCATCGCGCTGTCCAGGGACCTATGGCAGGTCGTCGCATTCCGGGCGGTGGCCGGACTGGGCTCGGCGATGATCATGGGCAACGCCAATGCCATCCTCACCGAGGCGTTCCCGTCCCGCAAGCGGGGGCGGGCCTTCGCGGTGCCGATCATCGGGGCGCGGCTGGGCACTCTCACCGGACTTGGCGTCTTCGGGTTGATGCTGCAGTATGTGGGCTGGCAGCCGATCTTCCTGGCGTTCGTACCGCTGGGCCTGATCGCGCTGGTGCTGTCCTTCCCACTCCTCACCCGGTCACGAGCAGAGAGAAACGCGACTTCGAATCCCGTCGCCAACGGGATCGGCATCGACTGGCTTGGTGGCGCGCTGTTGGCCGGTGGCGCTATCGTGTTCATCCTGTCCGGCAGCCACCTGCACGGAGGAGACGAGTCGTTCACCTCGTTCGACGGCATCTCATACCACGTGCCGATGATGGTCGCGGCAGCGTTGATCCTGGCCACCTTTGTATTCGTTGAACGCAAAGTACGGCATCCGGTGGTCGATATGGGGCATTTCAGGGTGGGGGCGTTCTCGCTCAGCCTGACAACGAACGTGACCTACCACGCGTCCATGCTGGCCACCTTCACCCTGGTGCCGATACTGGTCGAGGAGGGCTTCGGCAAGGAGCCGCTATGGGTCATCGTGGTGCTGCTACCCAGTCAGACTCTCGGGCTGTTCATGCCCATGATCGCGGGCTGGATATATGACAAGTACCAGCCCGACTGGCTCAGGCCGGTGACGATGGCGTCGATCGCGCTTGGCTTCGTGGCACTGGGGATGTCCGCCCCCCACGTCGAGTATTGGGCACTGCCGCTTTTGATGCTGCCGATCGCCATCGGCACCAACATGTTCAATCCCGTCAACAACGCCACGATCATGAACGCCCTCCCCACCGAGCACCGTGGGGTCGCCTCCGGCATGCTGGAGACGACCCGGGAATTGGGGCATGCCCTCGGAGCCACCGCTGCGGCCGGGGTGCTCACCCTGGCACTCCCGGCGACGTTCAGCCTGCTGTCCGAGGCAGAGGTGAGAAGCTCGTACATGGACGGTTTTCAGATGGCGGCCTTGATGGTGGTGTTCGTGTTGCTGTTTGGTGCCACGCTGGCGTCGATCCGCGTTCGGCTCCGTCCAGCCCACCTGACCGAGCCTGACCCCGCCAGGGCCGACACCTAGCCCTCTCTCCCCTGCTGCTATCATTCACCGTTGACCGGACCGGGTGATCCCGAGATCCGCAGCAAGAAAAGCTGAAAGGTGATTTGCCAACACGATGAGGCCTCGGCCGAAAAAGGGTATCGCATTCTGGCGAATTCGACTTGGACCGTGGATTGCCGAAGCGATGAGGCCCTGGCCGAAGAATCCTTGACGGGCGAGGCAAAGCCAAGCGGAGAGCAAAGCCAATGAGAGCTGCCGTCTACATGGGCGCTAGGCGCTTCGAAATCCAAGAACTGCCTGTTCCGGAGCCGGGGCCGGGAAACGTGCTGGTAAAGGTGCGGTACTGCGGCATCTGCGGCACCGACGTGCATACGTTCATGTACGACGTGAACCCGCCGGGAACCCAGCTTGGGCACGAGTACTGCGGCACGATCACGGCCCTGGGCGACGGCGCTGACCGTTGGAAGATAGGCGACCGGATTATCTGCGGCGGCGGGACGGCGCCGCCGGACTACGTCGATCCATTTGGTTCGGACCCCAGGTTCAACTACCGGGCGATGGGCCCGAGCAGCGGGCCGATGTGGGGCAAAGGCTACGCCGAGTATGTGGAGATCGAGGCGTGGCGCCCCATTCTCATCCCCGACGGCGTCTCTGACGAGGCGGCGGCGATGGCGGAGCCGCTGGCGACGGCGGTACACGCGGTGCGCCGGTCCGCGCTCAAGATCGGCGACACGGTAGCGGTACTTGGTGCGGGGCCGATAGGCCTGTTCACCATGCAGGTCGCCAGAGCAGCAGGTGCGTCGAAGGTGCTGGTCGCCGAGCCCGCCCCGGCGCGCTCCGAAGCCGCCAGAGCGCTGGGCGCCGACGCGGTCATCGATCCCACGGAAACCGATATGGAAGAGGTGCTGGTGAGCCTGACGGACGGAGTCGGACCGGATGTCGTCTTCGAGTGCGCTGCTGCCCGCGGGACGCTGGACGACGCCCTGCGTACGGTTCGCAAGGGCGGCAACGTGACGCTCGTTTCGCTGGCCTGGGAAGAGGCGGGGCTCAACCCGGTCAACTGGATAGCGAGAGAGATCAAATTGACCACCAGCTTCATCTACGAGCCCGACGACTGGCGGATAGGCCTCGATCTTATTCGCAAGGGCCAGGTTACAGTTGAGCAGCTCATGCCCCCCGGCGCCGTGATCGGCCTCGACGACATGCAGGCGACGTTCGAGCGGCTGATGGCCCCGACCTCAGACATCAAGGTGCTACTAGCACCTTGATAGCGACTACACCGGTAGTGATCCGCATGGAGAGGTTGTAGATGCAGGGGGAGAGGCGACTCGTCACCGTGCTGTTCTGCAACGTCATCGGTTCCACGGCGATGGCCAAACGTATGGATCCGGAGGAGTAGGCGGAGGCATCAAAGGTCTATCCTGACGCCAAGAAGGTCCTGCTCACCACCTATGCCGACACCGAGGCGGCGGTAACCTGCATCAACACTCTCGGTCTGGACAGGTACCTGATGAAGCCCTGGGACCCACCCGAACGCGAGCTGTACCCCGCTCTCGACGACCTCCTCGGCGACTGGCAGGCCTCGTCGTCGACCACGAGCACCCTCTCTCTGTTGCCGGCCGCAATGGCGACTGCCATATTCGCGTCCTCGCTCTTATCGCCCATCCCAGGCCATTTTGGCGGTCGAGTGTCGACCACCGGAGAGATCACGTTATGCGTGTTAAACGCGGATTTGGTTAGAAAGTGATTTGCAAACCATTTGCGACCTGCATAAATACTGGACTTTAGGGCAGTATCAGATCCACAGAAGACCGCCTGGCCCAGCCCTCGACGCCGGCACCATAGTTGCCTGGAGGCAGGGCCAGGCGCACCCACTCGTCGCGCTCGTCCACCACCGAGACCTCGACGCCGGCCGGCACCGAGAGGAAATCAACGTACCCCGTACCCGGTCCGCTGAACAGGGACACCGAGCGCGGCAAGACGGCCTCGGTGGCATCCCTACCGGAATCGACCACGATCACGGTCACGGCGAAGACGACGAAGACCGCGAGCACAGATGCCCCGTAGATCGCGGACACGCGAAGGGGTCGCCGGACCGCCCTAAATACGATCCAGAGCACAGCTACGGCCAGCGCTCCCACCACGGCCACCGCACCGAGCACCGGGGCAGGCACCACGCCCACGACGGCGTCGGAAAAGTTGGTCAACCCGGACGCTGCCGGGGCCGAGACACCGTCCAACTGCGCTCTGGCCAGATCGAGATTTGCCGCCGTGTCAGGGTCTGACGGGTCGAGTGCGAGGGCGCGTCGGAAGTTGAGGACGGCAAGAGCGGGTCGCCCTGCTTGCAGGTAGGTGACACCGAGGTTGTAGTAGAGGATCGTGTCCTTTACCCCCAGTGCCACCACATCCTCGTAGGCCTGAGCCGCTCTCCCGTAGTCTCCAAGCTCATAGAGACCGGATGCGGCGGTGACGAGGACGCGCACGTCGGGGTTCTCGGCGCCCGGGTTTTGGACGTCCGGACTTTGCGCCGACGCCGTGCCCACGGCGACCAGTCCAATACCCAGCGCTCCGATGACCCCGGCGATGACACCAACCACAAGACGGACGATCACTGGAGCGCCTCGTTCAGTCGGCGAATCAGGTCTTCTACGCCCTCGTCTTCGTCGTTGTCGTGTGACCGCGTCGTCCTCATACCCGGGGGTGCGAATCTCGCCTCGTGGCCCGTGTCCAGCACCCGGCGCACGTCCGATATCAGGCTCGCGTCAGCTCCCAGTCGGTCGATCTCCCATGCGAGCCGGTCACCCGCAAGGCCGGAGGCGGGCCGCTGGAGAAGGCCGGAGAGGTGGTCGAGCAGGCGGACGTCAGGGGAACGCCCGGGTCGGAACGGTTCCGCTTGCGAGGGTTTCGCGCGCGCAGACCGAACCGCGTCGAGCACTCGTCCAAGCCTGAACCGGGAGCCGTAGGCCTCCACCACGACGAGCAACAGCACCGGTATCGCAAAGAGGCTCCAGTACCAGACCGGTGCGGCGAAACCCTTGCCCCGAGTGGACAGTGTGCCCTCGACCGGTTTGAGACCGCGCGCTCGGCCCGAATCGACCACCTTTAAATCCGGAGCGTCCTCGGTCTCTTCCAGCACCTCCTGCACCGCGATGATATCAACGGAGCCGGGCTCGACCTCGACCCGGATCGGTTCGGTCGTCATCGTCACATAGGTCTCGCGCTCAGGATCGAAGTAGACGTACCCGATGGACGGGATCTCCAGCGCCCCGTCGGTGTTGGGCAGCAGCAAGAAGTTGAAGATCTTGCTTCCCCGCAGCTCCCCCTGGAACACCTGGGAGCTGACGTCCGAGTCCTGGCTCAAGTGCCGCCAATCGCCCGTCTTCGGCAGCGAGGGCTCAGGAAGCGCGTCTATGTTTCCGGTCCCTGAGATCGTTACGGACAGCGTCGCTGGGTCGTCGCCCGAGAGCCTGTCGGAGTCGACTGTCGCCTCGATGCGGTAGCGGCCTACCGCCCCGGTGAAACCGGCCGGCGCGCCTGCCGGGAGTGATCGCACGTCCACCCGCACGGCCCCCGTCACCAACTCCTGCGGCGGACGCAGGGGGCTTGTCGAGATCCCCGTCACCGATGAGTCGATGATCACGCGGCCGACGAGGGAGGGGAAAAGGACGGTCCGCTCCTCATACACCGTGTACCGACGACCGGCGGCCTCTACTTCGTAACGACCCTCGTCGCTCAGCTCCCGATGCCAGAAGCCGTCGAAGGACGGCGGCGTCGAGGACCGGCGGGTGAACAAGGTGTCGCGTACCGGGTCGCGAGCTACGTAGTACTTACGGAAGTAGGTCAACTGTTGTCCTAGGTACGGGTTCGGATCATCGACGCCGGCCTCGACGAAATGATCCTGTTCTGCGAGAGTGCTCGGGACCGTGTCGGGGTCGAAGTCGAAGTTGAGGGCAGGTGTGGGTGCCACCAGACTGCCGACTCCCTGGGTAACCTCTAGTTCGATCGGCGCGGTCCGTTGCACATCACCGTCCACCAAGATCACGATCGAGTCGATCATTATCTTGCCGGTGCGGGTGGCCACCAGCCTGTACTCGAAAAGGAAGTTGGAGACCGCCTTGCCGTTCGTGAACGAATACTGGTAAACAGAACTGCTGCCGACCAGCACCAGTCCGTCGAGGAACGGCAACTGCGGCGGGGAGGCCTGGTTGACGCCCTCCACGATCACGGACAGTGTGATCACCTCGTCGGTCGTGGCGTTCACGCAGTCTACCTCGGCTGTGACGAAGGGCGACTGCGCCGCCATCGGCGCGACCGTGACAAGCAGTATCGCGGCCACAACCATCACTAACGCTAGAGCACGCAAATCACCAGTCCTGCGCCGGGCGACGAGGGTCACCGCCGTTGAATTGCAGACGCTGCTGCAGGGCTTCCGAGTCTTGCGTCAACGCATCCAGCAGTTGACGCGCCTGCTCCTCCGTCAACGCCTCGTTCTGCTCGGACGGGTCGGACGGATCCTGCTCATCGCTCTCCTCGGAGTCCTGACCGTCAGTCGAGTCATCTTCATCCTCGCCTCCCTGGGGGTCGGACTGCTCGCCTTCTTCGTTTTGTGGGTCGGTGGAACCTTGCTCTTGGCCACGCTGTAGCGCCAATTCCAGGTTGTGCTTGGCATCGGGTGCGCCAGGGTCGAGTCTCAGGCTTTCGATATAGGCCTCGGCCGCCGCGTCGAAGTCTCCCAACTCGAAATGAGCGTTTCCCAGATTAAAAGCGGCATCGACCACGAGATCCGGGTCGGAGGTCTTCAGCGCCTGCTGTAGGTGCCTGACGGCGTCTTCGTTCTTCTGCTGGCGAATGAGCGAATTGCCCACGTTGTAGTAGGGCTCGGGCTCGTCCGGCGCGTCCACCTCCGCCTTGTGGTAGCTCTCAAGCGCCTCATCGAAATCGCCCTGGACGAAGGCCTCGTTACCGTCCTCCAGAGACTTGCTCTGGGACGACGCGCACGCTGCGGCGAGGATCGCGGCGAACACCGCGAGTATGGTGAGACGGACGATCAAGCTGTCGCCTCTTTACTGGAAGCACGCCGTCCGCGCAGCGCGGACTCGGGGATCAGTTCAGCGGCGATCAATGCCAGCACCGCGATGGCGAGGAAGATCTGGAATCGTTCGATTCGCTGGGCCTCCTCCCTGCTGTCGAGCCTCGCCGTCTCTAGGTCTTCGATGCGACTGGCTATTGCGGCCGCTGCGCCCCCGGCCCTGAAGTACCCGCCGCCTGCGGCCTCCGCCACTGCTCGTAGTGTTTTTTCGTCCAATCGCGACAGCACCTGGTTGCCTGCCCGGTCGGTTTTGTAGCCGACCACATTTCCCAGTCGGTTCACGTCCGGCACCGGCTCTCCCTGTGACAAGCCGAATCCGACGGTGAATATGGTGATCCCCTCTTTCGCCGCTTCTCTCGCGGCCGCGACGGGGTTGGTCTCGGAGTCTTCACCGTCGGTCATGAGCAGGATCACTTTTGAGCCCTCGCGCTCTTCGTCGAACGCGAGCGCCGCCATCTGTATCGCCTGACCGACGACCGTGCCCGGCCGAGAGATCGAGTTGGTATCGGCGGCGTCGAGGAAGCGCCTAGCGGTCAGGTAGTCCGAAGTGAGGGGGAGTTGAATGAACGCCGACCCGGAGAACAGCACCAGTCCGACCTCGTCCCCTTCCAGCCGGTCCATCAACTCGACCATCTCCAGCTTGGCCCTGGTCAGTCGGTCCGGCTTGACATCCTGCACCAGCATGCTCGCCGACACGTCCAGGGCAACTATCACCTGCACGCCCTCCTGCTCGACGATTGTCTCCCGCTTTCCCCATTGCGGACGCGACATTGCAACCACAACGAATGCGAGTGCGATCAGCCAGAATCCGGTCCGCCAGCGCCGGCCGACGCCGCTCACACCGGCCAGCAGGCCGATCAGAAGATGTCGATGCGCCAGCGCATCCAGCGCACGCCGCCTGGACCGCGCGGCCCAGACGGCCAGCCCCATGGCGGCAGGTACCAACAGCAGGGCGATGAGGGCGAACGGCTGGGCGAAAGACATAGCTACGGCAGCATCCTGAGCAATGTTCGGCGCAGTCCCATTTCGCCCACCAGCAGGGCGAGGCCGGGGATCATCACCCAGCCCGCCATCTCGTTGTGCTGGCTGAACACGAAGATCTCGATCTCCGACTTTTCTAGCTCGTTAATCTCGTCGTAGATTCGGTTCAGACCTTCGGGGTCAGTGGCCCGGAAGTACCGGCCCCCGGTCATCGCCGCTATCTCACGAAGCGAGTCTTCGTCCAGGTCGATTCCGCTGCCCAGTCCGCTGAAAGAGGATATGGTCGGCCGCCCGACACCGATGGTGTAGACCTTGATGCCCAGTGCCTCGGCGGCGGTCGCGGCGGTAATGGGATCGACGGCACCGGCATTGTTTACCCCGTCGGTGAGCAGGACGATGATCTTTGACTCGACCTCGGAGTCCTTCAACATGCTGGCGGCCGTCGCCAGCCCCATTCCGATCGAGGTGCCGTCTTGGATGCCAACGGCCCTCGCCAGCCCAACCTCTCCGGTCAGCCGGAGCAGCACCTGGTGATCGAGCGTCGGCGGAGCCTGCAGGAACGCGGAACGGGCGAATACGACGAGGCCGATTCGGTCATGCTCGCGCTCGGAGACAAATTCGCCTATGGCGAACTTCGCCGCCTCAATGCGACCACCGGGCCCCAGGTCCCGGGTCCCCATGCTGCCGGAGATATCCAGCGCCAAGGCTATGTCGACACCCTCGCCCTTTTTGATCTCGCGCGCGTTGCCTGTCTGAGGCCGGGCCAGGGCTACTATCAGGAGCGTCAGCGCGGCCAGCCTGAGGGCCGTCAGTATGGGACCGGAGCAGGTACGCCACGCTCGGAGGCGGGGCGACGGAAGCAGGCTGAGGCTGGGATAGCGAACGGAGGGGGTTCGCAGGCGGCGGCCGTACACCCAGGTCGCCGCGACAAGAAGGGGCACGGCCAGCAGTGCGATGAGCACCTCAGGGCTCGCGAACGACATGCTCACGTCGCGTCTAGGCCCGTATCTACATAGGCTGCATCCACCGGCGCCGTCTTAGCCAACTCACGGTGCAGGTCGTGGATGAGCGAGGCGGCGTCGGGAACGAGGGCGTCGACCTCCTCCGCCGTCGGCCTGTAGCGGGCAAACTTAACGAGGTCGGAGACAAACAGGCAGGTGAGTACCCGGTGGCTCAGCCTCCACTGCACCGCGCTCTCCCTGATCTGCCGGGACACCTCGGCGGTCGTGCTCTCCACTGCGTCGAGGCCAAACTCTCCGTCCATGTACCTGCGAACGACCTCGGACGTGAGCACGTAGTGTTCCTTGAATCGCTTCTTTTTCGTCAGGCCCAGGGAGTCGATCCTGACCAGCTCCGATATCGCCCATTCGTACGGGGGCGGCGGGTCCGGGTCCACGACTCCGGCGGACGGCGATCGCACTCGCATCAGGTAGACGTAGGCGAGGATCGCAATCACCAGTGCGGCCAGGCCAGCCAGCACCGAGCCCACTACAAGGGCGGTCCTGGGACCGGGCAGCTCGGCCTGAGGCCGGATGTCGCGAAGGTCCCCATCCTGCAAGATGGAGGCGACGTCGATCGTCACGGCCGCAGCGGTGGTCGTAGTCTCCGCCCCCGACGGCGAGATTACCGTCAGGCTCATCTCCGGCGTCACCAGTTGACCGGTCTCAAAGATCTGGGTCTCAAAGGTGATCCGGGTCGTCTCCGAACCGTCGGCGTTGGTTGCGGTCACGGGAACCTCTAGGCCCCGCACCTCGAATGGCCCCCAGGTGGCGTCCAATTCAACCGGACCGACGACATAGTCGGCCGGGTGATCGACAGTCGCCGTGACCCACACCACGTCTCCAATCACCAGCTGGTCGGGGACAATGGCGACCTTAGCCTCGAACGGACCCTGTGCAAGGGCGACGCCTGCGCCAGACAGGAGGATCGCCACGAGAGCGGCGGCGATGAGTGAAAGAGCCTTCATTATCTTGCCATGTGTCGTGTCCGGCCTGCGCGACGGGTTCGATTGACGAAGAAGGCGATCAGCTCGGCCCCGTAGTCCTGGCCGGTGGTGACGCCTATGCGATCCACTCCGGCCGCGTTGAACGCCTCCTGTCTCGCGGCCTCCACCGAACCGAGCCTGGCGTCGAACTCACGCCGCCAACCGGGGTCGGACGTGTCCACCCAGACGGCCTCACCGGTCTCGGCGTCCTCCAAAGCCACCAGCCCGATCTCGGGGATGACCGCCTCCAACGGATCGTGCAGATCAACGGCCACCGCGTCGTGCCTGCGGGCCACCACCTTTAGCTGGTGTGCGTAGCTCTCGGTGGGCGTGAGGAAGTCCGATATGAGAAATATGACACTTCGGCGCTTAAGCACCGTGCTCAGCGTATCCAGTGCCGCGCCTATGTCCGTTCCTCCCGTCTCCGGGGAGAATAACAGCAGGTCGGCCACCAACCTCATCACGTGCTTGCGGCCTTTGCGAGGAGGCACGAACAGCCCCACCTCGTCGGCGAACATGGCGAGACCAACGCGGTCGTTGCTGGTGATCGCCGCGAACGACAGCACCGCCGCCAGTTCGACCGCCAGTTCGCGCTTGAGCCGGTCCACGGTGCCGAACTCGTTCGATCCGGAGGCGTCGACGGCCAGTATGACGTTCAACTCTCGCTCCTCGACGAACCTCTTGACGAACGGTACGCCCATGCGGGCGGTGACGTTCCAGTCGATGGTGCGGACGTCGTCTCCGAACTGGTAAGGGCGCACCTCGCTGAACTCGATACCGCTGCCCCGGAACGTGGACTGGTACTGGCCGGCGAAGGACTCGTTGACCAAGCGGCGAGTGCGAATCTCGATCTGGCGGGCCTTTTTCAGTATCTCCGCTGGAACCATGATCTCCGATCTTTTGGCAAGAACCACGGCTGCTGGAATCCTGTTGAAGTCCCTAAGGGACCGCGATGACGTCGAGGATGCGCTGGACTATCTCCGAGCCGTCCACGTCCGAGGCCTCGGCCTCGTAGGTGGTTATCACCCGGTGCCGCAGGATGTCCGGGGCGATCGCCTTGACATCGTCGGGTGTGACGTAGCCCCTGCCGCGCAGGAACGCGTGCGCCCTGGAGGCAGTGACGAGATAGATGCTGGCCCTGGGCGAGGCACCATAGGCGATCAAGCCACGCAGGTCGGCTAGGCCGTGTTGCTCCGGTTGTCTGGATGCCAACACCAGATCGAGCACGTACTCGGTGATGCGCTCGTCGACGTATATGCGACGGACCGCCTCGCGAGCTTTCAAGATGGTGTCTGGATGGATCACCGGTCTCACCGCTTCGGGCTCGCCGACCGCCATGAGGGCGACAATCTTCCTCTCTTCGTCTCTGGACGGGTAGTCGACCACGACCTTGAGCATGAAGCGGTCCACCTGTGCCTCCGGCAGCGGATAGGTGCCCTCGTGCTCGACCGGGTTCTGTGTCGCCAACACCAGGAATGGGTGCTCCAGTTGGAAGGTCTGGTCGGCGATGGTGACCTGCCGCTCCTGCATCGCTTCGAGCAGAGCGCTCTGCACCTTCGCAGGCGCCCGGTTCACCTCGTCCGCGAGCACGATGTTGGCGAATATGGGGCCGCGGTGAATACTGAATTCAGACGTCTTGGGGTTGTAGATCTGGGTGCCGAGAAGATCGGCGGGAAGCAGATCCGGGGTGAACTGGAGGCGAGAGAAGTCAGCGTCTATCGTCTCGGCGAGTGTCTTGACCAACAGCGTCTTGGCCAACCCAGGCACGCCCTCCAACAGGACGTGGCCATCGGCCAGCAGCGCCACAAGCACCCTGTCGACCATGGCCGTCTGGCCGATCATGCGCTTGCCCAGTTCGGCCGTCAGGTCCCTGAGGAACAGGCCTTCCTCTTCCACCCTGCGGTTGAGTTCGGAGATCTCCGTCTGGTTCATCGCGGTGGCCGTGACCTCTCCCTTGAGGTGGCCCCATCCGATCATGTTGTCCATGTGTAATTGCCTCGCATTACGAGTCAGTCGATATAACGGTCCGCTCCCGAGGTCGGTTGCCCGTATTTCCCGATAATTCCGCCTTTATTACGATCTCGAAAACCCGAGTGGGTTCCGTGCCACTACATTATTGGTAACCACGTTGAGGTCTATGCGTAACTACCATTAGGTGCCGATGCACATGAATGAGGATAATTCAGCGTGAACTCAGGTGGGAAGATACTGCTATTTGAGGACGACCCCTCAGTCGCAGCCAGCCTCTCCGACGGCCTTTCGTAAGAGGGCTTCGAGGTGGGGACCTGCCCAACGTTTTCCTGCGCTTTGCCAGGGGGCGCAACGCGTCGACCTTCCCCGGCAGTGGACTCGGTCTCGCTATCGTTCGAGTGGTCGCCGATGGTCACCGCGGCTCCGTCGCGCTTGAAAGCGCGGATACGGGAGGCAGCGCCGCTCGCGGCACCGGCACCAAGGCTATGCTGCGGCTTCCCCACCGACCGCAATCCACCTAAACTGGTGTCCGGTCCATCGCCGACCGGCCAATCCGATGATAATGGGCGACAGGAGAACCGATGCTTTCCCCAGACCAGACCCGCGAGATGAACGAGTCGTACAGGCGTGACTACAACCGCCACGACGCCGGGGCGCTGCGCAAGTACTACGCCGACCGGGTCAACTGGACCAACCCGTCCGTCCCGCAGCCCATCACCGACGCCGATCAGATACCGAAACAAGTCGCGTCCATCTTTGCGGCATTCCCCGACGTACGGATCGAGTTCGTGGACGACTTTTCCGAGGGTTACTACAACGCCCACCACTGGGTGATGCGGGGAACGAACACCGGTCCGCTTGGCGAGGGAACCGACCAAGTGCAGCCTACCGGCAGGGCCGTCACCGTCAGGGGCATAACAATGCTCGTGATGAACAACGACGGCAAGATCGTCGACGACCACACCTACTTCGACCCGGCGTCGTTGAATCGCCAGTTGGGGCTCGCATAGGATAGGCCGATGGTCACACAGCCCCCGTCCAGATCGGCCCACCCATACCACATGTACGAGTGCATCCGAGAGCAGCCGGAGGCGATCGCACGCGTCATCGACACCCAAATCGCGGCGGCTGCGGAATTGGCGGGAGGCATCGAGTCGGCCGACCGAGTGCACGTCGTCGGCATCGGAACGTCGTGGCACGCGTCCCTCGTCTCGGAGCATCTGCTACGGACTGTCGGCGAGCGAAACGACGTCAGGGCCTGGAACGCCCACGACTTCGTGCACCGTTCACCGCAATTGTCTGGCGAAGACATGGTGGTGGTGCTGAGCCACACCGGCCGCAAGGCGATCTCTCGCCGGGCGCTCGAACTGGCCCACACCGCCGGAGCAGGTACAGCGCTAGTGACTGGGCGGGACACCGAGGCCGACCTATCACAGGCCGACCTCGTGCTGACGACCAGCCCGCCGGACCGTTCGGCCGCCTACACCGTCAGTCACACCTCGGCAATGACGGCGATGGCGCTGGTTGCTGCGTCCATTTCCGGCACCGGCTCGTCCGGCGCAATGGACACCATCAGGGCGCTGCCGGATGCGATGGGCGCCGCAATCGCCACAGAAAGCCGGGCGAAGGCGCTGGCGAAGCGCTACGCGAACTCGCGCTGGCTGGCGTTCGCCGGGGGCGGACACAATGCCGCCACCGCCTACGAGGCGGCTCTTAAGATCAACGAAGCCGCATACCTGGTCACGACGGGATTCGAGTTGGAGCAGTTCCTGCACGGCCACTTCGTCGCGACCACAGAGGGATGCCTGGTCACTCTGGTTGCCCCGCCGGGTCCGTTCCACGACAGGGCGGCCCAGGTGGCTCGCGCTGCCAAAGCCACTGGTGCACAAGTAGCAGCCCTCGTAGCGTCGGGAGACTCGGACTTTGGTGCGGCAGATGAGACGATTGAACTGCCGAGCGTCGCCGACTTCCTGACGCCCATCGTCCACCTGCCGCCTCTGCAGCTATTTACCTACTGGCTGGCGCTTGAGAGCGGATCGAATCCTGACACCTTCCGCATGGACCAGCCGGAGCACAAGGTCGCCTTCGACCTTTACGGCCTCTAATGGTCAGCGAGGTCTCTGTCGCACAGACCCTCTCCTCCCTCGCTGGCGAGGGGATCGTCGACCGCATCTGGAGGCGTGACCACACCGTCTGGAATCCGCAGCCCGGTGGCATCCCCGACCGGCTTGGGTGGCTCACCGCAACGGACTGGATCGCGCCACGCCTCGGCGAGATAAGATCCTTCGCGGATGAGGTCATCGACGAGGACATCGACCACTTCGTCCTTCTCGGCATGGGTGGTTCCAGCCGGGCGGCCAAGGTTATACACCGGACCTTCGGCAGCGCACCTGGGCATCCTCAAATGGTTCCCGGCGAGTCCACCGTACCGTCCACTATCGGCGCCGCGCTGGAACGGATCGACCCGGCGAATACGCTGGTGCTCATCTCGTCCAAGTCGGGCGCCACCCTGGAGCCCCTGATGACCTACAAGGTCTTCCGAGATGCGATTGAGCAGTGCCTTGGGGCCGTTGCATCGGGTCTCCGGTTCGTCGCCATCACCGACCCAGAAACGCCGCTGACGCGCTTGGCAACGGAGGCCGGGTTCGGAAAGGTGTTTGTCAACGACCCGACAGTCGGCGGCCGGTTCTCGGCGATCACCCATTTCGGGCTGGTGCCAGCGGCCCTGCTGGGCGTCGACGTGGAGGCGCTGGTACAGGGCGGGCGGCGAATGCGGGAGTTGTGCGCGCAGGGCCTGCCGCCGGACACCAACCCAGCGGCGGTTCTTGGAGCGACCGTCGGCTCGATGGCGATACGGGGACGTGACAAGCTCACGCTTGTCACGTCCCCGGCGATGTTCGGGTACGGGTTGTGGGTGGTGCAGTTGGTGGCCGAGAGCCTAGGCAAAGACGGCCAGGGCGTCGTCCCGGTCGCGGGCGAGCCACTGGTCGACCCCGAACTGTACGGGGGCGACCGGTTGTTCGTGTATCTGCGCCTGGACGGTGACGACAACAACGCCACAGACGACGCCCTAGAGGCGGTCAGCTCCATCGGCCATCCAGTCATCACGTTGAGAATGCCCAACCGCGAGGCCCTGGGGGGCGAGTTCTTCCGGTGGGAGATGGCCGTCGCGGTGGCCGCCCACGTAATGGGCGTGAACCCATTCGACCAGCCCAACGTGCAGCTATCCAAAGCCCGAACCAGGGAAATCCTGGGCAGCATCCCCCACAACACGCTGGGCCACACTCCTCACGGGATCGCGCTTTCGTCCGACGTCGTCTCCGCCGGTGAGCCGGAATCGGCTGACAAACTTGCCGGGCTATTGGATGCCGCCGACGAGGGCGATTACATCGCCATACTGGCATTCCTGCCACACACCGACGGCATCGACGACGCGCTGCGGCGGATGCGCGAGGCCCTGCTGCACAGGTACCGGCTGGCGACGACGCTGGGACACGGGCCGGGCTACCTGCACTCGACCGGGCAGTTGCACAAGGGCGGTCCCAACAACGGTATATTCCTTTTGCTCACGACCCCACACACCAGAGACGTGCTCATACCTGGCCATCACTTCAGCATGGGGGACGTCACCGACGCCGACGCCCTCGGTGACCTCGGTGCTCTAAAGGGCCTGAACAGGAGGGTCGTTCACGTAAGGCTGCCGGACGACTCGCCGCAGTCCATCGCCGCCCTGACGGCGGCCCTTTCTTAACGCCTCGAATCGGCCAATGGTCGGTGTGGAAAACCAGTGAATACCGACGCACTCCGGAGGGACAGACAATGAGCGCTGATAACAGAGCGAACCCGGCGGCCCACAGGCCGGCTGGGGCAAAGGTGCTGTATGACGTTGGCGTGCCCATGTCGGACGGGGCGCGCCTGTCGGCCGATGTCTATCTGCCCACGGAAGGCGACGGGCCGTACCCGGCGATCCTGTACCGGACACCCTACAGCAACCAGATGGACTACCTAGTCGAGCGGGGCAACTTCTTCGCCCAGCACGGCTATGCCGTCGTCTGCCAAGACGTGCGCGGGCGCTACGACTCGCAGGGTGAGTTCAAGCGCTGGACCAGCGAGTTCGAGGACGGGCACCAGACCGTCGAGTGGGTCGGTGCGCAGCCCTGGTGCGACGGTAACGTCGGCATGGACGGGCCGTCTTACCTAGGTTACGTGCAGTGGCAGGCCGCGGCTATGGGCAGTCGGTTTTTAAAATGCATAGTGCCGCAGGTCATGGGCGGGGACCTGCACGAGTCACCCCACTACCAGGGCGGCGCCTTCCAGCTGGCGTTGAACGCGACCTGGTCGTTCCGCACCGACGCCCGCACCATGCAGGAGATCGACCAGTACGACTGGGAGCGACTACTTTACACCCTGCCCGTCCGTGACGTACCGGCCGCAGCCGGTAGAGACGTGCAGGATTTCCTGGACTGGGTGGACAACCCGGACTTCGGGCCGCACTGGACCGAACGCAACGTCCTGCATCGTCTACAACAAGTAAAGGTGCCGGCGCTTCACATCGGCGGCTGGTACGACTTGTACCCGGCCGGGACGCTGAACCTGTTTAACGGCATGCGCGAAGCTGGCGGCTCGGCCACGGCGAGAGACAACCAGCGCGTCGTGATCGGGCCCTGGATACACTCCGCCAGTACGCTCACGTCGGCTGGGGACGTCGACTTCGGCACAGACTCGATGCTCGATCTTCCGGAGATCGAGTTGGCGTGGTTCGACCACTGGCTGAAGGGCGTCGACAACGGCGCCAACCGGGAGGCGCCCGTCAAGATCTTCGTCATGGGCTCGGGGCGGTGGCGCGACGAGCGTGAGTGGCCGCTGGCCCGCACGCAGTTCACTCCCTACTATCTGCATAGCGGCGGCATCGCCAATTCGGCGGCAGGCGATGGTGCGCTATCTGATCAGCAACCGACGGATGAGCCCACGGACGGTTACATCTACGACCCGGCGTTCCCGGTGCCGACCCGGGGCGGAGGCAATTGCTGTGACCCACACCTCGTGCCCTGGGGCGCCTACGATCAGCGGGAGGTCGAGGCCAGGTCGGACGTGTTGGTCTACAGCAGCGAGCCCTTGGAGTCAGACGTAGAGGTGACCGGGCCGGTGATACTGAAACTGTTCGCATCTACCGACGGGCGCGACACCGACTTCACCGCCAAGCTGGTGGACGTCTTCCCCGACGGCAGGGCGGTCAACCTGACCGACGGCATTCTCCGCGGCCGCTACAGGGAGGGGACGGATAAGCAGGTGCTGTTGAGGCCCGGTGAAACGTACGAGTTCACAGTCGATCTCTGGGTAACAAGCAATGTGTTCAAGCGGGGCCATCGCATCCGGCTGGAGGTGTCGAGCTCCAACTTCCCCCGCTTCGACCGCAACCCCAACACCGGCAACCCGTTCGGCCAAGACACCGAGCTGAGGACCGCACGCCAGATCGTGTACCACGACGCCGCCCGGCCGTCGCACCTGCTGCTGCCGGTGATCCCGGCCGGCTAGCCGGGAGCGACGCTCGCTAGTCGGCGCCGCCCGATGCGGCTGGCGGCGCGGAGGGCTGAGGGGTCGGTCAGCTTGCTGGGGGAGTGGGCGCCGCGATACCCAAAAGAGCCACGAGCAGAGGCAGCAAAATACTCAGTCTCGTCCGCTCCAGTGGTGTTCTTCTCTTCACCGCCGCGTTTCACTCAGGGCGTATAGGCCTCTGGCAGGTTGCTCAGCTTGCGCTCGTCGCCGTCCTGGGCCTGACCACCCACGAACAACACCCGCCAGTCGGCCATGGTCGTCGCCGTGTGCTGGTGGCGGCCCCGCAGCATCGACGGGCCGTCGGTCCACTTGCCCGTGGTCGGGTCGTAGATCTCGGCCAATGCTATGGAATTGACGCCCCCCGCCACCAGCACCCGGTCGTCCGGCAGCAGGCTGGCGGTGTGGTCGGTGCGGCCCTCGGTCAAACTGGCCGCGGGCTTCCAAGCGTCGGCCGCCGGGTCGTAGATCTCGGCGCTGGCTAGGCGGCCCCGGCCGCCGACCACCAGCACGGTACCGTCTGCCAACAACGTCGCTGTATGAGACGCACGCGGCTCACTCATCGGGGCGGCGTCCGACCACTCGCCCGTAGCCGGGTCCCAGATCTCGGCGGTCTCGATGTACGGGCCCTCGTCCTTGCCACCGCCCGCCGCCAGCACCCGACCGTCGGCCAGCTCGGTGAGCGTAAACCGCGCCCTGCCCTGGGCAAGGTCTCCGGTGGCCTCGATCTCGCCGGTGGTCGGGTCGTAGATATCGACCTCCTCTTGGGCACCGATATCGTTGCCCGCGGCGATCATCACACGCCCATCGGCGAGCAGGATGCAGGAGTGCTTCCACCGGCCCTTCTTCAATTTCGGTCCCAGGATCCACTCACCGGTCGCGGAGTCGAAGATCTCGGTGGACTTGAGGGCCTCGCGGCGCTCGTCCGCGCCGCCGAAGATCATGCCCCGACCGTCTGGCAGGGTGACTCCACAGAACAGTTCGCGCTGCGCGGACATCTCACCTACCGCGATCCATTCGCCCGTCGCCGGGTCGTAGACCTCGGCTCTCGCCAGGCGGGGCGGGCGGATCGTCGCGCCCCGGCCACGGCCACCCACCGTCAGCACGGTGCCATCTCCCAACAAGACCGTGACATGGTCCATGCGGGCGTCGGTCATGCGTCCAGCCTCAGCGAAGGAGCCTAGTGCCACCGCAGCCCCGTCGACGGCGCCTGGAACGTCGATGGTTTCTGAGGCCGACGCATCGGGTGTCGACGTCGATGTCGCGGGCTCATCGCTTCCACAGGCCGCGGCCGCTACCAGGCCAATGACCACGATCCCGAATACAACCACCGGGAGCAAAAGACGCTTCACTGCAGCCTCCCACTCGCCCTGAGTCATCACACCCGTAACGTCGCAACATCGCCACACCGCCATTCCCGAGCGAGTGCGGCATAGATTACAAGATCGAGGTATCGACCGCCAACGGCCATGTCTTCTCGCGCCGTGCCCTCTTGCACGTACCCGAGTCTCTCGGGTACGGCACGACTGGCTCGGTTCTCGACCGCGCACCTGATCTCGACCCGGTTGAGTTCCAGGTCGCAGAGCGCGAAGTCCGTCAGGGTCTTGACGCAGGCCGTCATCACTCCCCTGCCCCGTGCGCGCACCCCCAGCCAGTATCCGATAGAGGTTCGTCGGTTCTCCCAGTCGACCGCGTGCAGGCCGATTCCGCCGGCGAAGGTGCCGTCCGTCCAGACGCCGAGTTGCAGCGCGACACCTTCGGCCTGCTGCTCCATAGTGGCACGGATGAAGTCGCGGGTGTCGGAAAGGGCTTTAACAGCCTCCGGCCAGGGCATCCATTGGACGAGAGACTCCCGGCTTTCCATCACGGCGGCGTATATTTCCTCGCCGTGGTACATGCGCACCGGCCGCATCACGACGCAGTCGTCCGCATCCAAGCGCTTGAGGTTGATGAGCGAGTTGATGGCTGAAGACATGCGTTATCAGGCCTCGCGCCCGGCCAGCATCGAACCCAGGCAGCTGCCGACCAGAGGGACGGCCACCACCACGAGCCAGACCCAGAGCCGATCTGGGTCGACTTCCAACGTGAGCATCAAAGCCGTCATTGCCGCCAGGCCGACCGCGAAGCCGGCCGTGCCTTTCATTCGTCCGGTCGGGCGACGCGACCGCAGCCAGCTTACGAACAGATGCAGCGAACCGGGCACGCTGAGGGCGAGGAACGCGATCATTACGGCACCGTAGAACTCGCAGCCGAAGCAGGTCGATCCGTTGCGAGCCTGGGCGATGCCTATGCTGGCGGCGACGAGCCAGCCCACAAAGCTGAGCCCGAAAAGCAGCCAGCGCCGCGACACCAGATAACCGATCCCGAGGCCGGGGACTAGGTTGAGATATCCGGCTATCAATCCCACGACGTTGAGTTCCCTGTATCGATGTTCCTCACCTGTGATCTACGATAGGCGTCCAGGACCGGGGTTCAAAGGGATTTAACGGCGTTATCCAAATTGTCTGACGGAGATCTACATGTGGTCCTCGGCGGCAGCGGATCAGTTGGACGGCCGCTTGTGGAGGAGTTGCTGGCCGGAGGACGGCGTGTGCGCGCGGTCACCCGGACCGAGTTCCACGACCCGCCGGAGGGTGTCGAGACGCTGCTCGCCGACGTCGCCGTGGCGGACGGTGCAGCCGCCGCCTGCCAGAGTGCGGCGGTCGTCTACAACTGCGTGTTCCCGCCGGCCAACGCGGCCGTAATATCCGCGTGTACGGTGTCAGATGCGAAGCTGGTGCTCGCCGACAGCCTGGCAATGTACGACTGCTGCTCCGGGCCGATGAGCGAGACGACCCGCTACGACCTTGGCAACCGCGAATCGGGGAGAACCCGCGCCGAGATGGAGCAGCGGCTGATGAGCACCCAGCGCAAGGGCGACGTGAGGGCGACAATCGGCCGGGCGTCGGACGTATACGGCCCTGGCGTGATCGTATCGGTGGTCGGGTCGGCCGTCTTCCGCGCCGCGCTGGACGGCAGAGCGTCGACGATGCTCGGTGACCCGGACATGGCGCACACTTACACTTACAACCGCGACTTCGCCAGAGCGTTGGCGACGCTCGGCGAGAGCGACAGGGCTGACGGGGCTGTCTGGCACGTCCCCAGCGCCGAGACGGTGACGACGCGGGAATTCCTAACGCTGGCGTACGCGGAAGCGGGCACTCGGCTGAAGATGCGGGCGCTGGGGCCGACGTCGCTGCGCTTGATGGGGCTACTCAGCCGACAGGTGCGCCGGGCGAGACGGGAGAAGCTGTACCAGTTCCAGAGCCCGTTCGTGTCGGACCACGCCAAGTTCGAGGCCGTTTTTGGCTCCGACACGACCCCACACCCCCAGGCCGTGGCCGAAACCCTAAAATGGTTCCGAAACTACTAAGCGTTGAGTGCCAGCAAAGACGCGAAGGACCGTGGCATTCCAAAGCGATGAGGCCTTGCTCAAAGAAGCCCTGGCGATCGAGACGAAACCTCGCGGAGAACACGGAGACCCACTGTGAAGACTCGAAAATTTGGCAACTCCGACTTGACCGTCTCAGCACTCGGTTTCGGTGGCTGGCCCATGGGCGGCACCCAGTATGGCACCACCGACGAGTGCGAGACGAAACGCGCCGTCGAGCGCGCAGTCGAGGTGGGGATCACATGCTTCGACAACGCGGCTGGGTACGGCCTAGGGCGATCCGAGGAGTTGATGGGCCAAGCTCTCGCACCCTATCGCCAGGACGTGGTCGTCGTGACCAAGTGCGGCCTTACCTGGGACGCCGTCAAGAAGCGACTGTTCCGAGACAGCACGCGGCAGGCAGTAATCAAAGGCTGCGAGGACAGCCTGCGCCGGCTGGGCATGGACTATGTCGACCTTATGTTGGTCCACTGGCCCGACCCGGAGACGCCTTTCGAGGAGACCATGTCGGCGCTGGCCGACCTGCGTGCACAGGGCAAGATTCGATACGCCGGGGTCTCCAACTTCATGCCGGGAATGATGGAAGAGTCCCTGCGTCACCTGGACATTGTCGCGAACCAGGCCGGCTACTCGATATTCGAGCGACGCGTAGAAAGAGATGTGCTCCCATTCTGTGAAGCCCATGGCATTGGCCTAATGGCCTACGGCTCGCTCGCACATGGACTGCTTTCCGGGACCATGACGGAGGAAACCGAGTTCGAGAACTGGGACTGGCGAGCGACGCAGAACGCGTTCGGAATGCCTCTTTTCCGGCAGGGTTTTTTCCAACGCAACGTGTGCACCGCAAATCGCCTAGGCAAGATTGCGGACGGCGCGGGCATGAGCCTGCCCGACCTGGCGATGGCCTGGGTACTCGGTCGATCCACCGTCACAACCGCGCTGGTCGGGTTCCGCACTCCCTCGGAAGTGGACGCCGCAGCGACGGCAACGGACCGGGATCTACCCGCCGACCTACTTGAACAGGTCAACGCCATTTCGGACGAGGCGTATGGACGTAATGTCGCGGGCGAGGACATCACCCCCAAATCAGGCACGTGGAACCCCTGGGACCCGAACCCGAAGAGATTCGGGAGCACTTCTCGTTAACGATCTCGCGCTCTCACGCCGCCTATTGAACTCAGGCGTCCATTTCGTCCCAGGCCACTTCTTGTGGCCCGGTTAGTAGGTCTTCGACCTCGGCTCTCATCTCTTGGAACAGGAGCGGGGCGCCCTGGAGATCGTTGTCCTGGCCCTTCTGTTCCAATTCATCCGCAAGCTCGGCCGCTCGATCCGTCCCGAAGTAACCGACGCCGCCCTTTAGTGTGTGGGCGGCCAGCACGACACCTGCGGCGTTCCCGGACTCGATTGCCCGGAGCATCTTTCGGGCCGCCGGGTTCAGATCCTGCACTCGGCCCTCGGCGTCCAGCGAGATCACGGGGTCGAGCAGGCTGTCTATGGGTAGCTCGCAGGACCGCCCTCCCTGTCGGGCAAAGGTCACCCGCATGGGAAAAAACTCTCTTGTGAGTCGCCAGTGCATGGGTTTAAGCAACCGGAGCGCCGGTCGTTACGATCATCGCCGATCCTTTACCGCTGGAGCGGCAACGAGGCCAGCACCCATGGGTGTCGCGGCCTGCCCCGACCGGGATGAACAGCGTTAGAATTACACGCACGCCGTAGAAAGTCTGTCAACGGCGATTTGCCAAAGCGATGAGCGCTCGCGCAAAGAGGCCCTGACGAGCGAAGCGTAGCCTCGCGGATAGCATATGCACGGAGGCCACTAGTCATGCTAGATCTGCTGATCAAGAACGGGATGATCGTCGACGGTACCGGGAGCCCCGG
>CAZWTT010000018.1:0-37962 GCA_964637315.1 uncultured Dehalococcoidia bacterium | reverse complement strand
TCTTGGCCATCTGCAGTAAAAACGACGAGGAGCAGGCGTGGAGTGTCTTTGAGAGCCACCCTGAGTCGGTCCTCCGAAGAGAAGACTTTGCCGCGGCCAGGTTGAACTGGCAGGACAAAGCCGACAACCTTAGTCAGATTGCCGACGAACTGGGTCTGTCGCTCGACAGCTTCGTGTTCCTTGATGACAGCCCGGTGGAGCGTGGCTGGGTATCCACTGCTCTGCCGCAGGTTCTGGTCCCGGAGATGCCCGACGACCCTGCACTGCGACCGACGTTTCTGCGGAACCTCCCATGCCTGCGGGTGGCGGGTCTGACGAACGAGGACAGGACGAGGGCAAGGAAGTACAGGGAGCGTTCCGACCGGAATAAGGCGCAGGCCGTTGCCACGTCCCTGGGCGAATACCTGGCCTCGCTTCGCCAAGAGGCGATGATCGCCCCGGTTGCCGGTGTCGGCTTGGAGAGGGCCGCCCAACTCTGCCAGCGCACCAACCAGTTCAACCTGACCTCTCGACGCCACTCCACCATCGACCTTGGAGCGATGGCCAACGATCCGATGTTCGAGGTCTACTCCCTCTCGTTGCGTGACTGTTTTGGGGACAACGGAATCACGGGGCTCGGTATTCTTCGGTTTGTCGACTCCGAGGCTTGGATAGATACGCTGCTACTCAGTTGCCGGGTGATAGGTCGTCGGGCAGAGGACGCCCTACTGGCCTTCCTTGCCGAGCGGGCCAGCCAGCGAGGCGCAAGTCACATTGTTGGGATCTACGAGGAGAGCGAACGGAATGGCCAGGTCGCCGACCTCTACCCGCGGTTCGGTTTCACGCCCGCCGAGGAGAAGGGGGTGTGGCGGCTCGACCTGAGCAGCAAGGTCATTGCTTATCCAGAAGGCATAACGGTAAGGACCGAGGCCCTGGCGAGCGCAGCGACGAGTCGTTTGGGGTAGCTGGACCACGTGAGCCGTGACGTCGACATACTCGTCCAGATTGTGGGCCGTGTACTCGGGATCGCGGAGTCTGAGATCACCGATTCACTTACACGGGAGGAGTCTCAGGCCTGGGACTCGTTTAACCATCTGATGCTGATGCTCGAGGTCGAGCGGGACGTGGGAGTCGATCTGACTGCCGCGGAGATCGAAGCGATTGGTGGCTTTGCGGATCTGCGCGACCTCGTGCTGCAGAAACGATCCGAGGAGCATTGAGTTGCCTTTCAGGTCAACTCCCAAGTCGCTCTCAACAATCGCGGTAGGTGACCGGGCGGAGTTCACCGTGGTGATCGATGAGGCCCTGCATCGCTCGTTCGCGGACCTTTCGGGTGACCGCAGTCCCATCCACCTTTCCCGAGCCTTTTCAGCGGACACCCCCTTTGGGGAGCCGATCGGATACGCATTCATGCTTACCGCGCTTTTGTCGCGGCTCTACGGCGAGTTCCTGCCTGGTGGCACCTCTGTATGCCTCAAGCAGGAGGGCAGCTTCCTGAAGCCCTATCGTGTCGGCGACGAAATCACGGCGTTGGGCGAAGTTACCCACGTTGCGGAGGCCACCAGAATCGTCGAGATAACCTGCCGGATGTTCCGCAACGGCGGCGAGAAGATCTTCGAGGGCGCTGGCCTTGTTCGGATGGAGTTCCATGAGGTGAGCGCGACACCCCTATATGAATCGGAGGGCGCCAGGCTCTACCCGGCTGACTTCGTAAAGGGATTGAGGGACATCGGCGTTGTGGAGGGCGACGTGGTTTTCGTCCACTCCGATATAACCGTCTTCGGCAAGCTTGCGACGAAGGATCGCCAAGTACTACTCGGGGGCCTGGTTGAGGCACTCAAACAGAGCGTGGGTGAGGCCGGTTCAATCGTGATGCCGACCTTCACCTACAGCTTCTGCGAAGGCGAGAGCTACAATCTGCGTGAGTCGCCTTCGACCACCGGCGTCCTGACCGAGTACTTTCGGCGTGGGCCCGGGGTGGTCAGATCGGACCATCCTATCTTCTCGGTGGCCTGCTGGGGTAAAAAGACCCGTGAACTGGTGGAAGTGGGCACCGATTCGTTCGACGATCACTCTGTGTTCGGGATATTGCATGGTATTGATGGCAAGATCGTCTTCCTTGGGGCTCCCTTCCAGTCATGCACCTTCTTGCACCACGTTGAGCAGGGGGAGAGCGTGCCATACAGATACATGAAGACCTTCACGGGCATCATCACGGATGGCTCCGAAACCCGAAAAGCGTCATCCACGTTCTTCGTGAGGGACCTGGAATTCGATGCTAGGCTGGACGGACTCGGGCTGGACAGACACCTGACCGAGACCGGGATGATGAGGCGCTCGTCCGTCGGTGGTGGCACAGTCATGGCGATATCTGCGGCCGACCTGTTCGAAGAAGGTACCCGCCTCCTCCGAGACGATCCTCTGGCGTTCCTGGTGAGGGCGAAGGCTTGAACTGCCCGTACTGCGCCAGCCCTGACAACTTCGTCTACTACCGGGCCACGATGCCGAATATCCTCTCGGCATGTCCGGCGTCGATGCTAGACCGCGTAGGGATCTTTCCTTTCGAGGCCAGTCTGTGTCAGGAGTGTCTGTTGGGCTTTAACTCCTCCAGGCTGTCCGACTCTGAGCTGAAGTCCATATACGACAACTACCTGTACATCTCTCCCAAGCGTGGTATCGGCCGCACGAAGTACGGGCCCATGGTAGAAACGCTCAGTCGCGTTTTTTCCAAGACCGACTCTCTCGTGGAGGTTGGCTGTTCCGAGGGGTACCTGCTGGGAGAACTTCGCGAGGCCGGCTTCACCGACCTGATGGGCGTAGAGCCCGGCCCGCAGGCCGAGGACGCAAAGCGGGCCGGCTTCAAGGTCGTCCGCCGGTATCTAGACGATGACATACTCGCTGACAGGCGCGTGGACGGCTTCTATCTGATGCACGTGTTCGAACATTTCCCCGATCCGTTTTCCGTTCTTCGAATGATGAGTCGCCAGATGGCTCAGGACGGGAAAATAGTGATCGAGGTACCGGACTTCGATGGCTATCACCACCAGCACCTCTTCTTTTACAGTCCGCTGTTCATGAGCCGCCTCGCGGCCGACCTGGACCTCAAGCTCGTCAGCATCGAGATAGGCATGAAAGCCCTGAGGATCGTACTTGCTCGCAACGAGGACTCGACCCTTCAAGAAGTGTCTGCCGAGCAGTCCGTCAGCGAGATGTTCAGTCTCGCCGAGGAGCGAGGAAGTGAGCTTGCCGAGCGTGTGGAGCGCGCCGCCCGTATTCTTCGCGAGGGTGCGTACGGGACCGTCGTGTGGTGGGGCGCTGGCTCCACATCGGTCATCTTGCTCAACCAGATACACACCGACTTACTGAGTGAGATCGACCTGATAATCGTCGATGGTGACGAGCAAAAGTGGGGGTGCGTGGTCCCGGGTGTTGGTATCGAGGTGCAGCCGTTCACCTCCCTGTCCGGTCGGGCCGTGTCCAAGGTCATCATCGCCTCCTCGTTCCCGGGCGAGATCAAAGAGACGATACGCTGCTACTCAATATCGGCTGCCAAGACGCACGTTCTTTGAGCTCCGATCCCGGCCACGTCACCGACCCTGGGCAGGAAATGCACGCGCTGGCGGAGCGGCTGTTCCCGATCTGCCGGAGCATTACAGGCGATGGAGTGCGGGAGACCCTTTCCATTCTCAACGAGTACCTTCCCCTACAAGTCCATGAGGTGCCGACGGGCACACCGGCGTTCGATTGGGAGGTACCCCGGGAGTGGGTAATCCATGGCGCATTCGTCGAGGACGAGAGCGGGAAACGTGTAATCGATTTTAAGCAAAGCAACCTGCACGTACTCGGCTACTCGGCTCCGGTGGACCGGTACGTCGACCTCGACGAATTGCAGCAGCATCTTCACTCACTCGAAGATCAGCCGGATGCCATCCCTTACGTGACCTCCTACTACCAGGAGCGGTGGGGGTTCTGCATGGCCCACAACGAGCGCCTGAAATTGCGACCGGGCCGGTACCGCGTCGTAGTCGACAGCGAGCTCAAGGACGGCAGCCTCACCTATGGGGAGGTGCGCGTACAGGGGGAGACGGACCGGGAGATATTTCTTTCCACCTACGTCTGTCACCCGTCCATGGCCAACAACGAGCTTTCTGGCCCGGTGGTGACCGCTTTCCTGGCGAAGTGGCTCATGCAGCGACCCCGCAGGTACACCTACCGGATGGCCTTTGTGCCTGAGACCATAGGTTCGCTCGTCTACCTGAGTCGAAATCTCCCGGAGATGAAGGCGAAGGTGGATGCGGCGTTCAACATCACCTGTGCTGGGGATGACCGCAGTTACTCTTTCCTGCCGTCAAGAAACGGAGGAACGCTGGCGGACCGGGTGGCCATTAGCGTCCTCGGCGCACGGCAACCGGACTTCGTCCGCTACTCTTTCCTGGATCGTGGTAGCGACGAGAGACAGTACGGCAGCCCCGGAGTGGATCTGCCGGTCGTGTCGGTAATGCGCTCCAAGTACGGAGAATATCCCGAATATCACACGTCGCTGGACGACCTCAGCTTGGTGACCCCGTCCGGACTGGCAGGCGGCTTTGGGGTGCTGAGGGAATGCATAGAAACGCTCGAAAACAACTACGTTTACAGGGCGACCTACCTGGGCGAACCCCAGCTGGGCAAACGCGGACTGTATCCCACGCTGAGCAAGAAGGGATCGGCCGGGTCAACCCGAGTGATGCTGAACCTCCTTGCTTACGCAGACGGGTCGAAAGACCTCGTGGACATCGCGGACACCATTGGAGTGCCGCCGATTGACCTGGTCCCCGTGGCGGACAGACTGGTGACGGAGGGCCTGCTCGAACGGATTGAGGAGGGAGTGTCTTGAGTATGTGCCTCCAAGACCGAGAGCTTAATTGTCTCCGAACGGTGAAGGTCTTTACCAGAAACTGACGCACAACAGGTCGGCCATGAGCTTGGCAAAGGCCAGCCTTAGGGATCAGCCCCTGGAAGTAGGGATGACAATGTTTACTCCCCGACAACTACAACGACTCTATGACGAAGGTGAGAACATCGGCCAGCTAATGCGGCGGGAGGCTGGGAGCACTCAGAATAGCGAACACATCATCGAAGCGTCTTATGATCTCCAAGCGGGGAGCTATGTGGCCAAGTTGGACGATCCTGCAATGGCCAGAAACAAGCTGGGCTACAGCTTGGAACTCGCTAGTCGGATTCGCTCTCTTTTACATCCAACGTCAATCTTGGAAGCTGGAGTAGGTGAAGCCACTACCCTTTCCGGGGTGGTTAAGAGCCTTGGTCTCTCGAACATTCATTCGTACGGTTTCGACCTGAGTTGGTCGAGAATTAGACATGCTATTCAATGGCTCCAGCGACAAGGTGTTACAGATAGCACGTTATGTACCGGTAGTCTGCTAGATATTCCCTTTGCTGACGACTCAGTGGATATCGTTTATACCTCTCATTCGATAGAGCCCAACGGCGGAAAGGAAGAACCAATCCTGCGTGAGTTGTACAGGGTTACTCGAGATTACTTGATTCTTCTTGAGCCAGGCTATGAGCTAGCCAGTAATGAAGCCAAGCGATGGATGGAAGGCCACGGCTACTGCAAGGGCCTAAAAGAGATTTGCGAAAAATTGGGCTGGGAAGTTGCCACTCACGAGGTGTTCCCTTCCTTTGGCAATCCTCTAAACCCTACCGCCATAATCGTTATCAAGAAGGAGTCAGAGGCTGGTGCTCCTTCACACACGCTCGCATGCCCAAGGTATAAGACCCCCTTACTTAACATCGGAGGTCACCTCTTCAGTCCTGAAGCTCTCGTGGTTTATCCTGTCGTCTCAGGCGTCCCATGCCTGCGAGTCGAAAACGGCATAGTAGCGAGTGCCTATCCACAAGAGTTTGGTATAGCTTGACGGAAGACTGACCTGCACCCGGTCCATGTACCAATCGCTACGACCGCGTGGCCACGCTGACTTTACGTGATCTCTGACGCCACTAACGACGACCCGGGGATGACCGTCGCGACCGGCCGGATTTACTTCGACCGCCTCGACGTGCTCTCGTTGATGCTCCTGCGCTTGGCGCCCGGACCGTTCTATGGAGTCTCCAGGCTGGGCATCGACTCGTGCCACTACTTCGAGGTCACTCCGGCGACATCCGTTTTGCTCCGATGGCTTGGTTGGCTTGGGCTCACCGGGCCTCCGACCGAGCCCGTCGATTACTACCTTGGCGACCTGAGGGACGAGGACGGGGGGAACGTCGCAGTGAAAGTCCTCGGAGAGGACATGACCGAATTCTGTCGCACGGTTCGCCAGGCGCGTTGGGAACGTCATTGGATTGTACGGGCGGTTGGTGACGGGTCGATGCGGGACAGGCTGCTGCTGTACATGGAAAAGATACTGGCCGAGCACTTCAGCCGGTGGCTGATCCTCATCAACGTCGTTCGATGCCACGACCGGGTCGGACCGGGACGGCAATCCGGAGATCTGGTCTTCGTCGCTGCGCGACCGTTGTGGGCGCCTCATCTGGCCGACTATGCGCGGGCTTCGGGGATCCGGACGGTATGGATGCCCAATATCAGACTGAGGTGGTCGCGGCCATCGGTAAGGCGACTGCTTGGCCGCGCCTTGCGGGGCCCGCGCCCTGCCTCGACGCCCACGACCGATCCGACGACGGACGTGGCTGAGACGGGACGCAGTTCAACAGAGGCCCGTCCCAGGATCGCCACCGTGTTTACGGGCCGGGCCGCGACCAGCGACCCGTCGCGGTTCGCCGATCTCTATTGGCTGCGCGACTCTGGAATTGAGCCCGGCGACGTGCTCGTCTACTTCCAGCGTACCGACCAGCCCTTGGACGAGGAGGCGCTCGCGTGGATCCGAAACGAGGGGCTGAGCGCCATAGCCATGTCTCCCCGTGCCAACCGGGCGGCCGGCGTTGAAGTGTGGCAATCGACGCCCAGCAAGAGCGAGATCAGGGATCGGATATTGTCGGTGGTCAGGGACCACATGCGACTACAGGGGAGGCGCCAGGCCGAGGACCGCTGGGTGGTTGACAGGCTGTCTGACTTCGTGGACGCCTACGCTTACTGGCACGGGTTTTTCGATGCCAACTCCGTTCGGCTCAACGTCAACAACTGGGATACCAGCGCCGACAAACTGGCGTCAGACCAGGCGATCGAGGACCTGGGAGGTGTCAGTGCCAGCTACCAGTACTCGAACATCTTGTTCACAACTCCGATCTTGAACAACTCTCCGGACCTACTTTTCATTTTTTCCGACTGGTTCAAATCCAGGTGGACGGGGAACCGGTCGCGGGTGGGGAATTACGTCGTCAGTGGCTACCTGCACGATCGCTCGTTCGCCCTCACTCGTGCCAGGGCTGTCGAGTTGAGACGGCGGCTGACCGATCGGGGGGCCCGGTTCGTTATCACTTACATGGACGAGGGCTCTACCGACGACCCGAACAGGGTAATCTCCAATGAAACCGCGGCCGCCGGGTACCGTTTTATGCTCGAATGGCTCCTGTCGGATGAGGAGCTGGGGCTGGTGCTAAAGCCCCGCAGGCCCAGGGCGGTGCGCGACCAGATTGGGCCTGCGGTGTCGAGTCTGATTGACCGGGCAGTCGCGACCGGAAGGTGCCACGTTTTCGAGGAGGGCATCACAAACAGCAGCGTGCTGCCGAACGAGGCGGCGCAGGTGTCGGACCTGACGATTGGTAGCCTGATCGGCGGTACGGCCGGGCTGGAGAGCGCCCTTGCGGGGGTGCCGACGGTCCTGATCGATGTCGAGTGCATCCACTCTCATCCGCTGTACAGGCTCGGCCGATCTCGCTTCATCTTTAACAGGTGGGAGGACCTGAAGTCCGCGGTGAAAGAGGGTCGAATCGGACAGGTCGTGGACGACTGGAACCCGGTACTGGACCATATGGACCCGTTTCGAGATGGGGGCGCTTCCCGGAGGATGGGCAGATACGTCGGCTCCGTTCTCGACGCTCTGAAAAACGGTGCCGACCGCGACGCCGCTCTCGCCGAAGCGCGACGTGCCTACGAAGACGAATGGGGCTCCGGAAAGGTGACGTCGGGCCGATGACCGATCGCGTCGCAATGGTGGAACTGGCCCACGATGTCGGGCCGATCGTCGACCGACTAAGGGCGGCCGACCCGGACCTGACCGCCTCGAAGGTCATCGCCCTGTCTCTCGAGGCCAGGCTGGAGCTCAAGAGGCTTGGCATTCCCCACGAAACCACACTGCCGTATTTCGATAACCAGTCCCACGCTGGGGCGCTGCGGCGATCGGAAGAGATGCTGCTGGCCATCGAGCCGGTTCCGGAGGCGACCGGTGCGCCCGACTTCGTCCGGGCCGAGCTGTCTTTTTGCATCCGGCCGCTGATCAACTATTTGCTTTGGCTATCAGAGTTGATCGCTTCAATCTACGAGGCTGAAAAGCCACGCATGCTGATCGGGCCCGCAGGTGGCGCACCTTCGGGCGACCGTGACTGGAAAGTGTCGGTCAATGACCGCCCCCTCGGGTTCCTGCTGACGGATTTTTCTTCTATCCGCGACATAGAGGTTGACCTGGTGCCGGTTGCACAGGAAAGACGGATCTCCGGCGATGTCGAATCTGCGCGGGTGGGGTCGGAAGCCGGATCGGCCGGGTCCGCCTCCCGTCTGCTTGGCCTGGCCATTCGGATGCTGTCGAGCAGGGCGAAGACCGTGCTGCTTACGGCAAACAGCTACGGGCTCGCGACAGTGGTGGTGTCCATTCCACAGGCCAGGCGTGATGTCCGCCTAGTAATACTTGATCTCGTCCACTCCCCGTCACGACGTGACCTGCTGCGGTGCCTGGGGGCGGTTGCCCGCAGGGCGCTGACGGGAAGCGACCGCGACGTACCGGTTTCGGTGCCGGTCCTTGCCTTTTCCCACGACCGCTCCGAGGCTCGGCGCGACGCCGGCCGCGTGCTGTCCGGTCTCGCGGAGCTTGCGGATCGCATCGAAACCGATCTGGCGGACCGGTTCGAGCACAGGGGTCTTGGGCTGGCGAGTCACATCGCCGTCAAGCTCAAGGGCGGGATTGGGAGTCACATCGGAGAAGTCGCATACATGGAGCGTCCCATTCAGGCTGCGTTCTCCGCCATGCGACCTGCGCTCGTCCTGTCGCCCTACGCCGCCGACGTGCACACTCTAGTGGGCAGTGTCTGCCGTCGCATGGGGGTGCCGGGCGTGATGGTTACGCACGGCACGCATATCCCGCCAAAAAACGACCTTGAGGAGATCGAGCAGTGGCGGCTCAGCCAGGGCCTGATGATGGCGCCGACCTACGAGTACACGCTGGCCCAGTCCCCTTGGGCTGCACGCCACGCCGACCACTTCAAGATGGGCCGTGGCGCCCTGAGCACCGGGCCCGTACTTTTCTCACGCACCGATCCAATCAGGGGTGAAGCTTTCAGGCAACGGCTGTCTGTCAGCGCCGACACTCGTTTGGTGGTATACGCGGTGACCCAGAAAAAGCGGTCCAGTGTGAGGTTTCACGTATTCGAGAATGAAGACGAATACGTCGAGGCGATGTCCGACCTCGTCCGTGCCATTGAGGAGTTGGAGGGCTACCACCTGCTGATCAAGCTGCACCCGGCGTCGGAACTGACGGATGAGGATGTCCGGACGTTACTCCCACCAACCGACAAGATGTCCGTGCATCGAACGGTGCCGTTCGGCGATGTCCTGTCGGCGGCCGACGTGTTGGTGAGCTATTCGTCCACGACCATCGAGGAAGCGATTCTCAGCCGCATCCCGGTAGTGCTGTTCGACCGATGGCGGCGCTATCGTCACGTAGATTCGCTGGAATGCGATCGGATTGCTAGGGACCGGTGGCAGCCCGACGTCGCCTACTATGTGACCAACCCCAGCCTACTCGCCGATGTGATAGAGCACGCAGCGCACAATGCTAAAATGGCCGCTGAAGGCGAGACTCTCTACGCCCGTCATCTGTTTATTGAGGGCGATCACACCTCCCTCCCACACGCAGTCACCGAACTAATAGATCTCCGCCGCTGAGGTTCCTAATGAAGAACGGCAAAAAGATCGTCGGCATAATTCCAGCCCGCCTCGGTAGCCGCAGAGTGAAGACAAAAAACCTGCGCCTGCTGGCCGGGAAACCACTCATCTACTACGCAATCCAGGCCGTTAAGGGCTGCAACAGCTTCGATGAAACCTACGTTAACTCCGAGAGCGAGCTGTTCGGTCAGGTCGCCGAGCGCTATGGAATGGCCTGGTACAAACGGCCGCCTGAACTGTCCGTCAGCACCTCGCTGATAGATGAGTACATCCACGAGTTCATCACCAGCGTGCCATGCGACGTGCTGGCCGTCATCAACCCCACTTCGCCCTTCCTAACCTCCGGGGAGATCGACGCGGCGGTGGACAGCTTCCTGACCAGTGACTGCGACACCCAGTTGGCCTGCGAGGAGGTCCAGACCCACTGCTTTCTCTCCGGCCGGCCGGCCAATTTCTCCACGGACGGTCTGCACCCCGGCTCCGAGACCCTGGAGCCGGTCAAGGCTCTGAACTTCGCGGTCACCATCTGGGACGCCCACAAGTTCAAGGAGCAGTACGAGCGTGAAGGCCACGGGGTCTACACCGGTAAGCTCGGCTTCCACTCCTTCGAGGGCCTGTCCAACATCGACATCGACTACGAGGAAGATTTTGTGTTGGCCGAGGTGCTCATGGAGAGCCGGGACCGGTTCTCCAACACGGTCGCCCAGTACGACCCCGTCCTCGACGAAATCATCAGCGCCGGTCACAAGACGGAGTCATAGGCTCGATTCCCGGTCTTGGGACTCGGACCTTCCGAGGGTATTCACGTCATGAAAATCCTCGCCGCCGCCAGGCACCCCAGTCCCGGCGAGGCGATAGCGGCGGTCGCGAAAGAACTGGGAGGCAGGAATCACGGCGTGGAACTGGTCGGCGTCGGAGCGCCCCAGCCTGAGTTCAGGAAGGTCGGCGGCTCGGCCGATATCTTCAGGCGGGCTGGTCTCGACTTCACAGACGTGTTCGATCTCTGGCCGGAAATCGACCCATTGCACATCCCAGACAGCTCGGTCGATGCGCTGCTGAAAAGGTCTGTACCTGACCGTGTCGTCGTCGGCTGTTCGCCCGAGGAGACCGGCTCCACCTACGATATCGAGGACGCTCTCTTGCGGGCCGCTCGCCGGTGGAGTATCCGAACGATCCAGGTGGTGGAATGGTGGGACTCGTGGTATCCCCGAGGCGATGGAACCCTGGCCGACGCTTATGCGGCCCTCGACCGCATGACCGCCGGGGTGCTGATGTCTCGCGGCGTTCCCGCGGAGCGGATAACCGTCACAGGCAGCCCCGGACTGGACGGATACGCCTACTTAGGGGTCACCGATCGGGACGCCAGGAGGCACGAGTTGGGGCTCGAGGGCGAACGGCTGCTGGCGTTCTACGGGCAGGCACCGTATCCCAATGGAGCCCCAGACTCTCCGACCACACTCGAGTGGACAGTTCGCGCAATGAGGGACAATGATCGTATGGTGTTTTGCCCTCATCCGCGTGACACTAGGGAGTATGGGGCCATACTGGCCATCGGCGGTGAGCGTGTGCTAAGGACGTCGATGACTAGTGACCAGATGCTCTCCGCCGCCGATCTTGAGCTCTCCCACTACTCGACAATGGGCTTGAAAGCGGATCTTCTGGGAATTCCCACGATCAACTTCCTGCTGGACGACGACTTTTTGGATCTTAAGCGCCTGTGTGGCGGATTCCCCTTGGAGTTGGTGGGAGCGTCAGGCCCGGAGGTCGGCTCCTACGGGGCGCTGGTTGGTGCGCTGGCAGGCCCGTTCCCAAAACCCAACCGCTCTGCAAGGCGCGAGTTGTCCGTGGACGGCTTGGCGGCGCACAGGGTGGCGGACCTCCTATGCGCGTAGTCGAACTCTCAGATGTGGCGGCGGTCCGACCGTGACGGCGAGCATGGCCTCGACCGAGGGAAACGGGCTATCGGTGCGAATGATCCCGGTGTCGGACATCGTCTCCCACTGGTACGACGACGTCCTCACCGACTGGCGTCCGGACGACCACCACATCGGCAGAACGGCGGAGAACCTGATTTCTGGAAAGGGTGTATCACCCATACTGGTGACCAGAAAAGGAGACCGGTTCGAAGTGGTGGATGGACACCACCGGCTCTTTGCCCACCTGAAGGCGGGCGCCAAGGAGATGAAGGCAATTGTCCTCGACGGGAGCTTCGAAGACACTGAGGATCTGCGCACTGCCGACCGACACCTTAAGGCCTTCGATGAGGCGACTGGCTACAGGTACCGGTTCAGCGATTGCCTGAAAACCTGGGCTTGGAGCTTGGACGGTGAGTCGGGACCGACCGTGCGGAGAGGTACCGTCGTCGGGTCGATGATCTCCGGCCTGGTCGGCAAGCTGTGGTCGCACATGGTCCGCTTGGCGTTCAGGTAAATAGACGAATGGGCGAGATCAAAAAGATACTGGACTCCAGGACGCTGCCCGAGCGGGATCCGCACTCGTCCAGGCTCTTCGCAGACCTAGCCGAAAATATTCACATCCACTTTCGAGACCTGAGGACGGTCTTTTCCGTGCCCGAGTTCTTTGAGTTCGCCGACGCGGTGACCAGAAGCGCGGCCGACCTGAAGAAATTTCTCCGCTGGCACCCCCGGTACCGTGAACAGGAGGTGTTCGACACCATAACGATCGGCCTCGGCCCCGAGCAGCAAACACGCCCACTTGTCAAAAGCCCGGAGCCGCACAAGAGCACCTACTTCGACGATCGGTTCCAGATCGAGCTGCAGGCTGAGAACGTTATCGACGAGGTCCACGTTCATTACCGGGACTATCGGCTGGTGATGAGCCGGGAGACCTTCCGCGAGTTCGCCCAGGGGGTTTCGGAGGCCGTCGCAACGCTGGACGACTTCCTGGCAAACAACGAGTATGAGCGGGTCGGGCACCCCTTCAGGAAGGCAGTTGTCGAGGACAGGCTCTACGAATCGAGGAGTTGGCACAAGTTGACTCAGTCCTCGATTTCAATGAAGGCAAGGTTGCGGGCTGTACTGTATTGGATAGGGGGCGACACATTCGAGTCACTCGGAGAGAAAGTCTTTAGGATGGCTGCTGACAAGTGAAAGTAATAATCCTCTGCGGCGGGCAGGGCGCTCGGATCCGGCAGGAGACCGAAAGTAAGCCCAAACCCCTGGTCGAGGTGGGCGGCGTGCCCATCCTGCTGCACATCATGCGACGTTACGCCATGTACGGCCACAAGGACTTCGTTCTGGCCCTCGGCTACATGGGCCGGAGCATCAAAGATTACTTCCTCAAGTACCAGTTCATGAGTAGCGACTTCACAGTGAAGCTGGGCGACGGATCGATAGACCTCCACTCCGGCGGACCGGACAGCGACTGGACCATCACTCTCGCCGACACGGGCGAGGCTTCTCTGAAAGGCGCACGGATCGCCAGGGCGGCGAAGTATCTTGACGGGGGCGACGAGCGTTTCATGGTTACGTATGGAGACGGTGTGGCCAACGTAGACATCGACGCCCTGCTGAGCCACCACGAGGCGAGCGGCAAGATCGGCACGTTCACCGGCGTGCATATGCCGTCGCGGTTCGGCTCGGTGCGTATGGACGGCAAAGGAGAAGTCCTGGATTGGACCGAAAAGCCGGTCCTGGACGAGTACATCAACGGCGGCTTCTTCGTTTTCGAGAGGGCGTTCCTCGACTACCTGTCGGAAGACGAGGCTTGCGACCTTGAGAGGGAGCCGCTGGAGCACCTGGCAGCCGACGGTCAACTGTCGATGTACCCGCACGAGGGAAGCTGGCACTGCCTCGATACCTACCGCGACATGGTGTACCTCAACGAGCTGTGGAGTTCGGGCCGAGCCGACTGGGCTGGCAGGTAGACATAGATGGCGACTAATATCGACTGGACCGACAGGCGAGTCTTGGTCACCGGTGCCACCGGCTTGGTCGGCTCCTGGCTGTCGGCCGAGCTGGTATCTCTCGGCGCCGAGGTGCTGGCGCTGGTGCGCAGCCCCGACCCGACGTCGGAGCTGTACCGGTCGGGAACCGCCTCCCGAATGGCGGTGGTGTCTGGTGAATTGGGAGATCTCGCCACCGTCCAGAGAGCCGTCGTTGAGCACGATCCGGAGGACGTGTTCCATATCGGCGCCCAGGCCATCGTCAGGGTCGGCGACTGCTGGCCGCTCGACACCTTCGAATCCAATATCAGGGGCACCTACAACTTGCTGGAGGCGTGCCGCCTGCACGACCGGTCTCTCAAGAGCGTTGTCGTCGCTTCAAGCGACAAGGCGTACGGGGCACATGACGAGGCCGAGCTGCCCTACACCGAGGACATGGAACTCAAACCTGGTCGACCCTACGAGGTCTCTAAGGCATGCGCCGACATGCTGGCCCGGTCTTACGCGAACTCCTATGACCTGCCGATTACGGTTGCCAGGTTTGGCAACGTCTATGGTGGCGGCGACCTGAACTGGAGTCGCATCGTGCCGGGGACGGTACGCAGCCTGATCGCAGGAGAGGCTCCGGTGGTCCGCAGCGACGGGACGTTCGTGCGGGATTACATCCACGTCCGCGACGTGGTCGACGCCTACCTCGCTCTCGCCTCGGCCGACCGGTCGTTAACTGCGGGCCGCGCCTTCAACTTCAGCCTCGAGCGCCCGGTTAAGGTGCTCGAGATCGTCGAGTTCATTCGAGGTTGCTTCGGCCCGTCAGCACCGGAGCCGAAAGTCCTGAGCGAGGCCGGTGACGAGATCAAGTCCCAGTACCTGAGTTGCGCTCGGGCGAAGCGGGAATTGGGCTGGTCAGCGAATCGCTCACTGGAGGACGGTCTTGCCGAAACCATCGACTGGTACCGCAACTACCTCACCACATCTGTGGGGTCGGTTTGAGCGGTCTCGTAAAGGCCGTGGGAGCGGATCCGTGATCGACGGCGTTGTAGTTACCCCCCTCCGGCAGATCCCCGACGAACGCGGCAAGATCATGCACATGCTCAGGGTCGACGATCCGCACTTCGAAGCGTTCGGGGAGATCTACTTCTCGGTGGCGTACCCGGGGGTGGTCAAGGGCTGGCACATTCACAGCCGGCAGGTGCAAAACTACGCGGTAGTCTCCGGCGAGATTCTATTGGTCCTCTACGACCAGCGGGGGAGCTCTCCTACTCTGGGTCAAGTACAGGAGCTTTACCTTGGCCCGGAGAACTACAACCTCGTTCGCATTCCGACCGGCGTCTACAACGGGTTCAAGGCCTTGGGCGGCGAACCGGCCATGGTGGCCAACTGCGCCACCCTGCCGCACGATCCACGAGAGATATCCCGCCTCGATTTCCACGACGAGAGCATCCCCTACGACTGGGATCTGAAGTACCGCTAGAGACATGCCGTCCGCATGCCGCCCCATTTGCCGCCATTGAAGACGGCCCTGATCACCGGCGGAGAGGGCATGCTCGCGCAGGACGTGCATGCGGCCCTCGTGGCCACCGGGCGCTGGCATGCGACGGCGCCGTCGCGGCTGGACCTCGACGTGTCGGACCAGGATGCCGTGGCACGCCATGTTGCCGCCGTAAAACCCGACGCCGTCATTAACACCGCCGTCGTGCACGTCGAGCCGAGTCAGGAGTCGCCGGAAGACGCGTTCCGGGTTAACGCCTGGGGCGTCCGCAGCCTCGCCGTTGCCTGCGAGGCGGTCGATGCGATGCTGGTGCAAGTCAGCACCTGCGGCCTCTTCGGGGACGACGTCCGGCCGTACCACGAGTACGACCCGGTTGTCCTGAAAACCCAATACGCCCGCTCCAAGCACGCTGGCGAGCGTTACGCCGCCGAGTTGTGCTCCCGCAGCTTGGTGCTGCGGCCGGGGTGGCTTTTCGGCGGTAGCCCGGCCCACGGGCACAACTTCGTCGCCGCCCGCGTGCGGGAGGCGCGTGGATCGTCCGAAAAAGTCATCAAGAGCGCGTCGGACAAGCACGGCTCTCCCACCTACACCGGCGATGTTGCCGACCGGCTCATCTCGCTGATCGAGATGGGCGCCATCGGCACCTTCCACGTGGCCAACTCGGGGGGTGCCACACGGGCCGAGTATGTCCGTCAGATATTACAGTCCGCCGGACTCAACACGAGGGTCGAAGACGTGGGCTCAGGCCACTTTCCCCGGCTGGCCCCGGTGCCGGACTGCGAGATGCTAACCAGCCTGAATCTTGGTTACGCAGGTCTGTCTCCCCTGCCACCGTGGCAGGAGGCGATAGATCGGTATGTCGCCTCGGTTGGGGGAGATCTGGGTTGACCGCGATCGCGCCGGTGACCGTCCTGATGACCGTGCGCAACGGTCAGCCCTACATGCGGGAGGCCGTGCGCAGCGTGCTCGACCAGACGTACCCTGACATGCGATTGCTGGTGCTCGACAACGCCTCCACAGACGGCAGTCGGGAGGACGTGCTGTCCTTCGAAGACGCACGCGTCGAGCTGGTCGAGCTTGAGGAAGACCTTGGTCAAACGATTGCCTTAAACAAAGGTCTCAAACGGATCGAAACGCAACTGGTCGCTCGTATGGACGCCGACGACGTTTGCCTGCCCGACCGCATCGAGCGCCAGGTCGCGGCCATGGAACTCCACGGCACTGAGGTGGCCGTGGTGGGCTCAGCGGTACGTCTCATCTCGGCCGAGGGCCGACCCGAAGGCGACTGGTCGGGAGACCTGCGTGGCCGCGGGGAGTTCCTGTTCTCGCTCCTGGCCAACACCGTCCCCCTCTACCATCCCGCGGTTATGTTTAGACGGGAGGCGGTCATGGCCGTCGGCGGTTATGACCCGGAATTCGCCCCGGCAGAAGACTACGACCTGTGGGTGCGATTGGCTCTGGCTGGCCACTCCGCCCGGGTCGTGAAGGAACCCCTGCTGTTGCTTCGGCGGCACGAGGGCCAGACCTCGAACAGGGCGACGGCGACGCAGGACCGCAGCGTGGCTCGGGCCCGTGCGAGGCTGATTCAGGGCCTGGGCGTGACCGACCCGCCACCCGAGGTTTTTGAGTTCTTCGACCTCGACACCGGAGTCTTCGACTCGCTACAGCGAGAGTGCGGTCCCGGTCGGCTCGCCACCGCCCTCGACCGCCTGCTACAGGCGGCGCCCGCGTCCACGCGAATGAGTGCGGGTGAAGCACGGCGCTTCGACCGGCTGTTCAGGGAGCGGGCGGCGGCATTGGCGCTGCTCGGCGCGTTGACAGGCAGGCCCGCGGCCTCTCGCGGCCTCTACGACTTCGCCATGGCCGGTGGACCGCACGTGCTGACCCGCCTGGACGCGCTCCTGTACCCCTTGGCTCGCCTGCCCGGCCCGCTGCGCAAGAGCGCGTCCGGCATCAAGGTGCTGGCGAGCGCGGCACAAACGGCAACGCGGATTGTAACCGGGAATACTGCAGGTGGCTGAAACAAACACTGCTCAGGTCGTCATCCCGGCTCGCATGGAGTCGTCCCGTCTGTCCGGCAAGGTGCTCGCTGGCATCGCCGGAAAGCCCATGCTCAGGCACGTGTGCGAACGCTCGGCGCGGGCCCGTCTGGTATCCTCGGTCTCCGTGGCGACCGACTCCCCACAGATATCCGAACAAGTCCAAGATTGGGGTTTTGCGGTTCATATGACAGCCTCGAACCTGCCTTCTGGAACCGCCAGGATTGCCAGCGTGCTGGACAAACTCGAAGCAGAGATCATCGTCAACGTCCAGGGCGACGAACCGCTCATTGAGCCTGAATTGATCGACCAGGTGGTCGAGGCGCTGCATGACTCCGACGTCACCGTCACCACCCCCATCTACCCCCTGTCCGCCTCGAACGACGTCCACGACCCCAACGTGGTCAAGGTCGTCGTCAACCACAATGGACGGGCCATGTACTTTTCCCGCAGCTCTATACCACACGTGCGTGATACCAAGCACGAGGCTTGGCTCGATTCGACCCGGTTCTGGGGCCACGTCGGCCTGTACGGCTTCCGGCGTTCGGTATTGGCCGCCTATCCGACCCTTCCCGCGGGTGAGCTTGAGGCGATCGAGTGCTTGGAGCAGCTTCGCTTCCTGGAGGCCGGGATCGCCATCCAGACGGTCCGAGCTGAGCGCCCGTCGGTCGGCGTGGATACGCCCGCCGATCTTGAGCGCGTAAGGCGCTTATTCTCAGGGGGTGATGCCCACCGTGCCTGACGCCGATAACTTCATCGCCGATGCATCCGGGGTCTTCGAGGCGGAAGAGGCCGCCCTGCGTTCGGTGCGAACCCGGCTCGACGACTCGTTTTCCCAGGCTGCGCGTGTCATACTTAACGCCCCCGGGAAGGTCGTATTCATGGGCGTCGGCAAGTCGGGGCTGGTGGCCGGCAAGATCGCCTCATCGCTCCGCAGCGTCGGCGTCCCGGCCGTGTACGTGAGCGCGGCGGAGGCCGCCCACGGCGACCTCGGCGTCTATGAGGTCGGAGATCCGACGGTGATGGTCTCCAAGAGCGGCGGATCGTCGGAGTTGCTCAAGGTCGTTCCCTCGCTAAAGGCGCTCGATTCCACCGTCGTGGCGATAGTCGGCAAGGTCGCTTCTCCGCTGGCTCAGGCAGCGGACATAGTCCTAGACGCCGAAGTGGCCCACGAGGTCGACCCCCTCGACCTGGTGCCCACCTCAAGCACGACGGTGGCGCTGGTAATGGGCGATGCACTGTTGGCTGCCACCATGCGGGCTAGGTCATTCACGAGAGCGCAGTTCGCCGCCAACCACCCCGGCGGCATGTTGGGGCGGAGCCTCACGACCACGGTCGCCCGGGCCATGCACCGGTCTGAGCAGGTGGCGGTCGTCTCTCCAGACACTCAAATGAGCAGGGTCGTGGAGGCCATGTCCGAGAGGAACCTGGGCTGTGCGGTGGTGGTGGACGGCGACGTGCGCATGTTGGGGATCATTACCGACGGGGACGTTCGACGCAGCCTTCGAGGCGGTGGGGACGTGCGCGAGATGTCGGCCGAATCCGTGATGACCAGAGAGCCGACGGTAATCGGGCCCGAGGCTCTACTGGTCGACGCGGTGGGCGTGATGGAACGCCGCGATAGCCAGATAGCCGTACTGCCAGTCATCGACGAGGCAGGGATGCTGCTCGGCCTGCTCAGGTTGCACGACATCGTGCGATTGGAGATCTCTTGAGCGACCGACCGGCGTTGAGCCGTTTTGAGCTGACGCCCGGTGTGGAGATCGGAGTCGACGGCGCGTTCGTGCTGTTTGCCGGCCCATGCGCAATCGAGTCCAGCGAGATCACCTTGGACATCGCCCGTGAGCTCAAGCGCATCACCGGCGAACTAGGAGTGCCCTTCGTCTTCAAAGCGTCTTACGACAAGGCCAATCGAACCTCCGTCAGCGGCTTTCGAGGAGCCGGTTTGAACGACGGGCTGAAAGTACTTGCCGGAGTGAAAGATCAACTCGGAGTCCCGATACTCACCGACGTCCACGAGACCGACCAGGTCCAGCGGGTGGCCGAGGTGGCGGACGTCATCCAGATACCAGCGATGCTTTCCCGGCAGACCGACCTCCTGCTCGCGACCGGCCAGGCAGGCCTGCCAGTGAAGATCAAAAAGGGCCAGTTCATGGCCCCCGAAGATATGGAGAGTGCCGTCGATAAGGTCCGGTCCACCGGCAACGATCGGGTGATCGCGACCGAACGCGGCACCACCTTTGGACACCGGAACCTGGTTGTGGATATGCGCGGGCTACCGATCATGCGCCGGTTCGCCCCGGTTGTGTTCGACGCCACCCACAGCGTGCAACGGCCCGGCGGTCTGGGCGACCGCTCGGACGGCGACAGCGAGTTCGTGCCCTACCTCGCTCGCGCGGCGGCGGCGGTCGGTGTCGACGGCTTCTTCATGGAGACTCACTTCGACCCGGCATTGGCACTGAGCGACGGCCCAAACATGATCGCGCTGGCCGACATGCCCGCGTTGCTCACGGACTTGCTGGTCATCACCCGCCTCGGGCTTGGTGCCAAGTCGCGTGAGTGATCTATCGGAAGCCTGCCGTGGCATCGAGCTATTGGTGCTGGATGTCGACGGGGTGATGACCGATGGGGGTATCCTCCTCACCGGCGACGGGGAGATCAAGCGCTTCCACGCTCATGATGGTCTGGGGATAAAGATGGCGATGACCGTCGGAATCGAGGTAGCCATAGCGACGGCTCGTCAATCGGCGCCCGTGGTCCGGAGAGCGGCCGAGCTGGGAATCAAAACCGTTCACCAAGGCCACTTCGACAAGGCGACGGCGGTGGCCGAGCTGGCCGCCGAGCGCCGGTTGGACCCGGGACGAATCGCCTACATCGGCGACGATCTTCCCGACTTGGGCGCCATGCGCTCCGTCGGCTTACCCATCGCCGTGGCCAACGCCAGGCCTGAGGTGAAAGAGGTCGCTCTGTATACCACGACCGAATCGGGTGGAAACGGTGCCGTCCGTGAGGCGGTCGAGTGGCTGATCGAGATGAGGGGCCAAAAAGGTAAAATCGAAGAACTCTTGGACGAGCGGACAAGGATTTGAAGCGCGCTCTCATTACCGGAATAACCGGACAGGACGGCTCCTACCTCGCGGAACTGCTCCTGTCCAAAGGGTACGAGGTCCATGGACTGATTCGGCGGGCCAGCACCTTCAACACCGCTCGCATCGATCACATCTACCAGGATTCGCACGCGCCCGACGCAAAGTTGTTCCTGCATTACGGCGACCTGTCCAACTCCGAGCAGTTGATAAACCTCATATACAACGTCGAGCCGGAAGAGGTGTACCATCTCGGTGCCCAGAGCCATGTCCGGGTCAGCTTTGATATGCCGGAGTTCACCGGGGACATAACCGGCCTTGGGACGACCCGCATCCTTGAGGCTATCCGACGATCTGGAACCGCTCCACGCTTCTACCAGGCGTCGAGTTCCGAGATGTTCGGCAGCGGCCCGCCACCGCAGAACGAAGAGACGGCGTTCAGCCCACGCAGCCCCTACGCGGTCGCCAAGGCCTATGCCTACTGGATGGCCGTCAACTACCGGGCCGGGTATGGCATGTTCTGCGCCAACGGCATCCTGTTCAACCATGAGAGCCCACGGAGAGGCGAGACGTTCCTGCCTCGAAAGGTGTCGGGCGCGGTGGCTCGCATCGTCGCCGGTGAGCAGGATAAGCTGTTCCTCGGTAATCTGGATGCTCGGAGAGATTGGGGCTATGCGCCCGAATACGTCGAGGCCATGTGGCTGATCCTCCAGCAGGACACCGCCAGCGACTACGCCGTCGGCACCGGCGAGAGCCACTCGGTGCGCGAGTACGTCGAGGCCGCCTTCTCCTACGTGGGGCTGGACTACGAGGACTACGTCGAGGTCGATCCCCGCTACTTCCGACCCACCGAGGTGGACGCGCTTCGCGCCGACCCGTCGAGGGCGGAGCGCGAACTGGGCTGGCGCGCCCGGGTCGGTTTTGAGGAACTGGTGGCGATACTGGTCGACTCCGACATGGAGGCGGCTGGACTCGAATCTCCAGGCCACGGTCGTCAGGTGTTGGGAGCAAAATTCGACAGCTGGCATAGGTGGGATGGCCCCGTTGACCAACTGCGGTCGTCGTCGACAGATGTCAGGTAACAATCGGGACTTCTGGGCCGACCGTCGAGTAATGGTCACCGGGGGAGCGGGCTTCCTCGGGTCCCGGGTAGTGGCCGAACTTGAACGCCGAGGAGCGGGCTCGATCTTCGTGCCCCGAAGCGCCGAATATGACCTGACCGATCGGGACGCCGTATTGCGGGCGCTGGCCGACGCTAGGCCGGACACCGTTCTGCATCTGGCGGCGAGGATCGGCGGCATCGGTGCCAACCGCGACCACCCAGCCGAGTTCCTCTACGAGAACCTGATGATGGGCGCCCAGATCATGCACGAGTCTTGGCGCGCCGGGGTGGAGAAGATGACGGTTGTGGGCACCGTCTGCGCCTATCCCAAATTCACTCCAGTGCCGTTTAGAGAGGACGACATCTGGGACGGCTACCCGGAGGAGACCAACGCTCCCTACGGACTGGCCAAGAAGATGCTATTGTCCCAGGCCGCAGCTTATCGGCAACAGTACGGCTTCAACTGCATCTATCTTTTACCGGCCAATCTGTACGGCCCCGGCGACAGTTTCGACCTGGATTCGAGCCACGTGATCCCGGCACTGATCCGCAAGTGTCTGGAAGCCAAGGAAGGCGGTGAGGATCGCCTGGTGGCATGGGGAACCGGAACCCCAACTCGCGAGTTCCTGTACGTGGACGATGCTGCCGTGGGCATCCTGGCCGCGACCGAGTGCTATGACGGCGTGCAACCGGTGAACCTTGGCACCGGGCGGGAGATCAGCATCGCCGACTTGGCCGGGACAATCGCCGAGGCAACCGGTTTCGAGGGCGACATCGTCTGGGACCAGAGAAAACCGGACGGCCAACCCAGAAGGAGCCTCGACACCTCGCGCGCCCGCGACGAGTTCGGCTTTCAGGCCACCACCTCGCTCAAGGACGGCCTAGCCCGGACCGTTGCATGGTATGGCCGGCATCGCTCAGTCGGGGCCTTTACAGGAGACCGGGCTTGAGCACCGTCGTCTACTACCCGGTAGGCACCGTGCATATGCGCAACCTCGATCTACTGGCCGGGGCCTTGCAGCGCCACGATTTCCGAGTCCTGTTCCGCACGGCATTGCCCTGGATCGAACCGGATAGGGTTGCCGAATACGGCTACCCTTGTGTACTGGACGCCGCCGATGGCCCACCCCCGGGTTTGCTGGACGCCGCCGATGCTCTCGTACTGCCCATGGCGGCCGTGGAGCCGATGGTATGCGGCCTGATCGAGGTGGCATACGAGCAGGGCATACCGGTGATCGCCATTGAGGAAGTGGTGCAGATTGCGCTGAACCAGGGTGTGATCAACCACTACCTGATGCCGGTGGATCACCTGCTGTTGGCGTCGGATTACGAACGGGACCACATGGCGGAACTCGGCGTCGCCGCCCATAAGATGACCGTCACCGGCTGGCCCTTCTACTCTGGGCTCACCTCGACCCCGTCCCCCGAACGGCGACTCGCGGCGCGAGCCGATCTAGGTCTGGGCCCCGATGACACGGTGGCGGTGCTTTGCCTGTCCAGGCTCAATGATGCTGAAGACCCCAGCGCCTTGGAGACGCCGCGAGTCCGGACACAGATCCTGTCAACCGTGAGTCAGGGTGTGCCGTCCGGGTACAAGGTGATCGTAAAGCTCCACCCGACCGAGGATCTCGGGTCGGCTCGCCGGGAGATCGAGGCCCACCTGCCCGGCGCCACGGTCGTTGCCGGGGCGGTGTCCATCGGGGACGTGCTGGACGCGGCGGACGTCTGCCTCAATAGGGGGAACTCGCAGGTGGTGCTGGAGGCGCTGCTCCGCGACCTGCCCACCTACGCCATCCCGTGCGGTATCCCGACCATGTTCGACGGCGTTGGCGATGGGCTCGTCGCGCTGGACGACGGCGATCTGCGGCGTGCTCTGGCCGACCTCGACGATGGACTTCGCCCAGACGCAGGACCGGTGCTGGCCCGTCACCTGCCGTATAGCCCGGAAGACGCGCTGGTCCGCACGGCGGCAGTCATAGAGGCCGTTGTATCGGGGGAACTCTCTGAACGTTCCGATCGCGACTGGCTCGAGTTGGCGCTGTACAGAGGCTTTCTCAGCGACCCACCGCGAGCGCTGGCGCTGATCGAGCGTCGCTGGCCCGGCCACCGGCCCCCGGTAACGCAGGCCGCATCGCGGCTTTTGACAGGTACGGCGGCGGTCGAAGACGTTGGGGTGGTGCTCTCCGAACTGAATTCAGGGTACATTCGGCCCGTCATCGAGAGCCTCTGGGTCGACCAGTTGGACGGCCGACGAGCAGTCGTTGAAGACGCCGATCTCGAAATCGTTAAAGGGGCGAGCCCCTTCAATCGGCACGACTTCGTCGGACGGCAGGCGACGCTCGGCAGACTCTACATGCGGGCCGGGCGACTGGACGAGGCCGAGGCCATCGTAGCCGACCTCGCCGACCGGTTCGGCCTTCGCGAGGACGTGCGTGCCCTCGCCGGGAAGCTCGATCTACAGAGGGGTCGAGTGACGAGGCGGGCGATAGGTCATATCGGCAGATGGGCGGGCCGGGGCCTAAAGCGCCGTATGCGAGCTGCTGCCAGGCCGCGGTAGACGGGGTCCGGGATGCAGCCCTTCGTATCGGTCGTTATACCCACGTTCAACGCGCCCGGGCACATCGCTGCTTGCGTTGACGCGGTACGTGGGCAAGACTATCCGAGGGACCGATATGAGGTGATCGTCGTCGACAACGGCCCGGTCGAAGGTGACGAGCGATTTCTTTGGCAGGTCGGTAGTGATGGCGACGGCGTCTCGGTGAGATACGTCTGGGAGCCGCGGCCGGGGTCCCACCTCGCTCGACACGCCGGTATAACCGCAGCGACCGGCGACATCATCGCATTTACTGACGATGATACCGAGGTCTCATCCGGTTGGTTGACCGCACTGATGGTGTGCTTTGAAGACCCGAAAGTCGGCGCCGCCGGAGGCCCGGTGGCGACCCGCTGGTCCAGCCCACCGCCGGCTTGGGTGCCTCCTCTGAGCATGTACGGCGATCTCGACTACGGTCCGGAGTTCGTGTTGCTCCTTAGTCCCAAAACCCTGGCGGGCGCGAACTTTTCCGCACGCAGATCGGCCCTTTTCGAGACGGGTGGGTTCAACGCTGATATGGTCGGGCCGAACATGGTCTGCGACGGTGAGACTGGTCTTTGCCACAAGCTCTACCGGGCAGGCTGGAAGCTCGCCTACACGCCGGACGCACCGGTCGACCACGTACAGGACGGCTCTGTTGTAACCCTGTCTTCGATGAAGGGCAGGTTTCGCAACTTCGGAAGGTTTCGGGCGTGTCTCGACTACAAGACACAGCCGACGGGGCGGGTCGGTTTGATGGCGCGGGCCGCACGGGCGACGGTCCGGGTCGGGCTGAGCAAGAGCAGATCCCTGTTGCGCCGGCCGACCCGCGGACAGGGTTATTATGCTCAGGAGATGCTGGTGAGTCAGAACCTAGCCACGGCGAGCCATTACCTGAGGTTCGCCTGGGACGCTGACTTCCGTTGCATGGCCACGCGGGAAGACTGGCTGGCGGCCGAGACAACCACTGAATCGGGGGCCGACTAAATGGCCCCCGGCCTGATCGGCGGCAAACTGCTTGGCGCCAGGACGCTCTTGTTGGACCGGGTCCAATCGGTGCGCCGCCCAGACCTGCCGCCGGTGTTCGCCAACAGCATGCCCAAGGCGGGCACCCACCTGCAGGAGCGGCTATTGGATCTGCTGGGGTACCGGCTCAGCTCGATTCTGGAGCTGGGGCCCAACTCCGGCCAGACGGAGCTAATGCCGGAGCAGGTTGAGCTCGCCGCTAGGCGACTGCGGCGACTGAGGCCCGGCTGTAGCATCCGCGCCCATGCCTTTCACTTCCCTGAGCTGGACGAATACCTCCGCGAGTCCTCGATCAAAACGATCACGATCGTTCGAGATCCACGTGACGTGTGTGTGTCGGACGCCTTCTACGTCGCCTGCACGCCCGGTCACCGCCTCCATGCCCACTACCGGGACCTGGACGATTCGGGCCGGATAATGGCCTCTATTGTGGGTGTGGGCTCCGGCGAACTCGGTGGGGACGACCCGTCACTCGGAATCTCCGAACACTACCGCCGTTTCCTGCCTTGGCTGGAGCGGGGTCCCGGTATCGTCGTGCGGTTCGAAGACCTAGTCGGTCCTCGCGGCGGAGGCTCGGACGAGGGACAGCTAGAGGCCGTCCGGGGCATCATCCAGCACCTGGAGATCGACGTGGAACTGGCCGAGTTGGAATGGATTCGCGGTGATGTCTTCTGGGAGAGGGCTTCGACCTTCCGCAAAGGCCAGGTCGGCTCGTGGAAGGACCTCTTCACGTCCGACCACGTCGGTGCCTTTGAAGCGAGCTTTGGCGACCTGCTCGGGCGCTTTGGCTACCGGCCTTGACTGTAAGCACGGGCATACCGCTGCTCGCAGCGGAACAGGTCTAGGCGATATGGCAACCAACGGAGATTTCGCCGGCCGCGGGATCGCGTTGTTCGAGCCGAACGGCTCGCTGACTACCAATCCGACTCTCTATCACCTCGTACATTGCCTGGCGGACGCTGGGGCGACCGTCGATCTTTGGACGCCCGGCGGTGGAGATGACCCGTTCCCGACCGAGCCGGTACGGACTTTCCCGTTCCTCTGGCCGAGAGCCATCGCGTCCGGCGGACTCAGGGCAAACCTGCGCACGCTTTTGGACGAGGGCCTGAAGCGGAGGACGGCGAGACGATTCGCCACGGCCGACTACGACTTGACGGTGGGAGTCGATAGTGCCGGTCTGATAGCGGCGTTCCCACATGCCGGGGAACACGGCGTGCCCTTGGTCTATCTTTCGTTCGAAATCCTTTTTGCCGACGAATTGGTCGGGCCGCGGGATGTGCGGGAAAAGACCTTGGAGTGCGAGGCCAACGCCCGTGCGTCGCTGACGGTGGTGCAGGACGATCTGCGTGCCGGGCTGTTGGCCGCCGAGAACGGGATCGACGCCGACGCTATTGCTCGGGTGCCCGTGGCGCCGGCCGGTCCGGCGGTGACGGGGCGGTCGAGCTATCTGAGGGATCGACTCGGCATACCGTCCGACAGGGTCATCGTCCTTCACTCCGGCAGCTTTGCTCCTTGGACCTACTCCGAAGAACTCCTAGCGAATGTCCGTCACTGGCCGCCGTCCCACGTACTGGTGGTCCATGGACATCTCGGTGTCCAATCCGCTCGGTCCGTCGGTCCAGACGCTCGCGTCTATCACTCTCGTGGTCCGCTGCCGCCCGATGAATACACGGAAATGGTGTCGTCCGCCGATATCGGCCTGGCCCTGTACAAACCGGTAGGTCCCAATCGCCTCACCCAGAAGAACGTCGCCAAGATCGGCCTCGCGTCGGGCAAGTTCGGTGTCTACATGCGGTGCAGTCTGCCCACCGTCTCCGTCGCCCAGCCGACCTATGCCGAACTGCTGCGCGAGTACGGATTCGGCGTGGACGTGCCGTCGATGGAAGCGCTGCCCAACGCGCTGGTCCGGGTGAGCGAAAACGCCGATGCGCACCGCAAGCAAGCCCGTCGGCTGTTTGAGGAGCGATTGGATTTCGACCTGCACTGGCCGGGGCTCAGCGCTCGTCTGGCCGCGCTTATGCGATAGCTACGGCCGCCCCACTTATGCGCGGGCCACCACCGTCGCGTTCCAGGTCGTCTGGTCGGGTGCTCGACCGGGCTCCATAAAGGCCTCGGAGTGGACCAGCCGAAGCCCCGCGTCCTCAAGTAGGTCTCTTATCTGCGGGAGGAAAAAAAAACGGAGGTTGTGTTCCTCGGTCGTCTCCTGCATGAGCCGGTCACCTTCGTACTCCGCTATCCGATAGTTGACGGTCGACAGGCTCCGGGTGGGGTCCAGTTGGCTGGAGGCCCAGCGCACCAGCCGACCCTTCTTGGTCGGGACTTCCTTGATGCGGTCGCCGGGGCGCTGGGCCAGGACGGCGGGCCCGTACCAGACATCCGCCACAAACACACCACCCCCATGCAGGTGATCTCGCACCGTCGTCAGCGTCGCGTGCAGGTCGGCGTCCTCCACCTGATACCCGAGCACCGCGAACATCATCGCAATCGCGTCGAATCTGGCTCCCAATTGCACGGTCGTCACGTCGCCCTCCCGAAACTTGGGAGGGTTGGTGAGTCCGGCGGCCTTGGCGCGCGCGCCGGACAGCATCCACTGCGATCGGTCCACACCGACGACCTTGTATCCCCGCTGGGCGAGCGGGATGGCGTGCCCCCCGGTGCCGCAGCCGAGGTCCAGCACGTCCTGAACCGGCCGAAGACAGTGGTCGTCGAAGAGCCGTTCCAGCATGTCGCACTCGGCCTCGTAGTCCTTGTCCGAGTACAGGCTGTTGTAGGCGTCCGAGTAGGCCTCGCCGAACGAGACAGGCTCGCTCGGGGCCGGGTCGCCGCTCAAGGCTCGAACCGGTCCTTCTCGTCTGCCTCTTCATACGGACCCTGCTTCACTTCGAGCAGGACCGTCGGCTCGACCATGCGGAAGCCGTGACCCCCGGAGACCATGGCGACCACGTCGCCCGCCGCCAGTTCACAGCTGGCTACCAACTCTCGCTCGTCGGTGAAGATGTCGACGTGGCAGCGGCCGGACCGAACGAGGACCACCTCACCTGTGCCGACGATGTGACGCTCGATGGGCCTGTGGGTATGGGCCTGCACCCGGCCGCCCGCCGGGTAGACGATGAACCCGATCTGCTGCACCCGCTCGTCCGGCGTAACGAACGTGGTCTGACCCGGAGCGTAGGCGGCCCGGATCACATAGGCCAAGCATTCCCCATCGTGAGTTATCTCCTCGACCAGCCCCTCATCACCGTGTTCTTCGGCCATCAGGTGTCGGCTCCAATCGATTCCCGTACCGCAGCCACGATACGGGCTATTTCGCTCTCGCCTAGCTCATTGCCCGAGGGCAGGTTGAGGCCGGACTCGGCGACCCGCTCGGCCACCGGGTAGTTTTGGGACTCGTAGTCCGAGCCGTAGGAGGGCTGTCTGTGGATGGGCACAAAGAACGGGCGGCTGTCGATGCCCCGGCCGCGCAGGTGCGCTGCGACGTCGTCACGGCTGACTCCGGAGTCCGGCTCGACCAGCATAGAGTACATCCAGTACACGTTCTTCGCCCAGCCTTCTTCCCTCTGTAGGGTGAGGCCGGCCACGTCTTTTAGCCCCACGCTGTAACGGTTGGCGGTTTGTCGGTGCCGGGCGACGAATTCTTCGAGCCGTTCCATCTGGGCGAGGCCGACGGCGGCCTGCAGATTGGTCATTCGGTAGTTGTACCCTGTCTCCAGATGCCAGAAACGCTTGTCGGCGCCGGGCTCGTCGGCTTGGCTGCGCAACTTTCGCGCCCTCTCTGCCAGTTCCAGATCGTCAGTGACCAGCATCCCACCCTCGCCGGTGGTGATGATCTTGTTGGCGTAAAAGCTGAAGCAGGCCACCCGCCCTAGGCTACCAGCGCGTTTACCCCGGTATTCGGCTCCGTGTGCCTCGGCCGCGTCCTCAATGACCGTCAGCCCGTGTCGCTCGGCGATGGCGATTATCGGGTCCACGTCGGCCGGGTGCCCGTACAGGTGGACGACGACCACCGCCCTGGTGCGATCCGTGATCTCTGCTTCGAGCTTGTTCGGGTCGAGCGTCCAGGTGGCGGGGTCTATGTCCACCAGCACCGGGCGTGCGCCGGTTAGCATCACCATATTGGTGACCGACACGTGAGTGACCGCGGGGACGACCACCTCGTCACCCGGTCCGATACCAAGGGCAGCAAAGGCGAGATGAAGGGCCGTGGTCCCGCTGGTGACGGCCACGCCCTGGCTCGCACCGCAGTAACGGGAGAATCCTTCCTCGAACTCGGTGACGAACCGACCCTGCGACGAGATCCATCCAGTCTCTATCGCTTCGGTGACGTAGCGCTGCTCGTTTCCGTCGAGGACGGGAACGGCCATCGGGATGAACGGGTCCTTTTCACCCACTGAAGCTAATGATGTTAGGTCGAAGAGTCCGAGAGGAGGAAGCCACGATCCGCAAGGTATGCTGCGATACTGCGTGCGTTTTGCTCCGCCGTGTTGCCGACCGTGTCCAGGGTTATCTCCGGGTTCGGCGGGTCCTCATAGGGGTCGTCGATGCCCGTAAAACCCTTGATCTCTCCTCGTCGCGCCTTGGCATACATGCCCTTGACGTCGCGCGACTCGGCCACCTCCAGCGGCGTGTTTACGAACACCTCGACAAAGTGGTCGGAACCGGCCATCTCCCTGGCCTCGTTGCGTATGGCGATGTACGGACTGATCGCCGCGCAGATGGCGATGCCGCCGTGCCTGACGATCTCGCTGGCGACGAAGCCGATACGCCGTATGTTTGTGTCCCGGTCCTCTTTGGAAAAGCCCAGTCCTTTGGACAGGTGCGTGCGCACGACGTCGCCGTCGAGCACCGTCACCTGCCGCCCGTGCTCCATGATCAAATTTGTCAGCACGTCCGCGGTGGCCGTCTTGCCGGCGCCCGAGAGGCCGGTGAACCACACGCAGACCCCCTGCTTGTGCAACGGTGGATGCGTCTCGGTCAGGATGGTCGCCACCTCCGGCCGCGTAAACCACTTAGGCAGGGCCTTTCCGGCGGCGAGGAACTCGTCCCGCACCTGGGTGCCGGATATCGATGCCGTCTTGGTGCCGTCATCGACTTTGCCCATCTCCTCGTAGCGGTCTTCCTCCGGCAGATAGACGACCATCTGGAAGGGGACCATCGCAACGCCCAACTCGCCCTCGTGCTCGGCCACCGCCTCCTGGGCGTCGTACGGCCCGTAGAACGACTCGCCCTTCGAGTCGACGCCCGGCCCGGCGTGGTCGCGCCCGACGATCAGGTGGCTGGCGCCGAAGTTTCTGCGGATGATCGCGTGCCACAGCGCCTCGCGCGGTCCGCCCATTCGCATCGCCAGCTGGAGCAGCGACAGCAGCACCCTTTCGGAATCGTAGTAGTTCTCCGTCAATGCGCGGTAGGTGCGAACGCGTGTGTAATGGTCCACGTCGCCAGGCTTCGTCAACCCGACCACGGGGTGGATCATCAACACGCCGTCTACCGCTTCCGCCGCGCGCTTGGTCAACTCCTCGTGCACCCTGTGTAACGGATTCCTGGTTTGAAAAGCGACGACGTTCTCCCGGCCGAAGACGTCCAGCCTAGCCCGGGTCTGTGCCGGAGCCAGCCTTAGCTCGGCGAAGTCGTGGTGAATCGGAAGCTGGATCACCCTGAGTGGCCCCGATAGATTATGCGACTCCCAGCCCGCCATCTCGGCGATCATCGGATGCTTGGCGTCGGAGGTGCCGAACACGCGGGCGCCCGTCTCGGCGGCGTCCCACTCGTATATGTCGTCAACGGTCATGACAGCGAGCAGGTCGTTGTTGGGGCTGCGCAGGGCAACCTCGGCGTCCAGGGAGATGTCGTCTGTTGGGTTGGCCGGCAGAGTGACGGGGATGGGGAAGAGCGTGCCCGACGCCAATCGCATGTCCTCGACCACCCGATCGTGATCCTCTTTACCCATGAAACGGTCGAGCGGCGAGAATGCCCCGGTCGCAAGAAGCTCCAGGTCGCACATAGCGCGAGCCGAGAGCTGTACGGAGGGCAGAGTCCCGGCGTGGGCCTTGAGCTGGTCTGTCTCCTCAGTGCCGACCACCAAGTCGACAAGGTCGCCGCCGTAGGGGGTTATCAGTTTCGACTGTGTGTTAATCGCGTTCAATGTTGGTGATTCACGCTCCGTCCGATTGCCCTTGCGGTCGGTCGTTGGCCGCTCGAGGTTATTTGCTGCTTGCATCTGTCGTCGAGGCTTCCTCAAGCGCCCGGGCGTCCTGTGACTGGGCCGCGAGGGCCCGTGCCTTCATCGCCTGGCTCAGGTGGATGCCGCACTCCTTGGGCACGCCGCTCTCCCACCACCAGCGGCCCGCCCTGGTCTCCTCACCCGGCTCGATGGCGCGCGTGCAGGGGGAGCAGCCGATGCTAGAGTAGCCCTTGCCGAAGAGAGAATTGTAGGGGACGTTGTTGGTCCGGATGTAGTCCCACACTCGTTCTATGTCCCAGTCGGCCAGCGGATTTATTTTCACCCGCCCGCCGCGATTTTCGTCGATGGCGATCTTGGCCGTCCCGGCTCTGGTCCCTCCCTGGCTCCTCATCAAGCCCGTGATCCAGGCGTCCAATCCGGAAAGCGCCCGGTCGAGCGGCTTGACCTTGCGAGTCTCACAGCACAGGAGGCGCAGAGAATAGCTGCGGTAAAACATGTTCATCCCGTGCTTACCCACCAGTTCCTTTAGTTCGCCTGGGTCCGGGGAATGCACCTCGATGCTGCATCCGTACCGCTGCTGCACGGTGTCGATGAGGTCGTGCGTTTCTTTGGGAAGTCGGCCCGTGTCCAGCGTGAGGACGCGAGTGGAGGGCGATACGCGGCTTAGCATGTCCAGCATCACCATGCCGGTGGCCTGGAAGCTAGTGGAGAGGGCAATGCCGTCTCCGAATCGCTCCGCAGCCCAGTGCAGAACGTCCTCGGCGGAGCGGTCCTCGAACTCGCGGGCGAGCCGGGCCACTTCGGGCGTGTCAACTCTGGGACGGCCGACGGTCGCGGAATCAGTCAAATGGGCCTCAGTTCAGGTCGTGGAAATCGTGCATTCAGATAGATGGACCCCGACATGGCAATCGAGGAACCGAACCTAACAAGCACAGCGAATTCAGTGTAGCTTTCGGCGCATCGACGGGTCAAGCAAGCCGTCGATGGGCCATCGGCCTGCGCCGGACCCAACCCTTCGCGCAATACGTGCTGGATTGGCCTGGCGTGCTAAGATTCGGGTCGTCCAAGCCGATGCGCCTCCGCACTTTCGGTGTCCGAGATGAGAGTCACCGGCAATAGAATTCAGGACTCAAAATGCCAACGTTCGAAGACCTCAAGGTGCTGACCGGTAATGCCCACCCGGCCTTGGCCAGGGACATCTGCTCGTACCTCGAAATATCCCTGGGCGAGAGCGAGGCGTTCAAGTTCTCCAACGACAACACGTTCGTTCGCATCCTGGAAAACATCCGGGGCAAGGACGTGTTTCTCGTCCAGCCGCTGGCCACCCCGGTCAACGACAACCTCATGGAATTGCTCATCATGATCGACGCGGCCAAGAGGGCGTCAGCGGGGCGAATCACGGCGGTCATACCCCACTACGCTTACGGCCGCACCGACAAGAAGGACCAGCCCCGAGTGGCGATCACCGCCCGGTTGATAGCGGACTTCATCTCCGTCGCCGGTGCCGATCGGGTGCTGACGATGGACCTGCACGCCGGGCAGATACAGGGCTTTTTCAGCGTCCCGGTCGACGAACTGACGGCCATCCCCATACTGGCCCGCCACTTCGACCACCTGACGGGCGACGACCTCGTGGTGGCCGCCACCGACGTCGGTGACGCCAAGCGCGCCAGGAGCACGGCCAATCTCCTCGGCTCCCCCATCGCGATCATCGAAAAACAGCGACTGGGCAACCAGGACAAGGTGGAGGCCGCAGCCCTCATCGGGTCTGTCGAGGGCAAGACCGCGTTGATAGTGGACGACGAGGTGGGCACCGGCGGCACCGTGATCGCAGCAGTAAACGCCCTTCGCGACCACGGGGCCGCCGAGATCCACTGCGCGATCACCCATCCGCTGCTTTCCGGCGAGGCCTCGGGCATACTGGCCGCCGCCGGCATGGTGGAGATGACCGTGGCCGACACGGTTCCGGTGCCGCCCGAGAAGCGATGGGATGGCCTGACGATAATCTCCGTGGCCGCCGTGCTCGGGGAGGCCATTCAGCGCATCCACAACGGCGAGTCCGTCGGCGCCATGTTCGGCGAATCCACCTAGGCCCCTCGGAGCTTTAACTGCGCGGTTGTTGCAGAATTGCAATCCCCAGGAACCGCGACGTGTCGTAACCCAGACGAGGAGCTGCGCGTTCCCGTAATCGGGATCGGTACGGTGACCGGCGCCATGCCGGGGAGTTCGCCGGGCTCACTGGTATGATTGACTCGTCGTATCAACCCTAGGCCAACCCTTCATGAACGGCGCCATACAGTGTTAAAAGGCATAACAAATTTCCTCGGTGGCTCCAACGAGAAGGTCGTAAAAAACCTTGAGCCGTTCGCCAAAGAAGTCGGCGAACTAGAGGCCGAGGTCGCAGACCTCGACGACACGGCCCTGCGCGCTCTGACAGGGGAATTCAAACAGCGGATTGGCGAGGGCGAGACGCTCGACGGCCTGCTGCCCGAGGCCTTCGCCGCCGTTAGAGAGGCCGCTCGCCGGGCTATCGGCCTGCGCCATTTCGACGTCCAGATACTGGGTGGGGTGGTTTTGCACCAAGGCAAGATCGCCGAAATGAAAACCGGCGAGGGCAAGACCCTCGTCGCTACCCTGCCCACCTACCTGAACGCGCTGACCGGCGAGGGAGTGCACGTCGTCACCGTCAACGACTACCTGGCCCGTCGCGACGCCGCCTGGATGGGGGCCGTCTACCACAAGCTCGGCATGAGCACCGCGGCCCTGCAGAATCAAGCCTCTGTGATCTACACCCCCGACACCGGGGGGAATGAGGACCACGACGTCGGCGACTCGATGGTCCCGTGCACCCGGCGTGAGGCCTACCGGGCCGATATCACCTATGGCACCAACAACGAGTTCGGCTTCGACTACCTGCGCGACAACATGGTCGCCGACATGGAAAAGCGGGTGCAAAGCTCCCTCGCCTTCGCCGTGGTCGACGAGGTCGACAACATCCTGATCGATGAGGCCCGCACCCCACTCATCATCAGCGGACCGGCACAGGACTCCCCGGCCGACTACCAGAGATTTTCCCGCCTCGTGCCCCAGCTCACTCCGGAGACCGACTTCACCGTCGATGAAAAGCACCGGTCCGTGGCGCTCACCGTCGACGGCATCGAGCACATGGAGCGCATCCTCAAGATCAAGAACCTGTATGGGGAAGACAATCTCAGGACCGTCGCATTTGTTGAGAACGCCCTCAAGGCACGTGCACTTTTCGAGAGGGATCGGGACTACGTCGTCAAGGACGGCGAGGTGGTCATCGTCGACGAGTTCACCGGCCGGTTGATGCCCGGCCGCCGCTACTCGGAAGGCCTCCACCAGGCTTTGGAGGCCAAGGAAACCCTGAAGGTTCAGCGCGAGTCCATCACCTATGCCACCATCACGTTGCAAAACTACTTCCGCCTGTACAAAAAGCTCTCGGGTATGACGGGCACCGCCGCTACCGAGGCGGAAGAGTTCTGGAAGATCTACAAGCTCGACGTCGTCGCCATCCCGTCCAACCGGACCAACGCCCGCGAGGACCGCAACGACCTCATCTACTCCACCGAGCAGGGCAAGTGGAAGGCCGTCGCGACCGCGATAGAGGAGCGACACGAGGCCGGACAGCCGGTGCTCGTGGGCACCGTCGATATCGTCAAGTCCGAGTTGCTCAGCGACCTGCTCAAGCGCCGCCGCATAAAACACGAGGTGCTCAACGCCAAGCACCACGAGCGGGAGGCCCAAATAGTCTCTGAAGCGGGCAGGTCGGGCGCGGTGACTGTCGCCACAAACATGGCCGGGCGCGGCACCGACATCATTCTCGGCGGCAGCCCCGACAGCCGCGGTGAAGGAGAGTGGCAGGCGGACCATGACCGCGTCGTCGGCGCCGGCGGGCTCCACGTCATCGGCACCGAACGGCACGACGCCCGCCGCATAGACAACCAGCTACGCGGCCGGTCGGCCCGGCAGGGAGACCCCGGCAGCACACGGTTCTACGTGTCGCTGGAGGACGACCTCATGAGGCGCTTCGCCGGCGACAAGATCAAGACGATCATGTCGTGGTCCGGCATTGACGAAGACACCCCCCTGGAAAACAAGATGATCACTAAGACCATCGAGAACGCGCAGGTAAAAGTGGAGGGCCACCACTTCGACATGCGTAAGCACCTCGTCGAGTACGATGACGTGATCAACACGCATCGCGAGGTCGTCTACGTCGAGCGCGATAAGGTGCTGACCGGGGCCGACCTGCGGGCAAACATTCTGGAGATGGTCGAAACCGAGTTGAGTCAGGTAATGGCCGGCTATCTACAGGGTCTGTCCCGTAATGACTGGGATCTGGAGCCGATGGTCAAGGAGATCGCGGCTATCCTCCCCCTCAGTCCGCGTGACGCCGACCCCGAGCCGCTTTATGAGCTTGCAGCCGAGCAGATTGAGGAAAAGTTTCTCGACATTGCCAAACAGACTTACGAGGATCGGGAAGCCGAACTGTTGCCCGGGCTAATGCGCACCATCGAGCGACACGTGATGCTGCGGGTCATCGACATGAATTGGGTGCAGCACCTCACGGCCATCGAGCACCTGCGCCAGGGCATAGGTCTTTACGCCTATGGTCAGCGCGACCCCTTGGTCATGTACAAGAAAGAGGCGAGAGACCACTTCGACGAGTTGCTGGCCAAGATCCAGCGCGACGTCGTCCACGCCATCTACCATATGGTTCCTGTGCCTGCCGGTCAGACGCCGACCAAGGGTACCGGGGCCAACGGCGCACAGACCACCGCCGGTCGTGGAGCCCCGGCGCGAGCCCATGCCGCTCGGGCTGCACGCGGACAGAAAACTGTCATGGCCGGAGTCGTTGGCGACCACGGTCGCGAGGCCGTCCCGGCCGGTAAGACGAAGGTGGGCCGAAACGAGCCCTGCCCGTGCGGCAGTGGTAAAAAGTACAAAAAATGTCACGGCGCGTGAACGCCGACCCCGACGAATCGGGCACAGAAGGTTCCGACGTGTCGGCCGCCAACGGGAAGGCCCCCGCCGCCCACCCCACCCCCGAGGCCGCGACTCTGGAACGATTCCGTCGGGACATCGACCGTGGCGAAGACTGGGTAACCGCCATGATCGACGCCATGGCCAGGTGGTCGGCCCCGGAGGCCACACACCGTGGCCGGCGGCTTAAATTCTTCATATCGGGGGAGGCGTTCGACTGGCCGCTGCTGGCCCAGCGGTTGTGCGCAGACGCCAATGACCTAATTCCCGGCGATGAGCGGGAGGACCTGCTGCTCAGGGGCCTGTTGCCCGATCGGCTCGCCCCTCGCGCGCTGAGCGACCTGATGAAGGACCGGCTGGGGGTGGACAAGTACCGCGGCTATCTAAACTTCCACTATGGAGTAACGGTGGAGGAGGCCCTCCTGCACGCGGTCGAGGGGGAGGTGCGCAAGCGTAACCTGTCGCGAGGTGCGCGCTATCTCACCGACGAGACGGACGAGGCGTTTGAGCGGCTGTACGGCGCCCCGCGTGATCAACTGATCGCCGAGTTCAGGGCCGACACCGGCGCCAGGCTGGGCAAGGGAATGTCGCTCAGACAGGGGCGCGAGTTGACCTATTGGCTGTTCGGCTACAGGGTCAAGCACTCTGACCAGGCGAAGACGGCCTCAGACACCAAGAAGGGCCTCGACCAGCTCGCGAGACTTGGCGCTCAAGCCCAATCGCGCCACCGCCCAAATTAATAGGGGGCATAGCCTCTTCAGAAAGCAGGGCGAGGGTGTGTTGTGCTCAGACCCCCCCCGGCCGCGCGCTCAGCCACTCAACCGACCTAGGATGTCCGATACCCTCTCGCGGCGCTCTTTCAGGCTGGACAGGCGCTCGCGCTCTTTTTCCACGACCTCGTCGGGTGCCTTGGACAGGAACTGCTCGTTCGACAACCGTGCCTCAAGCTGTGTAGCGCCCTTACCGAGAGTCGTCAGTTCTTCGTTCAGCCGCGCGACCTCGGCGCCCAGGTCGATGATGCCCGAAAGCGGCACCGTGACGGTGCTGTGGCTCAGTACCAGCGAGGCGCTGTCGTTGGAGTCTCGGTCCTGATGATCGAGGGTGAGGGACTCGATCATCGCCAGCGCGCCGATGGCGGCCGCCTCCTCGCTCATCACGTCGCTCGCGTTCGGTGCGTGCACAGACGCCGGTATGCGCTTGCCCGACGGCACGCGAACCTCGGCTCGCAGGTTGCGCACGGCTCGCACCACCTCCACCACCGCCTCGATCTCCCGTTCGGCCTGCTCGTCCACCTTGCCATCCTCGGCCGTCGGGTAGCTTGCGACCATGAGCGCTCGGCCATTACCCCCCAGCCGCTCCCTCGCCTCTTCCGACAGTCGGTCGGTAAGTTGCTGCCAGGCGGCCTCCGTCACGAACGGCATGAACGGGTGTAACAGCCGCAGTATCCGCTCCAGCACGTAGGCCAGGACGGGTAAGGGGGTCAAGTCGCCAGCCCTGATCCGCACCTTGGCCATCTCGATGTACCA
>CAZWTT010000017.1:0-39739 GCA_964637315.1 uncultured Dehalococcoidia bacterium | reverse complement strand
CAAGGTGCTCGTCGGACTAACATAGCAAGTGGTACAACTATCGGGGGCAGGTCACAGGGAAGAGTTTTTAACTCAAGTTTCGTCAACGCCGGTGCGTCTTTCAGGGACATGGACTCGGGAGAGCTCTTCGTCGAAGAAATGTACCGAATCCACACACCAAAGCTGGTCGTGATCGGCGTAGATTTCTGGTGGCTCAACCCCTTGTTCCAAAATCACAACCCGGACCAGGGCCGGGACGCCGGCGGGCTTACGAGGGACAAGATTCTCCTCCCGCTGGAGTGGTTTGTCACGGGCGAGTTGCCTATCGGCGCCTTCGCCAGGACAATTTTCGGTTTGGGCAGCGACAACGAGTACACCAACCAGGACAACCTAGGAATGCGAGCATTGCAATCGTCGGCCGGCTTCCGTCCCGACGGCTCGTTTCAGTACTCTCAGCGTCTCTACGACCTGGCCACCGATATCGACTCCAACTTCGCTGGCACAGCGGCTCGGGTAAAGGAAGGTGGTTTCAGGTTCGAGCCTGGCGAGAGATTCGGCCAGCACCGATGGGAGCAATTCCAGGCGATTGTAGAATTGATGATTGAGCGAGGCAGCGAGGTGATCCTCTACAGCCCGCCGCTCGCACCACCAGTTTTGGACGAGATGATATCGAGGTCGGATCAGTACCTCTACATCGAGGTTTTGCAGCGGGAACTCGGGGCGATCGACGTCCCGTACTTCGACTTCCTTGGTCCCAACCTGACGACTGCGCGGGCATGCGAGTATACGGACGGTTTTCACCCGGGCGATGTGGCATCGCATCGCATGCTTCTCAGGATGGCCGACGAGCCGACGCTCCGGCAATACCTAAATGAGGATCTCTTGAGGGAAAAGATCGAGGAATTCGAGGGACATACACACATCGTGTTCAACCAGGCCCTGTTCCCCCTGGAAGAGCTGGACTTTTTGGAGTTGGGGTGCGCTAGGTGACCAGCCGTCAGTTGACCATCGGAATCGTGGGAGCCGGCCGCTGGGGCCGTCGACTCGCGACTGCATTCGGCAAGCACGGCAAGGTGGCAGCCTTCTGCCATCTCGGGCGGGCGAGCACACGGGAATGGATCGAAGGTGAGTTTCCCGAAGCCACGGTAACTGACAGATTGTCAAACCTGCTCGGAGACGATCAGATCGATGCGATCGCAGTCGTGACCCCCATCTCGACTCACGCAGACATCACCTCTCGGGCGCTGACCGCCGGCAAGCACGTATTTGTGGAAAAGCCGCTCGCGACCAGCGCGAATGTTTGCGCCGCCCTTGTGGAGAACGCTGAAGCGCGTGGACTGGCGCTGTTCACCGGCCACGTCTTTCTTTACGATCCGGTGTTCAACGAATTGAGACGAATAGCCAGCACCGATCCGGTCACGGCGGTAAAAACGAGCTGGCACAAGTACGGCACATTCGATGAGGACCTGGTCTTGAACCTGATGACCCACGAACTGGCGATCGGGATCGGCCTGTTCGGCACGCGCCCCGTTGCCGGCCGTATTCTGTACAGCCGCGGGCTGGTCAGCAAGTCCGATGCGTCGGCCGCCTCATTGAGTTTCGGCGGCGCGGACGACGATTTACTGGTCGAAGTAGACAGGTGTGCGCCGGTGGAAGCCAAGTCTGTTACCGCGAAAACGGAGTCGGGAAGGATCCTCATTTGGTCTGGCGACACACTGTACGAATGCGATAAGGAGGGCCCAGAGCCCATTTTCACGCGTCCCGACGTTCAGCCGCTCGATATCGAAGTCGGCAACTTCGCCCGCCAGGTCAGGCTCGGAGAGGCCCCGCTCACGGACGGGAGGTTCGGAATGGACGTCGTCTCGGCCGTCGAGTTGATAAGGTGTTAGTTTGAGCCGCGAGGGGAAGCCGGGTAGTAAAGGGAGGATCGCCGTCGTCGGCGCCGGGATATTCGGTGTCACCGCGGCGGTCTGGCTAGCCAGGGCGGGCCACGAAGTGGACCTCTTCGAGTGCGGTAGCGACGTACTCCAGGGCGCGTCCTTCGCCAACCAATACCGGCTGCACAGAGGATACCACTACCCCCGCAGCAAGGAAACGGCCTTCCAATCGCTCCTCGCCGAGCCGGTTTTCGCCAACGAGTACGGTGAGGCCGTGTTCCAAGGTGGCGACCACTACTACTGCATCGCCAGATCGGACACTAAAACATCGTGTGAGCAGTTCGAGCAGTTCTGCCGCGAAGTGGGCCTCGAATTCGAGCCCGTCAGCCTCGACCTGGTTGACCCATCCATGATCGCCGGAAGCTACCGGGTGAAAGAGCGGCTCATCGACGCCGAGGCTCTGGTCAGGCTCTGCCGATCGAATATCGAGCGGTCCGGTGTGAATCTAAGGCTGAGAACTCCCTTCGAGCCGGACGCGGCCGGAGGGTACGACCTCACCGTGGTGGCGACCTATGCGAACTTAAACGCGACCCTTCCCATCGGCGTCGGGCCCTATCAAGACTTCCAGTTCGAGGTGTGCGAGAAACCTGTCGTGGAGCTACCGGCGCGGTTCGCCGGCAAGAGCGTGGTCGTCATGGATGGGCCGTTTATGTGCTTCGATCCGGTGGGCCGAACGGGCCGCTTCGTGCTGGGGAACGTGGTGCATGCGATCCACAGCACCAACGTGGGTTCCATTCCCATCGTCGACGACGAAATCGCCCCCATGCTGGATCGGGGCGTAGTGACCCACCCCGCCGTGACCAACATAGAGCGCTTTGTTCAGCACGGCTCAAGGTTCATCCCGGGCCTCATGGAAGCCAGACACGTCGGGTCGATGTTCACCGTCCGAGCGGTCCTGCCGAACACCGACGCCACCGACGAGAGGCCGACCCAGGTCACCGACCTGGGAGATGGGTTCGTCTCCGTTTTCTCCGGCAAGATCGGCACCTGCGTCGATGCGGCGCGAGAGGTCGTTCGGATCGCCGACGGCATCGACACGCCATGACCAGGGGCAGCCCCGCCGACCCTGCGCAACCCGACGAGGACCGCAAGCCCACGCTGCTGGTGATGCTCCGGCACGGCATGACCGCGAGGAACCTGTTCAGATCGGAGTTCTTGCGGGCCGTCGATGGGGCGGGCGTTAGAATCGTCGCCGCCTGCCCCGCCGCTCACGAGACCTACCTGAGGGAGGAGTTGAGCCCGTTTGACGTGGAGCTGGTGCCGCTACCGGAGATCAAGAAAGGACCTGTGGAGCGGTTTTGGACCTGGGTCGCCAACACGCTGGCCTGGGAACACCCCGGCGTCACCAGGACGGTAACGATCAAGTGGCTCGACCGGGGCGTACGCGAGGGGCGCTTCATTTCCTTGTTGGCAGGGTCCCTGGTGAGCCTTCTTTTTCTTCACAGGTCCCGAAAGTTTCGCAGGCTGATTGAGTGGGTCGACGCCCGGGCGTTCTCCCATCCGGAGTACGGCGGACTCATCGACGAGCACAGTCCGGCCGCAGTGCTCACGACCTACTCATTCGACCCAGAGACAGCGCTGGTACGAGAGGCCAGAAAGAGGGAAATCCCGACCATGGCCATGGTTAAAAGCTGGGACAACCTGACCAGTAAAACAAGGATACCCGTCGAGCCCGACACCCTGCTAGTCTGGTCGCCTTACATGAAACAGGAGGCGATGCGATACCACTTCGTTCCAGAGCGCAAGATCGCCGTCGTGGGAGCACCGGGCTTCGACGACCACTTTCGGGACGGGGATTATGGAGACCGTCGGAAGTACTTGGCGCAACTGGGCGCCGACCCCGAGGCCCGGCTTATTTTGTACTCGCCTGGAGTGAGCTTCACGTTCTCGGATGAGGATAACCTGCGGCTCATCCATGAGGTCCTCACGCAGCAGGATTTCGATTTCAAATGGCACATCCACATCCGCAAGCTACCCAAGGTACAGCTCGACCTGTCCGTCGTCGAGAGCGGCCTCGGCATGACCTCTGAAATGTCGGGCCGTGTAGTGGACTCCTGGGCTGATAGATTCGACCAGAGCCGGGACTATATCGACAGCCTGGGACGTGCTGTCCACCACGCCGATCTGCTCATCCACCTCGGCTCCACCATCGCGATAGACGCCGCCTGCCACGACACGCCCTGCATCGGCTACGTATTGGACCTCACCAAGTCCGGAGTGCACCCCACACATGTGGCGCGCCATAATTTTAGGCTCGCCCATAACCGCATGATGGGCGAGATCGGGGCCTCCAGGGTGGTGTCAACACGCGAGCAGCTCATCGACGCGATCCGGCTTTACCTCTCGGCACCCCAGACTGATCGGGCTGGGCGGGCGGCGTTGGTCGAGCGAGTATTGTGGAAACGAGACGGTCGCTCAGGCGAGAGGCTGGCGAACGAGGTGCTGTCGACAATACCAGGCCAACGTAGGCGATCCTCAATCCCCGGCTAGGCTGATTAGCAGGACTCTGGACGGTGATCGGGTGTGATGGCCATGATGGAAGAGGCGTTCAACGGCGTGGCGTGGCCGGGAGTCCAAATCGCGACAATGGAGGACTGAGGCTACACGGCCCCTTGATGGATCAGCCCTTTAGCCGGAACACCGAGGAGCTCATGGTCAAGCCGGTGTGCCGAACATCGTAGTCTCTTTTAAGTTCGCGCATTAGGAACTCCACGTTGGCCAACCTTCCGTCCACCACCATGACGAACCCGTCTGGAAAGTTGCCTTCCAGAAGCACAGGGTCGACCCCGACCTTCACCCGTTGGTTGAGGGTCGGGCCATCGAGATAGAGGAGGTCGGGGCGAATGTCCGGCACCTCGATGTGGCGGTACACGGGCACCCCTTCGGACTCATACTCTTCAACGGGTGAATAAACGACCTCACAGTAACTCCTCAGTTCGTCGGGAACGGTACTCCTCGTGACTTCCGCCCAAGTCTCTTGTGCGTCAACCGAGGTTATGTGGCCGACTCCGTTGTCGGCGAGGGCGTGAGCGATGACAACGGTGGAACAGCCACTCCCGAATTCGAGCACGACATTGGGCCTGTTTTTGCGGACGAGCCGCCAGAGAAACCAGAGGTCCTCGTAGTCCGGCTGGAGCGCATCGGCCGGGCGTGAGTCCATGAAGTCCAGGCAGCCGCGCCGGCTCAGTTCGAATTTAGCCTTGTATCTTACCGTCCCCATGACGGCCCTTCTTAGGTAACTCTTGAACACCCTTAACACTGTTTTCACTTAGGTTCGCCTCCGGTCCTGGTAGCCGCGACCGCAGCCGCATCATGATGGCACACGTAAGACCGAGATCCTACGACGGCGGGCATGTGCAGGTGGTTGCTGATAGATTTGAGGACGGATCGTCGCGTTCACCCTGTGTCCGGCAAGAGCGGCGGGTTGGTCGCAGCTATCACATAAGTTCCATTGGTTAACGCACCAAACAAGTTGGCCGGTTCAGAGGTTGCAAGGATTGACATCTTCACGTTCTTCCGCTTCGACGCCGAGGACCGGGATCTGATCCGGAGATCGCTGACGCCCAACAGCCCCGCAAAGCAGACTGAGGTTTAGCGCGTGCATCTACTCATGCTCGCTGCTTACCGGTCGGTCTATCCGTTTGAAGCAAGTCAGTTAGACCACCAGGTGATGAGTGCCCTAGCCCAGCGCTTTGAGTCCTTGCATATGATTGTACGATCACGCGACCGTCAGAGGCGATCATGGTCTGGCGGACGCGTCCGCGTGACCTATCTTCCGCTCGCATCGACACCATTTTCAACCGTATTGTTTCTTGTGAGTTGCTTCCTCCTGTCGGCGACTCTCATTCGCCGGAACGAAGTCGATGTCATCAGCGGTGCAGACCTCCCCGGAAGCCTAGTAGGGGTCGCCCTGAAGATGTTGTTCCGAAAAACCCTCGTCGTTCAGCTTCAAAATGAGTATTTCGAACCGCACCCTTCCATGGGCTCTGGAGTGAAACGCGCTTTATCGAGGTGGCTAGCCGACAGGGTGTGCCGCCGGGCCGATGCCGTTCGCTGTGTCTCACGCTCTATTTTGGACAACGCCCGAGCTCACGGGATATCGCCCGAGAAGCTGGCTACCGTTGGTACCCGGGCTGACACGCAAATGTTCGATCCGTCTCTATTCAACTCGCAAAGACGGGAGTTGCGCAATGAGTTGGGCGTGGATGACCGACGGGTATTGGTTTTCACAGGATCGTTGGCCCGCAGGAAAGGCGTGGACGTACTGCTCGCCGCCTTGAGCCGGATCGTTTCGACGTTCCCAGACACTCACCTGCTCGTAGCTGGCGAGGGTCCCGAACGAGCCCGTCTCCTGGCATTATGTGATCAATTCGGCATCTCCAGAAGCGTGCGCTTCCTGGGCCACACTGACTACACGAAAATCCCGGCCCTTCTCGCGACCGCGGACATCTACGTATTCCCTTCGCTTTCGGAAGGCATGCCACGGGCGGTCCTCGAAGCCATGGCAATGGGATTACCCGTCGTATCTTCGCAAGTAGACGGAATCGGTGAAGTAATCACGAACGACAAAACCGGGCTTTTGGTCAAACCAGGCGACGACGCAGAGCTCGCCCAAGCTTTGTTGAGGGTACTAGGAAATTCAGATTTCGCCCGGGACCTAGGTACTCGAGCCAGAGCTTTCGTCCTCAAGAACTATGAATTCGAGACCCAGATTCGGAAGTTGGCGGAACTCCACCAGAATGCTGCGGACCGCAGCGGCTGAGCACCACATTCGCGCTGGCGACGAAGAAGTGGGTCCCGATCAATGGCCCAATGTTCACCAGGCTGCCCCCGGTGACTGCGACTCCTTAGTCCGGTGGAATCAACCGGTTCCCTCTGAAGAACTCGACGACCGCCAAGAGGGTTGCGGCTAGGAACGGCGCCTCTTGGCCAAACGAAAAAATGAAATGAGCAGGTTTTCGAAGCTCATAGTGCTGGGCAACTTTGTCAGGCCCGGCGCTCCGACACACCGAATACCTCGGTGACGTGCTCGGCAAGAGGAGCTTTCGCGGCAGTCAACCGCAGTAACTTGCCACTCCGGGTCAGACTGGCTCCGCGGGTTGGATTCGAACCAACGACCGGTCGGTTAACAGCCGACTGCTCTACCACTGAGCTACCGCGGAGCGTTCACGCGGCCACCCACACCTGCGCGCCGGTGTTGCGGGGGCCGAAGGGAATTATATCATCGCTCGACCGGCCCACGGGTCCGAGCTATCCCCTAGTTAACCCAGGGCAGTAGCTCAATGACCCACGAGCAGGCGTATGCGATCGTGAGGCCCTTGATCGTCTTGCCCACGAAGACGATGCCGAGGAATCGTGCCATCGGGTAGCGGGTGGCCCCGGCGGCAATGCCGACGAGATCGAACAGCGGGTTTGGGATGATCGATACTAGCAGGATGACGATCCACCCGCGTTTCCTCATCCACCACAGAATGCGGGTGTAGGTGCGGCTCCTCTCCACCAGCCCTCTGCCCCCGAAGCCGACGGCGTAGCCCGAGACCTCTCCGATCGTCTCACCCGTCGCCGCGAGCATGCCCAGGGCGAACGGGTTCAGCTCCCCGCTCACGGCGCACAGGGAGATCAGCCCGGGGACCGGCAGCACCATGGCCGCACTGCCCAGGAAACTGAGGAGGAACACCCCAGCATAACCGACGGTTGCCAGGTTGGGGACCGCGTCCCTGAACACCCCGGCGACCACGACCAGCGCGAGCCCGGCAAACAGGAACGCGAACTGGACCAACCGTGCCCTGCTAAACCTGGGTCCGGGGCGCAACTCCGCTCCCGGCGCCGGAAGCGGCGACGGGGTGGTTCGGGGCGTTTCGGGCAGGTCTGGCGGGCCGGTCTCGTCCAAGGGGCTCCATTCTAGTGGACCGGTGCGACCGGTCACAGAATGGAATCGACCCAGGTATACGAAAAACGGGAGCGGGAGGTTTTTACTCTCCGCCCCCGTCCTTCAGCTCAGCTCTACCGAAATTACACCGGTCCGGCCACCTCAGCGATCCCTTCCACCGGCACTCGGGGGGCCTGTAACGCCTCGGACGGCGGCACGGGTTCGGCCTCGAAGGTCAGTCCTTCGTCGCCGGCATCCACCGTGACCAGGTCACCGTCCGAGATCTCACTGGCCAGGATCTTCCGAGACAGGTCGTTTTCAAGATGGCGCTGGATGGCACGCCTCAGGGGCCTGGCCCCGTAGACGGGGTCAAACCCCTCGCTCGCGAGCCAGTCCCTGGCAGCGTCCGTCAGTGCAATCGACACGCCGTGCTCGGCCAGTCTGACCGAAACGTCGGCCATCATCAGATCAACCACGCTGCCGATCTGCTCGGCACTGAGCGGGTCGAAGATGATGACGTCGTCTATCCGGTTCAAGAACTCCGGCCTGAACGCCTTTTTCAGTGCATCCTCGATTGCGCCCGTTCGTTTCGACGCGTCCTCACGCGAGCTCCCCTGTGCCAGGAACCCGACGCCCTCACGGCCCGCCTCAGCCGTCCCCAGGTTGCTGGTGAGGATCACAAGCGTGTTGCGGAAGTCGACCGTGCGGCCGTGGCTGTCGGTCAGCCGTCCGTCCTCCAGTATCTGGAGGAGCACGTTGAACACGTCCGGGTGCGCCTTTTCGATCTCGTCGAACAGCACGACCCTGAAGGGGCGACGGCGCACCGCCTCGGTGAGATTACCGCCGTCGTCAAAACCGACGTAGCCGGGGGGCGCTCCGATGAGGCGGGACACTGAATGTTTTTCCATGTGCTCGGACATGTCCACCCGCACCATGTTCTGCTCGTCGTCGAACAGGTACTCGGCCAGGGCACGGGCAAGCTCGGTCTTGCCCACGCCGGTGGGCCCGAGGAAGATGAAGCTGCCGATGGGCCTGTTGGGGTCGCTGAGCCCGGCGCGCGCCCGCCGAATGGCGTCCGACACGGCGGTGACGGCCTCGTCCTGGCCGACCACCCGGTTGTGCAGACGGTCTTCCATATGCAGCAGCCGATCGGCCTCGGTCTCCAGCAGCCGGTCCACCGGAATGCTGGTCCAGCTCGCCACCAGAGCGCTGATGTCCTCGACGGTGACCGTCATATCTGCCGTCGGCATGGCATGCGAGTCGATACGCAGCTTGCTGGCGGCCTCGTCGATCAGGTCCACCGCCTTATCGGGCAGCTTGCGCTCGGTGACGTATCGCTGGCTCAGCTTCACGGCGGCCTCCACCGCTCCGTCGCTGACGGATATCTTGTGATGCGCTTCGTACTTCGGTCGCAGGGCGCGAAGCATCTCCACGGCCGTCTCGACATCGGGCTCCTCGACCAGTATGGGTTGGAACCGGCGCTCCAACGCGGCGTCCTTTTCGATGTATCGCCGGTACTCAGCCTCGGTCGTGGCCCCGAGCGCCTGCAGCTCGCCACGTGCAAGGGCGGGCTTCATCATGTTGGACGCGTCGATGGCACCATCGGCCGCCCCGGCGCCAACCACAGTGTGAAGCTCGTCGATGAACAGGATGATCTCGCCCCTCGCCTGGCGGATCTCGTCCAGCACCGCCTTGAGGCGCTCCTCGAACTCTCCTCTGAATTTGCTGCCGGCCACCATCGCCCCCATCTCCAGAGCCAGTACCTTCCGGTCCATTAGCTCTTCGGGCACGTCGCCGGAGACGATCTTCAGCGCCAAGCCCTCGGCTATGGCAGTCTTGCCCACGCCGGCCGCGCCGATCAGCACTGGGTTGTTCTTGGTGCGCCGGATGAGCGTCTGCATGGCCCGCGCGATCTCGCTCTCGCGCCCGATGACCGGGTCAAGCCGCCCGTCCGCCGCCATCTGCGTCAAATCGACGCTGAACTTCTCAAGCGACCGGTACCGCGACTCGGCGTGCTGGTCGGTCACCCTGGCGCTGCCGCGGACGGTCTGTAGGGCCTGGTACACGCGCTCCACCGTGACTCCTACACCCGCGAGCAGGCTAGATATCTCGCTACTGAGCCCCTCTTCGCTCTTGACCACCGCCAGCAGTAGGTGCTCGACGCTGATGAACTCGTCGTTGAGCCGGTCGGCCTCCTGCTTGGCCAGGTCCATTACCGCCGCGACCCTGGGCGTCATGTAGGCCTGGGTCACCGCCTCCTCGGCCTTCGGTGCGGCTTCCAGGACCTGCTCGACCGACGACCGCATGGAGTCGGCGGACACGCCCATCTCGGCGAATACCTCGGCGGCCACGCCGTCGGGCTGTTCTAGTAAAGCAACGAGGACGTGCTCAGTGTCCCACTGGGAGTGCCTGTAGCCCACCAGCAGTTGCTGCGAACGCTGGATGACCTCCATGGCTCGCTCGGTGAATTGGTCGGGACGTAAAACCATCTCTTTTCTCTCTTATCACCTGTGAATCGAATGCAGTTTACTATGTCTGTTGAATCATTATATCTGAGTCGTATCATGTCAATTAATCAAGAGAGCCAGATGCCCGCTCTCAGCGTAGTAACGTTTATGGGATGCCCGAGCGCACAATCGGGTTGTACAGCAAATCGAGGCACGCGATACCGATGAGCGACCCGTTACTCAGAGTCGAGGGGCTACACACCTACTTCCACACCGTGGACGGCGTGGTCAAGGCGGTGCGCGGCATATCGTTCGACGTGCCCGATCGGGGCGTGGTGGGAGTCGTCGGCGAGAGCGGCTCGGGCAAGACCGTCACCGGCCTGTCCATCATGGGCCTGGTACCCAGACCGGGAAAGGTCGAGAAGGGCTCGATCAATTTCGCCGGCAGGGACCTGCTAGCGCTGCCCGAGTCCGAAATGCGGTCGCTTCGTGGCGGTGAGATCGCCATGGTCTTCCAGGACGCGGCGAGTGCGCTGAACCCCGTAACCACGGTCGGAGATCAGATTCTGGAGGTCATGCAGATTCACTCCGACATGACGACTCGCCAGTCCATCCAGCTGAGCGTTGACCTCATGACGCAGATGGGCATTGCCGACGCCCGGAGCATTCTGGACCACCACCCCTGGGAGATCAGCGGCGGCATGGCGCAGCGGGTGATGCTGGCGATGGGCCTTGCCATGTCCCCCAAGTTACTGATCGCCGACGAGCCCACCTCGAACGTGGACGTCACGGTCCAGGCCGCGATCTTGCAGAGGCTCAACGAGCACCGCCGGGAGACGAGCTCTTCCATCATCCTCATCACCCACGACCTGGGCGTCATGGCTCAGATGGCCGACGAGGTGCTGGTGGTGTACGGCGGCTACAAGCTGGAGCAGGCCGACACCCACAGCCTCTACGTGAGACCCATGCACCCGTACACCAGCGGGCTGCTGAAGGCGGTGCCTAGGTGGGACCGTCCGGTCAAGAGGCTCTCGCCGATCAGAGGCAGACTGCCGACCATGCTCGATGCGCCAGACCTCTGTCCGTTCTTGGACCGGTGCAACCGTGCACTGAGCGTATGCAGGACAGACCCGATGCCCGAGTTGGAGGAGCCGGAGCCCGGCCACACCGTGGCCTGCTACAACCCGGTCCCGGTGACCGGCCCGGCCAGCTAGCTTTTCAGCGATCCCAGGTCCGCTACTAAAAGATCTAAGGCCACCTCGTCGCGCGCCCGGCCGGACTTGATTCGCTCGTCCGTCTCGGTCAGCAGCCGATGCGCGGCCGACAGGCGCTCGGCGGTAAACCGGGGCGCCTGCTCCAGCGTCTTTTGCAACGGGTAGTCCCTGACCCCCAGCCTTTTGCCCAACTCCGGGCCCGACACTCGCTGGCGCTGAAGTTCCTTTGCCAGGATAAGCAGCCGCACCTGCCGGTGAAGCATATACAGGACATGGCTGACAGACTCTCCGTCCCCCAGCACCCGGCGGACCTGGGTCAGGGCGGCCGCGGTCCGCCCGTCCAGCGCAGCATCCACCGCGGCGAAGATGTTCGCCTCCTTCGCTTGGCTCACCATCTCGTCGACGTCGCCCGGCTCGATGACCCGGTTCCCGACGTAGACCACCAGCTTCTCCAGATCGTTGTCCAGCGCCACGAGACCCGTTCCGGCAACTGCCGCCAGCCGGGCGACCGCCTGGTTGCTGACCGTGCCACCCTTCGCCTCGACGCGCGTCCGAATCCAACGGTGCAATTCGCCGCCCCTGGGCATGGGATGACTCGTCACCTGTGCGACTCCCGACAGCTCTTTCAATAATGGATTGGCCTTCCCACTCAGGGCGCCGTCCACGAAGACCACGTCGTTGGTCGGCGGCACCGCCACCAGTTGCTTTCCGAACCCCTTCCACTCAGCAGGCCGTTTCTTGCGTCCGGCCTCGAATCGCGCGAGCAGGTCCCTTACCAGCACCAACCGCCTGTCCGACAGGAACGGCACGGCCATGGCGGACGCGAGCAGCTCGTCCGGTTTCAAGGACTCACCGTCGAGAGCAAGAGTGTTGGCGTCCCGCAGGTCGGGCGGTCCCACCGCATCTCGCAGCGCGTTCACCTTTTCGCGGATCGACAGCGAGTCCGCGCCAAAAAACACATAAATCATTTCTTTGTCCCGACGAGCCCCAAAACGCCACCCCGATAACGGTGATCTCGGCCTCGCCGTGATCGCTGCCATAGTTACAGCTTTCGGCCGAGTCCGTCGAACCGACAGGTCCGTATAATACGGGTGCGGGGCCCGGCCCTGTTCTCATGTTCTCCATCATTCGATTAGTCAGCTTTACCGGCCTGCCCAGATTGATTCTCAAGCTGGTCATGGACGGCCGTGTGCCGGTGCTGACAAAGCTAATACTGCCGGCGGCCGTCGTCTACTTCGTGTCGCCGATCGACCTGTTCCCCGACGTGCTTTTTCCGTTCGGCAGGCTGGACGACCTGCTGGCCTTGGTCGCCGCGCCACTGCTGTTCATCGCCCTGTCTCCCCGAGCGATTGTGATGAAGCACATGGGTCGTGCTCCCACCCCCGAGGCGGAGCCGAACGCCATCGAGACCACGGCCAGGACCGTGGAATCCGATCCTCAAGACCGCGAGAACTGATCCGGCTTGGAAGTCGGCATCGTGGGGCTGCCGCAGAGTGGCAAGACCACCGTTTTCAACGCCGCCACGCGGGGCCAGACTCAGGCGACCGCCCGTCCGGACCGGCCGAATCTCGGCGTCGCGAAGGTCTTGGACCCGAGGCTCAATGTCCTCGGCCGGCTCGAGGGCTCTAAGAAGATCACCCCGGCCGAGGTCACCTACATGGACCTGCCGACTCCCCCCGATGGCTTCGGTAAGGGAGCCGGCATCGGTGGCGAGATGCTCACACACCTGCAACGGGTCGATGCTCTCGCCATCGTGGTGCGCGCTTTCAACGACCCGTCCGTCCCTCATATTCTCAACCGGGTGAACCACCTGTCAGATGCGGAATCGATGTTGATGGAACTCACCTTCGTCGACCTAGCGATAATCGAGCGGCGCATGTCCCGGCTGACGGACGGCCTGAAAGGGGCGAAGACAACAGAGCGCCGGTCAATAGAGCAAGAGACGGCCCTTTTGAAGCGCCTGCAGGCCGGGCTTGAGAACGAGGTCGGCGTGGCTGACCAGCAGCTGACGACGGAGGAGCGCAAGACCGTTTCCGGCTTCGGCCTGCTCACCACCAAGCCGGTCGTCCTGGTGGCCAACCTAGGTGAATCGCAGATACCAGCCGTCGGGAAGGTGGAGACCGAACTGTCGGATAGGTTCACCGCCGGCCGGGTGAAGACGACCGCCGTCTTCGGTCTGCTGGAGGTCGACCTCGCATCAATGGAGCGTGACGAGGAGGGTGAATTCAGAGCCGACCTGGGTCTGGGCGAATCGGGCCTGGTCAAGATGGTCAGGGCCTCGTACGACGCTCTCGGCCTGATCACGTTTTTCACGGTGGGCCAGAAAGAGACGCACGCCTGGCCCATTCGAGCGGGCACGGACGCCCATACCGGCGCTGGAGTCATTCATACCGACATGCAGCGAGGCTTCATCCGCGCCGAGATCGTCGGCTATGACGACTTCGTCGAAGCCGGTGACGAGACCGAGGCCCGGCGGCGGGGAACGCTGCGGCAGGAGGGCAGGAGCTACGTGCTTAAGGACGGCGACGTGGTGCACGTCCTGTTCAACGTCTAGCGGGCCGACGATGCGGGAGCAGGACCCCATAGCGCTGTACGTGCATGTGCCGTTCTGCGCCACCAAGTGTCCCTACTGCGACTTCAACACATACGCCTCCATCGAGGGACTCATGGAGCCGTACATAGAAGCACTCCGTACCGAGCTTCGGTTCTGGGGGAAACTGCTTGAGTCCGCTGCAATCTCGGCCGTGTTCTTCGGCGGCGGCACGCCGTCATATCTCCGTGCCGGGCAGCTTGCCGCCCTCATGGATACGATCCGCGCCGCCTTCGACCTCGATCCCGCCGCCGAGGTCACAGCCGAGGCCAACCCCGACGACTTAACGAACGACAAACTGACGGAGTTGCTGGCATGTGGAGTCAACCGGCTGAGCATTGGCGTGCAATCACTCGACGACGGCCTGCTGCGGATGCTTGGCCGCAGGCACAGCGCAGCCGAGGCCGAGCAGGCGGTGCGCCGTGCCACCGGTACGGGCTTCGAGAACCTGAGCGTCGACCTCATGTACGGCCTGCCCGACCAGACCCACGAGCAATGGCGTGATTCAGTCAGACGGGCGCTTGGTCTGGGTCCAAAACACGTCTCCATGTACGGCCTCACCTTAGAACCGGGTACTCCCATGCAACAGGCCGCCGACACCGGCGCGCTGGCCACCCCAGACTCCGACCTGGCGGCCGATATGTACATCGCGGCACAGGAGACGATGGCCTCCCACGGCTTCCGCCATTACGAGATATCCAACTGGTCGCTGCCCGGATACGAAAGCCGCCACAACCTGACCTACTGGCGCAACGGACCGTTCCTCGGCGTCGGCCCGGGCGCTCACTCCTACCTTCATGGTGCTCGTTTCTCAGATATACGGTCGCCGCGCGAGTACGCGCTCCGGCTTGCTGTCGATCCGCCAGCGCTGAGAGCCAACTCATGGCCGAAGCTTCTTCGCTCATTGCCTTTTGTCCACGAGGTCAACGAGATCGGTCCATCCGGTGAGATGGCCGAGACGATGATGATGGGGCTGCGACTGGACGTCGGGGTCTCCGATCATGATTTCAGGAAACGGTTCGGCCGGTCTTTGCGAGACGCCTACGAGCCAATCATCGCAGGTGCGCACGAAGACGGTCTTATCGAGTGGGCCGAAGCTTCCGGCTCCGACGGTGGCCCAGACAGGTCACTCCGCCTGACGCGGCACGGCCGCCTTCTGGGCAACGAGGTCTTCTCACGGTTTTTCACCGGCAATAACTGAATACTCAAACATCCGTGCTATTGTTTCTCTCATGCACCCAACTGACCCATGCACGTAGTTGGCACCGCCGGACACGTCGACCACGGTAAGTCGACTCTCGTCGAGGCGCTAACCGGTATCGATCCCGACCGGCTGCGGGAAGAGAAGGAACGAGGCCTCACCGTCGACCTGGGCTTCGCCTGGATGGCTCTGCCCGGCGGCGAAGAGATCAGCATCGTGGACGTGCCGGGCCACGAGCGGTTCGTCAACAACATGCTGGCCGGTGTGGGCGGCATCGACATGGCCCTACTCGTGGTCGCCGCCGACGAGTCTGTCATGCCCCAGACGCGGGAGCATCTGGCCATACTCGACCTGCTCGGCGTCTCTCGCGGGTTGGTCGCTATTACGAAAGCAGACCTAGTCGACGACGAGTTGCTCGAACTGGTCGAGGCCGAAGCAGCGGAACTGCTGGACGGCACCACTCTGGAGGGCTCTCACACCGTACCCGTTTCGGCCACCACGGGCCGGGGCCTAAAAGACCTGACTGCGGCGATGGGCGAGGTTCTCGACGAGACCGGCACGCGCCGAGACGTGGGGCGCCCCCGTCTGCCGGTGGACCGCTCTTTCACCATCTCCGGCTTCGGCACCGTCGTTACCGGGACGCTGATAGACGGCGCGCTGGAAGTTGGCACCGAGGTGGAACTGGTGGTTTCCGGTGCGAGATCACGAATAAGAGGCCTGCAGAGCCACAAGACCAGGTCTGAACGCGCCCTGCCCGGCACCCGGGTGGCGGTGAATTTGTCCGGCATCGCACACGACGTAATCGAACGCGGCGATGTGCTCACGACCCCCGGCTGGCTGGCCCCGACCACCTCGTTCGACGCTCACCTCAGGGTCCTGCCGGACATTCCCCGGGCGCTCAGGCACAACATGTACGTCACCGTACATACGGGCAGCGACGAGGCCGTCGGCCGTCTCCGCTTACTGGACATCGACCGGGCCGAGCCCGGCGAGTGGACATGGGTCCAGGTTAAGCTGGATAAGCCCGTCGCCGTGGTCAAGGGCGATCACTTCGTCATCCGCTCAAACCAGGCGACGCTCGGGGGAGGGAACATCGTCGACGCCCATGCACAGCGACACCGGCGCAAGCACGCGCCCCTGCTGGAGCGCCTTGCCGTGATGGAGAGCGGATCCACTCGTGAGGTGCTGGCCACAGCCGTGCACCAGTACGGCCCCATCGACCTGGACGGGCTCGCGCGTCGGTTGGATATGCCCCCGTCCGACGCCGGGCACGAGCTTCAGTACCTGGAGGCTGAAGGCAATATTGCGGCGGTCGGGGTCGGTTCGGGAAAGCATTACCTGAGCATCGCCGGGTGGCGCGAGCTGGCGGGTCGCGCCGTGAAGTCGGTGACCGAATACCAGGCCCGCTTCCCCGTCCGCCGGGGCGAGCCAAAAGAGGAGCTTCGCAGCCGCCTCGGGCTCTCAGCCACCCTGTTTAGCCCTGTACTAGCGCGGCTGGTACAGACCGGCGTGCTGAAAGAAACCGGCGCCGCGGTCCGGTCTCCCGATCACCAACCGACCCTCTCGGCCGCACAGGAGAAAGCCGCCGCCGAATTCGTCGCGTCCCTCAACTCCGGCGACCCGTACTCCCCTCCCACTGGCAACCTGCCCGGAGAGGACGTCCTCGACCTCCTCGAAGACTGTGACCAGGTCGTGCGTACCAGCGACGCCGTCGTGTTCTCGGCCGCCGCATTTGACGACATGGTGAAGCAGATAAAGGGCTTCGTGGACGAGCACGGAGAGATCACCGTCGGCGACGTGCGCGACTTGTTCGGCACCAGCCGTAAGTATGCGCTCGCACTGATCGAGCACCTCGACAAGACCCGCGTCACACGTCGCGTCGGCGACGTCCGGGTACTGCGCTAAGGATTCGGCCGGATGCCGCTGGACCTCGACACAACTGCGCTCCAGATCGACCGCATGGCGGTGCACATCGCTGGCCGCCGCGACGAGCAGGATGCGGCGACGCAGGCGGCTCTGGCCCGACTGCATGCGCTGGACCCGGACGCTTACGAGGAGCGGCGAGGGGCCCTGGCCGAGCGAGAGAACCGCGGAACCGTCCGCTTCTTGGAGGACCCGGCCGCGACATTCGCGCCGCCGGACACTCCGACCGACCTTACCGTCGCCGCGGTCGATGGCTCACACATCGGCGTCGATCGGCACTTGGCGGCACGGTGCTTTCTCATCAACATCGGCGTTTGCGTGCTCACCTACGGCGACGAGCCTCATGCCAACCTGCACAGTTCACCGCGCCTGTACACAAGCGACGACGAGCTGGTCATCCGCGACGAAATGAGTGACCGCTTCGAAAGGGTCGACGGAGCCGTCCTGGGGGCGTTGCGGCACGTCGAAGAGCTAACCGCCGCCGCCGCCGTGCTGGAGGAACAGCCCGGCGACCGACCCGCGGTCATGCTGGTGGACGGGCCTCTCACGGTGGCCGGATTGGGAGGACGCGTATTCCTCGAGTTCGTCTACAGAGCCCTCATTTCGGAGGGATTTGCGGAAGCCATGGAGCGCTTCCGCCAGGTAGCCGCCGACGGCCGATTCGGAGGCCAGGCTCTCGCGGTCGCCGGCTACACTAGCCTGCCGGGACACGACGAAGTCTTGCGGGCCCTTTCGCTGATGAAAGAGGATGAGCCCGATCGGCCCGAGTCGACATCAGACGGCGTCCTCGACCGTGAGGTGTTCGAACGCCATCTGCCGCCCGGTCATCGCTCCGCGCTCTTCGCCTCGACCGGCCATCCCCTGGAGCCGTACCAGCTGGAACACACCACTGTTAACTTCTACCTCAATACCGGAGACGAGATCGGCCGGGCGGAACTGCCCGCATGGGCGGCGGAGGACGCCACTGTCGATCTGCTGCACGCGACGCTGCTCGACCAGTGCAAAAGAGGCGGCGGCTACCCGACCGTGCTTATCGAGGCGCACGAACAGGCCGTCGTAAACGGCCGGGATCGGCGCACGTTTGTGACGCTAGTCGAGTCGGCTCTGAGCGGCCGGGGCATACCGGTGGGCACCTCGGAAAAGAACGTCTCAAAGACGATCAGGAGGCTCTGAGGGGGCATATGTCGACGCCTGAAATAGGCCATTCAGAGGCTAGCAGCGGCCGGGTCGGCGAGGTAGTGCGCGCCTCGACGACCGAGTTCGAGACCGAGTGCTACGAGTTGTACGCCAGCCCGCCCCTAGGTGCGCTCGTTATCTGCGGCGAAGAGATACCGGTGTTCGGGATCGTGGCGGATTCGGTGACCGAGAGTCTGGACCCTACCAGACCTCCTGCACCCAGGGGTGCGAGCATGGCCTCCGAGCGCGAAGTCTACATCGACAACCCGCAACTGTCCCGGTTACTAGCGACTAGGTTCGTGTCAGTAGCAGTAGGCCACATGGACGGTTCGGACATCCGCTGGCGGCTGGCCGCGAGCCCGCCGCGCATCCTGTCCTTCGTGCGGGTATGCGACGACGACGAGACCCACGACTTCTCCGTCAACGTCGGATTCCTACCACGCCTGCTGGACGCAAGGATCGGCTCGCCGGACGAGTTCGTGGCAGCCTACCTACGCAGGTCTGCCGCCGTGCATTCCGACCCGGAGGCGTTCGTCGTGCGGGCAGGCAAGGAGCTGGCTGGGATGCTGCCGGGACAGCTTCGCCGGGTCACCGCCATCCTCAGGACGGCGACGTCGTGAACCACTCGGATGAGTTCGAGGCTTTAGGACGCGCTGACGAGGCCGAGGCCGGTTGGTCCGGCTCCGTCGTCGGCGGCTCGCTGTCTGAGGGCCTGCAGGTCCGATTGTCCGACGGGTCGTCTGTGGAGGACGTCAAAGTCGGAACCCTCGTCACCGTTCAGGGCAAGAGCAGGCGCTTCTTCGGGCAGGTCACGGACGTCAACCTGTCCGCTTCCGACCGGGCGGTCTGGGAAGCTCCGCCGGGCCCGTCCGATCCGCTGCTGACGAGCGTCGTCTCGGGTACCGCCGCCTACGGCACGCTACGCGTCGAGCTCCGCCTGTCCCTGGGGGCCGACGACGGACTGGACGCACCGCAGCAGGCCAAGACCGTTCCACCACATTTCTCCCAGGTCGTCCCCGCCTCGGCCTCGGATATCGATTTGGTCTTCGGCAAGGAAAGCCGGCGCCGTTTCTGGATCGGGTCGCCGCTGGACATGGAGACTAGACTCTGCCTCGACATGGGGGAGTTGGTCAAGCGAAGCAACGGGGTGTTCGGCAAGTCCGGCACCGGCAAGACCTTCCTCACCCGCCTGCTGCTGGCCGGGATTCTGCAAAGCGGCGAGGCGACGAACTTGGTCTTCGACATGCAGTCCGAATACGGCTGGCGGGGTGGCTCGGAGGGTGGATCGGGACAGGTAAAAGGCCTGAAGCAGCTATTCCCCTCCAAGGTCGCGGTCTTCTCCCTGGACGAGGAGTTTTCCCGGACCAGGCATCTGACACCCGACTACAACGTCCGCATCGGCTACGAGGAGATCGAACCCGAGGACATAATCATCCTCCGGGGCGCCCTCGACCTGTCGCCCCAGGCCGCCGAGGCTGCCCATTCCCTGCATCGCCACTATGGGTCCAAGTGGCTTTCCCAATTCATGACGCTATCCGGTTCGGAGGCCTTCAACGAATTAGCCTCCCAGATAAACGAAAACCAGGGGGCTCTTTCAGCCCTGCACAGGCGCCTGAAGCGTTTGGAGCGCTTCGACTTCATGGACAAGAGCGGCGTGCACGACTCTGTCAACCACATCCTCAGCTACCTCGAGCGGGGAATGCACGTGGTCTTAGAGTTCGGCCGTTACGGCCGCGAGCTTGCCGCCTACATCATGGTTGCGAACCTGTTGACCAGACGGATATACGACCGCTACGCCGCCTCCAAGGAGAGGGCGCTGGCGGGCGAGGGGGCCGAGCCCGAACCGCTTGTGATCACCATTGAGGAGGCGCACAAGTTCCTCACCCCGGACATCGCCGACCAGACGATCTTCGGCACCATCGCCAGGGAGATGCGTAAGTACAACGTGACGCTCTTGGTGGTCGACCAGCGACCCAGCGGCATCGACGACGAGGTGATGAGTCAACTGGGCACCAAATTCGCCTGCCTCCTCGACAACGACCACGACGTGGATTCCGTCCTGACGGGGGTGTCCGGCGGGCGCAAGCTGCGCCATGTCCTGGCCAGCCTGGACTCACGCCAGCAGGCGCTGGTGTTCGGTCACGCGCTACCGATGCCGGTGGAGATCAGGACCCGCGACTACGGTACACCCGAGTCTTACCGGCAACTGGGCTACCTCGATGAAACCGAGCGCAAGGCCCAGGTTAAGCGCGACGTCGCCGACCTCTTCGGAGGCGAGGCAAAGCCTCCTTAGAAGATTAAAGACGGCCGTCGCTTGAGGCGGAACGGTCCGCCTAGCAACCGCCGCCTCTGGGCAGCCGCTTCGCCGACGGAAGGCCCGTCGACCGTACTAGTAACCCAGGTCGCGCAGGCGTTCGTCGTCGATGCCAAAGTGGTGCGCGACCTCGTGCACAACCGTGTCGGCAATCTCCGCCACCATCCCTTCGCTGGACAGGCCGAGCGCCTCCAACGAGCCCTGGAACAGGGTGATCTTGTCGGGCAGCACCTCGCCGTAGTCGTAGCGCTCGGTCAGGGGAACCCCCTCGTACAGCCCGAGGAGCAACTCCCCCTCGCCGATCTCGTTGCCGGCAAGTTGGTCGCGGCTGGGCAGGTCATCCACGACGACGTCGACGTTGTCGAGACAGCGTTTTATCTCCTCGGGGATCTGGTCCAGCGCCCGGACAACGAGTCTCTCGAACTGGCCCCTGGTCAGGGTCGTCATGGCGTAGATGGTGTCCGAGCCGTCACAAGCCTGAGTCTACCATCGAGTGCGACGCCCTTGAGAAACGGCCCCTTTTAAGGGAATTGTGAGCCCACCTCGTTGTGACTGCCCTTGTGAAACTGATGTCGGGCTTGTGATACATTGCTCGAATGGCACAGGCCTCCTTGACAGCGAGTGGTTCCAGCCCGAAAGGCCGCTGGTCCCGGGTCGTGAAGGACGCTTTGCTGGTGGCCAGCGCTGCCCTCATGGCGGTGACGCTGTACCTAGTGTTTTTCTGGGTGCCGACCGAGGCCACTCTGGGCGTCTCCCAGCGCATCCTCTACTTCCACGTCCCGCTCGGACTCCTGGGGATGATCTCCATCGTCGTGGTCACGTTCGCCTCGGCGATGTACCTGTGGAAGAAGGAAAAGCGCTGGGACGACTTTGCGCACGCGTCGGCCGAGTTCGGCGTCATATTCGCTACCCTGATAATCGTCACCGGCGCCATCTGGTCCAAACCGACTCTGAACGTGTGGTGGACCTGGGATCCCAAGTTGACCACCACCCTCGTCCTGTGGTTCATCTACGTCGCCTACCTGATGCTCCGGGCCTACGGCCCTCAGGGCATTCAGCAGGCGCGCTACGCCGCGATCATCGCCCTGATGGGCGCGATCGACGCGATCGTCATCTACATGTCGACTTTGCTCTGGCGCACCGCCCACCCGGAGATTCTCGTCGGCCCAATGGCGGAGTCCGATTCCCTTGAATCGAGGATGGCCGTAGCTCTGCTAGTTTCCATGGTCACCTTCGTCGTCCTGTTCACCTACATACTCATGGAGCGCTACTCGCTGAGACGCTCGGAGAGCCAACTTGATGAGTTACACCAGATTGCCTCGGTTCGCCTCTAGGGCCGCCTTGGCCGTCGCGTTAGCAGCCGTTTTACTGGCCACTCTGGCCGTGCCCGGCACGGCGCTTGCATCCGAAGGTTCGGAGCCGGTCCCTTCGGAACAGGGACAACACTTCCAGATCGAGGACAATACCAGCGGCGACCCTGAGTCCAACCTGCCGTATCTGTTCGCCGTCTTCGTCATCACCTGGGCCCTGTTCTTCGCCTACGTCGTTTACATGACGCTCAAGCAGCGCCGGATGCAGGCCGAGATCGAGGTCCTCAGCGCCGGGTTGAACAAGAGAGCCGGTGCACCTCCCGAAGACGTAGGAACGGATGACGGGCCAAACAAGTAGGGCCCAGACACACATCAGGCTACCGCGACACCGAGATTATCGGATATTGAGCGGAAGCTTGTGGAGATGACTCAGCGGAGTGGCGACCGCATTTCCACAGGGACAGCAGCGGAGGAATTCGGAGTGACCCCAGAGCAGGTTCGGCGCACTCTGCAAGACCTAACCCACCGCGGATTGATCCAGTTGTAGGCCACAAACTTTTCGCTGCAACTGGATCATCAGCCACTTATGAAGAGACCCGAAGTTGAGCCATTTGCGATAATGAGAGCATTGACGGCGGTGATGTAGCGCGACACGTGGTTGCAGGGAAAGCACTAGATGGTCCAACCAGAGAACTACGTACCGGACCCGCCCGACGCACCGAGCGACGAGGGGACGCTGATCGGAGCCAACAAGATCAAGCTGCTCGTCGGTGCGTTGGCCCTGGTCGCCGCGCTTGGCTATTTCGGCTTCATGGCATTCGAGAACGCCACCGTGTACTACTACACCGTCGGCGAAGCCACCGAACTCGGCCCCTCCAATGACGGCCGCATGGTCAGGGTCAACGGCAAGCTCATCCCCGCCTCGTTTAACCGCGAGGAAGGCTCGACCGAAGCGCACTTCCAACTGACCGACGGCAGCCAGACCATGCTGGCGGTGCACGACGGTGTGCTTCCCGACCTGTTCTTCAACGACCACTCCGAGATCATCCTGGAGGGCTCGTTCGACGGGGAGATGGTGTTCCATAGCGAGAACGTCATCGTCAAGTGCCCGTCCAAGTACGTCGCGCTGGAGGAGGAGACCGGGTAAACGGCTCCTCCACTGACCCTGTATAAGGCGAGAGGGCCGCACCAATGGTGCGGCCCTCCAAATTACCGGTAGTTGAGCCCGGTTCCGTTCAATCTTCCTGGCGTTTCAGTGCCTCCGGGATTTCGGACTTCAGTGTGGGCGGGGCCTGCTCCTCGGGCGTGTCCCTGAGCGGCGTGACCGTAGCCTCCAGGGTGTCGAGAAAGGCGCGACACTGGCCACACTTTTCTAGGTGGCTGTCCGCCTATTGCGAGGCGTCGCCCGCCATCTCACCGTCGACGTAGTCCAATGCGACGTCGCGGAAGTCGGCGTGCAACGTTCTTGCTGCCCTGCAGCCTTATTAGAAGACCTGAAGCCATAATCAGTCGTCCTGATGAAGATCCGCAAGGGCAAGCGCGGACGGGAGCTGATCCAGATCGGCCTCGAAGACATCGACATCCCGGATCTGGAGATGTCGCCGGAGCTGGGGACGGCCAACGCCGAGTTCGGGGCTAAGCTCAAGGAGGGTATCGGAATGCTGGAGCCCAACCTGCGGACCGCGGTGGTGCTGCGCGACGTGCAGGGCATGTCCAACTCGGAGACGGCCGAAATCTTGGAGATCACTGTCTCCTCTCTCAAGTCCCGCCTTCACCGGGACCGCATGCTGCTGAGGAAGCATCTTTCGGACTATGTAGTCACGAAGGAAAACTAGTCCAGAAAGCTAGTTTTCCTTCCTAGATACTCAGGGCGTCGATCAACTCTCGGGTGGTCCTCGGCCTGGTCCGGTCGACCATTTCGTCTATGCGGCTCTCGAACGGGGCCCGCGTCTCGTCCTTGTAGATCAGGCCGAGCGGGACGCCGGGGCTCTGGGCCAGGGCACGTGCGGCGTTGAGGTCCGAGGGGTCGTGATCCTCGGGGATCTGCCAGGCCATCGGCTCGACACCCTTTCTGACGCTGCCCTTCAGCACTTCGTAGGTGTCGTTGTAAGTGGTGCACGGCGACTGAACATGCACGACGGAAAACCCGGGATGCTCCATGGCTTCGACGATCAGCCGTGTCACGTCTTTTACTTTGGATGACAGGCCCGACGCCACATATGAGACCCCGAGCGTGAGGTAGAGGGACAGCGGATGGACCTCCTCCTCCAGCTTGCCGTAAGGAGTCGAACTGGTCGTCATACCTTGCTCCGAAGTGGGCGAGGACTGGCCTTTGGTAAGGCCGTACACTCCGTTGTCCATAACCACTGAGCAGATGTTCAGGTTGCGACCGGCCTGGGGTGAAATGTGCTCCATGCCGATGCTGAGGAAATCTCCGTCCCCGGCGACCGTTAACACGTTGAGCTCGGGCCGGGCCATCTTCACACCCATCGCAATCGGCAGGCTGCGACCGTGAATGCCGTGGAAGCCGAACGGCTGCTCGCCCTCCAACAGGTGCACCATGTTGCCGGAGCAACCGATGCCGGCGATGACGACGTTGTTCCCCATGGGCTGGCCGGTAGATGCGTTACGCTGTTTGACGGCGCCCTCGATCGCCCTGCGCACCCCAAAGTCGCCGCAGCCGGGGCACCACTTGAAGTCGTATTCCGGGTTCTTGACGCTCAAGCGGTGACCTCTTTTTTACTGGTCGCAGATGTCGTCACCGATAGGCGCTCCGCGACCCTCTCGGCCAGCTCGCCTACCTTGAAGGGCAGGCCGGTGTACTGGGTGATCGACTCTGCCTTTACGCCATGGGAGCGCAGGATGGTGGAGAACTGGCCCTGGAAGTTCAACTCTGGCACCAGCACCAGGTCCTTCGCCCTCAACTCCTCCAGCATCTCCCGGGGGAGAGGGTTGAGGAACATCGTGTAGTACCAGCCGATGTCCTGGCCGTCTGCGACCAGCCTCTCGTATGCCTCGCGGGCCGGACCCTTGGAACCACCCCAGGGGACCACGGCAGCAGCGGCGGCGGTGTTATCGGCCTCGAAATCGCCGTCCTCAAGCACCCTGAGCTTGCCCCAGCGGCGTTGGGTCATTTGTACATGCCGAGAGGCGAGATGCGTCGTGTCCCCCATACCATCGTGCTCGCTGCCGTTGGCCACGTAACCGCCCGGCCCGCCCGGTATGGGCATGGGTGAGACCTGGCTCGATTCGTATCGCTGGTATCCGTTGTCTCCAGTGAACGTGAGCCTGTTCTCGACCGGCACTTCACCCAGATTGGGCTTGGGGATGTTCTGGTTGCGGTCCGCCAGCGCGTGCTCGGTCAGCACGACCACCGGGCCCTGGTATCGCTCGGCCCGGTTGAACGCGTGAACCGCGGCGTAGAAGCACTCCTCCACGGTCCCCGGAGCGATGACGGGAAGCTTCACGTCCCCGTGCGCCGGGAACATTGTCCCGAACAGGTCCGACTGCTCCGTCTTGGTCGGCAGTCCGGTGGCGGGTCCGCCGCGCTGCACGTTCACGACGACCAGGGGTATTTCGGCCATCCAGGCGAGGCCGAGGCCTTCACTCATGAGCGAGAAACCGGGCCCGGAGGTGGCGGTCATGGCCTTCTTGCCGGCAAAGCCGCCGCCTATCAGGGCGGTGATCGCCTCGATCTCCGAACTGACCTGGTAGACGAACCTGCCGGAGGCGGGAGCGTTTCGCTCCATCCATACCAGGATCTGCGTCGCCGGCGATATAGGGTACCCGGCGTAGAAGTTCATGCCAGCGTGCATGGCGCCTAGGCACACTGCGGTGTTCCCGTTCACCAGTATCTGCTCGTAATCGGGTCGCCGGGGTGCATCCAACTCACCGAGAGTGAAGCCGCTGGTCTCGGCCTCGGCCCTCCCCAGCCGCATGGCGTTGAGGTTGGAGTTGATGACCTCTTGGTCGTTGGGTCGGCCCCTGGTAAAGCGCCTGGTTACGAAGTCGTCGAGAATCTCCTGCCGCATGCCGACCAGGTGGGCGAGCGCTCCTATGACGACCATGTTGGCGGCGCGGGCGTTTCCCGTGGACTTGGCCAGGTCGTCGAAGTCAATGCCGAACGAGTGCGTGTCGTTCTCTAACTTAAACTCTCCGGAATTGTAGACGATCACGCCGTCGTCTCCGACCTCGCCGTGGTGAGTCTCGAAGGCGTTCTCGTTAAAGCACACCAGCACGTCCAGGTGATCGCCCGAACTGAGCACGGGGGATGTGGAGATGCGGGTCTGGGTCCAGGTCGGGCCTCCCATGATCTGGGAGGGGAAGGTGGCGAAGGTCTGGGCGTGGTAGCCGGTCTGAGTGGCGGCCTGTGCCAGGCCCTCGGCCGAAGTCACTACGCCCTGGCCACCTTCGCCCGCGAATCGGACGACGAAGTCGCTCTTCTTCACCGCGCTCTCCATCACGAACCCTGATAACTGCGGTCCGTCATATAGAAAGGACTTCGCCTACCCAGCGAAGCCCATAACAGACTCGTTGACACTAACTTCGACGATATCAGTAGAAAATCTCGGGTGTCAATGAGGGAGGCATCTCCATTTACGCGGTGTTACAGGCGTCAGTTCGATGGTGGGATCGGGGCGGAAGCGGTCGATATAGCGAACCCGAATATACGGCCAATCTCCATCATGATTCTCAATAATGTGCTACAGCATTCAGTCCTGAACCACGTACCCGAATCCAAGCGAGCACACCACTAGGAATACCACGTCGAAGACCGCCAGAATTGGCAGCCACTGGACGGCATCGCCCCAGGGCTCGCCGGTGATCGCGGGTCCTGAAGCCTCCACGGCAGCCACGATTACCGGTACCGCGATGGGCAGGAACAATAGCGGCAGCATGACCTCCCGGGCCCTCGTGTTCACCGCCATCGCCGAAAACAGCGTGCCCACCGCCGCTATGCCGAGGGTGGCCAACAGTGCCACCAGGATGAACTCCGGCGCCAACACGGGCAGATTGTAGATGACCGCGAAGATGGGGAAAGTAACCACCTCCATCGCAATCATGAAGGTGAATATGGAAAGCACTTTCCCCAGGTAGATCGAGTCCCGGCCCGCCGGCGTGAGCAGGAGCGCCTGTATACCGCCCCGCTCTTCCTCCACTGCGAAGCTGCGGGTTAACCCAAGCACGCCCCCAAAAGTGAAGGCCACCCACAGGATGCCCGGCGCGACCAGGCCGACATTCTGGGGCGTCGGGTTGATGGCGAAGTTGAACACGACGATGGACAGCAGGGCGAAAACGAACACCGAGACCAGCGTGTCCTTGGTGCGCGTTTCCAGCACCACGTCCTTCCACAGGACGGCCGTCACCGGCCAGCGCAGAAGGCGGTCGACCGGCGACTTCATCCCGACGACCCCGGGGAGGTTGTTTCTGGCCCCATCGCTCGCTCCCCCGTGTGTCTGAAGTAGAGGCCGCGCAGCGCGTCCGGGCTCGTCCGATTGGCCCGGCCTTCCCCGGCCAATCGCAGTATCTCTTCATGCGCCACCCTGCCCCGGCCAAGTATGGCGAGGCGATCGCTGAGCGCGAGCGCCTGTTCGAGGTTGTGGGTCACTAGTAGCACCGCTCCGCCACCGGCCCTCGTCGCCTCCACCACGGCCCTCATAAGGTCGATGGCCGACTGATCCAGGCCGCTCTCGGGCTCGTCCATCAGCAACAACCTGGGACGATGCAGCAGCGCCCGGGCGATGGAAAACCGCTTCTGCATGCCGTGCGAAAGCGTACCCACCCTCTGGTCCAGCCTATCCAGCATCCCGACCCTCGTGACCGCCTCGGCGATGCGCTCCTCGGGGTGGTCGAGGCTGAACATGCGGCAGAAGAAACGAAGGTTCTCGCGCCCCGTCAGGTCCGCGTACAGCATGGGATCGTGCATCACCACCCCGGTGGCACGCCGCACGCGCCCGCCTGCCCGGTCCGCGTCCATGCCGGCGACTCGTACCTCACCGGCGTCAGGTCTGGTCAGCGTTGCGAGGATCTTGACGAGCGTCGTCTTGCCCGAACCGTTCGGCCCCAGGACCGAGAGCACCTCGCCCCAGCCCAAAGTCAGGTCCAATTGATCCAGTACCCGCACACGGCCGTAGGACTTGATAACGCCGCGCATCTCGAGAGCCGGACCGGTGGACGTCACCGACGCCTCCTCTGCGGGCATCATGTTGGCGGTCTCAGCTATGTCGACCGCTCCTATGGCGAGTCGGCTCGCGACTCGTGCCCCGCTGCACGTCGGCGTTAACGTCGTTTTTCATGGGTTCCGGTACTGTAGTATATGACCGGATGCCCCGCAACGCCGTACCGCGGGAACTGCAGGACGGGCCACGGCCGCCGACAATGCCCGGTCGGTCGACGCAGAGGGAATGAAATAATGCCGACCAGCCGACCATATGAGGAGCTTCGCGAGCAGTACCACGGCATGGGAGACAGGTTCGAGACGGCTCCCACCGCGACCAAGGTCGAGGAGATCGACCCGGAGGTGATCCTCTGCTTCGACTACGAGTACCCTAGTAGCGAAGCCAAGGTCGCCATCGATACCGACGAGTTCACCGCGGTCTGTCCCTGGACCGACCTGCCCGATTACGGGACCCTGACCGTCACGTACGTGCCCGACAAGTCTGTCATCGAGTTGAAGTCGCTGAAATACTACCTCATGCAGTACCGCAACGTGGGAGTGGTGCAGGAGCACGCCGCCAACCGGATTCTGTCCGATCTGGTCGCGGCGGTCGACCCGGTTTCTCTGGAAATCGAGTTGGATTACAAGATCCGGGGCGGCCTGCACACCACGGTGACGGCCGGCTACCGGCGGCCTTGAGCTCCTACGGCGTCAGCCTGCTATCGGGCGGCCTCGACTCCTCCACCACCACGGCTCACGCCCGGCGACGGGTCGACCACCTCACCGCCCTCACCTTCCACTACGGCCAGATCCACGCCAAAGAGGTCTCTTTTGCCCGGCACGTCGCGGAGTCACTCGGCGTCGGCCACAAGATCCTGAACATATCATTTCTCGGCGACGTCGCTTGGTACTCCGCGCTGACCAACCCCGATCGCTTCCCCATGCCCTCAGGCCGAGCGGACGAGGAAATCGGCTTCGGCGTCCCGATAACCTACGTGCCCCTGCGCAATACGATCTTTCTGTCTCTGGCCGCCGCCCTGCTGGAGAGCGAGACCCTGCACGCCATCGAGACTCAAAACGAGGACCCCTCCGCAATGGAAGCGGTGGTTTACCTAGCCCCCAACGCCGTCGACTACAGCGGCTACCCGGACTGCCGTGCGGAGTTTTTCGAGAGCGCCGTCGAGACGATCAACCTCGGTTCGAAACTGGCCACGGAATATGGCATCCTCGTAAGGGTCGAGACTCCCATCATCGACAAGACCAAGGCGGACATCGTCCGCATGGCCCTGGAACTGGACGTGCCGCTGGAGCGGACCTGGTCGTGTTACCGGGGCGGCGATCGCCCCTGCGGCGAGTGCGACTCCTGCGTCCTCCGCGCCCGCGGCTTCGCAGAGGCCGGCGTCGCCGATCCCGGCCTGGCATAGCGTTGCTGCGTCTTAGCCGTCTCCCGTCGGGCGAGCCGGAAATCTTCCTGTCGGTGCAGGGCGAGGGCCGGACGGCCGGGACGCCCTCGACGTTCGTACGAATGGCGACCTGCAACCTCGCTTGCACCTGGTGCGACACGAAGTACACCTGGGACTGGGCGGCGTTCCAGTACGACGCACAGGTCATTTCGATGGAGGCAGTCGATGTTCTGGCCCGAGTCGAAACCCTTGCGACGCGGAACGTCGTGATCACTGGCGGCGAGCCCCTGCTCCAGAACCTCGTCCCTCTGATGAGCGCTCTGAGCGAGTCGGGCCACACGGTCGAGGTCGAGACCAACGGCACCATCGCGCCGTCCCCGGAGTTGCTCAGCGCCGTGACGCACTGGAACGTGTCCACCAAGCTGGCCAGTTCCGGTAATCCGAAAGCGAAACGCGAGATCTCAGAAGCATTGCAGGTCTTTGCCGGCCTGTCGAACGCCGACTGGAAGTTCGTCGTGGTCGACCAGCCCGACGTGGAGGAGGCGACCAGTCTCGCCGGGCGATACGGCGTCCCGCCCGAAAGACTCATCCTGATGCCCGAGGGTGCCACATCGGCGGCCATTCAGGAGAAATCGACATGGTTAATGGCCGACGACGACGACCGGGGCTTCCGGTTCTCCTCCCGACTCCAAGTCCTGCTCTGGGGCGGCGAGCGCGGTCGCTGACTCGTGTAAACTTGGCCCCGTTTTCTTATCACCAACCTAGGGGAGTCACTCGCCATGAAATTTGCTAGGTACGAGGCGGACGGTCGCGTTCAGTACGGGGTCGTCGAGGGCCACACCGTCACCCGCATCACGGCGGCGGCGTGGGAGTCGCACGAGACAACTTCCGACATTCGCTCGCTCGCTTCCGTGCGGCTACTCGCACCGACAACACCGTCGAAAATGGTCGCGATCGGCCTGAACTACAAAAGCCACCTCGGTGATCGAGAGCCTCCGAAGGTGCCAGAGCCATTCTTCAAGACGCCGTCGTGCGTGGTGGGCCAGAGCGACGCCATTGTGCTACCGAGGGAGTCGAACCTGGTACAGGAGGAGGCCGAGCTGGCAGTCGTCTTCGGCAAACGGTGTCGGGGGGCGACACGGGCCAACGCACTAGATTACGTCTTCGGCTACACCTGCGCCAACGACGTCAGCGAGCGCAACTGGCAATCCGGTGACCTGCAGTGGTGGCGGGCCAAGTCGTCCGACACCTTCGGCCCGATCGGACCGTTCATCGTCACTGGTCTAAACCCCGGCAACCTGGCGATAGAGGCCAGATTAAACGGCGAGGTGGTGCAGAAGTCCAACACCTCCGACCTGCTCTACGACGTGCCGACGATCATCGAGTGGGTAAGCAAAGTGATGACGCTGGAGCCAGGAGATTTGATCCTGACCGGCACCCCCGGCACCACCGCGACGTTGAACCCCGGCGACACGGTAGAAATCGAACTGGACGGCATCGGGGTCCTGAGTAATCCGGTCGTGGCCGAGTAGACTTTCATCTTCGTCAGACGGAACAGTCCCGCGTTGCGCGGGGCCGTTGTCGTCTCGGTCAATATGAGTGGCCCGACGGCGCCGGACCTAGAAGTACTGCTCGATCCTCAGGTCAAGCAGTTCTCGCCCTGTGCCTGCTGTCCAGTAGTAGATGAGGTAGGAACCGGCCCCAACCATCGCGAGGTTACCCACCGGCTCAATCAGCGGGAAAACCTTGCGGATCAGACCCTGCACTAGGCCCTTAAAAAACACGATACCAACGGTGGCGGCGATTATTACCACACCCATGCCCAGCCCGTAAGAGAGTGATCCTATAATCGTCTCGAAAAAGCCGCCGGTGCTGAATGACTGCCCCGCGACCACCCCCACTGCAGCCAGGAAGATCGGCAGGGCGCAACTCAGGGAAGCCACCGCATAAGCGATACCAAACAGGAACACCTGGTTGAGACCCTTGCCTCCACCCAGGTTCAGGCGGCCGGCGACCATGATGCCGATCTTCTTGCGCGAGACGAGCAGCCACAGGCCGAGACCGGTAATGATCACACCCACTCCCAGGCCCGCGAATGGGAGGACGTTTCCCACCGCCCTGCCACCGGCGGCAAGGATCACTCCCACAAGACCGAATACCACAACGAAGCCCGCGGTAGCGGCGAGACCCAACAGGATTCCCTTGAGGGCGGCAAAGACCGGATTGTTCTCGCCCTCAGCGCTGCCAAGCTGATAGCCAACGTAGGCAGGGAACATCGCCGCACCACAGGGGTTGAAGGCGGCAACTGCGCCTGCCGAAAAGGCGAATACCAGGGGAATATCCAAACCGAACATCTAGGGTCTCCGAAAATGAGCCTGCGAATAAACAGGCCTGCTTCAATTATATTTGCTCAGTAACCGGGCTTTACGGCCGGGAGCCATGTGGTCCCTTTGATGCTACGTCCCGGCGGCCGGTTTCCGATTGGAGTGGTGTTGCCCAACACTTCACCGCCGAATCCAGTGCTGACCAAATCCCATACACCAGTCCACCAAGCCGTTGCCGGGCCATCATCAGGTTGACACAAAACCGTCACCGCTGGTACATTTGGCGAATCTTGTTGCGGCAACAATCGGCTCCCGGCAGCACCTGTAGGCATGCATCGCCAGGGTAGGTGGTCGGGATAGTGACGCCGTAAGGCCCCGCCAACCAGCGGGGCTTTTTGTTTCGGCAGCGCGTAGCGGAGAGACCAGACGATGACCCAGACCAGCTCAAAGACGACCCGGGAGCCGGTAATCCCCATCCTCCCGCAGGAGTTTGACGACTTCGAGGCGGCCGTCAAGAGCTTCCAAGCCGGGGAGTGGGGAGAGACCGAGTTCATGGCCTTCCGCCTCAGACAGGGCGTGTACGGCCAGCGCCAGCCCGACGTCCACATGGTGAGGGTGAAGGCGCCCTTCGGTGGCCTTACCGCCGACCAGCTCGACGTTCTCGGGCGGTTCGCGGACCGCTACGCCCCCCTGCGCAGGGGGCACGTCACGACCAGGGAGAATTTCCAGTTCCACCACGTGCCGCTGGCCGATGCCCCAGACGGGCTGCGAATGCTCGCCGAGGTCGGCCTGAGCACGCGGGAGGCATGCGGCAACACGGTCCGCAACGTAACCGGTTGTCCCATGGCAGGCGTTTGCGCCGATGAGCCGTTCGACGTCACGCCCTACGCGGCCGCATACGCACGCTACTTCGTGCGGCACCCGTTTACTCAGTCCATGCCGCGCAAGCTCAAGACGGCTTTTTCCGGCTGCGCTGGTGACTGCACCATCACCCCGATTCACGACGTGGGCTTTTTACCCAAGATCGTGGACGGCGTTAAGGGTTTCAAGATGGTCGCCGGGGGAGGCACCTCGATTATGCCCCGCGTGGCTCCGACGCTGTACGAGTTCGTCCCGACGGACGAATATCTAAAGGTTTCCGAGGCGTGCATCCGGGTTTTCCATCGCTCAAACCGGGAGCGGAAGAACCGCATGAAGGCGCGGATAAAGTTCCTCATCGACCGCATCGGCATCGACGAGTTCCGCAAGCAGGTGGAAGAGGAGATGGACCAGGATTGGGCCCAGCGTTCGTTCGATCCCCAGGACCTGTTGTACATAGACGACGAGGCGGCGGACGCGCCTCCACTCGACGGCGACTACGCACTGGCGGTGCCCGATACCGAGTACGCCCGCTGGGTCGAGACCAACACAGTCGAGCAACGACAAGAAGGCTACACAGCCGTGACGGTAAAACTGCCGCTGGGTGACGTGCAGGCAGAGCAGTTCTCAAAACTCGCCGATATGTCTCGCAAGTACGCGGGCGGCCGCTGCCGTATCACCCTGCAGCAGAACCTGACGTTCAGATGGGTGCCGCGGGCGGCCCTATATGAACTGTGGAGCGACCTGCGCTCAATCGGCCTAGGCGAGTCCGGCGCCCACCAGATAAACGACGTGGTCTCCTGCCCGGGCACCGACAGCTGCAAGCTGGGCATCACCTCTACCATGGGCCTCGGCCGCGCGATCACCGACGCCATGAGCGAGATCGACTCCTTAGACCCGCTGGTTACCAAGTTGCACGTCAAGATGAGCGGGTGCCCCAACGGCTGTGGCCAACATCACATCGCGGACATCGGCTTCCACGGCGCCGCCGCGAAAGCACCCGGCGGGCAGATCCCCGCCTATGAACTGTTCCTGGGTGGCAGTTATTCTGCGGACGACCCGAGGTTTGGAGTCCGCACCAGGACTAAGATCCCGGCGAAGCGGGCTCCGGAGGTCTTCAAGCGTCTCATCTCGCTCTACCAGCGGGAGCGTCGCGACGGCGAGGAGTTCAAGGACTACGCCGCCCGCGTAGGCAGGGACCGGTTCGACGACTTCCTCGCCGAATTCAAGGAGGTCGGTGAGCTGAACCGGGAAACCCTACCCACCTACATGGACTGGGACAAGACCGTCAAGTACGTCCTCGAACGAGGCGAGGGCGAGTGCATGGTCTGAGGGAACAGTCCCCTACTTGGGCCCGCGTTTCTGGCGGGCCCACCAGTTGTCTTCCGGGTCCGTGTTGCCTTCCGGGGCGGTGTCGATCGGACGACCCCTCCAGAACCTACCGGTGCCGCCCGGCGGCCTGCCAGTCTTACCGGGCGTGGGAGGGGCGGACCGTACCACCACCAGAGCATAACCGCCCAGCAGCACAACGATGCCGAGAATCACGATCGGCACCGCGAGGGCCGTGTCCGCCACGCGAAGCACAAAGCCGGCTGCGATCAGGACGACCCCGCCGAGCATCACCCGACCGGGGGACGGCGACCAGAGTCCACCCATCTGCTGGCTCAGGTATAAAGAAAGCAGCCTGGACAGGCTTTGACTCTGTTTTTGAGGTGGGACGATCCTCGGGCCACCCGACCTACCAAGAATCTCCTCGATCTCTTTTTCGTACCGCTTCGACACATGAAAATCGTATGGACGCAAAGAGTCGGGTGTCAAGGGCGGAGACACCGGAACGGATCCACTCTGAATGCGATAAAATCGGCCCGTGAATTCAAACGACAGCCACCAATTCGTGTAGATCACTTCATGAAATACCAGACCGGTTCGCATACCTATGAGCTACACGAAGAGTGGGGAGACCTGCCCGACGGCTACCAATTCCACCGCGTCGCCGGGGTGGCGACCGACGCCGACGACAACGTATTCGTCTTCAACCGCAGCCCACAGAAGATGCTCGTCTTCGAGCCGGACGGCACCTTCAAGACCGACTGGGACGCGTTCTTCAAGGTTCCCCACGGCATCGCCATCGACTCCGACGGCAACGTGTACACCGCCGACGTCGGCACCCACGTGGTGGAGAAGCACGCCGCATGGGGAGGCCTCATGATGAGGCTCGGCGAAGCCGACCGGCCCTCCGACACGGGCCGCAGCGAGGGCTTTCTCGTCGAGCGCGGCGGCGGCCCGTTCAACATGTGCTGCGCAGTGGTTGTCAACGACACCGGCGAGATCTTCGTCGCCGACGGCTACGGGAACTCGCGCGTGCACAAGTTCGCGCCCGACGGTCAACTGCTGCTGTCCTGGGGCGAGCCGGGTAAGGGTGGTCCGGGAGAATTCCATCTGCCACATGGCATCACCATCGACCGCGACGGGCGAGTGCTCGTGTGCGACCGGGAGAACAACCGCATCCAGATCTACGACCAGGAGGGCAACTATCTGGACATGTGGGACGGGTTCTTGCAGCCGGCCTCGATAGCGCAGGCTCCCAACGGTTCGTTCTTCGTACCCGAACTGCAGCACCGGGTCACCGTGCTCAGCCCGAAGGGGGACGTCATGGACCGCTGGGGTGGAGAGAGCAGCCGCGAGCCGGGCAGGTTCGTCGCTCCGCACGACGTCGCCGTCGACTCCAAAGGCGACGTCTACGTCGGCGAGGTGCTGGAGGGCAAGCGAGTGCAAAAGTTCGTTCGGACCTGAAGACCGCCACCGAGCCGACAACTGAATGCCAACCGAAACTGAATTGGTGAAAACGCACGGTCGATGTTGATCGACTAACAATGAACCAAGGGACAAGAAAATGAATGTAGACACCGCTATTTGCCGCATCCTCAAGGCCGAGGGCATCGACTGGATCGTCGCCTTCCCCAACCAGTCGCTCATCGACGCGGCAGCGAAGGAGGGCATCCGCCCGGTCATAGTCCGCCAGGAACGCGCCGGCGTTAACATGGCCGACGCCCTCAGCCGCATGACCAACGGCCGAACCATCGGCGTGTTCACCATGCAGTACGGCCCCGGCGCCGAGAATGCCTTCGGTGGTGTGGCCCAGGCCTTCGCCGACTCCGTGCCCATCCTGCTGCTGCCCGGCGGCAACCCGCAGGATCGGGAAGGAGTGCACCCCGCCTTCGGCTCGGTTGAGAATTACAAGGGCATCACCAAGTGGGCAGGCTACATCATGTCTCCAGACCGCACGGTGGACGTGATGCGGACGGCGTTCAGCCAATTGCGCAACGGTCGACCCGGTCCGGTGCTCGTGGAGATACCGGACAACCTCTCCAAACAAGAGGTCGGCAGATTCGACTACAGGGCCGTACCCGCCACCCGCTCGGCCGCCAACCCCGACGACGTGCGCGACCTCGTCGCCGCTCTCCTAGCCTCCGAGAGGCCGGTGATAAACGCCGGGCAGGGGCTGATGAACGCAGAGGCCACCGACGACCTAGTCGAGTTCGCCGAACTCACCGGCATAGCCGTGTTCACCACACTGGCCGGCAAGAGCGGCTTCCCCGAGAACCACCCGCTCTCCCTCGGCTGCGGCGCCCGCACCGCCACGGGCATGTCCGAGCACTTCTTGATGAATGCGGATTTTCTGTTGGGCATCGGAACCAGCTTTACCAAGTCGGTGTTCGGTTCTCCTGTGCCCGATGGTGTAGTGCTCGCACAAGTCACCAACCGGGGCGAGGACCTGCACAAGGACTACCCCGTCGACTTCGGTGCCGTGGGCGATGCCAAACTGGTGTTGCGCCAGATGATCGAGGAGGCGACAGCACAGGGAGCAAAGCCAAGAGACAACGTTGCGGAAGCCATCGCCGCACAGCGCGATGCCTGGATGGGCGAGTGGGAGCACCGGCTTTCTTCAGATGAGACGCCGATGAGCCCGTACCGGGTGTTCCGGGAGGTCGAGGCCGCGGTCGACGTGGCCAACACAATCGTCACCCACGACTCCGGCTACCCTAGGGACCAACTCGTTCCGTTCTGGCGGCCGGTCACCCCGCGCAGCTACATCGGCTGGGGCAAGTCGACCCAGCTCGGCTACGGCCTGGGACTGGCCCTAGGGGCCAAGATGGCCCGGCCGGAGATGAACGTCATCAATTTCATGGGCGACGCGGCGTTTGGAATGGCCGGCTTGGACATAGAGACCGCCACACGCAACGGCATCGGCCTCACCACCATCGTGTTGCACAACGGCGTTATGACCGGGTACGCAGCCAACTACATGCCGATCGCCGCCGACGCCTATCGAAGCCATGAGCTTGGTGGCAACTACGCCATGGTTGCCCAAGGCCTGGGCGCTCACGCCGAGCGTATCGAGACCCCGGATGCCATCAGTGACGCGGTGCGCAGGGCCCTAGCCGCCAACCTCGAGGGCCAGCCCGCCCTCATCGAGATGATGACCAAGGAGGAGCCCAACGTCTCTAAATACTGGTGAAGAGCTACTGCACCGCCCCGGCGGCTCGTAGCTCGGCGACACGCTCGTCCGAATAGTCGAGCTCGGCCAGCACCTCGTCGGTGTGTTCTCCGAGCCCGGGCCCCGGGCGCTGGGCCGCCACGGGCGTCACTGAAAAATGGAACGGCGGCCCCATCTGCTTGATCGGGCCCACGATCGTTTCGGTCGCCACGGTCAGCCCGTCCACCTGGGCCTGCGGGTCCTCGTGAGCGTCCATCATGTGACGGACCTGAGCGCACTTCACCCCAACCTCCCGCAGGCTGTCCACCGCATCGACGACCGGCAGATCGGTTAACGCTAACGCTAGCGTTTCGGTAATGTCATCGTCTCCAACGTCTCGGCTCGCACGATCGGCGTACTTGTCGCCTAACTCGGCCAGTCCCAGCGCCCCGCAGGCGGCGGCGAATTCCTCATCCTCGGAGCACGACAAAAACAGGTAACCGTCTTTCGCCTCGTATAGGCGGTAGGTCGCCGTCACTCCGAGCTGGCCCCAACGCCGATGCAGGCCCGTTTCGGGCCCGTCCGTGTTCCGGATCATTTCACCCGCCTGCACCGCCACCGCCGCTTTCAGCAGCGACGTCTCCACCCAGCTTCCACCGGCGCCCCGGCGCCGGGCGAGCAGACCGGACACGGCGCCGAAGCACCCGAGCATGGCCGCCGCATAGTCTGCCACCGCCACCCGCAGGTAGACCGGCCGGCCCTCCGTACCCTGGGCGGACATGGCCCCGGTGAGGGTTTGCACCAGCGGATCGAACGCCGGGTCGGTCGCCAGAGGGCCATCCGCTCCGTACCCGGTCACCGACAGGTAGACAATCGACGGACGTAGGCCGCGTAGCATCTCCTCGCCCACCCCCAGCTTTTCGGCCGTGCCGGGTCGGAAGTTCTCAGCCACCACGTCCGCACCCCGCACCAGTTCGTAGACCACCTCCCGCCCCTCTGGAGTCCGCAGGTCGACGATGATTCCGCGCTTTCCCCGGTTCCACGCCTGAAACGAGCCTCCGAGCATACGGAAGCCATCCCCGGTGGGTGACTCGACTTTGATCACGTCCGCGCCCAAGTCGGACAAGAGGCTCGTCGCGTAAGAGCCAGCAATGTAGCCGGTCAGGTCCACCACCCGAACCCCGGCCAGCGGGGGCGGCTCGGTTCCTATCCGATCGCCCACGTCACGGTCGGCAATGCGCAGCGAGACGGGGGATCCGAGCACCGTGACGGGTGACGCCATCCACGTCACCTCCCCCAGCACTTCGTCTTGCTCTTTTTGGAATACCCCGCTGGCTGCGGCCTGGTGGTGGTCGAAGAAGTCCGTGCGGGTCCTCACCAGATCGCGCGGGACGTCGTGCTCTCCCAGCACCTCCACCCAGTGGTTGCCGGTTTCGCCGGCGATCACTTCGGCGATCATGTCTCGCAACTGCTCGCGGTGCTCCGGCTCGACGTTCCACGGCGCCGCCTCGAATCGCGGGTCCTCGGCCCACTCGAATTTCTCGAAGGCGATGCACAATTTGTTCCAGAACGTGTTCGTACCGCAGGCGATCATCACCCACTCACCGTCCGAGCACTCGTAGAGTTGGTATAGCGGATTCGCCCCCAGTTGGCCCGTCGCATCCCGTACCCAGGACCGCACCCGCGGCCCGACCACGAGTGTTCCCGACTGCATTGCCAGCGCACCGGCGTACAGAGAGGTCTCCACTTGCTGGCCGCGACCCGTCGCCCCCCGAGAGTACAACGCCGCACCAATGGCGACGACGGCCAGGAACGCCGCTCCGTAGCTCGCGATGGGCAGATGCACGTACACCGGCGGACCGTCCCAGCCCCCCTGGTCGCCGTAGATGCCCGCGTGGGCGCCGACCACGCCGTCGTCGGCGGGCACGTCGGCCAGCGGGCCCGACTCACCGAACGGCGGGATGGCGCAATACACCTGACGGGGATTGAGTCGGGCAAGTGCGTCGTAGGTCAGGTCGGCCGCCTCGGCCTCCCGTCGGAGCATCGTCCGCACGACCACATCCGCCTCCTTGACGATCTCCTCCAGGCCCGGTCGGTCTGTTGCGGAGCGCGGTTCGAGGGCCAAGATCCGCTTGCCCCGGTTCCATAGCCGGAACTTCGGGTCGTCTGCAAACCGGCCACTGTCGACGCGAACGACGGTCGCGCCCAACTCGCCCAGCAGCATCGTTGCGTAGGCCCCGGCCAAGTCCGAGTCGAGATCCAGAATGGTAATCCCCGAGTACGGGCCGATCGCGTGCATCGTCCTCCTGTCTCGACGAAGGTTATCAGGGGTCGAGCCTGGTCGGCTGCCGAAGCGTCGGCAAGTACAAGCGGCCCGGCGATCAGATGCGCCGGGCCGCGCCTAAGCCTATCGTCTGGATCGTGCGACCAAATTGCCGGTGCCACCGGGGGTCTGCTATATTGAGACTTCCGGGGCTTCGTACCCGCATTCCCGGACCCTCGTTGGTGTGGGGCTGTAGCTCATCTGGGAGAGCGCTTCAATGGCATTGAAGAGGTACGG
>CAZWTT010000016.1:0-40069 GCA_964637315.1 uncultured Dehalococcoidia bacterium | reverse complement strand
CCAGGCCGTCCGTCACCTCGATCATCGGCTTGAAGCTCAAGAGGGTGCCGACCAGCGCCTGGGCCTTGCCGATCCGTCCCCCTTTTTGTAGGTATTCCAGCGTGTCGAGGAGGGTCGTGCAGTTGACACGTCCGAGGGCGTTTTCCACCCGGCTCACTACGGTCGGCAGGTCGGAACCCGCGGCCGCCTCCTCGCCGGCGGCCAAGGCCAGCATGCCGATGCCCATCGACGCCTGCAGGGAGTCGATGACTTCTACCGGACATCCGGCCTCGGCCTCGCGAGCACCCTGCACCGCCGCATTGTAGGTGCCGCTCACCTTGGACGATACGTGTATTGAGATGATTCCGTCGGCACCCCGCCCCACCCGCTCGTACATCTCCACGAACTCGCCGATTGATGGGACCGCCGTTGCCGGATAGTCGCTCCCGCTCAGGAGCCGCTCATAGAACGCGTCCGCCGTCAGGTCAACGCCGTCCTTGAACTCGTCCGCGCCGAAGCGAACGGTCAGCGGGATGACTTCGATGCCGTGCCGCTCGACCAGGTCGGCCGGCAGGTCGGCTAGGCTATCGACGACGATCTTTACGGTCATAGTTGCGCTCCCTTGGGTCAGTCTGGCTCACTCTATCGAGAGCACGTAGTGGTAGTACGGCTGGCCCCCGTCGACCAGCTCGAACTCGACGCCGTCGAAGCGGGCGACCAGCCTGGCCAGTTCCGCGTCGGCCTCCTGCTCGGTGACCGGCTGCCCGCGGAACACCGTGACGAGCTCGTCCTGCCCGGCCCCGGCCGCATCGATGACGGCGTCCAGCACATCCGACAGTTCCGGGCCTGTAACGACCATCGCCCCGTCGAGGATGCCGATGAACTCCCCGGACACGGCGGTAATGCCGTCCAGCGTCACGTCCCTGGACGCGGTCGTCACCTCACCGCTTTTGACGGCGGCGACGGCGGTCTCCATCGCGGCCAGGTTCGCCCGCACGTCGGCTTCGGCATTGAACGCCAGTGCCGCCGCGACGCCCTGCTGGATGCTGGTCGTCGTCGCCACCCCCACGACCTTTTCCGACATCTCCGCCGCCTGCCTCGCAGCGGGTGCGACGTTGCCGTCGTTGGGCAGGACGACGACCTCCGGTGTCGGCGCCCTGCCCACGGCCTCGGCGATGTCCTTGACGCTGGGGTTCGTCGTTCGCCCTCCCACGACCACCTCATACGCCCCGAGGTCGGCGAACAGGGCGATCAACCCCTCACCCGACGCCACGGCCACGAGCGAGACGCTGCCCACCGGTCGGGCCACGGCTCGGTGACTGGCGGAGAATTCCGTCTCCTGCTCGTCCATGTCCTGGGCACTCTGGTCAACAACCGTTCCCAGCGACTCCGTGTAGCCGACAAGTACCTCGGGTTCAGCAGTGTGAGCATGGATTTTAACCAGCTCGGCGTCGCCGACGACTACCACGGAGACCGCGATTTCCCCCACCCGGCGCCGGATGTCTTCCAAATCGGGCTCCGCACCGTCTTGTCCGGTCGTATCGACGAGTACCTGGGTGCAGAATCCGAATCCACCGTGGTCGGCCTGGTCCAGAAACACGTTGTGGATTGAGACGGCCGAGCCGACTTCGGCGCCCCCTGGTACCGGCACTTGCACCCCGTCGATCGGCCGGCCGGAAAACTGGAGGGCCATCCCCTGCAGGATGAGCTGAACCCCGAAGCCGCCAGCGTCCACCACACCGGCCTCCGCCAGTACCGGCAGTATCGTCTGGGTCGCGGCGACGGTCTCTTCCACCCTCTCGCAGACGGCATCCAGCGCCTCTGACACAGACCTGTCGGCGGAAGCCGAGGCGCGTGCCTCCTCGGCGGCGGCAGCTATGACGGTCAGCATGGTGCCTTCGACCGGCTCCCCGACTCCGCCGTAGGAGCGCTCGGTAGCGGCATCAAGGGCGTCGGCGAGATGTCCCGGACCGAAACTGGCCAGGCCGTCGAGGCCCTCCGACACGCCACGAAAGAACTGCGAGAGGATGACTCCGCTGTTGCCTCTCGCCTCCATGAGGGCCCGCCGTGCCATGGCACGGGCGATATCGTGAACCTGTGTTTGGCCTTCATCAACCTGTTGACGCGCGGCATCGGCCACCGCCCTCATGGTCAGAGACATGTTGGTGCCGGTGTCGCCGTCGGGCACCGGGAAGACGTTCAGGGCGTTGACGATGTGTAGGTGCGACTGGAGCAGGTCGCTCCCGGCGCTGACCATGTCCGCGAAATGTCGTCCGTCGACCGGCGCCTGCCCCGCCGGATCACCCAAGATCGCGCCGGCCGCGTCGGTCGCGAACGCCGCCTTACAGCCGCTCGCACACCTTTTTTCAGGGGATTCGCTCATTGCCGACCGTCGATCCCTATGGTATCTTTGTTGCGATATTCATGAGCGTCCGCCCCTGTCTATAGGCGGAAACGCACCTCTGGGTTCGCCCCCAATATTACTTGGCGGGCAACAAAAGGCAAACATGGCACGGTGTGAAATCTGCAACAGGACCCGCATGGCGGGTAACAACGTGAGCCACTCCAAGCGGCACACCAAGCGTCGCTGGGGGACGAACGTGCACAAGGCCACGGTCGAGATCGGCAGTGAGCGCAGGCAGGTCAAAATCTGCACCCGGTGCCTCAGGACCCAGTACAAGGCGTCTGCAAGGGCCTAGCCGAGGCGGGAGTTCCCTCGTCCGGACTGAAACCGGCTCAACAACATTGCCTTTACTACTGGTCGGGCTCAACCACACCACCGCCCCGGTGGAGGTGCGCGAGCAGGTCTCTTTCACTCGCGAGCAGGTGGCCGACGTCATTCCCCAACTGAGGGCGGAGGCCGGAGAAGGGGTCATCCTCTCGACCTGCAACCGCACCGAGGTCTACACCATCCCACAGGACCTGGAAGAGGGCTCGCTACAGGTGGCCAGATTCCTTTCACGCAGCCTCAATGGCGCGGCCAATGGCGCCGCCCCGGAGGTCCTCCTTTCGCCCTACCTGTACAATGAGAGCGGCTTGGATGCCGCCCGTCATCTGTTCAGGGTGTCTTCCGGGCTTGACTCGATGATCCTCGGGGAGTCCCAGATACTGGGGCAGGTCCGCACGGCCATGACCATAGCCGCCGACGTCGAGCCCCTCTCCCCACCCGTCTCACGGCTGTTCCACGCCGCCATCCGCTCGGGGCGAAGGGCTCGCGACGAGACGGACATCGGCAAGAACGCCATGACGGTGAGCTACACCGGCGTCAGGCTGGTGCAGCGAGCGCTCGGTGACCTTAGCGGACTGACGGCGTTCTTGCTCGGCGCGGGCGAGGCAGGCCGCCTGGTGGCGGAGGCGCTGGCGTCGTCGGGCGTCGGGCGAATACTGGTGGCCAACCGGACTGAGGCCAGGTCGCACGAAATCGCTTCGGACCTCGGCGCCGAGACCGTGCCGTTCGACGACATGGCGGGCGCCATGAGGGACTCCGACGTGGTGATCACGGCGGTCGACACCGACGAGAACATACTCTCAGCAGAGGATATTTCCGAAGCTATGGCGGGTCGTGCGCGCTCCCTGTTCTTCTTGGATCTCGGCGTGCCTCGAAACGTCGACCCGGCGGCGGCGAGCCTGGACGGCGTCTTTCTGCACAACATCGACGACCTCGCCCAGATCGCCAGGGAGAACCTCGAAGGCCGCAAACAGGCCGTTGCCGAGGCGGAACGGGTGGTGGAGGATGAGCTCGGCCGGTTCGCCGAATGGTGGGATACGCGAGAGGCGGCCTCGGTGATCAAGGATGTCCGGGAGATGGCGGAGGCGACTCGCCTGCGGGAGCTGGACAAGGCCTTCAGGCTCATGCCCGATCTGGGCGAGAACGAGCGAGCCAACATCGAGGCGATGTCCCGTTCGCTGGTGGCAAAGCTGCTTCACCAGCCGACGGTACGCCTAAAGGACCCGGCGGGCCGGCCCTACCTGCAGGTGATCAAGGACCTGTTCGAACTCTAATCAACCTCGCGGCCAAAGCCGCTCGACGAGTCTTGCTTGAGGGCTCCGTGGGGCCCTTTGCTTTTTAACCCGCGAATAGATTCAGCGCTGAGCCGGCCTTGAACCACTCTATCTGCGGTTCGCCCAGCGAGTGGCTCAATGCTATCTCCTCGGTCGTCTCGTCGTCGTGGCTCAGAACGCACCGGACCAGCTTGCCATGCGCCAGACTCGCTAGGTCCAGCAGGCTGATTCGGTCCGTCTCATGCACCCTGTCGTAGTCGGCCGGGTCGACGAAGGTCAGCGGCAACAGTCCTTGCTTTTTCAGGTTCGACTCGTGGATCCTGGCGAAGTCCCGCGCTATTACGGCCGCCCCACCCAAAAGCCTGGGCGATAGCGCGGCATGCTCGCGGCTGCTGCCCTCACCGTAGTTGTGGTCCCCCACCACAACCCACCGGAGCCCAGCGGCCTTGTAGGCCCTGGCGACCTGTGAGACCGATACGCCGGCCTCCCCGGTTAACTGATTAAGGGTGGTGCCGGCATCGCCGGTCTGGGCGTTGATGGCGCCCATAAACATATTGTCGCTGAATTTCTCCAAGTGGCCTCGGAACCGCAGCCAGGGCCCGGCGGGCGAGATGTGGTCGGTGGTAGTCTTGCCCTTTGTCTTCAGTAGAACCGGAAGCTCTAAAAAATCCTTGCCGTCCCATGGCTCCCAAGGGGTGAGGACCTGCAGGCGATCGCTGTCGGGGTCGACAGCGATCGCAATGCGTGATCCGTCCCGGGGAGGGGCCGCATAGTACTCCTGACCGCGGGTGAAGTCAGCGGACGGCACCTCGGGCGCTGGCTTGGGCGACTCCAGCATGAACTGTTCGCCGCTCTCTCCCGTCAGCGAATCCGACAGAGGATTGAAGCTCAGGCGACCAGCCAGTGTGAGCGCCACGACGATCTCCGGGCTGGCGATGAAGTTCATCGTCTCGGAACGGCCGTCGTTGCGCCCGGGAAAATTACGGTTGTAGGACGTAACGATGGTGTTGGGCACGCCATCGAGCACCTTCTCCCGCCTCCACTGGCCTATACACGGGCCGCAGGCGTTGGCGAGGGTGGTGGCGTTTATCTTGGAAAGAGAGTCGAGTTGCCCGTCTCGCTCAAGTGTCGCGCGCACCTGCTCGGAGCCGGGGGTGACCCACAAATCGATGCCGCACGTTACGCCGTGGGCGGCGGCCTGGTCGGCTAGGTCGGCCACACGGCTCATGTCTTCGTACGAGGAGTTGGTGCAGCTACCTATCAATGCGGTCGCGATCTCGTCCACGAAGCCGTTTTCGGCGTCGGCGACCTCAGCCGACAACCGGGATATGGGACGCACCCGGTCCGGCGAATGGGGGCCGGCCACGTGCGGCTCCAGCCTGGACAAGTCGATCTCCACCACCCGGTCGAAGAACTTTTCGGGTTTTTCCTCGACCTCCCGGTCCGCTCGGAGCATTTCCCGGTTGGCGTTCGCCAGCCCGGCGAGCTTCCCTCGCCCCGTCGCCGCCAGATAGGTGGCCATGCGCTCGTCATAGGGGAACATAGAGGTGGTCGCTCCGAGTTCGGCGCCCATATTGGTAATGGTCGCTTTGCCCGTGCAACTGATCGAGGCCGTGCCCGATCCGAAATACTCTATGATCGAGTTAGTGCCGCCCGAGACAGTTAATTCACCAGCCAGCTTTACGATGACGTCTTTCGGCGCCGTCCAGCCGTTCATCGTCCCGGTCAGCCTGACACCGATGCGCCTAGGGTGAAGAAGCTCCCAGGGCAGGCCGGCCATCACCTCGACGGCGTCCGCTCCGCCCACGCCCACCGCGCACGCTCCCAGGCCGCCTGCATTAGGTGTGTGCGAGTCGGTGCCGATCATGAGGACGCCGGGGAAGGCGTAGTTCTCCAGCACCACCTGGTGGATGATGCCGGCACCGGGAGCCCAGAAGCCGGCCCCGAACCTAGCGCAGGCGGCGCGCAGGAAGTCGTAGACTTCGTCATTCTCCTCCCTGGATTGCAGGAGATCGGAGGCGCCCTCCACCCGAGCCTGGACGAGGTGGTCGCAGTGGACCGTTGTCGGTACGGCGACCCGGGATATCCCGGTCTGCATGAAGTTGAGCATCACCGTCTGACCCAGCACGTCCTGCAGCGCCACCCGGTCGGGCCGCAGCAGCAGGTAGCTCTCGCCGGGCACCAGTTCCGCGCCGTTAGGGTCGTCGAGGTGTGACAGGAGCGCCTTGTCAGCGAGGGTCAGCGGCCCGGCGACGCGACGCCTGACCGCCGCCAGCCTGGCCTGCATCTTCTCGTAGGCGTCACTGACAAAATGGAGCGTCGACTCTATCTGGACCATCTTTCCTCTCGGATGCACTAATTGCCGACAAGAGCGCCGGCGAAAAAACGGCCTGGGCGAGTCGACCCGCCGGGGCCTTGATCAACGATGTCGTCACGGCGACGGCGACGGTCGGCCATCGGCTGATGGAGCGAAACGCCTAGCGAGATTGACCGAAATACGTGTAGTTCAGATCCGTGAACTTGTCCTGGTCTTCAGGTACGTCGTCTTCAGCGAAGATCGCAACCACCGGGCATACCGGCTCACAGGCCGCGCAGTCGATACACTCTTCAGGGCTAATGAGCAGCATCTTGTGCTCAGGAGCTTCGTATATGCAATCCACCGGACAGACGTCGATGCACGCCCGGTCGAGAACGTCCACGCAAGGCTCCGTGATGATGTATGTCATTCCGCGTCTAAGCTCCTATGTCTGGTCTCCTCAACCCGCTTCGCCATCTCGGCCCGGGGGAGGTCTCTTCTTCGATTATATCGCTCCGACTTTTCGTCTCCCAATGTACGGTCGGCCGGCCCGGCAGGCAAGTTGACTTTTGCCCGGGTTAACCGTTAACTGTCGCAGCGGTGGAGGACTATACGCCCCGCTACGCCACGGGGAAAATCGGGAGAAGCCAATGGGTCAATTGAACGGCAAAATCGCCCTCATTACCGGAGGGGGCACGGGCATCGGCAAGGGCATCGGTCGAGCATTCGCACGTGAGGGCGCCAACCTGATGATAGCGGCGCGGCGCGAGGAGTACCTCGTCTCTGCAGCCGAAGAGTTTAGAGGGCTCGGTTCCGCGGTCGAGACGGTGCCGACGGATGTCACCGACGAAGCGCAAGTGAAGACGCTTTTCGAGACCGTGATCGACCGTTTCGGCAGGCTCGACATACTAGTCAACAACTCTGGCGCCTTCGACGGCGGACCGATCGAAGACATCTCCCTCGATGCCTGGCAAAAGGTGATCGGCGTCAACCTCACCGGGGTGTTCCTGTGCACGCGCCAGGCGATGCGGATCATGAAGAAGCAGATGGGCGGACGGATCATCAACATCGGCAGCATCTCCGCCCAGATGCCCCGCATGAACTCCGCTCCTTACGTGACGTCCAAACACGGGCTGGTCGGACTGACCAGGTCGACGGCACTGGAGGGACGGGCGTTCAACGTCTCGGCGAGTTGCCTGCACCCGGGCAACACCTCCGTCGAGTTCCGGCAGTCCGCGATCGAAGGCGAGCCCAGGATGAGCGTCGACGAGATGGCCAGCATCGCCTTGGCCATGGCCGCCCTGCCCGCCCACGCCACCGTGCTCGAGGCGATAGTAATGCCCTACCAGCAGGATTATCTTGGTAGGGGCTAGAGGGTAATGGCCGGGCGGGTCCGGAGTTGAGCCTGGCAGCTAGAACGGAAGGGCGCGCTTCTGCCGATTAAAGGCCACCAGTAGCCTGTCGGCGTCCTCGTTTTGCCGGCCGGGGAAGGACACGCGAATATCTTTGTGCTTGAAGCGGACGAACAACAGCGAAGTATGCGGCTTGACCCGGACCAGGCTAGTGACTGTCAGGTGGACGCCGACTCCCAGCCCAACCGCGGCAATGGCGAAAAGAAGAATATTGAAGATGTTTAGTCCGATGTTGGTGCTGGACGTTATGGCGAACTCATCTAACAGAATCTGCAACGCCATCAGGACCGCCCCGACTCCCAGCACCTTGATGCCGGAACCAAGCCTGCTCTCCTGCCCGCCGTCGAGGCTCCGCACCCCGTCGACTTCCTTGACCGGGACGACGGACCTGGCCCGGTCGCCCGACCAATCGGCCATGAGGCGCAGATTGGTCAGGACCACGTGGTCGCACTCGAAAAGAACCTTCTCGTCCTCCAGCAGGTCTATCCGGCGCTCGACCGGTTCTAATGCGTCTGTGCTTTCCATGTCGATACTTGTCGACAACCGAGTCTACCCCAGGTCTACCTACGAAGCCTCCCGCTTGGCCAGACTGTGTCCCAGACGTCGTCCCAGTTGCCGCAAAGGGAATCATCGATGACGCTACAGGTCGCCATCGACGGCCCGGTGGCATCGGGCAAGACGGCGGTCGGCCGGGTGCTGGCCCGACGCCTGGGCGCACGTTTTTTAGACACCGGCACCATGTATAGAGCCGTGGCCTGGACGACCATCGCCCGCAAAGTTTCCCTGGAAGATGAGACGGCGCTGACCGCCTTGGCCGAGGACATGGACATCCGGGTGAACCTAGAGGACGGTGAGCAGTCGCTAACTGTGGACGGCGAGGACGTCACCGAGTTCCTGCGCACGCCCGAGGTGGAGTCACGGGTGTCGCGGGTGTCGGAGGTCTCCGGCGTGCGCCGAGCGCTGGTGGCACAACAGCGGAGGGTGGCACAAGACGGCCCGACGGGCATCGTGATGGTGGGACGTGATATCGGCACCGTGGTTCTCCCGGACGCCCCCGTAAAGATGTTTCTGGAGGCCTCCTTGACGGTCCGCGTCAGGCGCAGGCATGACGAGTTGAGGAGAAAGGGCGACCTGCGTGACCCGTCAAGATTGGCTGAAGACATTGCCCTGCGTGATAAGATTGACTCCGAGCGCTCAGACTCGCCCCTCCGGCCCGCCGTAGACTCCGTGACAGTCGACACGGACGGGCTCCGGATCGACCAGGTGGTTGGAAGGATTCAGGAGTTGATTGGGCCCCTTTGATTCCACCCATGGAAATCCTCTACCCTTTCTGTGACTTCCTGCAGCGTGGTGCGGTTCGCGTGATCGCCGACTGGGGGGTGGCGGGGGTCGAAAACGTCCCGCCGGGTGGGCCGCTCATCGTCGTTTCCAACCACCTGTCGCAGTCCGACCCTTCATTCATCGGGGCGGCCATCCCGAGGCGACCCCGCTTCCTGGCAAAAAAAGAGTTGTTCAACCATCCGATCGCGGGAAGGTTGATCAGGAGCTATGGGGGCCACCCTCTCAACCGCGACGGCGTCGACGTGTCGGCATATCGCTGGACCGTGGACCTGCTCAACAACGACGGCACTCTGGTGCTGTTCCCCGAGGGCACGCGCAGTCCGGGCGGCATGCGCAGGGCGCGCGACGGTGCGACACACATCGCCCTCGTCTCGCAGGCACCCATCCTCCCGGTGGGGATCACTGGTACCGAGGGCTTCGGAACCTGGGCTAACGTGTTTTTCCCCAACGCTCGCATAAGGGTGAACATAGGCAAACCGTTCACCCTGCCCCTCATCGAGGGACGGCCCAACAGGGAGGTCCTGACGTCGCTGACGAAGATGATGATGGAGCGTATCGCCATGCTGCTGCCTCCTGAATACCGCGGCGTATACGGCAAAGTTCCGGTGACCAAGCCCGAGCTCACGGCGGCTGTGAACTAGCGCAATGTGCGGCATATTCGGCTACACCGGCCCAAGACCCGCCGCCCCTCTTATCCTGGAGGGGTTGGCGGCGCTCGAATACAGGGGTTATGACAGCGCGGGCATGACTGTCGCCCGAGCCACGGGCGACACCAAACTGACGGTCGTCAGGGCGCCCGGCAAGCTGTCCGCGCTGCGGGCGCTGGTTGAGCCGAATATGCCGAGCGGCAATTGCGGCATAGGCCATACCCGGTGGGCGACGCACGGCGCCCCGATCGAGCGCAATGCGCACCCTCATCGGAGCCGGAGCGGAAAGATCGTAGTAGTTCAAAACGGCATCGTGGAGAACTACGCCGACCTGCGCGACGAGCTGTCTCGCAGCGGCTTCGCCTTCTCGTCCGAGACTGACGCCGAGTGCATCCCTCACCTGATCGAGTTTTACATGTCCGAGGGCATGGACCTAGCCGAAGCCGCCAGGGCCACCGCAGGACGGCTGAGGGGCGCCAACGCGGTGGTGGCCATGTCGGCGGACCAACCCGGCCTTCTCGTTGCACTCAGGCTGGGCCACGCTGGAGGCCTGGTAGTCGGCATGGGTGAGGAGGAGACGATGGTTGCCTCGGACCTGACGGCCATCGTGCCACACACTCGCTCCGTCTCCTATCTCGGCGGTAGCGAGGTCGCGATGATAACGCCCGAGGGCGCCGCCTTCACCAAACTCGACGGAACACACATAACCAAACCGGTTACCAGAGCGCCCGCGGACCAGATATCTACCGCGAAGGGTAACTACAAGCACTTCATGCTCAAGGAGATCAACGAGCAACCGGAGGCCGTGATCAACACGATGAGGGGACGGGTCTCTTTTAACAAAGGCCAGATCCGACTGGGCGAGCTTCCCATCTCCGGCGACGACCTCAGGACCGTGCGCAGGGCGGTTCTGATCGGCATGGGGACTAGCCTGCACGCCGCCATGGTGGGCCGCATGTGGCTTGAGCAGATGGCAAAGCTCCCCACCGAAGTCGACAATTCCTCTGAGTTCCGTTACCGCGATCCGGTAATCGACGAACGCACGCTGGTGATCTCGATCTGCCAGTCGGGAGAGACCGCCGACACGTTAGCAGCCATGGAGGAGGCCCGGTCCAAGGGGGCAAAACAGATCACGCTATCGAACTACGAGGGTACGCAGACCACTAGGATCGCCGATGCCACGCTCCACATACGAGCCGGTGCGGAGGTCGGCGTGGCCGCCACAAAGACGTTCGTATGCTCGCTCACTGCTCTTTATCTGATCGCCCTGCACCTGGGACGCGTCCGCGGCGTCGCCGACAACGGCCTGGGAGCTGAGGCGGTGGCTGAGCTGGCCCGGCTCCCTCAGATATTCGGTGAGATGCTCGCCCGGCAGGACCGGTTCGCCGACCTGGCCAGAAAGTACGCCGAGTACGACAACTTCCTCTACCTGGGTCGGGGCCTCAACTACCCCCTGGCGATGGAGGGGGCGCTGAAGCTCAAGGAGATCAGCTACATCCACGCCGAGGGGTACCCGGCGGGGGAGATGAAGCACGGGCCGATAAGCCTGATCGACAGGCGGATGCCCGTTGTCGCGCTGATGCCGTCCGGCGAGCTGTACGAGAAGATGCTCAGCAACGTCAACGAGATCTGCGCGCGGGGCGGCCGTGTCCTAGCGATTACCACCGAAGACGCCAACGACCTGGACGGCGCAGCAGACGACATAGTGACCATCCCGGCCAGTTCACCGATGCTGAGCCCGATCGTCATGGCGCTGCCCATGCAACTGCTCGCCTACCACATAGGTGTGCGGCGCGGCTGCGATGTGGATCAGCCTAGGAACCTGGCCAAGTCGGTCACCGTCGAATAGCCGGCGATTTGACCCGGCCATCGCACATGACCTCCACTCGCGAGGGCGAGGCTCCCAGAGCAGCCAACCGCCGGGTACCCAGACTACCCGCCCTGTCGTACGCGCCGTACCGGCGTTACTGGACGGGCGCGGTGACTTCGGTAGCGGGCTACAACCTCGTCTACTTCGCCCAGCTCTGGCTGGTGTACCAGATCAGCCCCTCGCCCCTTTATCTCGGCCTTGTGGGTACGGCGAACGCAGTTCCCGCGTTCGTGTTGACGTTCGCCGGCGGAGTATATGCGGACCGTATCGACCGACGCAAGCTAATCCTCGGCTCACAGGTGATTCTCGTCGCGCTGGCAGGAGTCATGGCCGCACTCGACTTCTGGGACGCGGTGAGGCTGTGGCACATTCTCATCGTCGCCGGGGTTGCCGGATCCGTCAGTGCGTTCGACATGCCCGCGCGGCAGGCGTTTTACCCCGGCTTGGTGGACAGGAGGGACCTGACGAGCGCCGTGGCGCTGAACGCCTCCGTGTGGCAGGGGATGCGGGTAGCCGCCCCGGCCGCCGCCGGCTTCCTCATCGCGCTGACCACCACATCCGTCGTCTTCGTGATCGGCGGCGTCGGGTTCGGCGTCATGGCCACTTTGCTGCTGGGCGTTCGGCCACTCCTTCAATCGGAGCCTCCCGCAACCAATCCGGAAGCAAACGACGAGGGCGTCGCCACAGGCCAGAAAACCGCAGCCGGGCAACTAGTGGAGGGCTTTGGTTTTGTGCGCAAGCGGCCGGAGTTCAGATTCCTCATCGGCATGGTCATGTTCTCCAGTTTCTTCGGCGGTGGGTATCTGATACTCATGCCCGTGTTCGCCGTTGACATCCTCGACGTGGGCGCCCGGGGCCAGGGCGTGCTGCTGGCTGCGACGGGCGTGGGCAGTCTCACCGTGACCCTGTGGATGGCGACCCGGGGACGCCTGAAAGGCTCGGGCATCCTAGTGGTCGGTGGGGCGGCGCTCAGCGGGCTCTCCGTGGCCGGTTTCGCTCTCACCGCTAGGTACGTGAGCTCCTACCCGCTCGCCATCGGACTGATGTTTACGACCGGCCTGTTCACGTCCACGTACATGGTTTCCATCATGGCCGCCCTCCAAGGCATGGTCCCGGACCGCCTGAGGGGCAGGGTGATGGCTTTGTACGGCATTAGCTGGAGCGTGATGCTGCTGGGAGGACTACAGGCGGGTTTGATCGCCAACTACATCGGCGCCCCGGCCTCCGTTGCGATAGGCGGACTGTTGGTGACCGGCTTCGCCTTCGGCCCGGCACTTGCGAGCCGTTCGATCAGGGGCTTGGGGGCGGACGAGCCCCAATCGTTTACAATTGGCCGCGAGGCCGCCGGGGCGTCCGGCCGGTGATGGTGCCGGTAACGCGCGCGCGGCCACACTCACCTCCACTGGATTGAACGATGTCCGAAACTGGACAGGTGATGATTCTGATACAGGGTGGACCCCAGAGCGGCCGGTTCATCGCTCTGCGTGGACTCGCCGTCACAATCGGCCATCGCAGCGACAACGACGTGTTGTCGACGACTCCAGCATCTCTCGCCGCCTCATGCTGATCATGGACACGGCCAGTGGATTCGTCGTCCGAGACCTCAACAGCACCAACGTGACCTTCGTCGACCGCGTCAGCCTGAGCAACGGCGACCACCCCTCAAGAGCGGGGACCTGGTCCGCGTCGGTGGCAGCGAGATCACCCTGCTGTGCAAGCAGGATTCACCCATGACGGTTAGGCTCACCGTGCCCGAGCTTCCGCCCGCGGCCGACCAGGGCGGGGAGTCGAAACCAGGCTCGGTGGAGGGCAAGGCGAAGGAGATGCTGAAGTTTCTGGAAGACCGCCACCGGACCCTGAGCCCCAGAACCTGAACGAGGACGAGTCGGTCGAATTGAGACATTCGGGCCTGTCGGGCCTGCACGGGGCCGCCCGTCGCATGGGCGTGCCGTTCGAATCCGAAACGCTACCCGAGGATGGGTTCGTCGAGATCGGCGGCCTGCGGCTCCACTATCTCGATTGGGGCGACCAAGACAGTCCCGCCGTGCTGCTGCTGCACGGCTTCGCCCAGAGCGGCCACAGTTTCGACTTCGGCTCCCTGGCGCTGTGCGGCAGGTTCCGTGTGGTAGCCCTCGACCTGCGCGGCCACGGGGACTCGGACTGGTCGCCCACGAAAGACTACCGGCGAGAGACAATGCTCGCCGATGTGGTGGGGGTAATGGACCATCTCAGACTAAGTTCGGCCTCGCTCGTGGGCCTGTCGCTGGGGGGCACGGTCGGTTACATGCTGGCGGCCGCCAGGCCCGAACTGGTGCGATCACTGGTCATCGTCGATATCGCGCCCAGAGTCGAGCGGGCCGGTGTCAGCCGGGTTCGCGGGTTTGTCGAGGGAGACGACTACTTTGGCTCGCTGGAAGAGATGGTGGATGCCGTGCGGCTATTCCGTCCCGGACGTACCCAAGAGCAACTCCTGGGCAGTGTCTTACGCAACGCTAGGCGGATGGGAGACGGCCGGTGGTCGTGGAAGTACGACCCGGCGATGCGTCGGCCGGAGGGTCGACCCGAGACGGGGCCGGAGCAGGAGAACGAACTCTGGAGCACACTGGAGTCGGTGGCTTGTCCCACGCTGGTGGTAAGGGGAGCTGACAGCGACATTGTGAGTCCGGAGTCCGTCGCCGAGATGGTCCGTCGCATTCCCGATGCAACGGCTGTAACCGTTGAGGAGGCCGGGCACCTGGTCCCAGGGGACAACCCGGCGGGCTTTATCCGGGCGATCGAGCCGTTCCTACTCGATACCGCCGTCTTGTAGCTCCGAATCGAACACGACGAACGGCACAGTCCGCGACGGGGCCAGGTCGACGGCGGTCCCCACCGGCAGATCCGAGTAGGGGCCCTGCCGACAGCGCACGGTGGCGCCGGAGGCCAGCTCCACGACAAGGATTACCGCGGCGCCCCGGTACTCTCGTGCCAGGACCTTCGACGTACCGCCTGGGTTGGGGAGAACCAGGAAGTCGTCAGGGCGGACGAGCACGTCGATAATGTCTCCCTCCACAGGCGAAACAGCCGACCCGGCACCGTTGTCTCCCGGCCCGGTCCATTGCAAACGCCCAATCTCGGTAACCGCCCGGCCGTCGACGATCTGACCGCGGAGAAAATCGGCGGTGCCGGTAATGCGCGCCACGAACGGCGTTGCGGGGGAACGGAAAACGGCGCCGGGCGCATCGACCTGCTCGATGTGCCCCTCGTTCATCACCGCCACCCTGTCGGCCATGGAAAAAGCCTCCTCCCGGTCGTGGGTAACGATCACCGTTGCCACTCCCCTGCCCCGTAAAATCTCCTCGACCAGACCGCTCACGCCCGATCGCATTCCCACATCCAGGTTGCTAAACGGCTCGTCCAGTAGCACGGCGACAGGCCTGGGGGCGAGGGTCCGCCCGACCGCCACCCTCTGCTGCTGTCCGCCCGACAGCTCGTTCGGATAGCGGTGCCCCAAGTCCGACAGACCCACCAGCTCTAGGGTTTCTTCGACCCGCGCACGTCTCTCAACCCGCGGCAGGCCATCCACGCCGAAGCCGATGTTGGCGGCCACAGTCAGGTGGGGAAACAGTGCGTAGTCCTGGAAGACCATCCCGACCCTTCGACGTTCAGGGGGCATGCTGAAGGTCGGTGTCGACACCCGCTCGCCCGCAATGGCGATGGTACCGGAATCGACCTGCTCGAACCCGGCGATCAACCGCAACAGAGTGGTCTTGCCACACCCGCTAGCGCCGAGGACCGAGACTATCTCACCGGCGTCGACCCGGAGCGTGGCATCGACCACAGCAACCGCGTCTCCATAGCTCTTGGAAACACCCTCGCAATCTATTACAGGCCCGGAGGGTCTCATCTTCGAGAGCCTCCGAAGCGCAGCACCAACACCGCGGTTGGAACGGACGACAGCAATACGAGCAAAAGGGCCGGGGCCGCCGCTTTTGCGAAGAAGGCCTCGGACGAGGCGGACCACACCTGAGTGGCGAGGGTATTGAAGCCCAACGGACCGAGGATCAGGGTCGCCGGCAGCTCCTTCATGGTGACCAGAAACACTAGGGCCGCGCCCGCGATTACACCAGAGCGCACCAGCGGCAGTATCACAGCGAAAACGGTCCGTGCCGGCGTCCTGCCCAAGCTCCTCGCCGCCTCCTCCAACGACGGACTCACCTGCGCCATGGTCGAACGAACGGAACCCAAGGCGACCGGGAAGAAGAGAACGACGTAAGCGAAGACCAGCAGCCAGATCGTCTGGTAGAAGGTGCGGGCGTAGTTGGCTCCGAAAAACACAAGCGAAAGTGCCACCACGACTCCCGGCAGCGCGTACCCGACGAAGCTGATCCCTTCGAGCGCACGGGATATGCGGCCGGGGTAGCGCACGACCAGTGCGGCTACAGGCAACGCCGCCGCCACTGCCAGCAGCGCCGCTAAGCCGGAGCCATACAGGGAGTTGCGCGCCGCCAGCCACAGGCCGTTGAACGTCCCGCCGGCGTCGGCCCCCCTGGCCAGCCAGTACAGCAGAACCGAGGTCGGCAGCACCAGTGCGAAGGCGACTAGGGCGCCGCAAAAGACCAGGGCGGGCCAGCACCATCCGCCGAGCCGGACCCGGCTCAACTCACGTGCCGCGCCCACCCCGCTACGGTGGAACCGCATCCTGCCACGCGTCCACTGCTCCAGCGACAGGACGGCTATGGCTAGGCCGACGAGCACCAGGGAGAGAACGGCGGCGATCGACCTGTCGAAGGCGCCCTGATACTGCTGGTATACGGACCAGGTGAAGGTCTCGTAGCGCATCAGGGAGACGGCTCCGAAGTCACTAAGCACGTAGAGCGCGACCAGCAGCGAGCCGGCGGCGATGGCGGGGCGCAGCAGCGGCACCGTCACCGTGAGGAAGGTCTTGGTGGGGCCTCTTCCCAGGCTCCGGGCCGACTCCTCCATCGCCGGGTCCATCCCGGCCATCGACGACCGCACGATGAGCAGGACATACGGATAGCTGAGCAACGCAAGCGCCATAGTGGCGCCCGGGAACCCGTAGATCTCCGGCAGCCTGTCGACCCCGAAGGGTGCGGCAAGGCCTTGCTGCAACAGGCCCTTTGGACCGAGCGCGGAGACGAACAGGAACGCACCGACGTAGCTTGGGATGACCAGCGGCAGGATGGTCAGTACGGTCCAGAGTCGGCGTAGCGGCAGGTCGGTCCTGGTCGTTAGCCATGCGATCGGCACGGAAACGAGCACCGAAAAGCCGGTCACGGTAAGCACAAGAAGTGCGGTACGCCCCAGCGTCGCCGCTGTGCGGGCTCGGAACAGCAGGTCCCAGGCGTCCTCCGACGCCCCGACGCTGCGCACCAGCAGGTACGCGAGAGGGACGAGCATGGCCACGCCCACGGCCAGCGCCGGGGCGAGCAGAGAGAACGGGGGTAGGCTCAGGCCGTGTTCCCCGCTCCATATCGAGGCTTTCATCCCTCCGCACGAGGCGGCAGGAAGGGTTGAGTTAGTTGCCAATAACGCCGTCTGCCACTAAGGGGTTATCCCGAGGTCCCGGAGCATGCCTGGGTGCCTGAGAGATCGGCAAGGTCCGCCATGTCGATATCGGGGATGTTGATGTCGGTAGAAGCCGTCAGCACACGGCTCAGGGTCACCCCCTCGACCAGTGGGTACTCGTAGGTCTGGCTGGCGAAGTACTGCTGTGAGACCGTAGACAGCAGGAAGTCGATGAACAACCCGGCATTGGCACTGTTCTTGGCTACCGCCAGCATCCCTGCGCCCGCCACCAGAACCATGGACCCCGGACCGCCACCGGACAGGTGGTGATTACGCGCAGTGAATCCATCTCCCTGTTCTGCAAGGAAGCGGTGCAGGTAGTAATGGTTGACAAGTCCCACATCCACCTCACCCGCTGCTGTGGCGGCGACGATCGGCGTGTTTTTTGGGTAGACCTGCGGTTCATTGGTCTGTATTGCGGTCAGCCACCGGCGAGTCAGGGTTTCGCCCCACATGACTCGCATCGCCGTCACCATCGCCTGGAACGAGTCGTTGGTCGGGGCCCAACCGATGCGACCCTTCCACACCGGGTCGGTAAAGCCCTCGAGTGTTAAAGGCAGTTCTGCGGGGTCACTGCTCTCGGTGTTGTAGACGACCGTGCGGGCACGGCCGGATATCCCGCCCCACAAACCGTCGGGAGATCGCGTCCAATCGGGAACCTGCTCCAGCAGCTCGGCCGACAACTCACCCAGCATGTCCGCTTTCGCAACAGCGCCAAGGCCACCGGGGTCCTGGGCGAGGAAGATATCGGCCGGGGTGCTGGAGCCCTCTCCCAGCAGGGTGGCGGCTATCTCGCCTGTGCTGCCGTACTTGACCGACACTTGCACACCGGTGGAGATTTCGAACTGTTCGATGATCGGGCCGACGAGAGACTCGCTGCGGCCCGAATAAATCACCAGATTCCTCACATCGGCTGCCGCCTCAGACTGCGGGGCGACTTTCTGATCGCCCTTTGCCGCCTCCTCGCTGGAACACGCCGCCGCCATCAGCAGCATCGCCATCACCATCAAACCCGTTACCCATATCCTTAAATTCGACACCTGTTTCCTCTTTCAGCGGGCAAGATTGAGCCCGCTAAGTATCATCTTAGTTACGAGGTAAGTATGGGTTAAGCAAACAGGTGAGTCAACGTCAACATCGGGGTTTGGACGGGTTACGCGAGGTGGCAATTTCAACGACCCCCCCGTGTCCCAAGTCCGCCCAAGACCCGGGAACCGCCCGTGAAAGCGAATGGCCCGGCAGGTATCGGGCCGTTTTCTCGCTGGATTGCCGAAGCCGTCAGTCCCTGGCGTCGGTCAGCGGGTCTCCGGGGTGGTTATCCGTCTCCTTACCACATAGCTCGCGGGCCGTGCGCCCTCCGGTGGACGCCAAGTAGAGAGCGGCGATGTCGATGGACCGGCGCTGTGGTGCGCGGCGATCACTCTAGTAGACGGCTAAACGCCTAAATCAGCGAGCGTCCTTTTTATCGATTCCGCTGCTTCAGCATGTGGCACTTTGACGGCTTTTCCCGCATTTCGCGCCTTGATCTCCACGACACCATCTTTGAGGTTACGAGGGCTCACCACTACCCGGACGGGCAGGCCGATCAGGTCGGCGTCGTTGAACTTGACACCGGGCGATTCGGCGCGGTCGTCGTACAGCACTTCTATCCCCGATGCCTCCAACTCCGATTCCAGCGCCTCGGCGGCCTCCGCCACTCCCGGTTTGTCGGCATTCAGCGACACCAGGTAGACATGGTAGGGTGCGATCGTCGCGGGGAAGACGATGCCCCGCTCGTCGTGGTGCTGTTCGATGGCCGCGGCCAGCACCCGACCCAGGCCGATGCCGTAGCAGCCCATCGTCACCGGTCGCTGGTCGTCCTCCTCGGTGGAGAACGATGCTCCCATGGTCTCGCTGTAGCCGGTGCCCAGCTTGAAGACGTGGCCCACCTCGATGCCCCGCCGGGCTGCCATCTTGCCTTCCGAGCAATCGGCGCACTCGTAGCCTTCCTGCGCCAGCGCGATGTCGGCGACGACGTCGGCCTTAAAGTCGCGCGGGTAGTTGGCGTTCAGCAGGTGATAATCGTCCTTGTTGGCACCGACGACGAAGTTGGCACCCAACTTGATGGAGTCGTCGACGATAACCTTTATGCCTGAGAGACCGACAGGCGAGGCCGAGCCGGAAACTAGACCCGCCGCCTTCACCTGCTCCGGTGTGGCGAGTCTCAGTTCGGCGCCCCCCGCTGCACGAGCTAGTTTGGTCTCGTTCACCTCTAGGTCGCCCCGAATGGCGACGATCACCATATCGTCGTTCATGGAGTAAAAGACGGCCTTGATCGTCTTGGACTCCGGTATCCCTACAAACTCGGCAAGCTCCTCGATGGTGCAAACGCCGGGAGTTTGGACTTCTTCCAACACGGCCAGGTCTTCGGCCGAGTTGGGAATCTTGCGAAAGACTGCCTTCTCCATGTTGGCGGCGTAACCGCAGGTCTCGCACACCACCACCGTGTCCTCTCCGGAATCGGATAGCAGGATGAACTCGTGGGAGTCCTTGCCGCCGATGGCGCCGCTGTCCGCCTCGACCTGGACGACCTCCATGCCGCAGCGTCGATAGATCGTCTTATACGCCTCGACTAAGCGGTCATAGCTCCGCGACAGACCTTCCTCGCCCGCGTCGAAACTGTAGGCGTCCTTCATGTCGAACTCGCGCACCCTTATCAGGCCGCCCCGTGGCCGGGGCTCATCGCGGAATTTGGTGTGTATCTGGTAAAGGAGTTTCGGCAGGTCGCGGTAGGAGTCAACGTTGGCCTTGACCATGCCGGTCAACTCCTCCTCGTGCGTGGGGGCCACTACAAGGGTGCGGTCTCGCCGGTCCTGGAGCGTGAACAGGTCATCGCCGAACGCCTCGGTGCGGCCGGTGGCGTCCCACATCTCCCTGGGTTGAAGCACGGAGAGGCGCACCTCCTGACCACCGGCGGCGTCCATCTCCTCACGGATGATCTGCTCGATCTTCCGCAGCGAGCGCCAGGCCAGCGGCAGGTAGCTGTAGATGCCGGAACCGACCTGGTGGATCATGCCCGCCCTAAGCATGAGCTTATGGCTTGCAAGCTCGGCCTCGGCCGGGTCCTCACGCTGGGTTTTCCCGAAGAGTTTGGAGACGCGCACGGTCCCTCCATCTGCTTGAGTCAGGGTAGTGGATCGAGGCATCTTCTCACGCCGGTGGCCGCGGGGGCGACATTGGCCTTGCACCTACAACAGGTCGTTCATAATCTAGACGGATGGTCAGGGAGAACGGGATGACTAATTGGACTGGATAGGGCTCACTTTATCCGCGAGCGTGCTCGTAGGTGTGGGCAGTATCGTGGAAAAACAGCTTGTGAGCCGCTACCTGCACTCTTCCACCGAGTTCCTGGCCTGGCTGGGACTGTCGATGCTTCCGCACGCCGCCGTGCTGGTGCCCCTCTTTCCCATTCCAACTGACACCCCCATGCGGGCCGTGTGGCTCATGCTGGGAGCCGGTTTCCTCTGGGGGTCGACGGCGAACCTGATGTACCGGGCCCTGCGCTACTCCGAAGCGTCGAGGGTGTGGCCGGTCATGAACGCGGCCCCGGTCGTCGTGGCCCTGCTGGCGGTCACTTTCCTCGGCGAACGGCTCGGTAGTTGGCAGTGGACCTCAATCGTATTGGTCGTCTTGGGCACCGTGCTTGTTTCCATTCGTCGCACACCGGACGGCGGCGGTTTCCGTGTGGACTCCTCGCTCGGCCTGCTGCTGGTATCTGCGGCCGGAATGGCCACCGGCCAGGTGCTACAAAAGGCGTCCCTGAGCGCCGGCATGTCGGTGTCGGCCGGATTCTGGCTGCTGCGCTTCGGCATGCTGGTTCCGTTGTTGGCGCCGAATCTGCGACCGAGCGTTGCCCGGCAGATGGCGGTGTCGGTTCGAAAATGGCCGCCGATGGCCATGTTCTTCGCAGCCGAGATCGTGCTCTTCCCGCTGGCGGTGGCGATGTTCGTGCGAGCCACCGATCTCGGTCCGGTCGCCCTCGTCTCGACGCTCTTTGGAACAATTCCAGTGTGGGTGCTGATCTTCAGCACCGCGCTCAGCACCCCAAGGTGGAACGTGCTCAACGAGCCGCTCGACCGGGAGACCCTTGCCATGAAGGCCTTCGCCGTGGCGATGATCGTGCTTGGTGTGAGCGGGATAGCCCTTTTATAGGGCTTTCAGTCGGAGATCGAGGAGAACGCGCTTACAAGCGCCAGCGGGCGAGGCATGAACGACCGTGCCGGATCCCTCGCTAGACAGCAACGAGTTCTTTTTCGACCTCGTGGATCTCGGCCATCAAGCCGTCGAGCATGTCAGACTCCTCGACGATCCTGGACTTTTTGCCCTTGCGGAAGATAATCGCCCGGCCTACGCCCGCGGCGATGCCGACGTCGGCGTCCTTGGCCTCGCCGGGTCCGTTGACCTCACATCCCATCACGGCAACTTTGACGGATGTTTTCGTCTTGCGCAGCAACTCCTCGACGGTGTTGGCGAGCTTGCGGATGTCGACGTCCGCGCGCCCGCACGAGGGGCAGGCCACCAGAACGGCCCCCTCCTTGCGCAGGTCGAGGGCCTTCAGTATCTCGATGCCGGTGTAGATCTCTTCCGTCGGTTCGTCGGAGAGCGAAACACGTATGGTGTCGCCGATGCCGTCGTAGAGCAGCGCACCGAGGCCGATGGCGCTGCGGATGCTGCCCGCCTTCGCCGTGCCCGACTCGGTGACCCCAAGGTGCATGGGGTAGGGCACGAGCGTGGCCATACGCCGGTAGGCCTTGATGGTGGTGTCGATGTCGAAGGCCTTGAGCGATATCTTGATCAGGTCGAAGTCCAGGTCCTCGAGGATGCCGATCTCCCACAGGCCCGTCTCCACCATGTGATCGACGACGCTGAACTGACCCAGATCCACGTCCGCGCCTTTGGGAAGCTCGTTCACCCCGTCGGTGTGGCGGGAAATGCCCCCGGTTGCGCCGATGCCTCCCACCGGGGGCAGGCTGCCGAAGTTGACGCCGATGCGGATGGGCACGCTTCGGTCTTTGGCGGCGTTTACGACGGCCTCGACCTTCTCCCGGGCGCGGATGTTGCCTGGGTTCAGCCTAAGGCAGTCCACCCCACTCTCCAGCGCCTTAAGAGCAAGCTCGTAGTGGAAGTGGATGTCGGCGACAACGGGGATGCGGACGCGCTCGACTATACCGGCCAGGGCTTCGGCCGCCTCCATGTCCGGCACGGCACAGCGAACAATGTCGCAGCCGGCCTCGGTGGCCTCTTCGATCTGACGGACGGTGGCGTCGACGTCGCGGGTGTCCGTCTTGGTCATGGTCTGAACCGTGACCGGGGCGTCCCCGCCTATCTTGACGTCGCCGACGTGTATCGGCTTGGTAACTCTGCGCCTCACGCTGCCAACGCTAACGCAGGATGCTACCTCCGGACAAGATGCGCACCACGTCAAAGTAGCTGACCGCGAGGATCAGGCCGATAAGCACCATGAAGCCCATCATGTGCACTAGGCCTTCCCGCTTGGGGGAGATGCGCTTGCCGCCACGGACCCATTCGATGCCCACGAACAACAGTCTGCCCCCGTCGAGGGCCGGAATTGGAAGAATATTCATAATGCCCAGGCTGACGCTGAGCAGGGCCGTGAGCTGGAACACCCAAGCAAAGCCAAGCTCTTCCACCACTTCACCGGTGGCCTGGGCGATACCGATCGGCCCGGCGATGCCGGGGTTCTCACCCGAGGAGAGGCCCTGGGTCACGCCGTCCTTGGTGAACAGCAGTATGTCTTTAATGGTGCCGAAAGACCGTGGCACGGCGCGCCAGAAGGGCTCGGTTCCCGGACGGACAACCGGGTTGGCCAGCACTATCGAGATGCCGATGACACCTTGCGCGAGCCTGTCACCGACCTCCACCTCCGGATTGTAGCGCTGGGCGTCTCTGACCGACACCTGCGTCTCGGGGTCGGTGACGGTCTCGACCACCAGCGGGCTTGGAGCCTCGATCCTCGGTACCAGGGTGACGGCCTCTGTCGTGGCAAATTCAGGCGAGGAGCCCAGGCCAGTTACGATCGCACCCCGCCTCACCACCAGCTCGATCGGCACACCGCGCTTGTCGCGGACGATGTCGATCAGGTCCGTCGGCTCGTATACCCGCTCGCCGTCGATCTGGAGGATGGTGTCACCGGCCCTCAGCCCCGCCGTCTGGGCGGGCGATCCGGGAGCGATACCGTTGATCATGACTTCACTGCTCACGAGCTTGTCGTGGGGAAGCATGAACAGGATAGTGAAGACGACGATCGGAACGAGGAAGTTCATCAACGAGCCGGCCGCGAGCACGATGGCGCGCTTCCAGCGGTCCTGTCGCGCGAAGCTGCGCGGCTCGGTGGGATCTTCCTCCCCCACCATCTTGACGAAGCCGCCGAGCGGAATCAGGTTGAGCGTGTAGGTGGTCTCCCCGTACCTGAAACCGAACAGCTTGGGGGGGAACCCGAATCCGAATTCGGTCACCTTTATGCCGAACCACTTCGCCGTCACGAAGTGCCCGAGCTCGTGAATGAACACCAAGAACCCGAGAACAGGGATTATGAGGAGCCAGGAGGGGATATCAAGCATGGGTCACTGGTGTTGCAACGGGCCCCGGGAGGTCCCAGTTAGCGGTATTGCCAAAAAAATGTTATTGGGAGTCAACGGATTAGAAGGTCCGCGCTCGCCCATCCCTATTATCAGGCACGCGGCGGGCCGTGGTCCCCGGTACCCGCCACCAGATCGGCGACATGAGCCCGGGCCCAGTCGGCAGCCGCCAGCGCTTCGTCCCCGGTTGGATCGGCGATGGCAGTGTGCGCATCAAGCGTTTGAGCAATCACATCCGGTATATCGGAAAAGGCCATCTTGCCCGTCAGGAACATCTCCACCGCCATCTCGTCCGCCCCGCACAGGGCCGCCGGCCAGGTACCGCCCCGCCGTCCGTAGTCCATCGCCAGGGCGAAGCAGGGATATCTGTCACCCTCCAAGCGCTCGAACGTCAGCGCGCCCGTAAGCACCGGGTCGAACTTGTTTATCTCGATGTTGGCCAGGCGCTCTGGGTGCAGCAGCGCATACTGGATCGGGAGCCTCATGTCCGGCGGGCTGATCTGCGCCTTCACCGAGCCGTCGTCGAACTCGACCATGGAGTGGATCATGCTCTGCGGGTGAATGACGACCTCTATGGCGTCCCAGGGCACGTCGAACAGCCACTTTGCCTCGATGACCTCGAAGGCCTTGTTCATGAGGGTGGCCGAATCGATGGTGATCTTCGGGCCCATGACCCATGTCGGGTGCCTGAGCGCCTCGTCCGGCGTCACGGTGGCCAACTGTTCGGGCGTCGCGTTACGCATGGCTCCGCCCGAGGCGGTGATGAAGAGGCGGGATATGGTGCGGTCCTCCCCGCGCAGGCACTGCCAGATGGCGTTTGGCTCGCTGTCGACCGGCAGCAGTGAGCCGCCGTGCTCGGCTCTCAGCAGGGTCAGCATTTCACCAGCCATCACTATGGACTCTTTGTTGGCCAGGGCGATGGCCTTGCCAGCCTTTAGCGCGGCGATGGTGGGGCCGAGCGCGACATCTCCCACGGTCGCCGTTACAACCAGATCGACCTCGTCGTCGAGGACCATCTCCTCCAGCGTGGCCTCGACGCAGCCGCTTGCCCGCAGCCTGGCCCGCTCTTGCTCATCGCCCTCGCAGTACACCAGTCTGGGACCGAACTCGCGCACTTGGGCGTCCAGTAGCCCGACCGATCGGCGGGCCGCTAGCCCGACCACCTTGAGCCGGTCCGGGAAGCACCGTACGACGTCGAGGGTCTGAGTACCAATGGAGCCGGTGGAGCCCAGCACAGCAATGCCCTTCATGTCGCGACCCATAAGACGAAATAGTAAGTGAGCACTAGGTTCAGGACAATGGAGTCCAGCCGGTCGAAAATTCCGCCGTGGCCGGGAATCAGGCCGCCCGAATCCTTCGCCCCCGCCCGCCTCTTGAGTGCGGACTCCGCAAAATCCCCGACAAGTGCACCAACCCACAGCAATGCCCCGAGACCCACCGCCCCCAGCGTCGAGACTGGCAGCCCGAAGGATGCGATAGCCGCGATGGAGATACCGACCGCCGCCGTCAAACCCCCAGCAGCACCTTCCCAAGACTTGGCGGGCGAAATCGATGGCCAGATCTTGTGCCTGCCATACGGGACTCCCACAGCGTAGCCGCCGACGTCCGCCGCCGCGATGACCAATAGCATTGCGATGGCCCACTCGTTGCCATTTCCCAGGCCTCGCAGCAGCAATCCGAACGACAGCAGCCCACCGGCCAGCAGGGCCGAGCCGGCCGTGGCCACATAGTCGACGCCTGCGTCGGCCAGTCCTCGGCGCGGCACAAAGGTCACAAAGGTCGCTAGGGAGAGGGCAGCGCCTCCGACCAGCACCGGAACCACCGTAACCGGGAGGGCGTGACCGGAGACATGCAAATGAACGGCGACGACTAGACCGACGGACCAGGCCACCGCCAACGGAGCGCTCGGCCTGAAACCGGCCCGGGCAGCCAGTCCAACAAGTTCGTAGGCACCCACCGCGGCGGCTGCGGCAAGCAACGCCGCCAGCCACATGCCTCCCGCCCAGACGGCGGCGATGACCACAGGGACAATGATGGCGACGGAGGCCAGTCGACGGCCCAGGTTGCCTCGGTCGCGGCCAAACAGGTCGGCACGGTCCGTCTCGGCTTCGGCCCAGCCCCCAGCCTCGGCCCCACTCGGGCACATGGGGGTCAGGACCTCGACGGAGTCGACCCGTCGACGCGACCGAACCGCCTCTGGCGGCGCTGGTACTCGGTGAGCGCCCGGTCCAGTTCGGCCTCGTCGAAGTCGGGCCAAAACATCGCGGAGGAATAATACTCAGCGTACGCCGACTGCCATAGCAAAAAGTTGCTCATGCGCATCTCGCCGGCGGTGCGGATGACCAGGTCGGGGTCGGGCATACCGGCGGTGTACAGCTCGGCCGCCAGCGCCTGCTCGGTCACGTCCGCCGGGGCCGTTCCGGTCTCGATAAGTCGGCGTGCGGCGCCTACGATCTCTTCCCGACCCCCGTAGTCGAAGGCCAAACTCAAGGTGATGGTGTTGTTGCAGCGGGTCAGTTCGACGCTGCGTTCGATAGCTCTCTGCAGGGGCTCGGGCAGCCTGTCCAGACGGCCCAGGTGCCTGATCCTCACTCCCTCGGCATGCAGCTCAGGCGTCTCCGATTCGATAGACCGACCCAGCAACTCCATGAGCGCGCGAACCTCGAAGTCCGGCCGGTCCCAGTTCTCGGTGGAGAAGGCGTACATAGTCAAATAGACGACACCCCGTTCCACCAGGGCGCGGATGATGCGCCGCACGTTCTCTGTGCCGGCCTTGTGCCCCTCGGGTCGGCCAAGGCCGCGCTCCCCCGCCCAACGGCCGTTGCCGTCCATGATTATGGCTACGTGCGTCGGGACTTCACTGCTCATGTCTCGCTCACTTCACCGGCCCCGGCCACACGGTCCTCGTCGGCGTCGACTCCGGTGATCTTGGGGTCACCTAGACTTCGAGCACCTCGGCCTCTTTTTCTTTCTTGAGGCCGTCCATCTCACCGATACGCCGATCGGTGACCTTCTGTACCTCTTCCTGTGCCCTGCGGCTTTCGTCCTGGCCGATCTCGCCGTCCTTCTCCAACCGTTTCAACCCCTCATTGGCGTCCCGACGGATGTTTCGGACGGCGACGTGGCCATCTTCCGTCTTGCGCGACACCAGCTTAACCAGGTCCCGGCGGCGCTCCTCGGTAAGGACGGGAAGGGTGATCCTGATTACCTCTCCGTCGTTGTTTGGGGTCAGGCCTAGGCCGGAGGCGAGGATCGCCTTTTCCACGTCGCCCAGCGCGGTGCGATCCCATACCTGAATCATCAGAACGCGAGCCTCGGGGACGGTAATGGTCGCCAACTGGTTCAGGGGCGTCGGGGTGTCGTAGTAGTTGACGGCGAGTGATTCGACCAGCCCGGGGCTGGCACGGCCCGTCCTGATGGTGGTCAACTCCCGCCTCAGCGACTCCACCGATTTGCCCATCCGCTCGTCACTGTCCTTGAGCACATCGTCGATGGCCATCTTGCCCGCTCCTGATAAGTAATGTGGGCAGCGGTCCCGCGGCTGCCGCGGCCAACAGTTTACGCCGGAGTCAGCCCACGAGGATATCCGACACCAGGGAGCCGATGGACTCGCCCGTGATGATCCGGGTGAGATTATCCTCAACGGTGATGTCGAAAACCCTGATCGGCAGACGATTTTCCATGCACAGGGACAGGGCCGTCGCGTCCATCACACCGAGTCGCCTCTCCAGCGCCTTCTGGTAAGTGACGAAGTCGTGCTTTTCGGCGTTGGGGTTCTCGTTCGGGTCTTCGGCGTACACGCCATCGACCGCATACTTGGCCATGAGCAGGACGTTGGCCTCGATCTCGACCGACCTCAGGGCCGCGGCGGTGTCGGTGGTCATGTAGGGGTTACCGGTGCCGGCGGCGAAGATCACAACGCGGCCCTTTTCCAGATGCCGGACCGCTCGACGGAGGATATAGGGCTCGGCGACCTCCTGAATGTTGATGCCGGTCTGGGTCCGTGTATCGACTCCACGCAACCGCTCGAGAGAGTCCTGAAGCGAGAGTGCGTTGATGATCGTCGCCAGCATGCCCGCATAGTCCGCAGCGACGCGATCCATGCCCTCGTGCTCGGCTTGCGCACCGCGCCAGATGTTGCCCCCACCGACGACGACGCCCACCTGTACGCCCATGTCATGCACGGCCTGTATCTGGCCGGCGATCGAGTTGACCGCCTCCGGATCGATACCGTACCCACGCTCGCCCTTGAACGACTCGCCGCTGAGTTTCAGCAGGACCCGCTTGTAGGCGGCCTTGCCCTTGGGCGCGGCGTTGCCCTCTTTCGCGGTCTTATCGGGGGCCATGGCCACCGCCTTCTTCAACCGCCCGGGCCTCACTCACCCAGGGCGTACCGCGAGAACCTCTTGACCTTGATGTTCTCGCCCAGCTTGCCGGCGACCTCGAGTACCAGGTCCTTGATGGAAAGGGAGGCGTCTTTGATGTATGGCTGAGCCATAAGCGCGATTTCGCTCGCATCGGCGGGCTCGTCCCCGGGAATGTCGGACTCGTCGACGTACCTGGGCGACATGGCGGCGACCTGCATCGCTAGGTTATGGGCAAGCTCCTTGAAATCGTCGGTACGGGCGACGAAGTCGGTCTCACAGTTCACCTCAACCATGACCCCGACCCGGCCCCCACCATGTACGTAGGCCTCCACCAGGCCCTCGTTGGCGCTGCGATCCGCCTTCTTAACGGCGGACGCGACCCCGCGCTCACGCAGTAATTCGCGCGCCTGGTCCATGTTGCCCTGGGCCTCCTCGAGCGCTCTCTTGGCGTCCATGACGCCAGCGCTCATCTCCTCCCTCAGGGCCTTGATGTTCTCTACCGTGATCTCCAAGTCCGCCCCCGTTTGCTGGTTAGCTTTCGTCGGTCTTTTCTTGTGGTTCGTCGGCGGCGGCCTCGGGCTCGGCCGTCTCTTCGGCCTCGGGTTCTGCGTCGGCCTCGGGCTCTGCGGCTGCCTCAGGCTCCGCCGTCCCTGTCTCCGCAGCCTCGGGCTCCGGAGCCGGCGCGGCCTCATCTTCGGCGAGTGCCGCCTGCCTCAACGCCACGGCGGCGGCGTGTCGAATGGCGGCGGCCTCCTCTTCGTCGGACGAGTCCCGCAACTCCTCCTCCATCGCCTCCCGCCTGTTCCGACCCTCAATCACGGCGTCGGCCATCTGAGCGGTCACCAGCCGGATGGACCGGATGGCGTCGTCGTTACCGGGTATCACCTGATCTACCAGCGTGGGGTCGCAATCCGAATCGACCAGGGCCACCACCGGCACCCCCACCCGTTCGGCCTCGGCGACCGCCAGGGCCTCTTTGCCGATGTCGACGACGAAGAGCGCACCGGGCATCTCCGTCATCTCCTTGATGCCGCCGAGGTAGCGGTTCAGACGAGTAATGGAGTCCTCGAGTTTCTGCGCCTCCTTCTTGGGTCGGCGCAGGAACTCGCCCGCGGCTTTTCTCTCCTCGAGGTCCACCAGGTAGTCCATGCGGGTCTGAATGGTCTTGAAATTGGTCAGCGTGCCGCCCAACCAGCGGGTGGACACGTAGAAGGCGCCGGACCGTTGGGCCTCCTGGGTAATCGTTTCATGCGCCTGCCGCTTGGTGCCGACGAAGACCACCTTTTTGCCCTGGGCGGACACCTCGGTGATGAACTCCTTGGCTCTCTCCAACAGCTTGAGGGTCTGCTGCAGGTCGATGATGTGAATGCCGTTCCGGGCCGAGAAGATGTACCGTTTCATCTTCGGGTTCCAGCGCCTCTTTTGATGGCCAAAATGGACGCCCGCCTCAAGCAGGGACTTCATAGTCACCGGACCGTCGGCCTCAGAGAGGCTGCCCGGGGGTACCTGGGAAGGTGCTTGGGTAGGGGTTTGTGGGGTAGCTTGCTCGACCATGGGGCTGTGCCGCCTATCTCTTATTTGACCGGTCTCGTTTTGCGGCGGGGCGAGGATTTCGCCGTGTGAAACGCACACAGCAACCCACCGAGACCGAATCGCACTCGTCGCGCAAGTGTAACATGTCGGAGGCGGCCGCGACCGCACGGACGCCTAAAGACACGGGCGCAGAGCCCGCCGAGCAATTGCCCCGCCAATTCGGCGTGTGCTAGACTTCTACCTTGTTGAGCCAGCCAAGTCGGGCCCATTGTCTGGCCCCATGGCCGACCCCCAGATTACCCCCCCCCGGAAGAAGAATTGCAGAAGAGAAGATGTCCATAGATACCGAACGCAAAAAGGAAATCCAGGAAGAGTACCGCACTCACGAAAACGATACGGGCTCAACCGAGGTCCAGGTCGCGCAGTTGACTGAACGGATCACGACGCTGACCGACCACCTCAGGGCCAACAACCACGACGAGTCGACCCGACGGGGCCTGCTGAAGCTGGTGGGCCAGCGGCGGCGGCTGCTCCGCTACCTCAACCGCGAGGACGTCGATCGTTACCGCACGCTCATCGGACGACTGGGCCTGCGAAAATAGCACCCGCCCGGGTGCCGTTTTCCGCCTCCGATAGCCCATTTCCGAAAACAGCGCACCCCCGACAGCCGCGCACTCCTAGCAGCCGCGCATTCGGGGCGCACCAACCAAGAGAGCACCAATCCACACCCCTTAATCGCACCAAACAAGCATCCCACCAGGGGCGGACGCCGTTCGCCCCAGTGCCCCGGCCCAAAACCAAATATATCGACGAGGCCCGGGCGGCAGGCAGGAAGAGAAGAGAATTAGAGAGGTAAGTTTTGTCCACACATGAATTAGAAATAGGCGGGCGCACGCTATCGGTAGAGACCGGCAAACTCGCCCAGCAGGCGGGCGGTTCGGCGGTCCTACGCTACGGCGATTCGGTCCTGCTCGTGACCGCCACGACGTCCAAGCCGAGAGAGGGAATCGACTTTTTCCCGCTCACCATCGACTTCGAGGAGCGCATGTACGGCCGGGGCAAGATCCCCGGCAGCTTCTTTAGGCGCGAGGGTAGGCCGAGCACCGACGCCATCCTCATCTGCCGGTTGACCGACCGGCCGCTCAGGCCTCTGTTCCCCAAGGGCTTCCGTAACGAGGTACAGGTGATCACCACCCCCCTCTCGGTAGACTTGGAAAACCCCCTCGACGTCATCTCCATTAACGGAGCGTCCCTGGCCCTGAGCCTGTCCGACATACCCTTCGAGGGCCCCCTGGGCGCGACCCGGGTCGGGTACATCGATGGTGAATTCGTCACCAACCCCACCTTCGAGCAGATCGAAGAGAGCGGTCTCGATCTGATAGTCGCGGGCTCTAAAGACGGCGTGATGATGATGGAAGCGGGCGGCAACGAGCTGGACGAGGACCTCGTGTTCGAGGCCATCCAGCTGGCGCAGGAGCAGAACCTGCGGCTGGTCGAACTGCAGGAGCGCATCGCCTCGGCAGAGGGCAAGGAGAAGCTTCCGTACCAGACTCCCCAGGTCCCCGAGGGCCTCGCCGAGGAGATCGAATCGCTGGTGTCCGGCAGGCTGGAGCCCGCGGTCGATCACTCGATTTCGCCAGACAAAGACACCTCCCAGATCAGTGCACTGCTCGACGAGATCGTCGAGAGCCTGGAGGACAGCTACGAGACCAAGGCCATCAAGAACGCCTACGGGGCTCTGGTGAACGAGGAGTTCAGGAAGCGCATGCTCGACGGCGTCAGGCCCGACGGCCGTGGCGCTTTAGAAATAAGACCACTGTCGGCAGAGGTCGGCCTGCTGCCGAGGACGCACGGCTCCGGACTTTTCCAGCGGGGCGAGACGCAGGCCCTGGGCATCGTCACCCTCGGCTCCGTGGGCGACGCCCAGAAGCTGGACAACATCAACCCCCGGACGACAAAGAAGTTCCTGCTGCACTACAACTTCCCGCCCTACTCCACCGGCGAGACCAAGAGAGTCGGCTCCCCGGGTCGGCGCGAGATCGGCCACGGAGCGCTGGCGGAGCGAGCGGTGACGCCGATCCTCCCGTCGGACGAGGACTTCCCCTACACCGTCAGGGTGGTGTCGGAGATTCTCGGCAGCAACGGTAGTTCCTCAATGGCGTCCGTTTGTGCCGCAACCCTGTCGCTCATGGACGCGGGCGTGCCCATCACGGCACCTGTGGCCGGGATCTCGGTCGGCCTGATTACGGGCGACGGCGGCAAGTGGCTTGCGCTGACCGACATCCAGGGCAAGGAAGACCACATCGGCGACATGGATTTCAAGGTCGCCGGCACCCGGAATGGCGTTACCGCCATTCAGCTCGACATGAAGGTAAAGGGCATCGGCTTCGACATCGTGCGGGCCGCCCTCGACCAGGCAAAGGACGCCCGGTACCAGATTCTGGACGTCATGGCCCAGGCCATTCCCGAGCCCAGGCAGGACGTGAGCTCGTTCGCGCCTCGCATGCTGCGGGTGACCATCCCGGTCGACAAGATCGGCGCGGTTATCGGCCCGGGCGGCAAGGTCATTCGTGGCATCATCGAGGCCACCGGCGCCACCGTGGACGTGCAGGACGACGGGGAGATTCTCGTCGGCGCCGTGGACGCGGAGTCCGCCCAGAAGGCGGTGCAGATGATAGAGGGGCTGACGAAAGACGCAGAGGTCGGGCAGATCTACACCGGCAAGGTGGTCAAGATTCTCGACTTCGGAGCCTTCGTCGAGATTCTCCCGGGCAAGGACGGCATGGTGCACATCAGCGAACTCGCGGACTACAGAGTGCCCAGCGTAGAAGACGTCGTTTCGCTGGGTGAAGAGATAACCGTCATCGTCAAGGACGTCGACTCGACCGGCCGCATAAGCCTGTCCCGCAGGGCTCTCCTGACCGGGGACGGGGACGGCGAAGGCGGGGGCGAAGGTGGCGACGGCGAGCGACGGCACGAAGGTGACGGCGAAGGCCGTGGCGAGAGTGGCGGCTACCGCGGCGGCGGGGGGGGCTACCGAGGCGGAGGCGGCGGCGGTGGAGACCGAGACCGACGCGGCGGCGGCGGATACCGTGGTGGGGGCGGTGGTGACCGCGACCGACGTGGCGGTGGCGGATACCGCGGTGGCGGGGGTGGCGGCGACCGGCGCGGCGGCGGTAGTGGCTACCGCGGCGGCGGCGGCAGAGGCCGTTAGGCCCACCGAATCATGAGCGGCGAGGCTGCCACTCGGGTCGTCGTCCAGGGCGCCCTCGGGCGCATGGGCACCGAGATACTCGCCGCCCTTGGCGCAGAAGCCGACATGCGGCCCGTCGGCGCCGTCGACGTGTCGGCCCGGGCCGACACCCTGAGTCTGCCGGGCGACTCGGGCAGCGTGCCGCTCTCAGCGTCACTGGATGACTTGCTTGCGAGTACAGACGCAGACGTGGTTGTCGACGTCACCAACGCCGAGGGAGCGCTCACGGCGATAAGATCGGCCGCAACGAAGGACGTCGGCGTGGTCGTGGGCTCGTCCGGCATATCCGAATCCACCCTCGACGAGGCCCGAGCGCTGGCCGAGCACCACGGCGTGGGCATCATCGTCGTCCCCAATTTCGCCATCGGTGGCGTCGTGATGACCCATCTCGCCCGGATAGCCGCCCGCTTTTTCGACTGTGCAGACCTGGTGGAAACCCACCACAACAAAAAGATCGACGCGCCCTCGGGCACGGCGATATCCATTGCGAAAGCCGTCGTCGAAGGCAAGGGCGGTCCGATGAAGGCCCCGGCGGCAGAAAAAGAGACCGTTCCCGGGACTCGTGGCGGAGACGTCGACGGCGTCACCATCCACAGCGTCCGCCTGCCGGGCAGGTTGGCCCACCACGAGCTGGTCTTCGGCGGACCGGGCCAGACCCTGACCATCCGGCACGATTCCATCGACCGCTCGGGCTTCATGCCGGGCGTGATCGCCGCGGTCCGGGCAGCGGCCTCCGGTCCCGGCCTCACCGTCGGACTGGAAGAGGTCCTCGGACTCAAATAGGCGACGCCGCGCTGGATGCGCGGCCCCGCCGGTTGTAACCTTTGTGGGTTATGGCCGGATTTCACATAACCGTGGTCGGAGCGACGGGGGCCGTTGGACGGGTGTTCCTGTCCATGCTCGAAGAGCGCCGGTTTCCAATAAACAGGCTGATGGTTTGCGCGTCCGAGCGCTCTGTCGGCCGAGAACTGGTGGTGAACGGGCGGGACCACCGTGTGGAGCTTGTCAGCGACGACGTGCTCGGCGCCTCCGATTTCGTCTTCATCTCCGCCACCACCGAGGTGAGCCGGGACGTCGGTCGTCGAGCGATGGAACTTGGGGCCGTCGCCATCGACGACAGTTCCGCTTTCCGCATGGACACGGACGTGCCGCTGGTGGTGCCCGAGGTCAACGCCGACGACCTGGACTCCCACAGGGGCATCGTCGCCATCCCCAACTGCTCGACCACGCCGCTGACCATGGTGTTGGACGCACTCGCTCGGCTGAGCCGCGTGGAACGGGTCGTGGTAGATACCTATCAGTCCGTCTCCGGGACCGGGTCGGCGGCCATTCGGGAGTTACTTGAACAGAGCAAGGTCGTACTTGACGGCGGCGAGGCTGAGCCCGACGTCTACCCGCACCAGATCGCGTTCAACGCCCTGCCCCACATCGACGACTTCGGTGACGACGGCTACACGAAGGAAGAGCGCAAGATGGTCGACGAGACGCGCAAGATCCTCCACCGCCCCGACCTGCCCCTGTCCACGACCTGTGTGCGGGTGCCCGTCACCGTCGGCCACTCCGAGGCCGTCCACGTGGAACTGGCGAATGCCGTATCGCCCGGCGACGCCAGAGCGGCACTGGAGGCATATCCGGGGGTAAGGGTCGTGGACGACCCCGTTGCGCGCCGCTATCCTATGCCGGTCGATTCGGAGGGGGAGGACGACGTGCTGGTCGGCCGCATTCGTGCCGACGCCTCGCACCCGAGGGGCCTCGCCCTGTGGCTCGCGAGCGATAATCTGCGCAAAGGGGCCGCCCTCAACGCCATCCAGATCGCCGAGGAGATGATCCGCCGGGAACTGGTCACGCCGCAGGGTTAGAGGGACAGTCATATCCGACTCTCACCGCCGAGGGAAGCCGGGATAAACAGATGACAGAGCTGGGACGGGTGATTACCGCGATGATCACGCCCTTCGACGAGGAGGGCGCGGTCGACTACGCCGAGGCCGGGCGGCTGGCCCGCGCGCTCATCGCATCCGGCAGCGACGGCTTGGTGGTCACCGGCACCACCGGCGAGTCCCCCACGCTCACGGCCGAGGAACGACTGCGGCTCTACGGCCAGGTCAAGGCGGCCGTCGGCGACGGCGCCGCAGTCATCGCCGGCACGGGCACCAACAACACGGCCGAGAGCATCGCCAACAGCCGCGATGCCGAGCGCGAGGGCGCGGACGCGGCATTGCTGGTGGTCCCGGCCTACAACAAACCGCCACAGGAGGGGCTGTACCGGCACTTCCGGGCGGTGGCAGAGTCGGTGTCGATTCCCTGCGTGCTCTACAACGTGCCGAGCCGCACAGGACAGAACATGGAGGCCGAGACGGTCGTCCGCCTGAGCGAGATCGACAACATCGTCGGCGTGAAAGAGGCGAGTGGAGACCTCGGTCAGATATCGAAGATAATTGAGAGTGCTGGCAGCGCTTTTCGAGTCTGGAGCGGCAACGACGACGAGACCTTCGACATAGTCGCTGCTGGCGGCTACGGAGTGGTGTCGGTCGCCTCACACCTCATCGGGGCGCAGATCAGAGGCATGATCAGTTTGCTGTTGGAGGGTGACGCCGAGGCGGCGGCGGCCGAGCATCGCCGGCTGCTCGATATCAACCGGGTGATCTTTACGGTCTCCAACCCCATCCCCATCAAGCACACCGTGGCCCGGCGTGGATACCGGGTCGGGAGACCCCGCTTGCCCCTCGTACCCCTGACGCCGCAAGAGGCGGCGCTGGTCGACGAGGTGGTGGACCGCTACGAGCTCGATTTGCCGCTCGGGTAAAGCAGCGAGGCCTGGCTAAACGATCGATCTGACCGTTATCGCCTCTTCCCGGCGGGGACCGGTGGAGATGATGTCGATCGGGCTGCCGATCAACTCCTGTAGCCGGTTTACATACGACACGGCCTGATGTGGCAACTGGTCGTACTCGGTCGCGCTCGCGGTCGGCTTATCCCAGCCGGAGTGCTCTTCATAGATCGGCTTGCAGCGTTCGAGGGCGCCCTCCCCTCCAGGCGGCTCGTCGATGACCTTGCCGTCCAGCTCATATGCTGTGCACACCTTTATCGAATCGAAACTGTCGAGCACGTCGAGGCGTGTGAGCACGTTCGAGGTGTAGCCATTGAGCCTGCCGGAGTAGCGGGCCATGACGGCATCGAACCAGCCGACCCGCCTAGCCCGACCGGTGGTGACTCCAAACTCCTGTGCCAGTTGCCTGATGCGCTCGCCGGTATCGCCGGTCAACTCCGTCGGAAATGGTCCGGCGCCAACGCGAGTGCAGTAGGCCTTGAAGACACCGATTACCCCGGTGATCTGGCGAGGATGGAGACCCAGTCCCACGCACGCGCCACCGATGGTCGGGTTGGAGGAGGTAACGAAGGGATACGTCCCGTGGTCCAGGTCGAGCAGCGCCCCCTGGGCGCCCTCCAGCACCACGACGCCGTCGCGGTCCAGGGTCTCGTGCAGTTCGTGCTCGACCGGCCCGATGTAGGGGCCGAGCAGCCTGGACCACTCCTTGCACTGCTCATAGACCGTCTCGAAGGAGAGCGGGGCGCCACCATAGACCCGGGTGATCAGAGCGTTGGCATGGTCGAGTGCATCGGCCAACCGGGGCTCCAGGGATTTCAGGTCCAGCAGATCCGCGGTGCGCAGGCCATTTCGAGACGCCTTGTCGGCGTATGCCGGTCCGATGCCTCTGCCGGTGGTGCCGATCGCCTTGTTGCCCTTGGCCACCTCCGACATCTGGTCGATGGCGACATGGTACGGCATGATCAGGTGCGCCCGCTGGCTCACCAGCAACCGGCCGTTCACGTCGATGCCACGTTCTTTCAGCGACGCTATCTCTTCGAGCAAGGGGTCGGGGTTGACGACAACGCCGCTGCCCATGACGCTGAGGGTCTGGGGCCAGAAGACACCCGACGGAACTTGGTGCAGACTGAAGTGGCCCTGGTCGTTGATGACCGTATGCCCGGCGTTGTTGCCGCCAGCGAAGCGCGCGACGATGTCGGCGCGGCGGGCGAGGAAGTCGACGACTTTCCCCTTACCCTCGTCGCCCCATTGGGCTCCTAATATGGCGTAAGCAGGCATGGTGGTTAGTAGATTCCTCGCCCCATCAGGCGCCCGAAACCAGTTCGGTTTCCAACTCTGACAGTGCGGAGTCGATCCCCGTGACGATCTGATCCACCTCGTCCTCGGTGACGCACAGGGGCGGGGCCATCTGCAAAATCTGTGAACTGAGCATTCTCAGCAGCAACCCCCGTCGCCTGAACTTGTCGGTCATCCGGTCGACGATCTTAAAGTCCTCGGGGAAACCGGTCCTGGTCTCCCGGTCGGTGACGAGCTCGACTGCAACCAGGAGGCCGATGCCCCGGACGTCGCCGACCACGGGATGGGACCTGGCCAGGTCTCTCAGGAGATGCAAGAAATAGGCGCCCAGCTCGGCAGACCGCTCCACCAGGCCCTCCCTTTCGATAATAGCCACGTTCGCAAGAGCTGCGGCCGTCGCCACGGGGTGACCGCCCGCCGTAAGGGCAGCGTGGAAGACATTTTCTTCCCCCACAAACGCATCGGCCACCTCGGTCGTGGCGACCACGGACCCGATAGGGACGTAGCTGCTTCCGAGACCCTTGGCGATGGTCATCAGGTCGGGCACCACTCCATAGTGCTCGATGCCGAACATGCGGCCCGTACGCCCGAACCCGCAGACGACCTCGTCGTCGATGAGCAGGACCCCATAGCGGTCGCAGATCTCCCGCACCATGGGCCAGTACTCGTCCCCCGGTACGATGGCGCCCATAGAGCTGGTGATGGACTCGCCAATGAACGCCGCAACCGTGTCCGGCCCCTCGGCCAGGATGATGCGCTCGACTGCCTGTGCACACAGGACCGCACACTCAGAAGGGGTCTGCCCGCCGAACTCACACCTGTACGGGTAAGGCTGCGGTGCGGACACGAGGCCCAGCGGTTCCGGCTCGTAGTCGGAGAGCGTCACGCCCCCCTGCGATCGGCCAAGCCACGAGACCCCGGCGGTGGCGCCGTGATACGAGCCGCGGCGAGAGATGATCTTGTATCTGCCGCCCTCTCCTCGCCGGGCGTGATAGGCACGGGCCATCTTGATCGCGGTCTCGTTGGCTTCGGAGCCACCAGCCACCAGCCAGGACCGCTCCAGATTGCCGGGCGCGATCTGGCCGATCTTTTCGGCCAGACGAATAGTGGGCGGCGTCGCGGTCTGCTCGGGGTAATAGGCCAACTCGCTCATCTGCTTCAGGACGGCGTCGGCTATTTCGGTCCGACCATAACCGACCGTGACCGAGGCATAGCCGCCGTTGACGTCCAGCCAGGTGCGGCCTTCCGTGTCGTTGATGGACAGGCCCTTCGCCTCGGCGACGATGATCGGCTCGCCCTCCTCGGCCATGTCCCTCCAGCCCCTGGCCTGCATCCAGAGGTGGCGGAGCGCGCTATCTCTCAGCTCCCGGTTTTTCGTCGTCATGCCGGCTTGCCCACGCCCATCTCGCCCTCGATCTCCCACAGCGCGAGGTCCACGGCGTGGACGATCTCGTCGGCGTCGGCGCGGGTGAGGCACAGCGGCGGGCCGAAGTGGAGCAGGTTCTCCCGCGCCCGGAAGATAAGCCCGTGCTTGCGAAATTTTTCCGTCAGGCGCTTGCCGATGTTGTCGCCTGGCTCGAAGGTGGCCCTGGTCTCACGGTCCGACACCAGCTCCACCGCGACGAACAGGCCGGCGCCCCGCACGTCGCCCACCAGGGGATGGTCGATGGTTAAACCTTCTAGTTGACCCTTCAAGTAGGCTCCGACCGTATCGGCGTTTTCAACCAGATCCTCGGTCTCGATGATCTCGATGTTCTTCAGGGCCACCGCCGCAGATACCGGGTGTCCGCTATTGGTGAGCGTATGCTGAAGGGCGTCGTCGCCACCGCCGAAGCGGTCGGCGATATCGTCTTTAACGATCGCCGCGGCCATCGGCATGTATGCGCTGACGATGCCCTTCGCAACGGTCATGATGTCGGGGACGGCGTCGAATCGCTCCATGCCGAACATGCGGCCGGTGCGGCCGAAACTGCACACCACCTCGTCGATGATCATCACCACGCCGTAACGGTCACAGATCTCGCGCACCATGGGCCAGTACTCGTCGCCCGGCACCGGTGCACCCTGGGGAATAGCCATGGGCTCACCGATAAACGCCGCGATCGTGTCAGCGCCGTAGTAGAGGATCGCGTCCTCCACGGCCTGAGCGCAGAGCACAGCGCATTCGGACGCGGTTGTGCCGCCGAGTTCACAACGATAAGGGTTGGGCTGTGGTACATGCACCATGCCGGGGTAAGCCGGCCCAAAATCGGACCTGGGGGCGGGCGGCCCGTCGCCTGTCCAGAGTACACCGGCGGTCATGCCGTGGTATGAGCCCTTGCGGCTGATGACCCGATAGCGGCCCGGCTCGCCGCGGCGCTTGTGATAGACACGGGCTATCTTGATGGCGGTCTCGTTCGCCTCGGAGCCGCCGGACACCGGGAAGACTCTGTTTAAGTCCCCAGGTGCAAGCTCCGCTAGTTTGGCGGCCAGCTTTATGACGGGCTCGGCGGTGGTGCCCACGGGGCAGAAGTTGGTCTTGACCATCTGGTCGTAGGCCGCCTGGGCGATCTCGGTCCTGCCGTAGCCGACGTTGACGCAGCTGTAGCCGCCGTTGACGTCGATCCACGACTTGCCGTCGGAGTCGGTCACCCGCACGCCGTCGCCCGCCACGATCATCGTCGGCCCGCCCGACTCGGCCATCTCGACCCAGTCGCGGTTGTGGATCCACAGGTAACGCAGGGACGCCTGCCTGAGCGCCTCGCTCTCGGTGAGTGCAACCAACCCGCAACTCCTCTCGTTCCTGACAGAGTTAGGTCGTTCCTGATGGGGATAGGCAATCAAATTGGGCCCAACAAACGAGCCGGCCGGCCCCAAAAACCCCCGGCTGAAGTATACGGCCGGGTGGTCGGCGCAACAAGCGTTTAGGCGCTTAAGCCCGGTCGGAGATGGCATTCGGGAGCTTTGACACCCCCCCAAGCCCTGTAATATGATTTCGACGGGAAAACGGCCGTGGCAACGTAGCTCAGTGGCAGAGCGGGCGCTTCATAAGCGCTAGGTC
>CAZWTT010000015.1:0-44517 GCA_964637315.1 uncultured Dehalococcoidia bacterium | reverse complement strand
CACCATGCACCTCATACGGCCCGACGTGTCGACCATCTGTGTCGGCCTCGCCGCCAGCATGGCGACCGTGCTGCTCACGGCCGGGACGGCGGGCAAACGCTACGCCCTGCCCAACTCCACCATTCACATGCACCAGCCCATATCGGGCGCCCAAGGCCAGGCCTCGGACATAGACATTGCGGCGCGGGAGATCCTGCGGCTGCAGGACAAGATGCGCCAGATAATCTCGAGCCATTCGGGGCAGCCGTACGACAAGATCGCCCGGGATACGGACAGGGACTACTACCTGACCTCCGAGCAGGCCCAGGAGTACGGGCTGATCGACGAAGTGCTGACCTCCTCGGGCGAGGAGCAGAAAGAAGAAAAGCAGTCCGCTTAATGGGCATGCCCGCACCCTTGACCGATCGACAGGTTGTTTTAAGCTAAAGAGCCGGAGGGTTATGGCCACCTCGACACGCGGCAGTTCAGCCAACTATCAGTGTTCTTTCTGCGGAAAGGCCCAGGCTCAGGTCAAGCGCCTGATCGCCGGACCGGACCGGGTGTTCATTTGCGACGAGTGCGTGACGCTCTGCGAGCAGATCATCACCGAGGAGAGTCCCGCACCCTCGTCCGAGTCCACAGGACTGATGCCCAAGGGCCTCAACCCCAAGTGGCTGCTAGAGCGACTGGACGAGTACGTGGTTGGTCAGCATCAGGCCAAAAAGGTCCTGAGCGTGGCCGTCTACAACCACTACAAGCGCATCTGGTCCAATCAGCAGCAGGACGACGTCGAGGTGCAGAAGGCCAACGTCCTGATGCTGGGACACGCCGGGTCGGGCAAGACGCTGCTCGCTCAATCCCTCGCGAAGGTGTTGGACGTCCCCTTCGCCATTGCCGACGCCACCTCTCTTACCGAGGCAGGATACGTCGGTGAGGACGTGGAAAACATCCTGTTGAGGCTCATTCACGCCGCCGACTACGACGTCACCAGGGCCGAGCAGGGTATCATCTACATCGATGAGATCGACAAGATCGCCCGCAAGAGTCCGAACCCGTCGATCACCAGAGATGTCTCGGGCGAGGGAGTGCAGCAGGCTCTCCTGAAGATCATCGAAGGTTCGATCGCCAACGTGCCGCCCCAGGGCGGGCGCAAACACCCCCACCAGGACTTTTTACAGATAAAGACGGACGACATTCTGTTCATGTGCGGCGGTGCGTTCGAGGGCCTCGACGAGGTCATCGAGCGTCGGGTGGCCAAGGACAAGTTCAGACTGGGCTTCAGGGCCGCCCCCGGAAAAGAGTCGGAGACCGATCTCGAATCGCTGTACGGCGAGGTCAGCTCCGACGATCTTCTCGAGTACGGCTTCATACCCGAGTTCGTCGGTCGATTGCCCGTCGTGGTCGGGCTGGAGGCACTCGACATCGACGCTCTCGTAAAGGTGCTGACGGAGCCGAAGAACGCCTTCGTACGCCAGTACCAATGCCTGTTCGACATGGAGGAAGTGGCGCTCGAATTTTCTCCCGACGCCCTTCAAGCCGCTGCTGAGCTGGCCGTTGCCAACAAGACCGGCGCCCGTGGACTGCGGACCATACTGGAGAGCGCCTTGCTCGACGCCATGTACGAGCTGCCCAGCATGAACGGCGTCACCAAGTGTATCGTGGGACCGGAGGCCATCCGCGGCGAGTCGCCCGTTTCTATGATCAGCGAGACCGGCGAGATCTTCAGGCCTTCCCAGCCCGCGATCGACTCAGTCGATCCGGTCGAGCAGAAAAAGACCGCCTAGCTCTCCGCCCGTAAGCGCCTGTCTCCCTCGCCCGAGGCGTCCTGGTCGCCCTCGTTATTTATCGTGAGGTAAGCCTCAACTTCGGCGTCTAGACGCAACCCGCCCGTCAACTCCGCACCCCGTTTGTCTGTGACCCGTCTGTCTTGGACATTCACTCTGCCGGCGGCCAGGGCGCGCAGAGTCTCCAGCAGAAGCGGCCGCTCGCGCCGGATACCCTCTCGTCTGACCGCCGAAAACAGCGTCTGATCCTCGCCCTGCGCGCGCAGCCGATCCGACGTCAGGTCCCGCGCATCGCTCCATAGTTCATCGTAGCCGCCTCCCCGAATCGGATAGCCACAGTGGGCCAGCACCGGCCCGGCGTCCAACACCTCGGTGGCTATATGGACCATGACTCCGCTCTCGTCCGCGCCCGACTCGATCAACTCCCATATCACGTCCTGCCAGGTCCCCTCCGGGCCACCCGGTAGCGCTGGGTGCAGGTTGAGGAGCGTGAGGCGCCTAGTCATCTCGTCGCTGACGATCAGCATGTAGCCGGCCAACACACAGGCGTCCACTCCGAAACCGGAGATGAGGTGCATAGCCTCGGCGTGAAAGGCGTCGCGGTGCCCAGCCCAGGGTCCGCCGCCGTGTTCTCGCCTGAACCGCCTGGACGAGAGGTTGACCAGTGGAATACCAACCTCATTGACCAGAGCGAAGAAGGAGTCACTCCCCTCACCCTCGCCCCGCTCGCGGTTGCTGAAGACATATGCGATGCGTGCGTCCAAGCTCCCCGACTCGATCGCCCTGATGACGACCTCGAAGAACCCCCGTGAGCCGGGCCCCCGTGCCGTGGTCAACCAGCCAAGACGAAGCACCTTTTACCCTAGATCAGACCTGCTTTGCGCACTTCCAGGAGAGACTCCTTGATTGCATCGACCGCCGCGTCTATGTCTTCTTTCGTGTGCGCGGCTCCGACGTAGCCGATGTGCATCGGCGCCATGACCACTCCTCGCTCGAGTAGGGCGGCCAGAAACATGTCGTCGGCTTTCTTGAGGGAGCCGTCAATGTCTCTGACCGAATCGATCTTTCCACCCGGCTGTATGCGGAAAAAGAACATCGAAAGCGCGCCGGACATCAGGGCCGGAATCTCCTCCGCCTGGCAGAACGAGTTGACCCCGTCCGCCAGCCGGGTGCCCATCTCCGCGATGTGCTGGTACATGTCGGGGTTGTCGCGCATGTATGTGATGGCGGCCGTGCCCGCCGTCATGGTCATGGGATTGCCGCTGAAGGTGCCGGCGGTGAAGATGCTCGCCTCACCGGAGCCCGCATCGTCGTAGATGTCGAACTGCCGGGTGAAAACCTGCATCACGTCGTCACGTCCAGCGATTACCCCCAGAGGCATACCACCACCGGGAGCCTTGCCGAAGATGGCCATGTCGGGCGTTATCCCGAAGAACTCCTGCGCTCCGCCGAATGCCAGCCGAAAGCCGGTAATGACCTCGTCGAAGAGGCACAAAACCCCGGCGTCTCTGCAAACTTCAACCAGCTTGCCGAGGAACTCACCCGTGTCCAAACGGGGGTGGGAGCCCTGTACCGGCTCGATCATGACCAGCGCGATTTCGTCTTTGTGCTCGCGAATCAGGTCGAAGGCCGCGTCGTTCATATACGGCAGCATCATCATCGTGGAACGGGTCTCGGCGGGAATGCCGTAGCCCATCGGGTAGGAGGTGGGCGCATCGACCGGGCTGGAGGTGTCCACCTTACCCATCACGTAGTCGTGGGCGCCGTGGAAGCCACCCTCGAACATGGCGATCTTCGTGCGGCCCGAGAAAGCCCTCGCTGCCCGGATGGCGTACATGCTCGCCTCCGTGCCGCTGTTGCAGAACATGACCTTGTCCGCGCAGGCGACGGTGTCCACCAACAGCCTGGCCAGCGGCTCCTGGTAGGGGTTGTGCAGACCGAACTGGACACCGCCAACCACGGCCTCCTGGAGGGCCTCGACGACCACGTCAGGGGCGTGTCCCAGTACGTGGGGACCGAAGCCGCCCACGAGGTCAATGTACTCGTTGCCGTCCACATCGGTGAGCTTCGACCCCTTCGCCGACTCGATGTAGACCGGGTACGGCATGGTGACCGTGTCCACGATCTCCTGGGCCAGCACCTCGCTCGAGCGCTCATAGATCGCTCTTGACTTCAGGGTCTTGGCTTCTATCCGATCGAGCGTGTCGGTCATTTCGTCACTCCTATGACATCAAATATTGAGCGGGCAATTATGGCAGGCCCCATTGTGTCAGGATTCGCTATTGATTTGGACCAGCAATTCCATCGCAGCCTGCCTAGTCTGGACATCGGCCAGCCTCGCAGCCTGCGCCAGGTCCGTGACGGCCCCTTCCATGTCACCAGACGCCCCCCTGATCAGGCCGCGCAAGTAGTGGGCTCGGCCGAGTTCCGGCGTTGAATTGCCCTCCAAGCCGAAGGCCCTGTCTATCTCGGCCAGGGCCGCTTCATAGTCTCCGCGCTCAATCAGTCGCTCGGCTTCGTTCACATGAGTGGCCGCGCTCGCCAGCAAAGAGACGGTACCGGCCCATACACCTAACACCAAGACTACGATGGCAAACGGAACGACCCACAGGCCCTTCATCTGCTCCCCGGCGCGCTCGGTGAAGCCCATTGCCCGGCCAGTCATGGAACGGACGACATCGTAGTCGGGCGTGAGGGCGTAGCCCAGGCCGAAGCCGGCAGCAACCCCCCCTAGGTGCGCCCAGTTGTCAATGCCCGGGGTGAGCAGCCCGAACACCACGTTTATGGCGGCGAGGGCGAGCAATCCGTAAAGACTCTGCTGCGCCGCCTTGCCCATCACGCGCCGCTGGACGGCGAAGTAGGCCATCATAACCCCAATTATGCCGAACACCGCACCGCTCGCACCTGCGGCAATGGACTCTGGACTGATCAGGTAGGAGGCGAGACTGCCGAACAGGCCGGACAGGACGTAGAGCAGGACGAAGCGGAAGGGGCCGAAGACACCCTCGACCAGTCGACCGAATATGAAAAGTCCGAAGGCGTTGAAAGCGAGGTGGATGAACCCGACGTGCAGGAACATGGCGGTGAACAGGCGCCAGTAATCACCATCGGCGATCTTCGACCCAAACATGGCTCCGAAGTCCACCAGGACATTGGGATCGCTGGAACCGCCCGCCAACTCCATGGTGATCAGCATGACCACGTTGACCGCGATGATGGCGTAAGTGAGGCTGGGCTTCCGTCCGGCCCCCGGGAAGCTCATGCCGAAGCCCGGTCCTTTGCTGGGACCCCTCTGGAAGAAGTTCTGCATACCTGCTTCTTACGTTACAGCACCCCGACCGGACAGTCCTCGGGGCCTCTACACCGGCGGCTAGAAGAGGCGCTTATGCATCTTGGTGACGGTAGTAAGTAGGTGTATGAAGGGCGTGATCGGGTGCTCGATCAGCTGCGCCGATGCGAGAGCCGCCAAGAGTCCACCGGCTGAGACTTCGTCCAACTGCAGTTCCGTATACGAACGGCCAACCTCGATCGCGGTGTGCGCGTCGGTGACGGCGGTCACCGGGAGGCCCACCGACGTGGCCAGTCCCTTGGCACGAGCGTTGGCCGAGGAGAACGTATTGCGAGCGTTGAAACCCTCGATGATGTCGGCCACTTCGATGACCGCCGGCAGTGCCTCCCGGCTGATCACGTTGCGCCGGAACATGTCGAACGGGTGGGGTATGGAAACCAATCCTCCTTGACCCCTTATGCGCTCGGCCGTTTCAACTGCGGGCAGGCCTCTGGGTACGGCTTCGGTCAAAAACAGGCCGGTCAACTCACCGTCGGCCGTGGTCACTTCTTCCCCGACAATGACAGGGAAATCGGCGATCTCACGGGCCCTTAGGCCGCCGTCCAGGGTGTTGTGGTCGGTTACCGCGATAAGGCCCAGGCCCCTCTCATCACAGCGCTTCACAAGCGACCGGACCGGCAGGGTCGAGTCGGGCGAGTGCTCGGTGTGGATGTGGAAGTCGGCCCGGGTCAAGAGCCGTTTGGCGAGCGCTCTTCGTCGTCCTCGCCGACATCTCCGGACTCGCCGTCCTCGAGGAAGCGCATCTGCTCACCGTATGCAGTCTTGATCCTGGTGATCTTCAACTCGGCCGCGGCAATGCGCTCGCTGCAGAAGCGGGCCAGCTTGACACCCTCTTCGTAGAGTCGGGCGGACTCGTCGAGGGTGAGGCCGCCCGACTCTAGGCGCTGCACGGTTTCTTCTAGCGCTTTCAGTGCCTGTTCGAACGATTTGGGAGGGCCCGCGGCTCGCTTCTTTGTTGGCTTGGTCTCTTCCGTCATGCTTGGGGCTCCACAACCGTCACTACTTCCGCATCGAAACCACCGCGTGCGAGAGTCACAACCGCGGTATCTCCCAGCGCCAGGTCCGTTGAATCGCTCACAACCGTCCCATCCGGACCCGTTTGAACAATTGCATACCCTCTGGAAAGAGTCCCGACCGGGCTCAATGCCTCCAGCCGGGCTCCCAGACCCTCAACATACACCGATGCCGAATTGACGGCCGACCGCAGGTGGGCGGCCGAGGCGCGAAGCAGCTCGTCAATGCGCATGCGCATCGAGTCCATATCGGGGACCGCCCGTTCCATCCGGGTGTCCAGCACTTCCAGGCCGAGTTTGGCCACTTGTACTGCGGCGATCGCGGCACCGTCGGCGGTCCTGATCTTGGCCGCGACAAACGCCATGATTTCGGCGAGGTCCGGGGCGGCCATCTCCGCCGCCGCCGACGGGGTGGGCGCGCGAACATCGGCCACCCAGTCGGATATCGACACGTCGGTCTCATGACCGACGGCACTTATCACCGGCACGGTAGAGGAGTAAACAGCCCGAGCCACGACCTCCTCGTTGAACGGCCACAGGTCCTCGGCCGACCCTCCCCCGCGCGCCAGTATGGCCACGTCCACGTCGCCGCGATCGTTAATCGCGCCGAGCGCTTCGACTATGCCGGTCGCCGCCGCATCGCCCTGCACCGGTGTGGGCGCGAGCAATAGCTCGACGAGAGGGTAACGTCTTCCGATGACGTTCTGGATATCGTGCCATACGGCCCCGGTCGGCGAGGTGACCACGCCGACTTTTCGGGGGAACCGAGGGATGGGCCTCTTACGGGACTGGTCGAACAGACCCTCACGCTCGAGGCGGGCTTTCAGTTCCTCAAAGCGAAGCTGGAGTTCGCCGATGCCCTCCGGCTGGACAAGGTCCACCACCAGTTGAAGCTCGCCGCGAGCCGGGTAGATCGAGACCTTTCCGTGGGCTACCACCGCCGCGCCGTTTTCGAGCAGATCGGCACCCGTGCCCGAATACTTGAACATGGCGCAGCGCAGGGTTGCGTCCTCATCACGCAGGCTGAAGTAGGCGTGACCGGAGCCCGGTCGAGCCAGGTTGACTACCTCTCCGCTCACCCATATGTCGGAGACGACGGGATCGGCGGAAAGCAGGTCACGCAGGTAGCCGGTGACCTCGGAGACCGGGTGTACCCGCGTCGCCGTCATGACTTCAGACCCTGGACAGGTACGACCCACTGCGTGTGTCGACCTTCACCGTTTCGCCGGTGTCCACAAACAGTGGAATATTCACGACGAGACCCGTTTCCAGGGTGGCCGGCTTGGTGCCGCCCTGCGCCGTATCGCCCTTAAAAGAGGGCCCGGTTTCGGCGATCTTCAGGTCGACGGTGATGGGAAGATCGACGGCGATGGGGTTGCCATCGTGAAGGACCAACTCGACCTCGACCTGCTCAACGAGATACCTAGTCACATCCCCCAGTTGATCGACGCTCAGCGGGAACTGCTCGAAGGACTCAGTGTCCATGAAAAAGTACATCTCGTCCTCACGGTAAATGTACTGGGCATCGCGCCGTTCCACCGCGGCGGTATCCAATTTGACGTCGTATCCACTGAACGTCTTGTCCACCACCCTGCCGGTACGGATTGCCCTGAACCTGATACGCATGGTGGGGGCGCGCTGCTGCATCTTGGAGCGCTCGTACTCGACGACGACGTGCGGCTCACCGTCGAGGTCTATCGCCATGCCCTTTCTCAGGTCCCCGTAACTGATTGCCATCCTGCAACTCCAGTCAAAGATTCAGTTTGGCGGCGGTGCTCAAAATACGCGCCCTGCCGTCTTCCATTACCGCCATGTCCTCGATGCGCACACCGCCCCAGCCCGAGATGTATATGCCTGGCTCGACGGTGAAAACCATGCCGTTCCCAAGCACATTGGTGGCCCTTTGGCCGACGAATGGGTGCTCGTGCACTTCGAGGCCCACTCCGTGGCCCAGGCTGTGCCCGAAATGGTCACCGTGACCAGCCTCGCCGATAACGGTCCGCGCCAGTGCGTCCGCCTCCTCACCGGTCATGCCGGCCCTCACCTCGCGCTCCGCGTGGAGCTGGGCACGAAGGACGGTATTGTACACGTCGCGGAACCGCTTATCGGCCTCGCCGACGAAGATAGTTCGAGTCAGGTCACTGCAATAACCCTCGTATACGCAGCCCATATCGATGACCACCGAGTCGCCGCTCTTGATCACCGTCTCGTCGGCCCGGTGGTGCGGCAGGGCACCGTTCGGTCCGGCCCCGACGATGACGTCGAACGAGAGACCTTCGGCGCCCAGCTCGCGCATCGCCTTCTCCAGCTCCCAGGCGACATGAGCCTCGGTCTGCCCCGGCTCGACGGTCGGCGTGACGGATTCAAAAGCTCGATCGGCGATTTCCGAAGCTCGCTCCACCAGTTTCAGCTCGGCGGCGTCCTTGACCTCCCTGAGTTTGATAATCAGGTTGGAGGTGGCGACCAGCTCAGGCTTCGTCCCCGTGTCCTCTGCCTCTCCCAAAGCCCGCTCCATTGCAGACAGCGTGGCCACTGACGTATCTTGCGACTCGAAGCCGATCCTTCCAACGCCAAGTTCCGCCAGCAGTGGAGTCAGCCAGTCGAACCGACCGCCTATTCGATGGACGGTGAAACCGGGCGCCTGGCTGCCAGCCTGCTCGACGTAGCGAAAGTCGGTGGCCAGCACCGCCTCGGCACGCGTAATAAACAGGTAGCCCGACGACCCGGTGAACCCGGACAAGTATCTTCTGTTGTGCCCACTGGATACCAGAAGGCAGTCCATCTCTTCGCTGTCTAACAGGCGTCTGACTGCGCCCAGTCTCGAATTCAGACTCGGTTTCGTATCAGGCACCGACACTCTTTACCAGTGCCTCAAGCGCCATCACGTAGCCCTTGCCCCGGTGACCGGCTATCTGTTGCACCGCCAATTCCGCCAAGACGGAGCGTCGCCGGAACTCCTCCCGACTGTGGATGTTCGACAGGTGCACTTCGATGAACGGGAGGCCGCTATCCGCCACGGCGTCTCTCAGCGACAGTCCGTAGTGGGTGAGTGCGCCCGGGTTGATGACCAGGCCATCAGCCTCAGGGGCGAACTCCTGCAAGAAGTCGATGATCGCCCCCTCGTGGTTGGACTGGAAGAAAACCAGCTCCACGCCGATCTCGCTTGCTCTGTTACGCAATTGCCCGGAGATTTGGTCGAGCGTCTCGAACCCATACTGGGTCGTGTCACGCTTGCCCAGCAGATTCAGATTCGGTCCGTTGATGACGAGAACTTTCAAGTCGTCGCCTCCTAGTTGGGCGCCCCGGATTCGGGCATTGGGGCCGTCCGAGTACGACGAGCACGTGGATGAGATGAAAGATAGACCTGGCGCGCCTTGGCGTCGGTGACGTGGGTGTAGATCTGCGTCGTCGCCGGGGTGGAGTGCCCCAGCAGTTCCTGCACAACCCTGAGGTCGGCACCGCCGTCTAGCAGGTGGGTGGCGAACGAGTGCCGCAGGGTGTGCGTATGCACGCCGTCGAGACCGACCGTCGCCGCATGCCGCCGGACTCTCTCTTGCATGGTCCGTCTGGACAGTCGCCCGCCACGAGGATTCAGGAACAGCGCCGATTCCGCCGACACCGGTGCGAGGGTTGGCCGAACGTTCCGGAGGTAGCGCGAAAGCGCTTCGACGGCGGGGCGGCCCAGCAGTGCGACACGCTGCTTGGAGCCCTTGCCGGTGACCCGCAGTTCCCTAGCGCCGAGGTTGACGTCGCTGACGTTCAGACCATGCACCTCACTGACCCGAAGCCCGGCGGCGTAGATAATCTCCAGGAGCGCCCGGTCCCGGATCGCCGACGGCCTGGAGTCGTCGATCTCTCCCAGCAACTCGGTGACCTCGTCTACGGACAGGAACTTGGGCAGCCGCTTATCTATCTTCACGACGCCACGCCGGGGCAGCGGGTCCACCGATATCAGGCCCTGGCGAAGTAGCCACTTCAGGAGCGTCCGCAGTGTGCTCAGCTTGCGCACGACGCTGGAACGGACGTAGCCCAGCTCCATGAGCCATGCCAGGTAGTCGCGCAGTGCGTGTCGATCGAGTTGGCCCAGCCTGGCGACGCCGGTGACCTGAGCAAAATCGAACAGCGGCTGCAGGTCGATTCGGTAGTTGCGGATCGTCAGGTCGGCGAGGCCTTTCTCTGCGCCGAGATGACGCTCGAAGGCATCCATCAGCGCCGTCCAGTCCGCCTCAGACCGGATGGTCGCTGAAGCAGTAACCGACTTGCTGTCGATCGTGGTGCTCATCATGGCCCCCAAAAGAAGCCGCCTGACGGATCGATCTCGATTTAGGTAGCCTGCGACCTTATCAAAACCGGGGCACCTAGTCGGAGGCCCCCACGGTCGCGGCCTCCAATTCCTCCGACTCCTCTGAGTCCGGTACGGGGCCCTTATACTCGCAGGCCGCGCACTTCGCCATGTCGCGTCCCGAGGCCAGCAACATGCCGCTACAGTCCGGGCAGGGCACGGGGAGGGGCCGCTGGTTGGTGGCGAACTTGCAGTTCGGGTAGTTCGAGCAGCCGTAAAATCGTCTACCTCTCTTGCCACGCTGGCGCTTTTCCACGATGTCGTGCCCGCACTCGGGGCAGGCTACGCCGATCTTCTCGACCAAGGGCTTGGAGGTCTTACACTCCGGGAACCCGCTGCACGAGAGGAAGCGACCGAACCTGCCCGACTTGATCACCATGGGCCGCTCGCAGACCTCACAGACCTCGTCGGACTCCTCGTCTATGTCGCTGCGCGGCACCCTCTCGGCCTCCCGGTCGGCCCTTTCGACAGTGTCGTGGAACGGCCCGTAGAACTCGCGCAGCACCGGAACCCACTCGCGGTCGCCGCTGGCGATCTCATCCAACTCCCCCTCGACCCTGGCCGTAAAGCCAACGTCCACGGTGTCCGGGAAGTGGTGAGTTAGCAGGCCGTTGACCGCCGTACCGAGCTTGCTCGGTAAGAATCTACCCTTCTCCTTGCGCACGTAGTCCCTCGCCTGGATGACCCCGAGCGTGGGGGCGTAGGTGCTGGGGCGACCGATGCCCTGCTCCTCGAGCAAACGGATCAGGGTCGCCTCGGTAAACCTGGGCGGCGGCTCGGTGAAGTGCTGTTCTTTGTCCAAACCGATGCAGTCCAACGCATCTGCCTTGGACAGTTTCGGCAGAGACATCTCGTCGCCGTCGCCGTTGTCGTTGTCGTCGCGGCCCTCCAGGTAGATCGCCCGGTGTCCGGGGAATTTGAGCACCGAGCCCGCGGCCCGGAACATGTATACCCCGCTCGCACCTGAGTCCGCCGCTACACCGACCGTCGTATGGTCGAAAACGGCATCCGGCATCTGGCTGGCGACCATACGGTTCCAGATGAGTTTGTAGAGGCGGTTCTGGTCGGCTGAAAGATACTCACGCACCCTCTCCGGGGTGTTAAACACGGACGTTGGGCGAACGGCCTCGTGGGCCTCCTGCGCACCCTTGACCTTTCGTTGGTAAAGTCTTGGGGCGGCGCTGGTGTACTCGGTCCCGTACTCTTGTTTGATGAAACGGGCGGTCTCATCCAACGCGCTCTTGGCGAGGTTGGTGGAGTCCGTTCTCATGTAGGTGATGAGGCCCTCGGAGCCCTGGTCACCGATCGGCAGACCTTCGTAAAGCTGCTGGGCCACGCTCATGGTTCGGGCGGCGGTGAAGCGCAGCTTGCGGGAGGCCTCCTGCTGCATGGTGGAGGTGATGAACGGCGGCGAAGGCTTGCGACGCCGCTCTTTGGTCGCGACCGCATCGACCACGTAGGTGGCAGACTTGAGCGCGTTCGTCACCTCGCTCGCCGCCTTCTCGTTATCCAACTCGATGTCGCCCTTGGCACCCTTGACGCCCTTCAACTTGGCCTTGAACCGGGCCCTGGCATCGCTCTGCCTGGAGAACCCGCCCTCTATCGTCCAGAACTCCCGTGAGACGAAGTCGTTGCGTTCGGCCTCGCGCTCAACTATCAAACGTACGGCGACCGACTGCACACGCCCGGCGGACAGGCGGGGACGCACCTTCTTCCACAGCACCGGACTCAGCTCGTAGCCCACCAGGCGATCCAGCACCCTGCGGGCCTGCTGGGCATCGATCAGGTGCCGATCCAGCTCACGCGGGCTATCGAAAGCCTCCTGCACGGCGTCCTTGGTAATCTCGTGAAAGACCACGCGCCTCGTCTTGGCCGGGCTGATCTTGGCAGCCTCGATCAGGTGCCAAGATATGGCCTCGCCCTCGCGGTCCGGGTCGGTCGCCAGATAGACCGTATCGGCCTCTTGGACAGCCTTGATCAATTCGCCAAGTGCTTTCTTGCGATCTTTAATGACCGTGTAGTCGGGTTCGAAGCTGAGGTCGTCTACCTTGACCCCAAGCTTCCCCTTGGGCAGGTCGCGCACGTGGCCCATGGACGCCATCGCCACATATTTGCTGCCGAGGAACCGGCCGACCGTGCGGGCCTTTGCGGGGGACTCGACTATTACGAGATTCTTTGCCATTTGATGCCTTACGCTCTAGATGTTTTATCGGCTGAGGCCGGGGCTGGAAAGCCCCTGGAAGGTCGTGTTTCGGGTGCGTCAGACCGCCGCGTCATAAGGAAGGGGAGACTGCCCGAGTCTAACATAGTTCCTCCCCCTCACCTATCTGACGCGACCCCGCAGTTCCAGCATCGTTAGCGCGCCGCTGACCTCGGTAACGCCCATTCCACTGGTCCTGGTAATGTCGTCTATGTGTATGGGGTCGAACGTGATGTGCTCCAGCACGTCGTCCCCCCTTCGGCGACGTCGGAGATGTCGATCGGCATCTCCAGTTGCCGGTCCACCGCCGTCAGGTTCAACTCTTCCAGTATGTGTCTTCGACCCTGGTCACAAGCTTGGCCCCGGACGCCTTTATCAGGTCGTTTGTGACCCGGCAGTGAAGGTCGAATACGTTGCCGGGCACGGCGAACACTTCCGGGTTTTACTCCAACGCCAGCGAAGAGGTTATCAACGCCTCGCCGCGCTCCGACGCCTCGATCACCAAGGTACCGAGCGTCATGCCGCTTATGATGCGGTTGCAGCGCGGAAAGTTCTCAGCCAGCGGCATCGTGCCCAGGGGGAACTCCGACACCAGCGCCCCTGAGCCGGCCACGCACTCGGCGAGTGTTTGGGAGGCCCGCTCCAGCATCCCGAAACGGACCGGGCCGATGCCGGAGATGCGCTGAAGGGCCATCCAGTACTTGAGTTCGCTGTCTTCCACGGTGCCGATTCTAGCAGCCGAAGCAGGCGGGCGAGAAGATTTGCGGATGAGGCCGCTGCCGGTGGGGACGAAAAACGGGATGGCGGAGAGGGCGGGATTCGAACCCGCGGTACCCCGTAAAGGGCACACACGCTTTCCAGGCGTGCCTATTCAACCACTCTAGCACCTCTCCACACCGACGGGCCGCGATGTGACCCGTTCGAGGTCCCCGAGGCCAACGTTGCTCAAAAACCTCGGCCACAAACATCGGGACGGCCCGGTGGCGGAGAGGGCGGGATTCGAACCCGCGATGCGATTGCTCGCATACTAGTTTTCGAGACTAGCGCCTTAAGCCGCTCGGCCACCTCTCCACGCGTCGCTTTGTTACCGGTTGGCGTCGACCACCACGACCAGAAAATTATAGCGCCTACTCTTGCAGCAACTTAAGGTGCAACTCCCGCAGGTGCACGTCCTCCACCGGGCCGGGGGCACCGAACAGTGGGTCCACCGCGCTCTGGGTCTTGGGAAAGGCGATGGTGTCCCGGATGCTCTCCAGCCCGGCCAGCACCATGACCAGCCGATCGATGCCCGGCGCGATGCCGCCGTGTGGCGGTGTTCCGTATTCGAAGGCTCCGAGTAGCTGCCCGAAGCGTTCGTCCATCTGTTCGTCCGTATACCCGAGGACCCTGAGGATTCGCTCCTGCAGCGCCCGGTCGTGCACCCTGATACTGCCGCTTGCCAGCTCGAATCCGTTGGCGACGAGATCGTAGGAGTCGGCCACCACCGAACCCGGGTCGGACTCGATGGCCTCGGCGTGGCCCTCCTTGGGCATGGTGAACGCATGGTGTGCAGCGGTCCAGTCGCCGAAGTCCTCGCTGAACTCGAAGAGAGGGAAGTCGACCACAAACCCAAAGGCGATCTCGTCCGGGTCCGCCAAGCCGAGCCGGTTTCCCATCTCGTTGCGCAATTGACCGAGAGCGGTGTTGGTCGGCTTTTCGGGCCCCGCCACGATCAATACCAGGTCACCGGCTTCAGCGCTCGTCGCCGTAACGATGGCGGTCAGGTCTTGCCGCGACAGGAACTTAGCGGCGGGTGACCTGACCTGCTCCGTAGTGAGGTCCGCAGGATTGACGTCTCCGGGGAGACCTATCCAGACCAGACCGGCGGCACCGCGCTCTTTGACGAACTCCACCAGTTCGTCTAGGCGGCGGCGGGGCATGGCGCCCTGCCCGGGGACGGCGAATCCCTTCACCACGCCGCCGGATTCAATCGCACCGCTGAAGACCTTGAATCCGCTTTCGGCGAGATTGCCGGAAAGGTCGGCCAGCCTCAGGTCGAACCGCAGGTCCGGCTTGTCGGTGCCGTAGACAGCCATCGCCTCAGCGTAGGTAAAGCGAGGGAACGGAGAGTTCACCCGTTTGTTCGGGACCACCGCCTTGACCAGGGCCGTGAACAGTTCCTCGATCAGGTCGAGAACGTCGTCGCGCTCGACGAAGCTCATCTCGAGATCGAGCTGGGTGTGCTCGGGCTGCCTGTCGGCGCGCAGGTCCTCGTCCCTGAAGCAGCGGGCGATCTGAAAGTAGCGCTCCACGCCGGCGGCCATTAGCAGTTGTTTGAGTTGCTGAGGCGACTGGGGCAGAGCGTAGAAGCTGCCGGGGTGGACACGGCTTGGAACCACGTAGTCCCTGGCGCCCTCGGGCGTGCTCTTGATGAGGATGGGTGTCTCGACTTCAAGAAAACCCCGTTCGTCAAGGAAATCCCGAATGAACTTGACCGTCTTATGGCGAAGGGTCAGCACGTCCGCCATCTGGGGCCGACGCAGGTCTATGTAGCGGTATTTGAGTCGGAGCAACTCGTCGACCTCGGCATCCTCGTTGACGTAGAAAGGGGGTGTCTTGGACTCGGCTAGCACCCTTACCGAGGTCACGGCCACCTCAACCTCGCCAGTCGGCATATCGGGGTTTTGAGTGCCTTCCGGCCTGGTCGACACCGTGCCGGATATCTGCACAACCCACTCATTGCGGACCTGCTCCACCACACGGTGGGCGTCAGGCGCCGACTCAGGGCTGACTACCACCTGCACCAGGCCGTCACGGCCCCGCAGGTCGATAAATATGAGGTTGCCGTGGTCGCGGCGCCGATGCACCCAGCCGGCTAGGACGACGGTGCGACCCGCGTCCCCAGACCGCAACTCTCCGCAATTAACGGTCTTGAGCAAGGCGGCGCTCCATGGAGGTGAGATACGGCACGCGCCTAGTCAGAGCGGCCCGCACCAGTTCAGATTATATTCCCACCGCACGCCGTTTCGGGTGCCGACGCCGAACGTCGCTCGTTGAGTTGGAGCGCTAGACGGTGGCGCCGCGGCCACGCTGTCTGGCGGTCAGGCTAACGAAGGTCTCGGATCTGCGGACACCGGGAATTGCACCGATCTTGGTGCGCAGGAAGATTCCCAGCGCCTCGGCGGACTCGAGGCTCACCCAGGCGAAGATGTCGTACTGACCGGTTGTCATGGCCACCCAGCTAACCTCTTTCAGTCCGGAGAGGTCTTCCGACACCAGTTCGACCTTGTCGGCATCGACCTGGATGCCGATCAGCGCCTCGGAGTGTAGGCCCATCTTGGCCGGGTCCGGGAGGGCTACGACCTGTATGATCTCATCCCGTATCAGGCGCTTGAGACGTCTTCGCACCGTCCCCTCGCTGACGCCGACCCGTCGGGCGATTCCGGCATTGGAAGCTCTGCCGTCACTTTGAAGTATCCCGATAATGTTGGAGTCAAGCTTGTCCACGAATTAAACCTCCGAAGCGGTACAAGAGTCAGTCAACAAATCGTACTGCCTTACGTATTTCAGCCTAGTACGGTGACTGAGAGGAGTCAATCACAAAACGACAACAAGCCGTTAGCGGTCAGTTATTCAACGAACTCTTCCGATTCCAACCACTATCGCGATCGCCACTCCGATGAGGGTCCACATACTGATGACGGGCGAAAACAAGATTATCAACACTAACGCAACCAGTATCCCACCGGCCACAACACATTGCATAGTGCGGCCCCGGCGACGATCGGCTGCGGCGCCGGCCGCCTCCGCCACTAGGTAGCCGATGCCGACCAGGGCGACGGTGTTCAGGTACGGCACTCCCGCTAAAAAGAGCGCGTGTATGAACCCGGTGATCGCCCCTACGATGACCGCCGCCAAGATCGCCCGCACCAGATATTGGCCCGAAACCTGGTAGGTCGGCAGAGTAACGGCCTTGCCGCAATCCAGGCAGCGGACGCCGACGTGCCCGTGCACCATGCAACCGGGGCATATCGAATCGCCGCAACTCCCACATCGCAATCTGGTGAGCGTGTCAGGGTGACGTTTGCAGTGGACTTCGTCGGCCATGGCGCGCGATATGGACTTGGGGCGGCCCCGGGACTCAGGGATCGCTAGACGTTTTCCCCACCCGCGTGATGCCCCAGATCCGAAGGCGAGCCGGAAGACAGGTTCCGCGACATCCAGGCCTTCTGGTCGCGCACGTCACGGTCCCACAGGACACGGCAGGCGAGGACAACATACCACGGATGATCGCCTCCCGCCGGGCGTTCGAAATTACCCGTCACCCGCTTGGCGAGCAGCAGCAGGCTCATCCCGAGACTGGCATAGACCAACTCGGCCGGTTGCCCGAATACCACGGCCAAGACCGGGAGCAGGATCATGGCGACCAGGGTCCACGAGCTCATGTCGTCTACCAGGAGCCTGCCCAGGCCACCCATGAGCACCGCCAGCAGCAGGAACTCCTTCCACATCATCAGGCCCAGCACCACGCCGATGGTGGTCGCCACTCCCCTGCCGCCGGTCAGCCTCAGGTACGGCGTCCAGTTGTGGCCCGCGACCAGCGCCATGCCCATCGCCACCTGCGTCCAGGGATCCAGGCCTGCCAGCTCCGCCAGCAGGATCGGCGCCATACCCTTGCCGAGTGAGTCGAAGGTGCCAATGACGACGCCCATCTTCCAACCGGATGTCTTCATCAGGTTCGAGGAGCCGACGTTGCCCGAGCCGACCTCCCGAATATCTATGCCGTACTGAAAGCGTGCGACCAGATATGAGGTCGGGATACCGCCCCAGAGATAGGCGCCGACGACGGCCACCACGTCCCAGGTCACGCCCGACTCACCGCGGCGTCTCGTTCCCGTTTCAAGCGCTTGAGCGCGGTCACCGTCTCCATAGGCGGGCCGACGGAGCCGAGTGTCGGCTCGCCGGGAGTACCGGAACCGTGGAAATCGGTGCCGCCGCACGGGATGAGGTCGTTCGCCCGCGCGAGTCCCTCAAGGCGATGCACTTGATCCGAGGTGTAGTCGGCGTAGTACACCTCCAAGCCGACCAGACCGGCCGATTTCAGGTCCGCCAAGGTCTCGTCAAGTCGGTCGATCTCTTTCCTTCCCGCCTTTACTGGAGAGACCAGTGGATGTGCTAAGACCGGCAGGGCACCGTTGTCGATGAGAATCTCGACCGCGTCGCGTGGAGTGAGTCTACGACGGGGCACAAACCCCGGACCACCCGTACTCAGGTAGGTGTCGAAGGCCTCCTTGGTGTGCCTGACGTAGCCCGCCTCGACCAGCGCCCTAGCCACGTGCGGGCGTCCTACCGCACCGTCGTCGGACAACTCCAACACACGCTCGAAGCTCAAATTCACGCCGGCATCCGCGAGACGCTCAACCATCCGGCGGCCCCTCTCACGCCGGCCGCTCCGGGTGAGCTCGCAGAAGGTCTGGAACGCCGGAGCCTCGGTATCAACAAAAAGTCCCAACACATGGACCTCACCAAGCGCGGTGTCGCAGCTCAACTCGGCGCCCGCTATCACCTCGATGTCGCCCATCTGCCTAGCCGCCGCCCGGGCCTCTTCGATACCTTCGGTGGAGTCGTGATCGGTGAGGGCGACCATCCTCAGGCCCCTCTCGGCGCACAACCGGATTAGTTCCGTGGGCGTCAACGTCCCATCGGAGCGAGTGCTATGAAGATGGAGGTCTACCTCAATCATTTCCGGAGCCATTTCTGTATCCGCACCGCTGAAGCTTTCCCCAATACCACGGACGTGCATAACACGGACGGGCCGCTCACGCCCGCGGCCGGAGGAGCGGCCCGCCCAACATTACAGGTCAACCCGGTTTCCGAACCCTCCGGTCATTGACTAGCGAGCGTACTCTACCTGGCGGCTTTCTCTAATCACGGTGACCTTTATCTGGCCGGGATAGACGAGGGTTTCCTCGATCTTCCTGACGATATTCCTGGCCAATGTGGCTGCCATGAGATCGTCGACATTCTCCGGTTTGACCAGCACCCGGACCTCGCGGCCCGCCTGGATGGCGTAGCACTTTTCCACACCTTCGAAGCCGCTGGCCACCTCCTCAAGCGCCTCAAGGCGCTTGACGTAGTGTTCAACGGTATCCCGTCGAGCGCCCGGGCGGGCGGCGCTGATAGCATCAGCCGCCGCCACGATGAATCCCTCGACCGAACCGGGATTGTCGTTATGGTGGTCGCCGATACACGCGCATACCGCTGTGGACACCCTGAACTTGGCGGCGGCCTCCGCACCGATCTCGGCGTGTGGCCCCTCCACTTCATGACTCATGGCCTTGCCGATGTCGTGAAGCAACCCGCCCATCTTGGCGACCTTCACGTTGGCCCCCATTTCAGAAGCGATCATGGCCGCTAGGTTTCCCACTTCGACGCTGTGCAGCAGCACGTTCTCGCCGTAGCTGTACCTGTACTTAAGCCTGCCCAGAAGCTTGATTATTTCCGGGTGCAGCCCCCTCACGCCGGTCTGAAAGACCGCCGACTCGCCGCTCTTCCAGATGGTGTCCCAGACCTCTTTCTCAGACCTGGTGACGATCTCCTCGATGCGAGCGGGATGAATGCGACCATCCGCTATCAGACGCGTCAGCGAGACGCGCGCGACCTCCCGGCGAACCGGGTCGAAGCACGACAACGTGACGGCTTCGGGTTTATCGTCGATTATCAGGTCGACACCGGTGGCCTTCTCGATGGCCCGTATATTCCGACCTTCTCGCCCTATGAGACGACCCTTCATGTCGTCGCTGGGCAGGGGTACGTTGGTGACCGTTATCTCGGACACCACGTCCGAGGCCAAGCGTTGGACGGCCTGTGCAACTATGTTGCGGGCCTTGTCCTCGGCCTCCTCTCTGGCACGGTCTTCATGGTCTCGATAGCGGAGGGCGATCTCGTGCTGGATGTCATCCTCGGCAACCGCCAACAGGCGTTCCTCGGCCTCCTCCAACGTCAGGTTGGATATGCTCTCCAGCAGTTCGGTCTCTTTTGCCTTGAGATCCTCCAGTTCCGATTCTCGGCCCTCAATTGCCGAGTCACGCTTATCGGCGTGTCGCTCTCGCTTGTCCAAGTTGCCGGTACGACGATCAAGCTGCTCTTCCCTGTTGGAGAGCCTACGCTCTACACCCTTGAGATCGGAGCGTCTCTCTCTTAGCTCCGACTCGGAGGCGGACCTGATGCTCAGGGCCTCCTCCTTGGCTTCGATGATGATCGCGCGTTTGCGCTCCCCGGCTTCCTCCAATACGCGGGACGCATCTCCTTGCGCCGCCTCGTAACGCTTTCGAGACAGGATCCTTCTTCCGAAGAATCCGAACGATGCCCCTGCTCCCAGGCCGATAAGGACGGCGACGATCGCGACTATGACATTCGTCATGCGACGCACCTCCTGAGTTTGGTTTTCGGCTACCCCGACCTTCCAAGGCTACCGGAAACTTGAATTGTAAATCGGACCATTCTACCTTCGGGCGGGTCTAAATGTCAAAGTTTAGAAACGCGCTTCGTCGCACTATTGACTGGCGCAGAGGTTTCAAACGACGATCTCGTCCAACCTGTTTTCGGAGTGTTATTGAGGCGGGCTGTAGGATAGCCCTCGTGGCTCGCCAGACATACCAAAACAACGCGTCCGCCGAGCACCGACAAGGGGCGCCCGCACCCACCGTCCCTCAGGCCGCGCCACTGGGCAGACGCGGGTCTCCCACCACGTTCCGGGCACTGGGGGACTCTAGATACAGGCTTTTACTGCCATCCAGTCTACTGTTCTACACGTCGAGATGGATGCAGCTGACCCTGCTCGGCTGGATGGTGCTGGAAAAGACGGACTCCGCCCTGCTGGTGGCGATGGTCGGTTCCGCCCTCATGGCGCCGCTTCTGGTATTCGGCCTATTGGGTGGAGTGGTGGCCGACTCGCCACGGAGAATGACGGTCATCCGCTTCCTTCAGACCATGAACCTGACGGCGGTCGTGGCGCTGGGTGTCGCCTTCGCCTTGGATTCCGCCGCCGCCTGGGCCGCATACCCGGTGGCCCTAGTTACGGGCACGGCGTGGGCGTTCGACCAGCCCTTCAAGCGCAGGGTGGTTCGGGATCTGCTGGGCGTCTCGGGGGTCACCAACGGCATCGCGCTGGAGTCGGTGGCCATGACCGCGAGCCGCCTGATTGGACCGTCGATCGGAGGCGTGCTGATAGCAACGGTCGGGGTGAGGATCGGCTACGCTGCGGTGGTGGGCCTGGCGGCGGCGGCCTTCGTGCTGATCTGGCTGGTTAATGTCCCTCCCCCGTCCGGCATCAAGAGGACCGACGTGGACCAGGTCGGAGCCAGGAGGACAGGCCGGGGCGTGCGGCGCCTATCAACGGTGTTCGAGGGGCTCTCTTACGTGATGTCCGATCGCCTTTTGCTAGGAACGGTGGCGGTCACGTTTACCGTCAACCTGTTCATCTTCCCCTACATGCAGGTGATCCTGGTGATGGCCCGGGACGTGCTCGCGGTCGAATCGGGACTCGGCCTGCTGCTGTCGGCGGAGGGACTCGGCTCGCTAACGGCCGCCATCACCATTGCCAGCCTGTCCGCACGCACCGGTCGCCTCGGGCTGCTCTACATGGCAGGTTCCACCGTCGCGGGCGCAGGGCTGCTGTTGCTTTCTTTCCAGACCGGATACGTGGGCGCGCTGCTGTCGCTTTTGCTCATGGGCCTAGGGCTGGCCGGTTTCTCCACGATGCAGGCGGCGATTGTGTTGGTTAATACCGGCGACCAGATGCGGGGGAAAGCGCTCGGCGTGGTGACGCTGGCCATCGGTGCCGGACCGCTCGGCGCACTGATCGTGGGAGCTCTGGCGAGCAGTCTCGGACCACAGACAGCCTTGCGCATCGATGCGGTGGCGGCGCTCACCGCATTAGCCGCGCTGTGGATATTGGTGCCGGAATTCAGGACACGGATGGCCACCCGACGACAGGCCGCGCCAGCACCGATCCGCGTTGACCCCCCAACTCGTACGCCCGTATAATCCGCGTTGGGTAAGTCCCGCCCCATGGACAGTCATTCCGCATGACATGGAGCCCGTCGTCTCACGCCCCGCACAACGGCGTATGGCCGGCGCTCACCTCTCTCAGATGAGCCACGACGGCCTTCCATGTATGCCCGACGGGGCTACGGAACTGGACAGGGACATTCACGAAGAGTGTGGTGTTATAGGCGTGTACGCCCCTGGAGAAGAGGTCGCCCGAATCGCCTTCTTCGGCATCTACGCGTTGCAGCACCGGGGCCAGGAGAGCGCCGGGTTCGCCTCTAGCGACGGCGGTCGAATCAGGATAAAAACGGCGATGGGCCTGGTTTCACAGGGCCTGGACGAGGACGACATCGCCCTCCTGCCTGGCCACGCCGCGATCGGCCACACGCGATACTCGACCACCGGCTCCAGCCGGTCGCGAAACGCCCAGCCGATACGGTCCAAGGGGCCGAGCGGCGAGATCGCCCTGGCCCACAACGGTAACGTGGTCAACGCCGTATCCCAGCGCAAAGAACTCAAAGAATGGGGATGTCGCTTCGAGACCTCGAGTGACTCGGAGATCATCGCTCACATGCTCACCAACGTTCCCGGGGTGGACTGGGGCGAGAGGATAGCGACCGTGATGAGGCGCCTGAGCGGCGCATACTCGTTGACGGTTTTGACCAAAGACGCGGTCATGGGCATCCGGGACCCGCTGGGAGTTCGCCCGCTGTGCATCGGCAAACTGGAGTCCGGCTGGGTGATCGCTTCGGAGACCTGTGCGCTCGACCACATCGGCGCCACGTTTGTTAGGGAGGTGGAACCGGGTGAGGCGGTGATCATCGACTCCATGGGCCTGCGGACCATCTACAAACGGGAGCAAAACGGCTGTGCTTCCTGCATCTTCGAGCACATCTACTTCGCCCGGCCCGACAGCGTCATCGACGACAAGCTGATCTACACTCAGCGCGTCGCGATGGGGGCCGAGTTGGCCCGTGAGCACCCGGTCGACGCAGACATGGTGATCGGGGTGCCAGACAGCGCCCTCGCCGCGGCGGTGGGTTACTCCCGTGAGTCACAGATCACCTATGGCGAAGGGCTGGTCAAAAACAGGTACGTGGGCAGGACCTTCATCCTGCCCGACCAGCGGCTTCGCGAGTTGGGGGTGCGGCGAAAGCTCAACCCGTTGCCGGAGGTCATCAGGGGCCGGCGCCTGGTGGTCGTGGACGACTCGATCGTGCGTGGAACGACCACTCCCCACGTGGTGAACCTGCTCAAGCGAGGGGGAGCGAAAGAGGTGCACCTGCGCATCTGCGCTCCCCCAATCCAGCACCCGTGCCATCTCGGCGTCGACCTCGCCACCCGCAGGGAGCTGATCGCGGCCAACAAGTCCGTCGAGGAGATTCGGGAGTGCGTGGGCGCCGACTCCATCGGCTATCTCAGTATTGACGGCCTGCTCAAAGCAGTCGACCTGCCGAGAAATCGGGTCTGCCTAGGCTGCTTCACTGGGAACCACCCGATCCCCGTCCAACTCGAGATGGACAAACTTGCCCTCGAAGTCTAGACACACCACGCGGTCCACCGAGGCCGAAAGAGACGACCGGGGGGTCGTGCCGCCTGTGGTCGCTTCCCCTAGCGGCGCATATATGGCCAAAGCCTACCGGGCCGCCGGCGTGGACAGGGATGCCGCCGAGTCTCTCAAAGCGAGTTTAGGACCGCTTGCAGCGACCGCCGCCGGGCCCAATGTTCTGGGGGGCATCGGGGGGTTCGGGGGTCTGTTCAAGCTGGCAGGCTACCGCAACCCGGTACTCGTCTCCAGTACAGACGGGGTTGGGACCAAGCTGCTACTTGGCCCGTGGACGGGCCGTTACGAGGCGCTCGGCGCCGACCTGGTCAACGCCTGTCTCAACGACGTCATCGTCACCGGGGCCGACCCGCTCTTCTTCCTCGACTACCTCGCCGCTGGTGTGATCGAGCCGAACATGATCGAGGCCCTAGTTAGGGGCATGGCCGAGGCATGTGCAAGGGCCGACTGTGCACTCATCGGAGGCGAGACTGCCGAGATGCCAGGCGTCTACGGAGAGGGCGAGTTCGACATGGCGGGCTTCGTCGTCGGAGCTGTTGAAGAGGATGCGATCCTCGACCCGGCCGATGTCAGGGCTGGGGACGTGCTCGTCGGCCTGCCGTCCAGCGGCATCCACACCAACGGCTTCTCGCTCGTCCGCAGCGTATTCGGCTTGGATGAGGACCCGTCCGTACTGGACGGTCGCCGGAGCGAATTGGACCGAACACTCGGCGAGGAGCTAAGTGAGCCGCATCGGTCCTACGTCGGCGACGTCAACAGCATCAAAGAAAGGGTGAAATCGCTGGCCCATATCACTGGCGGCGGACTGGTCGACAACGTACCCCGCGCCCTCCCCGAAGGCATCGGTGCACGCATCGACCCGGACAGTTGGGAGGTCCCGCCGATCTTCTCCCTGATCCGGGAAGAGGGCGAGATAGCCGCCGGTGAGATGTACCGGGTGTTCAACATGGGCATCGGCATGGTGGCCATCTGCGACCCCTCCGAAGTCGACCAGGTGATCGCTTCGGCCCCTGGGTCGATGGTCGTCGGGACAACAGCGGGCGCACCGCCCGGGTCGGAGGCGACCGCCAGGGTCTTCATAGATCTCTAAATGGATACCTCGTATTCGTGAAATTTAGCTACGCGTGAACCCTCGAAAAGTATGAACCCTGGAACACCAAAATGAGAGCGATACTCAGCGTTTACGACAAGTCCGGCGTAGTCGAGTTCGGCCGAGCATTGTCCGCAGCCGGCATCGAACTGGTCAGCACGGGCGGTACCTACCGCGAACTGCATGGTGCCGGCCTGCCCGTCACGTCCGTCTCCGGGGTGACGGGTTTCCCGGAGATCATGGACGGTCGGGTGAAGACCCTACACCCCGCGGTCCACGGCGGAATCCTCGCCCGCAGGGACGTTTCTGGAGATCTTGCCCAACTGGACAAACACGGGATCACGACTGTCGACCTGGTGGCTGTCAATCTGTACCCCTTCACCGAGACGATAGCGCGGCCGGGGGTTGAGCTAGGGGAGGCCCTGGAGAACATCGACATCGGCGGTCCCACCATGGTGCGTGCGGCGGCCAAGAACCATCCTCACGTTGTCGTCGCAGTCGACCCGTCGGACTACGACTGGCTGGCCGAGCGCATCGCCGGTGGTGGCGTGAGCGCGGTGACATCGGACGAGCGACGAGCGCTGGCCACCAAGGCGTTCGTTCACGTTTCTAGCTATGACTCGGCGATCGCACAGTACCTCGGACGCCGAGCGGACGGCCAAGAAAGCCTGCCGGAGGCCGTGGCGTTGTCGGCTCGGCGCATCGCGGAGCTGCGCTACGGCGAGAACCCCCACCAGTCCGCCGGTTTATATGCGGAGACCGACAACGGCGGCGTGTCCCATGCCGAGCAGTTGCACGGCAAGGCGCTCTCGTTCAACAACCTGCTCGACGCCGACGCGGCCTGGCGAATCGTTTCCGACTTCGAGTCGGCCGCGGTAGCGGTCATCAAGCACAACAACCCCTGCGGCCTCGCCGCAGACGAGGACCAACCGACCGCCTATGCGCGCGCTTTAGACGGCGACCGGGTGTCGGCCTACGGCGGCATCGTCGGATTCAACCGGCCGGTCACTGCGGCCACGGCGAAGGCCATGAAAGACGTCTTTTACGAGGTGGTGGTGGCGCCGGGGTACGAACGGGATGCGCTTCAGACGCTCACCGTGCGCAAGAACCTGCGGATACTCCTAGTGGCACCGACAAATAGTGCTCCAAAGCCGGAGATCAGGCGCATAAGCGGCGGGATGCTGGTACAGGACGTCGACGAGGTGGCCGAGGACCCGTCTGGATGGAAAGTTGTGACCGACAAAAAGCCCACAGAAGAGCAAATGGCGGACCTGACGTTCGCCTGGAAAGCAGCCAAACACGTCAAGTCCAACGCCATCGTCCTTGCCGGTGACCGCGCACTGAGAGGCATGGGGGCGGGTCAGCCCAACCGACTCAACAGCATTCATCTGGCGGTGCGTGCGGCCGGTAGTCGCGCGGCCGGGAGCGTCCTAGCTTCCGACGCCTTCTTCCCGTTCGCAGATAACGTCGCAATGGCCGCCAAAGCCGGGGTTACGGCCGTGGTGCAGCCTGGGGGATCGATCCGGGACAAGGATGTCATCGAAGCCGCCGACAGGCTGGGGCTGGCGATGGTCTTCACCGGGGTTCGACACTTCCGGCACTGACGCCCGGATACATCTGTCCTGCGTTGACCAAGTCACTAGAGATCGTCGTCCCGGTTCTTAACGAGGAGAATGTTCTCGCGGCCTCCATCGGCGCCCTCCACCACTTCCTGCAGGGCCACCTGGAAGACTACGAGTGGAGAATCACCATCGCCGACAACGGTTCCACAGACCAGACGGGCGCCATCGCGGCAAAGCTCATCGATTTCTATGACAGCGTCGGCTACACGATGCTGGACCGGCGCGGAAGGGGTCGGGCGCTGAAGAAGGCCTGGATCGAGTCTACCGCGGACATCGTCGGCTACATGGACGTCGACCTTTCAACCCATCTCAACGACCTCATACCCCTGGTGCATGCCATCGGCGACGATGGGTACGATATGGCCATTGGCTCTCGACTGATGAAGGGATCGATAGTCGAGGGCCGAACCGGCGGCCGTGAGTTCACGTCCCGCACTTACAACCTGATTATCCGGGCCTCTTTTATGGTTGGGTTCAAGGACGCCCAGTGTGGCTTCAAGGCCATCAGCAGACGCACGGCAGACCTGCTTCTGCCCCTGGTCAAGGACGTCGGCTGGTTCTTCGACACCGAGTTGCTGATCCTTGCCGAAAAGAACGGTTTCCGCATTCGGGAGGTCCCCGTGCGCTGGCAAGACGACCCGGATACCCGTGTAAAGGTATTTAGCACGGCCATGCACGACCTTACGGGGCTGGCACGCCTCAAATTCGGAGGACTTAGGTCGGCCTCACGCGCCCTCGAAGCCGTCCTCTCAAACGAGTTATCGGACAGGCCGTAAGGCGACCCTCTCAAACCTCTTTTCAACAGTCTATAGACATCTTTCTAGGTCAATCCGAACGCGCTTGAAGTTTACCTGATCCGAAGTTACCATGCGATTTCAGCCGTCATCGTTAACATGCTCTTCGGCTTCCTGAAAGGGGACCACAACCTGTAATGTGGTGACACGGCGACCGCGCCCGACACCGGTAGCGGGCTGAGCAAGCTACCGTGCACGGAGGATCGAGTTCCGATAGCTGATGGTTAACCCCGAGTTCGATATCAGACGACCGATACTGGTCGGCGACACGGCAGATGTCTATCTCCAGCGAACCCTGCACATCCTCCGAAGTGAGGGCATCAACCCTGTTGTGACAATGGAGTTCGCCCCCGCCCGCGACGGCCTGTTCTGCGGCATCGCCGAGGTCAGGGCCCTGCTGACTCGAATCCTGCCGGAGACCGGCAGCGAGGTATGGGCACTTGAGGAGGGCGCCGCCGTCGAGGCAAAAGAGGTGGCTCTCCGGGTGAAAGCCCCGTACGGAGCCCTCGGTCTCTACGAAACTGCCATCGCGGGCGCCCTGTCTTCGTCCACCGGTTGGGCCACCGCCGCCCGGGAGTGCGTCGATGCCGCCGCCGGCACGCCGGTCTTCGCGGTTGGCGCGCGCAGGATGCACCCCAACGTCGCGGCCCACATGGACTACGCCTCGGTAATTGGCGGCTGCGTCTCGTGCTCCACCACGCTCGGTGCTAGGCTGGCCGGGGTCACACCGACCGGCAGCATGCCCCATGCGCTTTCCCTCATTCTGGGCGACACGGTCAGGGCCTTGCAGGCCTTCGACCGCCACACCCCGCAGGATGTGCCCCGGGTGGCGCTCGTCGACACTCACCGGGACGAAGCCGAAGAGGCCATCGCGGTGTCCAAGACCCTGCGCGACAGACTCCGCGGCGTCCGCATAGACACGGCCGCCGAGCGCGGCGGCGTTACCCCCGGGCTGGTCAAAGAGGTGCGGGCGAGATTGGACCTAGCCGGCTTTAATCACGTGGAGATCACCGTTACCGGGGGTCTCAACCCGGAGCGCATCGGGCAGTTCGTGGAGGCTGGGGCGCCGATCCAGAGCTTCGGCGTCGGCACCTATATCGCCTCGGCCATAACCAACGGATACACCGCCGACATCCACGAAGTAGACGGCAGGCCCATCGCGAAACGGGGGAGGACGCCGGGCATTACCCTCAACCCGCGGCTCGACCGCATCATGTAGTTCAGCTATTTGTGCCGCTCGGCTCGCACCTCGAGCCTACGTCCCGACCCGTCGGGTAGTTTCGCCCACTCGGCGATTCTGTGGCCCGCCACCCAGACGACCCCGCGCTCGCTGACAAGCAGCGGGATAGATTTCCTCTCTTGCCTGGGAACCTTTTCATCCACGAAAAGGTCCTGCACCTTCTTTGTACCGGTCATGCCCAACGGGTGAATGCGGTCGCCCGGCAGCCAGCCGCGCACCCACATCGGGCCGTCGGCAAGCGCCGGGTCCAGCCACACCGTCGAGTCGCCGTTACTATGCGAGCGTCCGGTTCTGGCTGCTCCCAGGTCATCCAGATCGCACAAATCGGTGGAGATGATCCAGCCCGGCAAATGGATTTCGCCCGGGACGCTCACGGGGTGCTCACCGTGCAAGGACGCTGGCGAGACATCTCCCGGGCGCCGAATTGTCAGCCCATCGGGCCGCGCGCACGCCTGCAGACTACCCGGCAGATCGACCAACCGACCAACCCGACCGGTCAACAGGGCAATGATCTCATCCACATGGCTCTGGCGAACATCTCTCAGGTCACCACGCAGAACCGTGACCGCTCGCCGCACGACGGCCGCCAGCACAGGCGCCGGGAGCGATAGAGCAGCCTCACCTAGCTCCACCGAATCTTCCCTTTCGATGACGGTTTCCGACCAGGCTTCACCGGCCTCGGCATCGATCAACTCAAGGGCCTGCACCGCGTTGGCGGCAAGTCGCACGAGAGCGTCCTCCACCTGTGGATTGAACGTGCGCAACAGCGGCACCAAAGAGGCGCGCACCCGGTTTCTGGTGAAATGGACCGAGTGGTTGGAGAGGTCTTTTCGGGGGCTGATGCCGATGGCGCGACAGTATTCCGAGGTCGCCCGGCGGGATACCGACAGCAACGGCCGAACGAGTCGAAGCGTGACGCCGTTGATCGCTCTCGCAGAGTCCTGCTGCATGGCCACTAGACCTGGCAGACCAGCGCCACGTACCAGGTTCAGAAGCACGGTCTCGGCCTGATCGGTGGCAGTGTGGCCTAGAGCCACCGTGTCGGTCCCGACGCGAGCCGCCACGCGTGACAGGAAAGCGTACCTAGCATCACGTGCCGCCTCCTCGGTCGACAGTCGATCGACCGGGTCTGCGGCATCCAGAATGCACTCCAATCCGAGCGCTTTGCAGTGTCGCTGAACGAACTCCGCATCGGCCTCCGACTCTGCGCCCCTCAGACCGTGGTCGAAGTGTGCGCACACAAGCTCTAGGCCAAGTTCCTTGCCAAGAGAGTGGAGTGCGTCCAGCAGTACCAGCGAGTCCTGGCCCCCGGAAACGGCGACGACGAGCCGAGCGTCGCGTAGCCGGGACCCGGCAACGGCGGCAGCAACGACCTTGCGGGTCTCGAACACGACAGCCGGGGTCCGGCCAGTGGTCGCCGGGACACGGGCGCTATCGTGAAGAGCCATCGCCTTCCGCATCACCGGCTACCGACGGCCTCGTCGAGGGTTTGATGAGTCTGACCGTCTCCACCTTCAGGTTCTTCATCTCCATCACCTCGATTCTCAGGTCGCCATACTCGAACTGCTCGCCTTCGGATGGAATGTGGCCAAGAGCGTCGAGCACGAAGCCAGCGACGGTCTCGAAATCCTCTCGCTCAGGCAGGTCCAGGCCAAGTTCTTCGTTGGCCTCCTCGACATCCATCGCACCGTCCACAAGGAAGGTGAATTCGTCGATGGTCTCGTACTCCTCTTCAGGGGCTTCGCCCTCTTCCCCCACGGGGCCCGCCAGCTCTTCCAATAGGCGCTTGAGGGTCACCAGTCCGGCGAGGCCGCCGAACTCGTCGACCACGATCGCCATTTGGTTGCCGGACGCCCGCAGCTCCTCGAACAGATCGGCGGCACGCTTGGTCTCCGGCACGAAGTGGGTATGACGAGTTACCGCCGTGACCGATTCGTCTTCCCGCACGCTGCGGGCTGCGAGGGTTCTGAGCACGTCCTTGGCGGAGATGATCCCGAGTACGTTCTCGAACTCGCCCTCGTACACCGGGAACCGGGTGTGGCTGTTTTCGCCGTAGATGCGCAGGAACTCCGACAGCGTCGCTCCCTGCTCGACGAAGACCATCTCAGTTCTCGGCGTCATCACCTCCCTCACCTGGCGGTCGCCGAACCGGAAGACGTTTTCCAGTAGCTCAGCCTCCTCGGGCTCGAAGGCTCCTTCCGCCTCCCCAATGTCGATTAGGGCACGCAACTCGTCCTCGGTGATGGACGGCGCCTCGGCCTCCTCCTGGCTCCGGCGCGGCACGACGCTCTTGCTGATCAATCGGAGAATCAGGACCATGGGCCACAACAGCAACTCAACGGCCTGCAGGGGACGAGTATAGAAAATCGCAACCCGTTCCGCGTAGCGCACTGCGAATGCTTTGGGAACGATCTCGCCCAACAGCAACAGGATAGTCGTACCGACTGCGGTCGCCACGATGACCCCAACCGCTTCGTCGTCGATGACGGACAGGGTAACGATGGTCATCAGCGTGGCGAACAGGATGTTCACTAGGTTGTTGCCGAGCAGGATGGTCGACAACAACCTCTCCGGGTGCTCGAGCATGGCCGCAGCACGGAGCGCACCGGGGTTGCCGGTACTTACGAGGTGCTGGAGTCTGGGAGAGCCCTGGAGTGAAAGGAACGCGGCTTCGGAGCTCGAAAAGAAGGCCGACAGGCCTACCGAGATCACGATCACGACTATGTTGACGGTCTGGCCTTCCACCACACCCCGGCAGGCCGAGCGGGCCGCTAGATGCGGAAACCTCGGCGATTGGTCAGACCATTCTACAGGCTGGAAACGTCCAGGACGGTCGCGACCGCGTCGTCTGTCACCTCGGACCACATCTCGTCAACGACAGATCGCACCAGGCCACGGGAGTATCCACGGCGGGTCAGACGACCCGATAGACGGCGGACGAATCGGCCGTATTCGTCGGTCGGAATGGTGCGAACCAGCTTTCGCGCAAACGCACGGGCGTTCTCGGCATCGTCGACTTCAGCGATGGCATCCGCCACGACCGCTCCGTCCACACCCTTTTGGGTGAGCTCTCCAGCGATCATCGTCGCCGCCATTGGTCGAGAGCCGGTGCGGGACTCGGTCCACCAGCGAGCGAAGGCCTCGTCGTCGAGCAGCGATGTCTCGGCTAAAGACGAGACCACCTCGCACACGGCTTCGGGTGGGAAGCGCTCCGACAGCCGATCGCTCAGTTCACGGACGGACCTGGGTCGGTGCGTCAGCAGCCGCAGGGCAGCGGCCCTGGTCCGGTCGGCCGGGTGATCCTGGCGTGTCATGTCGGCTCCGGGCCTGACGACTAGGAGTCGGCCGTGGCCGTCACCTCCGCCGGGCGGACGCCGTTGGAAGGCGGAACGGGCTCGGGGTTCGCGGCCTCGCGTATCCGCATCTCTATCTCGGCGGCCAGGTCTGCGTGCTCACGCAGGAAGGTCTTGGAGTTCTCCCGCCCCTGACCCAGCTTGGTGTCTCCGTAGGAGTAGAACGACCCACTCTTGCGCACAATGCCCATGTCGTCGCCGAGCTCGATGAGGTCGCCCTCCCGGCTGATGCCCTCGTTGAACATGATGTCGAACTCAGCCACGCGGAAGGGGGCGGCGACCTTGTTCTTCACCACACGGGCCCGCACCCGGTTACCGACGATCTCCGTTCCCAGCTTGATGGACTCAATGCGGCGCAGGTCGATGCGCACGGAGGAGTAGAACTTGAGGGCCCGTCCGCCCGGCGTAACCTCCGGGCTGCCCCAGATCACACCCACTTTTTCGCGGATCTGGTTGATGAAAAGGACGGCGGTATTGGAGCGGCTGATAGCCGCGGTCAGCTTCCTCAGCGCCTGGGACATGATCCTAGCCTGGAGACCGACGTGCGTATCACCCATCTCGCCCTCGATCTCGGCTTTCGGCACCAAGGCCGCCACACTATCTATGACCACCACGTCAACGGCGCCGCTGCGGACGAGGTACTCACATATCTCCAGCGCCTGCTCCGCCGAGTCGGGCTGAGACACGAGCAGGCTGTCTGCGTCGATGCCGCACTTGGTGGCATAGGCCGCGTCCATGGCGTGCTCTGCGTCGATGTAAGCTGCCGTCCCGCCATTGCGCTGGGCGCTGGCCATAATGTGGTATGCGACGGTCGACTTGCCGGAGGACTCAGCCCCATACAGCTCCGTGACCCTGCCCTGCGGTATTCCGCCGACACCGAGCGCCATGTCCAGCGAGATGGAGCCGGTGGAGATCGCCTGGACCGCCCCGGTCCCTTCGGCATCACCCAGCCGGATGACCGCTCCCTTGCCAAATTGACGGTCGATCTGACCCATCGCCAAGTCCAGTGCCTTGACCCTGTCATTACTCATAGTGCTATCTCCGCTTCCAGCGTTGAGGCGATGCTAGCACGGTCGATTCCATTTGTAAACACATATGTTCTAATGTTTGAATCGGATTAGAAAAGGAGTGATTGAATGCACAAGGTCAGGCCGGAGCGAGAGTCCGACGCCACTGAGATATCGACGGTCACGCGGGCGGCATTCGCGCCGGAAGGGGATGTGGAGGCCACCCTCGTCGATCTGCTCAGGTCGCGGGGCAAAGCCGTCATCTCCCTCGTGGCAACTGAGGGGGAGCAGGTCGTCGGCCACGCCCTGTTTTCCGAAGTGACGGTCAAACCAAACTACACCGGACTCCGATTGTTGGGGCTCGCTCCGTTAAGCGTTCACCCGGACCACCAGGGACGGGGAGTGGGCTCAGATCTGGTCGAGCGGGGGCTGGAGGAGTGCCGCATAGCCGATTACGGCGCGGTGGTCGTGTTCGGAGAGCCGACCTACTACGGCCGCTTTGGCTTCAAGAAAGCCAGTGCGCACGGCATATCCAACGAATACGGGGTCGATGACCCGTTCATGGTCGTCGGGCTGACGCCCGGCGCACTGAGAGGACTCGCCGGCACGGCAGCGCACGCGCCTGAGTTCAGCGAAGCGGGGGCGTAGATCGAGTCCGTCCACCGGGCTTCACCCGGCGACTCCCACACCTTGCCCCGAAGCCATGTGAACCTCGTCTTTTAGATATACTCTCGGGCGTCATCAGCGAGCGTCTAAAGGCCAATTCTTAGCCCTGAACTTTTCTGGGAATCAATCTAACCAATGTCTAAACCTTTGATTGGAATAACGGAGAGCGAGACCCAGTACATGGCCTTGTTCATCGATGTCATCGAGAAGGCCGGGGGAGAGCCTTGGCCCATCTATCCCGACCACGACATGCCGGCCTCAGAGTCCGCTGCGCGCATGGACGGGTTTCTTGCCGGGGGAGGGCCGGATATTCAGCCGTCAATGTATGGCCATGACGTCTGCGCGACTGCCAACGTAGAGTCGCAGCCGGAGCGGGACGCCATGGAGCTACCGCTACTGGAAGCCGTGGTCGACGCTGACCTGCCAGTGCTCTGCGTGTGTCGCGGTATGCAGGCGTTGAACGTAATATCGGGAGGCTCGCTCATACAGGACCTTGATGAAAAACATCCGGGGCACGGACACAGCCTCAACGACAAGGGCGAGAAGGCCACTTCCAGGCATCGCATCTTCATCGCTCCCGGCTCCCGCCTAGCGTCCAGCGTGGGTTCGGGTGGGCTGGTGAGGGTAAACAGCTGGCACCACCAAGGGGTGGCGGAGGCGAACAAGTCGCCAAAGCTCATGGCATCGGCGTACGCGGTCGAAGACGGCCTCATAGAAGCTCTGGAAAGCCCGCATCACCGGTGGGTCGTCGGCGTTCAATTTCACCCCGAACTCAGGGGTGAGATGCCACCCCATTTCGACCGCCTTTTTGACGGCCTGGTGGAGCGCGCAAGGGGCTGGAAATGACCTAGGACAAACATTCCGGCCGTTTTTTGAATTCGGCTCGAAATGATTTGGCTTTTTACCTTCTCACTGCTACAATGCAGGCGTGCCTATGCACAGGAGTAAACGGGGATTTCGACGGCCCCTCGGAGGGCCGATCAAGGCGAGCCAATCACTCGTCCCCCTAAACCTCTCTCCTTTCTCTCACCCACCCATTCCTTTGATAGCCCTCTCGCAGACTCTCCACGCCGTAAATATGGGAGAACCGCATGGTTAGCAAGACCGAATTCGGGATCATAAAACCCACCCAGCTCACCGAGGAGATGCGTACGTCCTATCTGGACTACGCGATGAGCGTCATCGTCTCCCGCGCGCTGCCGGATGTTCAGGACGGCCTCAAGCCCGTGCAGCGTCGCATTCTGTACGCAATGCACGAGTTGGGGATGCGGCCGAACTCGTCACACAAAAAGAGCGCCAGGGTGGTCGGTGAGGTGCTCGGCAAATACCACCCCCACGGCGACACGACAATCTACGACGCCATGGTGCGAATGGCGCAGGGATTTTCTTTGCGGGTCCCGCTGGTGGACGGCCAAGGCAACTTCGGCAGCGTCGACGGCGACCGGCCGGCCGCGATGAGGTACACCGAGGCGAAGCTGTCCCGCGCGGCGGAGGAGATGCTGGCCGGTCTCGACCAAGAGACGGTCGATTTCGCGGACAACTTCGACAACACTCTGCAAGAGCCCCAGGTACTGCCGGCCCGCTTGCCCAACCTGCTCGTCAACGGCGCCTCCGGTATCGCGGTGGGGATGGCAACGAACATCCCTCCCCACAATCCCGGCGAGATCTGCTCGGCGGTGGCACGGCTGATCGACGACCCAGAGTTATCGATACCGGAGTTGATGCGCTCGGTGAAGGGGCCGGACTTCCCCACCGGCGCGGCCATCATGGGCAGGCAAGGGACGATAGACGCCTACACGACGGGCAAGGGTCAGATCATCGTCCGAGCAAAGGCGGAGATCGAGGAGGCCAAGCGGAGCGGACGGCTTCGCATCGTCGTCACCGAACTGCCCTACCAAGTCAACAAGGCGACGCTGGTCGAGAAGATCGCCGCCATGACCAAGTCAAAGCGCTTCGAAGGCATTACCGAAATCCGGGACGAGTCCGACCGCAAAGGCATGCGCATCGTGCTGGAGCTGCGTGGGGGAAGCCAGCCGCTGGTCATCCTCAACAACCTCTACAAGTACACGGCGATGCAGAGCAGCTTCTCCGCCAACATGCTGGCGCTGGTGGACGGGCGGCCCAGGGTGCTGGACCTCAAGACCGGCCTGTTGGAGTTCATCAAGTTCCGCCGGACGGTGATAACGCGCCGCTCGGAGTTCGAGCTAAGAAAGACCAGGGCCCGGGCGCACATACTCGAAGGCCTGATGCTGGCCATCAACGACCTGGACACGGTGATCGCGTTGATCCGTGGGTCCGCCAGCGCCGAGGCCGCGAAAAAAGGCCTGATGGAGGAATTCTCTCTCAGCGACATCCAAGCCCAGGCGATCCTGGACATGCAGTTGCGGCGTATTGCCGCACTGGAGCGTCAGAAGGTCGAGACCGAGTTTGCCGAGCTTTCCGCCCGCATCGCCGAACTGGAAGCGCTGCTAGCCGACCCGTCCAAGATCGACGTCGTCGTCAAGGAAGAGACCCTGGAGGTGAAAAAAAAGGTCGGCAGCAAGCGCCAGACGCTGATCGAAGGAGCGGTCGACGACCTGAACCGCGAGGACTTGGAGCCGCACGAGAGCGTCGTGGTCACCCTCAGCCAAGGCGGTTACATCAAGCGCATTCCCGCCGGCACCTACAGGAACCAGCACCGCGGCGGCAAGGGCGTCGTCAGCATGAAGACCAAGGAGGACGACCCCGTCCGCAACATCCTGGTCTGCGATACCCACGACACCCTGCTGTTTTTCACCGACAGCGGTCGGGTTCTGCCGCTCAAGACCTACGAGCTGCGGCCCGACACCAGCCGCAATACCCGCGGCGTCCCGCTGGTCAACGTCATTCCCCTTACGGACGACGAGAAGGTCAACTCGGTCGTGGCGGTCGCCGACTTCGACGTGGAAGACCGTTACCTGGTCATGGGTACCCGGACCGGCGAGATAAAGCGGGTGGCGCTATCGGCGGTGTCCAACATCCGCCGGGCCGGACTCATCATCATGAACCTGAGCCGGGCGGACGAGCTCGTCACCGCCAGGCTGGCGAAAGAAGAAGATGAGATCGTCATGGTCAGCAAGCTGGGCATGTCCATCCGCTTCCCCCTATCCGACGTTACGCCCCGTCAAAGGGCCGCCGGCGGGGTACGCGGCATGGACATTCGACCGAAGAAGATAAAGGGCAAGAGGCTGGTTCGCGACCTGATCGTAGCCATGAGCATCGTCGAGCCAGATAGCCAGAGCAAGCTCTTCGTGATCAGCAAGAAGGGCTTCGGCAAGCTGACCGCGCTCAAACACTACCGTCGCCAGACGAGGGGCGGCAAGGGCCTGAAGACCTTCAACATCACCTCCCGCACCGGTCAGGTAGCGGCAGCAGAAGTCGTAACGGAGGACCTGGAAGTTTACGTCATCTCCGAGCAGGCCCAGGTACTGAGGACGAACCTCTCGGAGATCTCCAGCCGGAGCCGGATCACCCAGGGTGTGACGGTCTTCAAGTTACCGAAGAGCGATTCGGTGTCGTCCATATCCTGCTGTGAGAACCTCACCGAAACCGAGCAGGTCGACGTGGCGGCACTGAACCTTCAACTCGGGGGCAACGGCAAGTCACCCAGGCGCTAACCCCCCGGTAGCCAACCCTCCATACGTTGACTCGGGGCGCTAACCGGGGGCGCGGTCTCCGCGTTCTGGAAAGCACGTCGGCACAGGACCTCCCGTCGCCTGCGGCGTTAGAGTCCCTAACTGGCGTGCTTTTAAACCTCCTCTCATCCCCGGGGTTCGGCCTTCCCTTCCCCTTGCTCGGCATCGCGTCGGGGGCGCTCCTCGCGCCGGCCGTGGCATGTGGAGGCGGAGCCGACCCGGTGATGATCGCGACTCGGCCAACGTGATCGCCGAGTTTCCGGACGCAGACCCGGACGCAGGGGTCGTCGTGCTCGGCGGGCACTACGACACGGTTGCGGACGTCGACGGGGCCAACGACAACAGCTCCGGCATATCCGCGCTGCTCACCATCGCCCGGTACGCGGCCGAACGGTCCTATCCCTTCGCACTGCGGTTCATCGCCTTCGGAACCGAAGAGGAAGGCCTGCTCGGCAGCCGGGAATACGTCGACTCATTGAGCGACGAGGAGGCTGGGGACATAATTGCGATGCTCGACTTCGACGTCCTGGGCTCCGGCGACACGGTGGCGATGATCGCCATCCCACGGTTCAGTCAGTTGGTGATCGAGCTTGGCAAAGAGATCGGCGTTCCTATGCGCATCGACCCGAATCTGGATATGGACGGAGGATCGAGCGACTTCGCGCCCTTCGAGGCCGCCGGGGTGCCGTTTGTGTTCTTCTTCGCCGACGACTTCTCTCGCATCCACACGACCGAGGACACGCTGGAGCACGTCGACCCGGCGCGTATCGGCGAGGCGGTGGCACTGGGACTGGCCACGCTAGAGGCGCTGGCCGCTGGACACGGAAAGCGAGCGGACTGCAAAAGCTACGGGAGCGGGTCCTTAGCCGGCCATGTAGACGGCGATGGTTTGGACCTTGATCTTGCCGTTTGTCACAACAAAGGTTTCGCTGCCCAGGGCACGACGTCCCCGACGGTCCATCCGATGTAGGCGACATCGTCGCGGATCTCAACCTTATTAATCTCAAACGCCGCCATGAACTCTAGTGTAAGCAGCTTGACGAACTTCGCGATTTAACCGCAAGACTGCAATTGCCACCCAAGTTGAGAAAGAAGACGCGGTCCTTTGCTGCTGTTAGCGGTTTGATCGCATGGGCAGCATCCTTCCCGATGTTGGGCCCCGTCTCAGGGCTGGCCGTGCCGTCGTTTCTTTGGCAGCCACTTTCTGGGACGGACACTTGCCAAAAAAGCCCCCCAGATGAGGTGGCCGCACTGGGCCTTCGAGTGGGATTTAAAGGCCGAAAGCATGCCTGAGAACTCCAACGAAACGGGCGGAATCTGACACGTCCAGTTCACACGAGCCCTTGTACTGTCACATGTTAATCTCGATATTGAGATGTTCGACACTCTTTCCACTAGGCTGACCGACGCTTTCGGACGGCTCGGCAACAAGGGCCGAATAACCGAAAATGACGTGACCGCCGCCCTGCGCGAGGTGCGCATGGCTCTGCTAGAAGCCGACGTGAACTTCCGGGTTGCCAAAGACCTGGTCGCCGCCATCAAAGTTCGGGCGATCGGGGGCGATGTGCTCAAGAGCATCACGCCGGGCCAGCAGGTCGTCAAAATCACCCATGAGGAGTTGACCACCGTATTCGGCGGTGGAGTTCGGAAACTCGTGTCCGGCCCCACGCGACCGGCAAAGGTGCTGATGGTCGGCCTGAACGGGTCGGGCAAGACGACGACCTCCGCCAAGCTCGCACGCAGCCTCAAGCAGTCCGGCCAGCAGCCGTTGCTGGTGGCGGCGGACCTCGCCCGACCGGCGGCTATAGATCAGCTAAAGACGCTGGGCGAACAGATCCAGGTCCCCGTTTTCGCGGCCGGCGCCAAGGGCTCTCCGGCCGATGTGGCACGCGACGGCGTTAAGGAGGCTTCCCGTCTCGGCCTTGCCTGGGTCATCGTCGACACCGCCGGCCGCTTCCAGGTGGACGACGACCTCATGGACGAGCTTGGCCGCGTCAAAGACCGGGTGGAGCCGGACGAGACACTGCTGGTGGTCGATGCGATGACCGGCCAGGATGCCGTCAATGTCGCCGAGACCTTCAACGAACGCATAGGTCTCACCGGCCTGGTGATGACCAAGCTGGACGGCGACGCCAGAGGCGGTGCGGCACTGTCGATCACGGCCGTCACCGGCGTGCCGATCAAGTACGTCGGCACCGGCGAGCATACCGACGCGCTCGATCAGTTCTACCCCGACCGGCTGGCCTCCCGAATCCTGGGCATGGGCGACGTGGTGTCGCTGGTCGAAAAGGCGCAGGCCGCCTTTGACGTGGAAGAGGCGCAGAAGCTGGAGAAGAAGATGCGCCAGGCGACGTTCGACCTGGAGGACTTTCTCGGTCAACTCCAGAGCCTGCGCAACATGGGGCCGCTAAGCCAGGTGATGGACATGCTCCCCGGAATGGGATCGCTGAAGGGCAAGATGGCCGGGGCTGACCTGGACGAATCGCACCTCGGCAAGATCGAGGCCATCATCCGGTCGATGACGCCGGGCGAAAGACGCAGGCCGGAGACGATAAACGGCAGCCGCAGACGGCGAATCGCCGCCGGTAGCGGCACGCTGCCGCAGGACGTAAACCAGCTCCTCAACCAGTTCCGTCAGACGCGGAAGATCATGAAGCAGATGGCGTCCGGCAAGGGCATCAACAACCTCGCCCGCCTGATGCGCTAGCGTCGGCTCGCTCCACGTCGCGCCGTACTCCGTCACTCCGGGTACAGCTGAACGTTTCCAGCCTGGCGCTGGGCGATGTCAATGGGATTGGCATCGTTCGCGTCAGCCGGAACATCCAGTGGGTCTGGGTCGGGATTTTCTTCCTTGTGGGCGAGGTGCTGCTGGGAGTGTTGTCCTCCCTGCTGATGGCCTCACCGGCTACCCCCATCTTCATGGCGGTTGCCATGGGGATGATCGGCACAGTGTTCATCCTGACCTACACCGGCGGCCTCAGGGGCGAGGTTCGGATCCACACGAGCCCACGAGGGCTGCACTGCGTGATGCGACCAAAGGCACTGGACGATATGGCGGTGTTCGTGGAACGGTTCTACGAGATCACGCTGGGCACCTAAGCCCAAGGCGAAAACGGCCATAACTCTAGAGACTCCCCAAACTGGGCGACCGGCACGGTCGGCACCTCCCGAAAGACGGGCTAGCCAGCATTAACCTAGTAGCCAGACTTGCCGGCTAGCTAGATTTGCGGGAAACGACCTTTCCGACCGCGTCCGCGATGTCGGCTGAGGTCAGGCCGTACTTCTCCAGCAGAGCCTGGGGATTGCCCGACTCTGCGTAGCCAGTCAGACCCACCGTCTCCAACGGTGTGGGCGCCCTGTTCGCCAGCAGCCTGGCGACTGAACTCCCGAGGCCACCCTGCAATAGGTGTTCCTCGGCGGTCACCAGTGCGCCAGTGTCACAGGCCGCATCCAACACAGCCTTTTCGTCCAGAGGGCTGACGGTCGCCATGTTGATTACCCGGCAGGAAATGCCCTGTCCGTCCAGAGACTCGGCCGCCTCCAAGGCTGCGGGAACCATGATGCCGCAGGCGACGATCGTCGCGTCGGATCCCGCTCGCATGATCTCCCCTCGTCCAACGGAGAACTCGTAGTCGTCACAATGCACGACCGGCGTGGCGGGGCGTGACAACCGCACGTAAAACGGCCCCGGCGTGGCGACGGCGACCCTCACTGCTTGGGCGGCTTCCGGACCGTCGGCCGGGACGATAATCGTAAAAGACGGCAATGACGAAATGATCGCCACGTCCTCAATGCCCTGGGCCGAGGCGCCGTCTTCGGACGTCAGGAGACCGGCGTGTGTAAGCACCAGCTTAACGTTCAGCCCCGGCTGGGAGACCCCGACCCGCAACTGGTCGAACGGTCGCGACGTGCCGAAGGCCGCGAAGGTGCTGACTATCGGTATTTTGCCCGAGGCCGCAAGGCCCGCGGCCACGCTCACCATGTTCTGCTCTGCAGGTCCGAAGTCAAAGAATCGGTCAGGAAACTCGGCCTGGAACATATTGGCAAACGTAGACTTGTTCAGGTCACCTCCAACGACAACCAGCTCGGGAACCCTGGCTCCCAATTCAACTAGAGTCTCGCCAGCGACAAGACGGGTGGATGCGGTCTCAGCCATTTGCTAGTTCGACGCCAATTCAGCCAAAGCCCGTTCAAGCTGCTCCGGTGACGGGGCCTTGCCGTGGAAGTCGGCGTTGTTTTCCATGAACGACACACCCTTCCCTTTGGAGGTATGAGCTATGACGACGGTTGGGCGGCCCTTCGTCTCGGCGGCACGATCGAAGGCCGTCAGCAGTTCCGGCACGCTATGCCCGTCCACCTCGACAACATCCCATCCGAAGGCACGCCACTTGTCGCCGAGCGGTTCGAGGGTCATCACCTCATCGGTCCACCGGTCGTTCTGGATACGGTTGCGGTCCACAATTGCCACCAAGTTGTCCAGCCCGTGATGTGGGGCTGACATGGCGGCCTCCCATACCTGGCCCTCGTCACATTCGCCGTCTCCAAGCAGTACATAGGTGCGCGTAGGGCGGTCGTCCAGGCGAGCCGCAAGCGCCGTGCCGATGCCGAAAGAGAGGCCCTGCCCTAGCGAGCCCCCGGACATCTCGACGCCCGGCGTTTTAACGTGAGCGTGGCCCTGCAGGCGCGAGTCGATCTGCCTGAAAGTCGATAGCTCACTTACGGGGAAGTACCCGGTCTCCGCGAGCACCGCGTAGAGGGCGGGGCAGGCGTGGGACTTGCTCAGGACGAATCGGTCCCGGTCCGGCATCGCCGGGTTTGCCGGATCATGAACCATCACCCGTCCATAGAGCACGGCCAAGATATCGGCCTCTGACAAAGAGCCGCCCGGGTGCCCACTATTGGCCGCAGCCACCATGTTGAGAGAGTGAACGCGTACGCGCGTGGCTAGGTCTTCGATATCTGCGACGTGAATGATGGCGGTCATGAAGGGCCCGTAACAGCTACAGAGCACGCATTATAAAGAGACAGGGCCCCCCGCCGCCACCGCCCACGGGCTAGGGCTCCTCCTCGCCTTCCAGGGGTTCGGTGCTGGTCTCCGGCACCGGTTCCGAGAGGCCGGCTTCCGAGCCGGATCCCGGGGAGAGACGGTCTGTCACCTGGGACAACACGGAGTGATCGGGGGCGAATACAAGGTCGGTGATCGCACCCCGGTTCACGGCGTAGATAACCCGCTGTGGGGAGACCATCCGGATGGCGCCCTCCTCTCCGTCGAGCAGGTCCCATTCGGCCTGTAGCCAGGCCTCGGTGAAGGTTGCGAACGCCGCTAAGAACTCCTCCGCGTCGCCAACGGTATCCCAGGCGAGCCTGTGCACCAGCAGATCCAGGTCACCGGGACCGGCATAGAGAGCGTACCGGTCGCCTCCCCAACCGGCGCCGGCCGTGGCTGCCTGGTCCTGGGGTATGCGATCTTCCAGGTACACAGCAAGTGAGAACTCGCCGAACGTGTCTCGCTGAAGCTCCGACCAGCCCTCGCCAAGCGCTTCCTCAAGCACCGGAAGATCCACGTCGATCGGCTGTTCCGCTAGCTGGTACTTGGCGGGATGCATCACCTGCTCGGTGGAGACGGGGACACGCTCGTAAAGGGCGTTGACACCCTTCCAGCCGGTCTCGGCGAAAACCTGTAGCACGAACTGCGCGCCTTCCAGATAGGGAAAGAGGAAGGTGCGCTGGACCATGTGTGGGGCGGCGAAGAAAGCGGACAGATCGATCCCCAGGTCTTGAGCGTCGGCCTGCTCTTGCTGGGTCATGTTCTGGAACATGTAGATGGTCTCAAGCAACGTCGCATCGCCCTCAAACAGCGCCCTGTAGGCGGTGGCCCGGTCGGAGTTGTTCTGGATTTCGTCGGAGTCGAGCACGGAGCCGATGTCGAAGTGCTGCTGCTGAAGCGCATGAACGAATTCGTGGATGTATGTGAGGTGGTCCTGTGGGGAGAGCTCGGTGGTGGTGGCGTCCACCACAAAAAGTTCGTTCAACTCGGGATCGAAAAAGCCCAGGACGCTGGAACTATACAGGTCCAAGAACAGGTCGTGGAGGTCCATTTCCGGCTCGGTGATTCCCAGGATGGCGTAAAGGCGCCCGAGTTCATCGAACTCCTCTCGCTGTTCCTCAAGATCCCCGGCGAGCCGCTCCTCCAACTCGGCCTGTGTGATGAACCGACGATTGGTGTCATCGAAGGCGTACAACTCCCTGAGGGCGGCGACGGCGGGTTCGATCTCGTCGAGTCGCATCTCCAGGTCCGTGTCCAGCGGGTCCGGCACTTCGACGGGCGGTGGTACGACGGTCGGCAGGATGACGTCGCCGGGATCGAAAGTGGGCGTGGGCTCCAGTGTAGCTTGCTCGATCTCCTCGACATCTGGGGTGGGATCGTCCCACGGATCGAGGACGGATGTCTCGGTGGACGTGGGAGAGCGCGCCGCCTCGGTCGCACCGGACACGATGGTGGGCGTGAGAGCGCCGGAGGCCGTGAGGCCAGAGTCAGCGTCCTCACCGCCGCCGCACACGGCGGAGATGCCGGCCAGCAGCGCGACCGACACGACCACGGCCGCGTTTCCCAAGTTGGGGGCCATCGGGCAATTATACGTTTGTAAACAGGCGTCGGTTCATCCCTGGGCGTGGGTACCTCCGGCCCCGTGGCCGGTCATCCACACAGACGGGGCTATAATCGCGGCGGCAGATTGCCAAAGCGATGGGCGCTCGCGCGAAGAGGCATAGAGCGAACGGGGTGAGCGGAGAGCCACGCGGAGACTTGGAAGCGCCGGCGTTCTTCCACTTGGTGTTCTGCTACTGGTGGTGGGGATCGTCCTGCAGTTCGACACGGCGGTATCGGCGATCAGCTATCTGTTGATAGCCTTAGGGATAGTTTTCGGCCTGCTGGGGCTGGTCAACATGATGTTGGGCAAGGGCCAGCGCGACTTCGACGACCCGTAAGGGTCCCGTCCGACCCTAGAAGGGGATGCCGGAGAGAGCGTACCAGCGCTCAAGGGAGCCTTCGATAGCGATGCGGCTGCTCTCCATCAGCGCGCCCAGGCGAAGCTCGGCCTCGTTGTCGCGGCCCTCGTCCCGGCCGCGCACCAGCGGGTAGAAGTAGCCGCGTTTGTAGTTATAAATCCAGTAGGCCGGTCTGCGCTCGAAGTCCAGCCGAAAGACCGCCGCCAGCAACCGGTCGCCGTTGCCCCGTCTGAACAGCGTCTCATTGAGCACCTGCACCGAGGCGACTAGGCCGTCGAACGCGCGATTGTGCAGGACGATCCACCCGGTTTCGAATTCGTCGGTCTCAAGGTCGACGCTGGTGCAGGACGTGCCCTCACCGTCCCGCAACATCCCCTGCAACTCGGCTGCCAGGGCGGACATCGACGCGCCCTCTTCGGGGTTGAAGAGCAGACCGACCCTTTCACCGGGTCGCAGGTCGGATTGGCCTCGTAGCGACTCGGCGGCCCTGGCGACCGCCCTGAACCGGTCGGCCCTGGGCGCTTTTATGCGGCTGCGACCGAAGAGGCCGCCTAGAAAACCCACTCAGACATGTCCGTCAACGAGGGATTAAAACTTGAACTCGCGGTACTCGGTGGCGCCGCGTTCGATTGCTCGCTGCATGGCCTTGAGCTTGGCGATGCGCTTTTCCACCGGCGGGTGGCTTGAGAACATCGACGACATGCCCTTGCCCTTGAGGGCCGGGATGATAAAAAAGGCGTTGGCGTGCTCGACTCTTCGCAGGTCCTTTTCCGGGATCTTGAACACGTCATTGGATATCTTGGCCAGCGCCGACGCCAGCTGC
>CAZWTT010000014.1:30401-51075 GCA_964637315.1 uncultured Dehalococcoidia bacterium | reverse complement strand
AGCACACCGGCGCCCACCCCGGCCGGGCCCTGCGCCGGGGACGGGCGGGACCGTAGGTGGCGTTTGCACCGGGCTACCGGGAGGTATCGTCATGACAAATAAGATCGAAAAACACTTGCCAGCCGGGCTGCTGGCGGCCGCGCTGACGGCCCTTGTGCTGGCGACCGCATGCACCTCCGCCGCCGGTGCCCCCGACCAGCAGCCCATGCCAGACGGCGTCACCATGGTCGGCCGGGTGGACGTGGCAGCGATCCTGGCGGACGATGCCTTAGCCAACCTGTTCGACGCCCTGCCGGAGAAGGACGACGGCCCGTCTTCCCTCGCCGACGCTTTAGCGATGGTGGAGACCGAGACCGGAATCGACTCGGCACAGGTCTCGGAAATCCTGTTTTTCGCCACCGGATCAGAGGCAGAGGACATCGGGCTGATCCTAGGCGGTACGCTCGCCCTGGACAAACTGTTGGCCGCGGTCGAAGCCTCGCAAGGGACGACCGCCAACGTGGGGAAGGTTCTCGGAAAGGCCGTCCACACCTTTGCGTCGAACGACGGTGACAACTTCTCCATCGCGACCCTGTCGAACGGGCGGCTGGTGGCCGGTGGCCCCGACGCGGTGCGCAGCGCCATCGAGGTGGACGCTGGTCAGCGCGCGGCCGCATCCGGCGACCTGATAGACCGCCTGGCCGCGCTCGGTACGCCCTGGCTCAGCCTGGTGGCCGACGTCTCGCCGGACGACGTGGGCAAGGCGCTTGGCGATGACGGCCCGGTTGGTGCGCTCGGCGGCGAGATCGCGATAGACTTTTCTGCGTTAGAAGACGTGCGTTCCGTTTCCGTGACTCTCGACAGGCGGGGAGGCTTGTTCGAAGCCGAGGCGGACATCGGCTTCGCCACAGAAGACGGGACGGCCCGTGCGTCCGACATGATCAACGGCCTGACGAGCCTGTTCAAGGCCTTCGCGCCCGACCCGGAGTTGGTGTCGTTCCTGGACGGCCTCGAAGTCGAGGCGGCCGATGCTACCGTCTCCATCGACTTCACGATAGCGACTGACGAGGCGGTGAAGCTGGCGTGGAACCTCTTCACCGTCTTTCCCTAAGAGACGCAGTTCGACATCGCACTCCCGGATCTCCAGTGATGGCTCAGACTTCCAGCAACCACTGGCGCGAGCGGGTTCTGCGCCACAAGGCCCAGGCCGAGGAGGCCCAGACGGGCCCTGACGGTCTGCCGCTCGAAGAGGACGCTTGGGAGGGCCTGGCGAGCCGGTTCCGGGTCGATCCGTTCAGGAAGGACGACCCCCTCGTGGAACGCATCGCAGCGGAACTGGGCCCTGACAAAACTCTGCTCGACGTTGGCGGAGGAGCGGGCAGGCTGGCGCTGCCGCTTGCGTTCCGGTGCCGACGCGTCACGGTGATGGACGGGTCCGAGGCAATGATCAAGGCTTTACGAACGGGCGCGGATGAGGCCGGGATCGACAACGTACTGCCCTTCTTCGGGACGTGGATGGAAGACGTGGCGCCCCCGGCGGACGTCGTGCTATGCGCCCACGTCGTCTACACCGAGCCAGAGATCGAGGGGTTCATAGACAAGCTCGACGCCCATGCTCGCAAAACGGTCCTGATGCCGACCTTCGAGCACGGCCCCCAGGCGCAGCTCGCCCTCTTGTGGCAACTGGTGTACGGAGAAGAGCGTGTTGGGCTGCCTGGGCTGGACCCGCTGGTCGCGGTGTTGGAGGAGATGGGCCTCAACCCGAGCGTAGAGCCGGCAGAGGTCCTGTCGCCACGGGCGTTCCAGAGTCCGGGAGAGGCGGTCGAGCACGTTCGCCCGCGCATGTTCGTGAGGCCGGGAGGCGAGCGGGACCGCAAGCTGCGAGCGGCGGTGGACGAGCTACTGGTGGAAGAGGGCGCCCGTTACCGGTTCGCCAGCGCCGAGCCGCAAAACGTCTCCCTCGTGTCCTGGACCGTCGAAGACGACTAGGTTTACTCGCAGGTTTCGTCCAGTTTGACGGCCGTGAGAGGAGCGTCGTGCGCCAGTAGGGCCAACGTCGCCTCCAGCACCCGATGCTGCTGCGATCGGTCGCCCGGCGCCCCCACCATCCTGCCGGTGGCGAGCCTAGTGTCGGCGGACCGGGGCGGCGCGATCGGTTTGGTCATGCCGGGGAGCACGCTGGTAAGCGTCGTCGCTATCCCATCCTGTTCGAGCAGCCTGAAGATCAGTCCGGCAGACTGACAGCACAACGGTCAGGCGGCCACTAGCAGGGCGGCGTCCGCCTTCTCGGTGCGAGCCACGTCCAAGATTCGGGGCGCTATCTCATTCGCCACGATGCGCACGTCGGGCTGGTAGCCAGAGAAGCTGACGACGTTGTCGGTCAGTTATCCGATCATACCCTCAGACACCATTTCTTCTATGTGGCACAGCGGGAGTTGCACGTCGGGGCCCTCATCGACGGCCGTATGGTCGTAGTGAGTGTGGTCGAACCTCACGGCACTGAACGGGGTCGATACGGGAAAGACGCGAATTGTCGGGTCACTTATCGAGTTCTCAGCGTCGAACATCTCGTTCTCGGAGATCAATGAGCCACCGGCGGATGGCGCCAGTAGGAGCCGTGATTTAAAAGATCGACGCCCCTGCCGGACGGCGTATTGCGATTCCTGACCTCTTTGTGCAGGTCCCAGTTGGGGTCCGCGCCCGGCACGCCGATGACATGTTCCTTGACGTAGGCGAGCCACCCGGCCTCGAACTCCCGTCCCCACCGGTCCATGTCCTCAACGACAGGCATTCGGCCTGCGGACAGGCTCAGGAGAGCACTTGGTGGCCGATCAGGGTGCCGATGCCGAAGGTGACGGCGGCGGCGGCGGCGCCCACCGCCAGCATGCGCACGCCTCCGAACACCACACCTCGACCCGACGCTAGCGCCACGGCGGCGCCGACGATGAACAGGCCGGCGCCACTGACGATAGCGCTCAGTATGAAGGCCTGCCCGCCCGCTCCTACCCCACCCGCTCCGGCAAGGTACGGGAGTATGGGCACGACGGCTCCGGCGGCGAAGGCGACGAACGAGCTGATCGCCGTTCCCGAGGGCGAACCCAGGTCGTCCGGGTTAAGCCCCAGCTCCTCCCGGATCATTGTGTCGAGGGCCAGCTCGGGGTTCGCCATCAGATGGGCGGCGACGCGTTCGGCGTCTAACCGGGGCAGGCCTTTCGCCTCGTAGATCATGGCAAGCTCCTCCTCTTCCTCTTCCGGCCACTCCTCCAACTCCGCCTTCTCCAAGGCGATCTGGTGCTCGTATATCTCCCGCTGGGACTTCATCGACACGTACTCCCCGGCGGCCATCGAGAACGCCCCGGCGAGCAGACCAGCCACACCCGCGAGCACGACGATATCGGTGTTGTCCACGCCACCGGCCACACCCATGACTAGGCTGAGGTTCGACACCAGACCGTCGTTCGCACCAAGAACCGCCGCCCTGATGGTGCCGCTGTTCCCGGCGCGGTGGCCCGGCTCCTGCACCGGATGGGTGGAGACGCCCGACATGACCTTCAGGGTGCGGGCGTGCTCCCTCTCTTCCACCGCGATGTCCCGCGCCTCAGGATCGGTTGAGTATCGACGGATGTCCTTGGCCTCGGCCATCACCAAGTAGGGGATGACCCGGCGCACACCGACCAGGCGACCGGCCAGTAGCAGCAGCCGATTCAGCAAGCCGAGGTGACGTCTGCCTACCTCCGGCACCGGCTCACCGAGCTTTTCTGCCCAGCGGGCGGCGTGCCTGCGCTCTGCCTGTGCCAGTCTGAGTAGCGTGGCGCTGCGTCTCGGGTCAGACTCACTGGCGGCCAATGCCTCGTAGGTGGCGACGGCCTCCAGCTCGGAGGCCAAGTACTCCCTGTATCTTTCGTCAGCCTGAGCCACGCCCTCGCCACTATCGCCTGCGCTCAGTCCGACAACCTCGCGCGAATGGTTTTGAGGACATCCACGTTGGGTGCGTCCGGGCCGCCACCGCCAGTACCCGGTACCTCCAACAAGAACGGGACGCCGGAAAAGGCCGGGTGGGACATGATGTTGGCGAAGCCATCTATCCCTATCGTCCCGTGCCCGATGTTCTCGTGCCGGTCGACCCCGGAGCCCAGCTCGGTCTTGGAGTCGTTGGCGTGGACAGCCACGAGGCGGTCGAGGCCGATGGCGCCGTCGAACTCGCTAATGGCGGCATCCAAGCCTTCACAGGTTGTGACGTCGTACCCGGCGGCGAGGGTGTGCTGGGTGTCGATGCAGACCCTGACGCGCTCGCTGCCGACGGCCTCTATCATCCGCCCGATCTCTACGAATGTCGCTCCTATGTGATTACCGGTGCCGGCGCTGTTCTCAATGATCAACCAGATCTCTTCGGGGGTGTCTTTAAGGACCTGTGAGATGGCGGTTGCCGCCCGATTCAACACCGCATCGAAACCTCGACCCTTGTGGCTACCGGAGTGGAAGATCACGCCCCGCGCGCCCAGTTCTGCAGCCGCCCCCATATGGGCGGTTAGGGACGCGATGGACTTGGCGACGAGAGTTTCGTCGCCACAGAGGTTCACCAGGTAGCTACCGTGCAGGAACGCCGGTCCGACACCCGTCTCCTCGGACCGCGATCGGAAGGCAGCAACGGCCCAGGGTTTCTGGGGTTTGAAGGCCCACGCCCTGGGGGAAGAGGCGAATATCTGGATGCACTCAGCGCCGATCTCAAGGGCGTTCGCAATCGCTTTGTCAGCGCCGCCGGAGGTAGAAACGTGTGCTCCGATCTTAATAAGAGCGGGCTTGTTTATACGAGCCACCGGGCTACGCTAGCGCGCGATCAACGGCTATCTGCCAAAGCGCGTCATTGCATGATGGCAAGGAATACGAGAGCCGTGAATTGCGAAAGCGATGATCGATTGCACAAAGAGCAACAGTTGCGTAGCGCTAGGCGCTACACCGCGGTTCGGCCCCTCACCTTCCGATATAGCCTGCCAATGTCGCCTTGCTCCCAGACCACCAGGGTCTGGGTGGCGACGGCGATGGAGCTGTAGGTACCTACGACGACGCCGATCAGCAGCACTAGCAGGAACGCCCGCAGTGTCGGACCGCCGAACAGCATCAACGCCAGCAGCGTGAACAGCAGCGTGAGGCTGGTATTGAGCGAACGGCCGATGGTCTCGGAGATGGACAGATTGACGTTGGCGGTCAGGCTTCTCGTTGGTACCGCGATAATGTTCTCCCTGAGCCGGTCGAACACCACGATCGTATCGTTGACGCTGAACCCGATCACCGTCAGCAACGCGATCAGGAACATGGTGTTGACCTCAACATCCGCCACCACGCCGAGAATAGCGAATATGCCGATGACGGCACCGGCATCGTGGACGAGCGCCACAATGGCCGCGGCGCCGTACCTAAACGGGCTCGGTACGTTTCTGAACGCCCACCAGACGTAGAGAAATATTCCGATGGCCGCGGCGAACACCGCCCAGAAGGCGGCCACGACCGTCTCCTGCGCGACCATCGGAGACACCAAGTCGAAGGCCAGCACCTCGGAGCCGCCCGGCGAGAGATCGGTCGTCAGGTTGTCGGCCAAGTTGTTCTTCTCGTCCTCGGACATCTCCTTGCTGCGGATGAAGTATGTGTTGTCTCCAAAGTCCTGGACGGTAGCGTCGTCCACCTCCAGCTCGGCCAGCTTGTCACGCAGGTCGTCCTGCGCGACGGGATCGACAAATTCGATGGTGACGGTACTGCCTCCGGTAAAGTCGATGCCCGGCCGCAGTCCCGGCGCGATGATGAGGAAGATGATTCCAGGCACCAGTATCACGCCCGATATGAGGAAGAGCCAGCCCCTTTTCCCAACAATATCCAAAATCTATACCTCCTGATTCGCCAATCTAACGGCTGCCCTCAGGGAGGAACCTCTTGCCCACCGGGGCGAACCAGCTCACCCTTACTGCGATAGCGGTTGTCGCCACCAAGCGCAGCAGCGTCCTGCTGACCACGATGGCCGAGAACATGCTGGCCAGGACGCCGATGGCCAGCGTGGCGGCGAAGCCCTGCACGACCGTGGCGCCGAGGGTGTCAGCGAACCAGAAAAGTATGGCGCAGGTGATAAGGGTCGAGACGTTGCCGTCCCTGATGGCGGGCCAGGCGCGGTTGAACCCTATGTTGATCGAGGTGAGCAGCGTGCGACCAGCGCGCAGCTCGTCCTTCATGCGTTCGAATATCAGGATGTTGGCGTCCACCGCCATGCCCACTGAGAGAATCGCGGCGGCCAGGCCGGACAGGGTGAGGGTGACCGGTATCAGCTTGAACAGGGCCAGCACCAGCACCCCGTAGATGATCAGCGCCACGGCGGCCACCACTCCGGGCACCCGATAGTAGACGACCATGAACACGAGCACCAGGGCGAGGCCGATCAGGCCCGCTATGACGCTCTTGCGCAGGGAATCGGCTCCCAGGATGGCGTCCACGTCGCGCTCCTGCACCAGCTCGATGGGAATGGGCAGGCGGCCCGCCTCGAGCAATTGCGAAATGTCCCTGGCCCTGTCAGGAGTGAAGTCCCGGCCCTGTATGAAGGCCGCACCGCCGGTTATCGCCTGGTTCACCCCGGGGGCGATCAGCTCCTTCTCGTCGAGGAAGATGGCGAGAACGTCGGGAGTGCCGGCGATCTCCTGTGTCAGCTCGCCGAATGCCCTCGCCCCTTCGGCGTTGAACTCGATGTTCACGATGGGCAGCCCACTAGTGCTATGGGTGCCGGCGTAGGCCCTTGCAAGGTCATCGCCGGTCAAGCCGACATCCTCGTCGAAGGCTCCGAATATCTCGACGAAGTCCACCTCAGGGTCGTCCCCGAACAGGGCACGGGTCTCTTCGATCGTGTTTGCCAGAGGTTGGCCCGCGGTGCTGAGCAGAGCCATACCGAATATGTTTGTACCCTCCACCCGGGCGACGAACTGGGCCGGCAAGGTCATTGTGCGGAACTCGTCGCCGTTGATGTCGACCTGAAGCAAGTTTGCCGGGGCGGAGAGGCCAGAGGCCACGGCAAAGGCCGACTCCAGAACTCGCAGGACGACTGCGTCGAAGATGTCGGCGCCCTCATCGGTGAACTCCACCAGCAAAAACGACAACTCGATCTCCGGCATGTCGTCGCCACCTGCCACTGCGGTCGTCGTGGAACCGTGGTCGCCTGCGTCAGTGGACGTTGTGGCGGTGGTCGTAATGGTGGTTTGAGGAAGGTTCGAGGTCGAGGTTTCAGAAGCTTCCGGCAATTCGGTGGTGGACGTCGACGGAGGTTCGGGGAACTCGCCGAAGGTCACCGACACTATGTTGCTCTGGTCCAACTCCACCGGCACCGGAACACTGAACTGGCGGTGCTTGAACTCCAACTGCGCCGTCTCGCCGATGATGTTTTTCGCTCGCTCGGGGTCGTCAACGCCCGGCATCTGCACGAGCAGACGGTCATCCCCAAGCGTCTGGATGATCGGCTCACCCAAGCCCGTCTGATTGACCCGGCGCTCAATGATGCGCCGCAGCGAGTCCATCTGGTCGGCGGTTGGGGCTATCGGATCGCCCGCAGAATCGGTCAAAGCGGCCTGGTAAACAAGATGGCTACCTCCCTGCAGGTCCAGTCCGAGCTTGAGCCCGAGCGGGTTGTCCCCGGTGCGCTCGAACGCGCCGATGTCTAGTTTCTGGAACCCGAGAGTCAATCCGGCCAATGTCACTAGCACGGCGATGACTACAAGAGTCTTCGAATATCTACGCAATAATCTCTCCGATAATGCCTATGTCAGTTTACGACCACCGGTCACTCGACCGGACTCCAAGGCAGCTCTGGCGAGGTGCAACGCCCCGGACCGGCTCTTTATCTCGCCTGTGGCCGTCGCCTCCTCCACTAGCTCCAGTAACTCCCCCACTGCCGGGCCCGGCTTCAGCGAAAACTCGGTCATTATTTCGTTCCCGTTCAAAAGGCCGACCGCTAGCCTGCTTCGTGTCGACTGACCGTCATCACCAGAGAGCAGGAGCTTCACCGCACCGCAGTGCGACTCCCACTCGGTGAAATCATAACCGGGCCCGAGCATGTCCGGCCCCTTGGCGGCTATGTAATCGGCCATGTTCAGGTAGAGCGTATCTATCGAAACATCGCCCAGATCGCGACGGTACCGGTATATGGCACGGGCCGAGGGCGGGCAACCGGGCGCCGCAGCCTGCCCCGGCCGCAAATGGTACTCCACCATGGTCGATACGTGCTGTATCGCCTTGCGGCTGAACCTCAGACGCTCCATCACATCGCGACAGACACGGGCGCCCAGGGGGCCGTGTTCAAAGAAACGAATGCGGCCCGAGGGCTCTACCGTCATGGCAGCCGGCTTTGCGACGTCGTGCAGCAGACATGCTAGGCGCAGCAGGGTCGACCGGCTGGCGCCGTCCGCCAACGGCCGTGCGAAGTACTGGGCCATCCCGTCGAAGCGCGGCACGTAGCTCAGAGCCGCGGTATCGCCGGGCTCACCCATGACAAGCTCCACCGCGCCGGGCGTCTCAACGAGGTGGTCAAACACATCGTAATGGTGCTCGGCGGGCTGAACTACGCCGCGCGACTCCTCCAACTCCGGCAGCACGGCGGTGAGCAAGCCCAGGTCGTCCAGCGTTCTCAGAGAAGTCGTAACATGGGGCGCGGCAAGGATTTTGACCAGCTCGTCTCGAACCCGCTCGGGCGAGACCCTGGCTATCAGCGAGGCCCGGTCGCGGGTCCACACCGCCGTTTGGTCTTCGAGTGCAAAGCTCCCGGCGGCGGCTATCCGGGGTCCGCGCAAGAGTCGTATGGGGTCTTGCTCGAGAGCCGTCGATGAAAGCGCACGGATGACCCCGGATCGCAGGTCGTCGAGGCCGCCGGTCGGGTCGATGACCGCTGCGTGGCCTTTGGCCAGGCGGCTCAGGTCGACCGCCAGCGCGTCGACGGTGAAGTCGCGCCCGCGCAGGTGTGCATCGACACCGCTACCCGGAACGGCTCCGGTCAGATCGACCGTGAGCGGCTCGGGGCCCGTGACCGCGACGCGGCCGATCCCTCGCCGGACGTCGAGGTCGAAGTAGGTTCCACCCAGGACCTCCGCCAACCGGGGCCCGATCTCAGGCGCCGTGACGTCCAAGGTCAGGTCGAAGTCGCCGCTGAGCGTACCGAGCAGCGCGTCACGGACGGCGCCCCCGAACACGTGGGCGACCACGCCGATGCCGGCAAGATGGGCGGCGATATCCCCCATGCGCCGGTCGAAAGCCGAAATCGCGACCGACGGCGCCGACTCCCCGTAAGAGCGGTCGGAGGAACTTGAGAGTGCCATGACGGAGTTAGTCAGCCGACCGACACCCCTCGTCCCGACTCGGGATGTCTCGGATCAGGCGCGATGACGGCGTGGCCGTGGGCTTCCTCGCTCACCGACTCCCCGCCTTCTTCGACCGGTGGTAGAACCGGTCGCAACCCTTCGTGCTCCGCCAGGTGGTCTAGGTAGAGGATGCCGTTGAGGTGGTCCACCTCGTGCTCGAGCACCTGGGCAAGCATGGAGTCGGCCTTGATCCGCACGAGCTTGGAGCGCAGGTCTAGTGCCCTGAACCTAACCCAGATGGACCGGGTAACCGTGCCCACGAAGCCGGGGATGCTGAGGCAGCCCTCCTCGACCAGACGCTCACCCTCCCGATGCACTATCTCCGGGTTCACGTACACCCGCGGCTCCTCGTTTTCGGGGAGTTGCACGACGATCACGCGCTTGAGCACGCCCACCTGGTTGGCCGCGAGTCCGACGCCGTTGGCATCCCACATGGTGTCGATCATGTTGTTAGAGAGGCGAACGATGGACCGGTCGATGGCCTTTACCTTGCGTGCGCGCTGGCGAAGGGTGTTGTCTGGAAACTTGATTATCGGCAAGACAGCCACAGCGGGCCCTTCTTTGATTACTGGAATTCGGGGGTGACCGGAGCGCCGAAGGGTCGCTCAACCCGGGAAATTATAGCAGCGCAAACGCCCATTTGACTTGCTTGAGTGCGCGTCTTCTCTTGTGGGTCTTGGGATGGCTGTAGCATACTCGACCGCATGATAACGGCGGCGGTCATCTTCGGGATCACCTACCTCGCGATAGCCGTTGGTCGCATCCCCACCGCCATCATCGCGGTCCTGGGCGCCGCCGTCATGGTCTTCGCCAAGGTCATCACGCCCGAGCAGGCGCTGGATCACGTCGACCTAGAGGTCATCCTACTGCTCGCCGGCATGATGGTGCTAGCAGACATCATCTCTCGCACCGGGGCATTCGACTGGGCGGCCATTCGTGGCGCCCGGCTGGTGCGCGGCAGCGGCTTCGGCCTACTGGCGCTGCTGGTGGTGCTGACCGCCGTGGCGTCCGCGCTGCTCGACAACGTCACTACCGTGGTCATCATGGTGCCCATCACCCTGAGCCTGTGCCAAACGCTGGATCTCGACCCGGTTCCGTTCCTGTTGGGCGAGATCTTCGCCTCTAACATCGGTGGTACGGCGACTATAGTCGGCGACCCACCCAATATCATCGTCGCCAGCACGGCAGACATCGGCTTCCTCGACTTCGCAGCCAACATGGTCCCCGTCTCCATCATCTCCATGGTCGCCCTCATGGGTCTGCTGTTCATATGGTTCAGGCGCGACGTGAGGGTGTCGGACGACAAGCGCACCGAGATGATGGCGTCCTCTTCGTCCGGTGCCATAAAAGACCAGGAGTTGCTAAGAAAGAGCCTGGTGGTCTTCGCCCTCACCATCACAGCGTTCTTTCTGCACGACACCATCGGGGTCAGCCCAGCCTTCGTCGCCATCGGCGGCGCGGCGATTCTGCTGCTGATCTCCGGTCTCGAACCCGGTGAGATTCTGCGAAAGGTGGAGTGGACGACGCTGTCTTTCTTCGCCGGACTGTTCATCCTCGTCGGGGGCATGGCCGAGGCCGGGGTGATCGACCGGATCCAAGATTGGATAGTTCAGCTCTCCGGCGGTGAGGACAAGAATCTTGCATTATTGTTGGTGTTTCTCGGTGGGGGGTTGTCGGCAATTATCGACAACATCCCCTTCACGGCGACCATGTCACAGGTCGTCGTTCAGATCGCAAGCGAGCAGGCCGGAGGTGAGATCAGCCCGCTATGGTGGGCCCTCACGCTAGGCGCGGACCTGGGCGGCAACTTCACCATCGTCGGAGCCTCTGCAAACGTAGTGGTAATTACAGTAGCGCGCGCCGCCGGTCACCCCATCGGCTTCGTCAAGTTCTTCAAGTACGGCTTCCTCATCGGGTCGGGCACCCTGCTGATCTCAAGCGCCTACATCCTCTGGCGTTATTTCTAGGCCCGGCCGAACTCGCGTTTAACTTCTTCTAGGTTCGCCCGAACTCGCGTTCGAGGTGGCTTTCGCTCAGGTGGATGATCGTCGGTCGGCCGTGGGGACAGGTGTGGGGCTGGGCGCAGCCTTCGAGCAGGCGGGTCAACTCCTCCATCTCCTCGTGTGCCATGCGCTTGCCCGCCCTAACCGCTCCGTGACAGGCGATGCTACGGGCAGCGTGCTCCAGCCGGTCAGACGGGCTCTCGTTGACCAGCGATCTCAGTACTTCGACGAGCCCCCCAACCGGGTCGTCCATACCCATCGCCGCCGGGACCGCCCTCAGCCGATACACCGACGAGCCGAACGGCTCGAGCAGAAAGCCGCTTTCCGCCAGGATTTCCCCGGACGAAACCAGCGTCTCGCCCAGCCCCGGCTCCATCTCTGAAAGGTCGAGCTGTGCGGGATCGAGCAGCGCCTGCGAGGCTCCCGCGCCCAACTCCGAGACGATGCGCTCATAGAGAACCCTTTCGTGGGCGGCGTGCTGGTCCACTAGGTAGAGGCCGTCTGGACCCTCGGCCACAATGTAGGTGGTCTGCGACTGACCCAGCACCCGCAGCGCAGGCAGCACATTCTGGTGCGTCCGATCGAGCGGTGACTCAGGATCGGCCGCCCGCGCCGTGTGCTCGGACGGCGCCTTGCTGCGGGCCAGTCCCGACGTCCACATGGTTCCGGTTCGGCCCTCGGTGCGCATGCCTGACCCAAAATCCCGTCTAACTTCGGGCACCGGAGTGCGCAGGAGCAGCGCCTCGCGCACGGCCCGCTGGACGGACGCATAAACCTGCCGCGGACGCAGGAACCGCACCTCGGTCTTGGCCGGGTGCACGTTGACGTCCAACGAGCCGGGGTCGACGGTGATGTTCAGCACGTTTATGGGGAACCGCCGCTCTCCGAGAAAGCCTTGGTAAGCCTGCTCGACGGCGTGACCCAGACGGCCGGGCTGGACCCAGCGACCGTTGACGAATATGTTCACGCCAGCGCGTGTGGAACGGCTCACGCTCGGAGCCCCCGTCAGCCCGGTGACCCGCACTGAGCCTACGCCTAGATCACCGCCTTCGCCACCGTCTACCGGGAGCATGGCGGCCGCCAGTTCCGCATCGAAGACCTCGGCCACTGCGTCGAGCAGTGAGCCGGACCCCGAAGTGCCGACCGACCGTCGGCCGTTGACCGTAAGGCTCCAGGCGATGCCAGGATAAGCCAAGGCATAGCGCTGGATGAGCGTTCTGACCCGGCTCGCCTCGGCCGACGCCGAGGAGAGGAACTTGAGCCGCGCGGGAAAGCCTCTAAAAAGGCCTTCGGCCGAGATCGATGTTCCCACCGTCGCCCCTTTCGGAGCGGTCCTTTCCACTTCGCCCTCGTTCACTACCATCTCGGTGGCGACGTCGTCGTCGCTCGTCTTCGTAACCAGCGTCACCCGGGACACGGCGACGATGCTTGCGAGCGCCTCCCCCCTGAAGCCAAGAGTGGTAATAGCGTCGAGGTCCGACAGGCCCATGACCTTGCTGGTGGCGAAGCGACGGAACGCCAGCTCGACCTCGCCCGCCGGGATGCCCGCGCCGTCGTCGAGCACGTGAATGGAGTCGATGCCGCCCTCGTCGATCTCCACGGTGATGCGTTTGGCGCCGGCGTCGAGCGCGTTCTCCACCAGCTCCTTCACCACAGACGCGGGGCGCTCCACCACCTCGCCTGCGGCGATCTTGGCGGCGACGTCTGGTGGGAGAACGTGTATCGGCATGGGCCGTCGATTATACTCAAGCCCGCCTTTTCTCCCACAGGTCCAGGTTGGGGAGCCCGCGAGACAAATCGCCTCACGTTTTGGAGCCAGTTATTGCCTAGACGACCGACACTGTTGGACATCCGCAAGGCGCACGCGCGCATCCTGCCGTACGTCACCCGCACGCCTCTGCACAGGTATTTGGGGCTCGACGACCTCGTCGGGGGTGCCGAGGTCTACGTCAAGCACGAGAACCACCAGCGCCTCGGCGCGTTCAAGATGCGAGGCGGCGTCAACTTCATGCAGAAGCTGTCGGAACAAGAGCGCAGCCAGGGCGTGATTACCGCGTCGACGGGGAACCACGGTCAGTCCATCGCTTACGCCGCCGGACTCCTCGACGTGCACGCCGTCATCGTCGTTCCCGAGGGTGCGAACCCCGGCAAGGTGGCGTCGATGCGGGCGCTGGGAGCCGACGTTCGCTTCTATGGTCGCGACTTCGACGACAGTCGCGATGAGGTGGAGCGACTGGCGAAAGAGGATGGCTTCCGCTACATCCACGCGGCCGAAGAGTCCGACCTCGTCGAGGGCGTCGGTACCTACGGTCTGGAGATAATGGACGACCTCCCAGGCGTCGACGTGATCTTCGTCCCCGTCGGCGGTGGCAGCGGGGCGTGTGGCACCTCCCTCGCGGCCAAGAGCATCAAGCCCAAGGTCCAGGTGATTGGCGTGCAGTCATCAGCCGCCCCAGCGACGCACGAGTCCTGGCGTACCGGCGAGATGGTGACTCTCGATACGGGCACCATCGCGGAGGGACTCGCCACCGGCGTCGGATTCGACTACACGGTGGGGATACTGCGCGACTTGCTCGACGACTTCGTGCTCGTCAGCGATGACGAATTGGAAAAGGCCGTCGTGTTGATGCTGGAACACACCCACAACCTAGCCGAGCACGCCGGTGCGGCCTCGTTAGCCGGAGCAATCAAGATAAAAGACCGCCTGGCAGGCAAGACCGTCGTGCTGGTCCAGAGTGGCGGTAACATTTCTCTGGAGCACCTCCGCGAAGCGCTGGGCGCTTCGCTCTGAGGGCCGCTTCGCCACCGTTTTGCTCTCCGCGAGCTAGCGCTCGCTCGTCAGGGCTTCTTCGGCCAAGGCCTCATCGCTTTGGCGATCGACCGTTCAGGTCGTCTTGGTGGCTTGCAATTCACCGATTGTTTCGACGCCCGCCGCGTCCATAGCCACGAGCAGCTCTCGCTTGATGCGGCCGACCGTGGCCGGACCGCGATAGACCAGCGCCGTGTAGATCTGCACTGTCGTCGCGCCCTCTTGCAGCGCCCGGTAGGCCTCTTCACCCGTGAAGATGCCGCCGCAGGCGTTTATCGCCATACCTTCCCCAACCTCGGCCCGGGTCTCACTCACCATGCGCAGCGTATCCGCCAGCAGCGGCCTGCCGCTGAGGCCGCCCTTACCCACCGCCAGCCGGGCGTCCTCCACGGGTCGGGAGTTCGCGACGGTCAACCCGTCCACCCCGGCGTCCACGCAGACGCGGACCAGGGCCATCCAGTCACGTCGAGCCTCCGACGTGTCGGCGTAGGGTGGCAGTTTTACGAACAGCGGCTTTGTCTTTCTCTCTCCGACCCGCGCGAGCAGGTCGGTCAGCGCCACCGGGTCGTGGAACGCCCGCAGCCCCGCCGTGTTCGGTGAGGAGATGTTCACCTCCACTTCGGCCGCGTGGGGTTCGACTAGGCGATGGCATGCCACCACGTCGTTGATCTCGGTGCCGGCCACGCTGGCCACCAAGGGTGTGGTGGCGGTGTAACGGCGCATCCGTTCCACCGCCCGGTCGACCCCCTTGCCAGGGAAGCCCAGCGAATTCAAAAGCGCCTCTCGGGGGATGTCTCGTATCAGCCGGGGCCTGGGGTTGCCCGGCCGCGGACCCAGCGTCACCGTGCCCCCAGTCATATATCCGAACCCCAGCGACGCCAGAGATTCAAGCACGTGAAGATCCTTGTCGAAACCGGCGGCCAGGCCGATAGGGCTGTCCAGCGGGATACCGCACATATTGGTGCGCAGCCGGGTCGATCCAGTGTGCAGCAGCGGCGCAAGCACCCTCCAGAGCGGAAATAAACCTAAAAGCGCCTCGACGAGGTCCTGGGCCGTCTCGGCCGGCAGGGCGAACAGCGCGGGTCTGACCAGTGACCGGTACAGCATCGCCCGGATTATAGGCGAGCGGCTTTCATCATTGGGCACCTAGACGCTTGCGCCGGATGGGCCACGCATGGCCTACTTACGCGTGGAGCTCTTTGATATGGACCTGATCTTCGAAAGAGGCGGCGCCGACAAGCCCAAGGGCCACGCCCTGGTCTACTTCACCGCAACTGATGCCACTAGCGCCCCGAGCGAAATCTGGGCCACCTACCTCATCATTCTGCCCATCAAGGTGGATGTCACCAAGTACGTCCCGCCCTTCCTGATGAACCAGATGGGAGATCTGGGTCCCAAAGACCTGTCCGCCTTCGCCTTCCCACCCTCGCCCGAGAAGATACCAAATCGCGATCACCTCAACGACCTGGCGGAATTGCGTGACGACGACATCCTCTTCGGCGGCGCCCTCTCCGGCGGCTCCGACGACGTGTCGTCGGCCATGTTCACCGTCAACGAACTGCTGCAGAGCTACTCCCAGCTCTACGCGGACAACGCGCCGGTGTCCGCCACGGTCACAGATGAAGACGAGCAAGGCGCAGGGGGCGCGGGTATCAACGAGGTCCTGTACGGACTGATGAGCGAGAACGACAGGCTGGCCGAGCTGACCAAGCTGATCGGACGCCTCCGCTACGCCGTGGACGGCAGCGAGGACGGCCTGATCCGCGAGACCGAGGACGAGATCGACCTGCTGGTGCGACACTTGCCGGGAGACATGCAGGTGCCCAAGATGGTCGCGGCCGTCAAGACCGCCGACGCCAGGGGTGCGCAGCTAGCCGCCCTCTACCTGCAGCGTTCGTACCACCTGGTGCAGGAGGCGTTCACTGAGTTGGGCGATGTCGAGCGCGAGATCGAGGACCTTGAGTCCGAGGGCGGCGAAGCCTCCAACTAGAGGCGGGTTGCCAACAGGGCTCTCCGCTCAGATCGGCCTCGCTCGTCAGGGCTTCTTCGGCTTACGCCTCATCGCTTTCGGCGAGCAACGCCTCTACTTCGGCCCGGGTCGGCATAGCCGTCTGGGCGCCCTCCTTGGTGACCGCGATGGCACCGGCGGCACAGCCCCACTCCACCGCCTCGCGCAGGGGAAGACCTTCCGTCAGCGAGACCGCCAGCGCTGCCCCGAAGGCGTCACCGGCGCCGACCGAGTCCACTGGCTCGATATCGAAGCCAGATACGAACCCAGACTCCTCGTTTGTCGCGTAGTACGCACCCAAGTCTCCCATCTTTATCACCACCGTCGGGATACCTCTAACGAGCAGATTCCTTGCGGCCTGTTCGGCGGATTCGGTTCCGGCCACCTCGATCCCCGTCAAGAACTGCGCCTCGGTCTGGTTGGGGGTGATCACGTCGACGGCGTCAAGCGCCCGCAGCATGTCCGGGTGAGGGGGCGCCGGGTCCCAGAACACCGGCACACCCAACGTCCGTGCCGTGCGGGCCACCTCGAGCGTCACCTCGAACGGCAACTCGAGTTGGAGCATCAGCGCGTCGGCTAACTGGAGCAACACCTTCGCGGCTTCGACCTGCGCCCGCCCCGCTAGCAAGTTGGCCCCCCGGACCTGTGTGATGTAGTTCTGCCGATCGCCGTCGAGCATGATCATGGCGATGCCCGACGCCGCGTCCGGGTCCTCGGCAACGGCCGACACGTCGACCCCCTCCCGCCTCATGTCCCCCACCAATTCGGGGCCAAACGAATCCGTGCCCACCTTCCCGACCATGTGAACCAAGGCGCCCATGCGGGCGGCGGCAACGGCCTGATTGCCCCCTTTGCCACCGGGCGTGGTGTAGAACAGGTCGCCAGTGACCGTCTCGCCCGGTTTGGGCATGTACTGGGTCAGGGTGATCAGGTCCATGTTGATGCCACCCAGGACCACAAGTGTGGTGCGGGATTTAGAGACCACGCTCAACCGATCAGGCCCTCCGACAGTAACTCTTCCAAGACCTGGGCGGGCCCCTCGTCTTTGACCGAGGGTGCGACCCTGTCGGCCACGCCTGTCGCCTCGGGCACGCCTCCGGCCACGGCCACGCCCATGCCCGCCCACTGGAGCATATGCACGTCGTTGTACCCGTTGCCGAAGGCCAAAGTCTCTTGTCTTGTGACGCCCAATCGCTGGCCAAGAGCCTCAAGCGCCCGGTGCTTGCCACCGTGGGGATGCAGTATCTCGCAGAAATGCGGCAGCGAGCGGGTGACGTGCATCTGGTCACCGAAGCGTAAGATCAGGTCCGTCTCCAGACCCTCAATGCGATCGTGATCGCCGACCGCCACTAGGCGTGTGGGCTGCTGATTGGCGATCACTTCGAGACGTCCGACCTCGTGCATGCGTATTTCCTGCCTGTCGCCATAAGGCGCGGACCACTCCGTCAGGTGGCTGACGTAGACGTCGTCGCCGATGAACGCCATCACGTTGCCGTCCCAGTCCCCCAGGCTTTCGAGGGCTCGCACGGTCAGCTCGGCCGTCAGGGGTCGGTGCCAGAGGACCTCGCCGGTGCGCGGGTCGGCTAGGTGCGCCCCTTGGAAAGAGGCAATCGGCGAGTCCAGGTCGAGCTCGCTCGTCGCCTGTACGGCCGAGCGGAAAGAGCGTCCGGTAGCTATAGTGACCGCGGCGCCGGCCTCCCGGACTGCTTTGAGGGCGTGCCGGGTCCGCTCCGAGATGGGGTGTTCGGGTTCCCGGATAGTGCCGTCAATGTCGAGCGCGACCAGCCTGAAGGCCATTAATCACGAACCCATGCGTAGACTTCGTTTCGTTGCATATAATGAAGGTTCTCACTATGAAGCTCAATCCCAGACGGCTGCTGTGGATGGCCGTCATACCGGCGGTCGCCGTTGTTCTCGCAATAGCACTCCGCAGCACCTGAAAGGCCGAGGCCGAGCCAGATCCAGACTATGACGTCGAATCCAGACATCGTGCCGACCAACAAAGAGTTTAATGTCGTGGGCAAGCGACCACTCAGACCCGACGGCACCGTCAAGTTGACCGGCCGGGCCAGGTACGGCGCGGACATCTCCTTGCCCGGGATGCTTTACGGCGCGGTGCTGCGCAGCCCCCACGCCCACGCCCGCATAGTCTCCATAGACACATCCGGTGCGGAGGCCCATGCAGACGTGCGAGCGGTGGCGACGTCCGCAGACCTGGCCACGCCGGTGGACCGGATTCGCGCCGACGTCGACGGCATTGAGAGCAACTTCCGCTACCTGAGCAACAACGTGCTCGCAGGCGACAAGGTGCTATACGTCGGTCACCCGATGGCCGCGGTGGCGGCGCCCAGCCCGCAGGCGGCCGAACAGGCTCTCGGCTCGATCAGGGTCGAGTACGAGGTGCTGGAACGGGTCGTCGACATAGACGCGGCGCTGGCGCCGGGCGCGTCCGTGCTGCACGAGCATCCTGTCACGCCGGTACCGCGCGAACCTCAGTTCGACGGTACCAATATTGTTTCGCACACCCACTTCGAGCAGGGCGACGTCGAGCAGGGCTTCGCCGACGCAGACGCGGTGGTGGAGCGCGAATTCCGTACCAGGACCGTGCACCAGGGTTACATTGAGCCACAGAACGCAACGGCGCTGTGGTCGGAGGACGGCCACCTGACCGTCTGGTGCTCCAGCCAGGGACACTTTGGCGTCAGGCACGACCTTGCAGAGCTGCTTGGTTTGTCAATCTCAGACGTGACGGTCGTCCCGATGGAGATCGGCGGCGGTTTCGGCGGCAAGATCGCCCCCTACATCGAGCCGACCGCGGCCGTGCTGTCACGCAAGGCGGGCCACCCGGTGAAACTGGTGATGAGCCGTTCGGAGGTCTTCCAGGCAACCGGCCCGACCTGTGGGAGCATCGTCCGGGCGAAGGTTGGCGCGACGCGGGACGGTAAGATCACCGCGGCCCAAGCCTACCTGGCGTTCGAGGCGGGCGCATACCCCGGCTCTTTCGTGGAGAACGCCTGCAACACCGCCTTCGCCTCCTACGACTTGAGCAACGTGCTGGTGGACGGCTACGACGTGTGCGACAACAAGCCCAGGACCGGTGCCTACCGCGCCCCCGGCACCCCCAACGCTGCGCTCGCCGCCGAGACGACGATAGACGACCTAGCGAGAGATCTGGAAATCGACCCGGTCGAGTTCCGGCTCATCAACGCCGTGCGGGAGGGCTCCCGCCAGACCGACGGGACGCTCTACCCGAGCATCGGCATGGTCGAAACCGCCGAGGCGGTGCGGAACCATGACCACTACACCGCGCCACTACCGCAACCCTCAGGTCCCACCCACAAGGTCGGGCGCGGTTTCGCCATGGGTTACAGCGGCAACATGGCGGGCGAGGCCACCGTCATTGCCAGCGTCGTCGCGGACGGCTCTGTCAAGCTGCTCATGGGTTCGGTCGACAACAGCGGGACGCGGTCCTCGATCGCCCAGCAGTTCGGCGAGGTGCTCGGTATCGGCATCGACCACATCAACCCTACCGTCGGCGATACCGACACCGCCGGCTACACCGGCCCCAGCGCCGGGTCCAGCGCCTCGCACAAGAGCGGCTGGGCCGCTTATCAAGCCGGGTTGGACGTGAAACGCCAACTCATCGAGCGCGCGGCCCGCATCTGGGGAGTGGCGCAGGAACAGGTCGATTTCACCAACGGGATGGCCTTCCACAACACGGATACCGAGCTAAAGATGACGCTCGCCGAGCTGGCGGCACTCCTCAACTCGACGGGCGGGCCGATCACCGGTCGGGGCAACGTCAACAAGGGCGGTTGGGCGGGCACCTTCACCGCCAACCTCGTCGACCTAGAGGTCGACACCGAGACCGGCAAGGTCGATATCCTGCGATATACCGCCTTCCAGGACGCGGGCAAGGCCATCCACCCCGGCTACGTCGAGGGGCAGATGCAGGGCGGCACGGTGCAGGGCGTAGGCTGGGCGCTGTACGAAGAGTACGTCTTCGGTGAGGACGGCAGGATGCAAAACCCGTCCCTGCTCGACTACCGCATGCCCACCTGCTGGGACGTGCCCATGATCGACACCGTGATAATCGAGGTCCCGAACCCGGGGCATCCGTATGGCGCGCGGGGCGTCGGCGAGGGATCGATAGTGCCTCCCATACCCGCAATATCGAACGCAATCAAGGACGCAGTGGGAATAAGGGTGCCGGTGCTACCCATGTCCCCCGGTAACATAATCAAAGAGCTTTCCAATTAGGAGTATTTAATGACGGCCAAGAAATTTAAGTTCCACCACGATGCCCGCGAGCAGCTAGTGAAGGGCATCGACACGCTGGCCAAGACGGTCGGCGTCACCCTCGGCCCGGCCGGGCGCAACGTGGTCATGGAGCGCAGCTTCGGTGCGCCCCGCGTGTACAGTGACGGGGTATCGATAGCACGGGAGATCGACCTCCCGAACCCGTTCGAGAACATGGGCGCCCGCCTTGCCCAGGACG
>CAZWTT010000014.1:0-30391 GCA_964637315.1 uncultured Dehalococcoidia bacterium | reverse complement strand
TGGGCGACGGCACCACCACCGCCACCGTGCTGGTGCAGGCGATGGTCCATGAAGGCTTCAAGAACGTCGCGGCCGGGGCCGACCCCATGGCCCTAAAGCGGGGAATCGAAAAGGCCGTCACCGGAATCAAGGCCGAGCTCGACCTGCGCGCAAAACCGGTGAAGGGCCGCGACCAGATGGCTCAGATCGCCATCCTCTCCGCACACGAAGAGGAGATGGGCAACCTGATAGCCGATGTCGCCGACAAGGTCGGCGAGGAAGGGATCATCACCGTCGAGGAGGGCAAGAGCACCGGGTACGAGGTCGAGCATGTCGAGGGTGTGCGCATCGATCGTGGTTATCTATCCCCATACTTTGTGACGGATGCCGAGGGCATGAAGGCCGAGATCGAGAGCCCGTACATCCTCCTGACCACCGAGAAGATATCCACCGTTGCGGAACTCGTTCCTCTGCTAGAACAGCTTGCCCCAGTCAGCAAGAACCTCGTCGTCATCGCTGAGGACGTCGAAAAGGAGGCCCTGGCGACCCTCGTCGTCAACAAGATGCGGGGGACGCTCAATTGCCTGGCCATCAAGGCCCCGGCGTTCGGCGACAGGCGCAAGGCGATCCTTGAGGATCTGGCGGTGCTGTTCGGCGCAACGTTGATCAACAAGGAGATCGGCCGCGATCTGGAGTCCGCCACCGTCGAGGACCTAGGCCGCGCCCGCAAGGCCGTCGCCGTCAAAGAGGACACGACGTTCGTCGAGAGCGGCGGGGACCCGGAGGCCGTCAAGGGGCGCATCGCGCAGATCAAGCGGCAGGCCGAAGAGACTGACTCGGACTACGACCGGGAGAAGCTCAACGAGCGCGCGGCCAAGCTGGGTGGTGGTGTCGCCGTGATCAACGTGGGGGCCTCCAGCGACATCGAACTGAAGGAGCGCAAGCAGCGCATGGAAGACGCCCTGGCGGCGACCCGAGCGGCCGTCGAGGAAGGCGTCGTCGCCGGCGGCGGCGGCACCCTCATCCGGGCCGCGCAGAAAGTGCTCGACGTCGCCGCTGTCGGCGGCGACGAGCTCACCGGCTACAACGTCGTGGCCAAGGCGGTCGAAGCACCCGTAAAGCTGATCGTCGAGAACTCGGGACTGGCGGGCGACGTAATCTTGGAGGCGATCAAGGGTGGCGAAAATAACTACGGCTTCGACGCCGAGACGAACACCTTCGGCGACCTGTTGGAGATGGGGATAATGGACCCGGTCAAGGTGGTGAAGACGGCGCTGGAGAACGGCGCCAGCGTGGCGGCCATGATCCTGACCACCGAGTCGCTAATCATCGAGAAGCCGGAGCCAGCCCCGGCAATGCCTGCCGGCATGCCCGGCGGCATGCCCGACATGGGAGGCATGGGTGGCGGCATGCCCGGTATGGGAGGCATGGGCGGCGGCATGCCCGGTATGGGAGGCATGGGCTTTTAGGGTCGCCCGGCACCTAGCGCAGTGGTCCTTGTCCCGTGCATTATCCTTTCGCTGAAGGAACGGTGGCCGCAAGCCCCTAATAAAACGACCATTTGAACCGCGCCCGTATCGTGCGCGTATAACAGGCGATGACAACGACTGAGACAGAGCGCGCCGGGCGATCCGGCGACAGCAGCAAGGTGACGATAGAGGCGGACCACGCCTCCAAGATCTTTGGCGACCGCACGGCCGTGGACGACGTGTCGTTCCAGATAGGCCGCGGCGAGGTGGTCGGCTTTCTCGGCCCCAACGGGGCGGGCAAGACGACCACCATGCGCATGCTCACGTCCTACTACACTCCCGACGCCGGGACCGTGCGCGTTACCGGCATCGACACGCAAGAGGCCGACATCGAGACACGTAGGCGCATCGGCTACCTACCCGAGAACAACCCGCTCTACGGCGACCTGCTGGTGCATGAATATCTGACCTTCGTCGCGGACCTTCGAGGTTTGTCGGGGCCCGAGCGCAAGCGCAACATCGAGTCGGCCGTCGAAGAGGTGCGCCTAGCGGAGGTCTACTACCTGCCAGTGAGCTTCCTGTCCAAGGGCTTCCGGCAACGCACAGGCCTCGCCGCCGCCATTCTCCATCGGCCCGAGATACTGATAATGGACGAGCCCACCGAGGGCCTCGACCCTAACCAGCGGATCTCCATGCGTGACCTCATCCGCTCGCTCGGCCAAGACCGCACCGTCCTGCTCAGCACCCACGTGCTCGGAGAGATAGAGGGCACCTGCGACCGGCTGCTGGTCATTAACCGGGGCAAGCTCATAGCCGATGATCCGGTGTCGACGATTTCACGACGGGTACGAGGCTCACGGTCGATCTCGGTAGAGGTGCAGGGCCGCGAGGTGCAAAAACGCCTGGAAAAGATGGACAACTTGACCGAGCTGGTACGGCAGGACGACATCGAAGACCGCAAGCGCTTCCTGCTCTCGTTCACCGGTGACATCGACCCAAGGCCCGAGGTGTTCAAATTGGCGAAGGAGCGTGACTGGGTGCTGTGGGAGCTGCGTGAGTCCGAGGCCAAGCTGCAGGACGTGTTCCACGCCCTCACTCTGGGCAGAGACGAGGATGGCGGTGAGGCGGCCCAGGACATGCAGGGCGACGACGAGGACACGACGACCGGCGCATGACGACCGCGCTCTCCTACGTTCGCGACCACTCCCGCACCTTCCTGGCCCTTCTGCGTAAGGACTTGAAGGGCTACTTCGACCAACCGACGGGTTATATCCTGCTCGTCATCTTCGTGGCCGTCGTCTCCTGGTTCCACTTCAGGGACACGCTGGCTAACGACGAGGCGTCCCTGCGGACCCTCTTCGACGTCATGCCCTTCGTGCTGGCGATCTTCGTCCCCGCCGCCACCATGAGACTCCTGGCCGAGGAGCTTCGTGACGGGACCCTAGAGCTACTGCTGACGCAGCCGCTGCGGACGTGGACCGTCCTGGGCGCCAAGTTCGCCGCCGGACTTACGTTCGTGGGCGTCGGCATCGTACTTACCATCGGCATTCCCATCCTCATGGAAACCGCCGGCGACATCGACGCCGGTGCGGCCGCGTCCCAGTACATCGGCGCCATGCTCCTCTCGGCCTCGTTCGTCGGCGTGGGCCTGTTCACCTCCTCCATCACGCGCAACCAGATAGTGGCGTTCATGCTGGCGCTGTTCATCAATGCCGTTCTAATCATCATCGGCATGTCTTTCCTAACGCTCACCCTGCCCTCTTCAGCGGCGGTGCTATTGCAGGACCTGAGCCCGATAACCCATTTCACCAACATCGCCCGCGGCGTCATCGACCTGAGGGACATCATCTACTTCGTCGCCATCACCGTCCTGTTCCTGTCGGGCGCCTACCTGATGCTCAGGGGACGGACCCTGAGCCATCGGACCCAGCTATACAAGAACCTTCGACTGGGCGTCACCGGCCTAGTGCTGGGCAGCATCCTGGCCGGGTGGTTCGGCGCCTCCATCGGCGGCAGGTGGGACCTAACCGAAGACAATCTGTTCACACTCAGCCCAGCCACCAAGGACCTCGTCGACGGCCTCGACGACCTTCTGACCATCAACCTCTACGCCTCCAGCGACCCGCCGGTGCAGATCGCCGGGGACAGTCGCGACATCCAGAACTTCCTGCGCGACTTGGATGCAACCTCCGAGCTGGTCAGGGTGATCAAGCACGAGCCCGACAAAGACGACGAGACAGAGGCAAAGGCCCAGGCCGCCGGTGTGCCGCCGGTCCAGTTCCAGATACAGGGCCAAGACGAGCTGCAGGTCAAGGTCGGATATCTCGGTATGACGTTGAGCTACACCGATAGGCGTGAGGTCATCCAGTTCGTCGATTCAGTCGACGGCCTGGAGTACCGGGTGGCGACGCTGGCCAATAAGATGGTGCGGCGCGACAAGCAGACCATCGGCTTCCTCACCGGCCACGGGGAGAAGGAACGAAACGTCGACCTGAGGTTCCTCGACTCCCAGCTCATCGAACAATACGACGTGCTCGACGTGCGCGCCGACTTCGAGGGCAACCTCGACCTTTCCGACGTCGACGTCATCGTCATCGCAGGCCCCACCCAACCGGTGCCGCAGAGCGAAAGAGACCAGATCGACGGCTTCTTCGCTCGCGGCGGCAAGGGACTCATCCTCGTCGACTCGACGGTGGCCGACACGCAGCGCTTCGTCGCGTCGGCCAACCCGGCCAGCTTTGGGGACTTCGTTTATCGCTACGGCGTGTTTGTGCACGAGAGCATCATCGTGGACCCGGAGTCTCACGACACGCTCTCGTTCACCACGGCGACGGGCGCAGTGCTGCTCCCCTACCCGTTCTGGATTAAGGCCCCCACTGTAGAGACCAAGATCTCCGGCAACACCGAGTCGATACTGCTGCCCTGGGCGGCCTCCATCGAGTTGGAGGAGAGACCGGAAATCTCCGCCGTCGACCGCTTCATCCACCTGGTCGAGTCGACGGACGCCGGAGTGTTCCGGCGAGACTACCAGGACATCAGCCCCCAGACGGAGATGTCCGCATACGGCCGCGAGGGCGACGAGTTCACCAAGCACCTAATGGCCGTCGGGTTGAGCGGCTGGGCAACGATCGGCAACCCAAACGGCGGCAACGGGGACGGGGAGACCAACTTCAGGATGGTCGTGGTCGGCGACTCAGAGTGGGTCACCGACGGCATCGCCGGCAACAACCAGGGCAACATCGTTCTGGCGCTCAACTGGATCGACTGGCTGGCGCAGGAGGAGGCGCTGGCCTCCATCCGGTCTAAGGTGGTGACTTCGAGGGAGTTGGCGTTCAGGTCCGACGCGCATAGAGACACCGTGCAATACATCAATATCGCCGGCGTGCCCGTCCTGCTGGTGCTGCTGGGGGCGATCCGCTTCTGGCGCAGGCGCCAGTTCACCCAGAGGCACTTTGAGGGGAGCGACTAGGCTTGAAGGGCGACCAAGTCCGTTATGTCCTGCTGGTGCTCATCGCCCTTGCGATAGCAGCGGTCATTGTGCGGCTCGTTTCGGCCGGGGGCGACGACAAGACCCTGTCGGGGCTCCTGCCCATTCACCCGGACATCATCGATTCGGTGGTTATAAGCACTTCCTCGACCGAGGCACGACTGGTGCGGCGAGGCGAAGAGTGGACCGTCGAAGCTCACCCAGCCTTCACACCGAAACTGGACCAGATGTGGTTCGTGGTGAGCGAGTTCGACGGCGCCCAGTTGGTCGCCAACAACCCGGCGAGCCACGTTCGCATGGGGGTGGACCCGGCGCAGGGAACCGAGGTGATCTTCTTCCGAGGCTCCGCCGTGCAGGAGCGTTTTACTGTCGGGCGCTGGACCCCGGACGTTCGTCAATGCTTCCTACGGCGAGCCTCCGAGGACCGGGTTTACGCTGTCAACTGCCAGTACGCGGACCTGTTCGACCCGGAGCCCGACGGCTGGAGAGACCCGATCGTCGTCAGTGTACCGCTCGAGGCGCTGGCACAGGTCACCATACGGTTCCCACGCCGGGACAACGAGTTCTTCGAAATCGACCTGACCACGCATCCCCCGGTCGTTCTCCTGCCCGACGGTGCCGTCCAGGCCAACCTGTTCACGGTCGAGGCCCTGGCGCGCTCCATCCAGGTGCTAGTGGCCTCGGGCTTCGCATCTCCTGAAGAGGCTGTCGATCTCGACTTCGACGTGCCGGATGCCACCGTTCTCGTCAAACCGCGAGAGGGCCTGAAGGTCGATACTCAGCGGTTGCAGTTGATCCGGCGCATCGATGGCGACTATTACGCCAAGAACACCACCCGCCCCGACGTGTTCATAGTGTCGGGTCAGATCATCGACAGCTTCGTGCTACCGGTGGAGGACTACTTGATCCCCGCGGGCGCCCTGCCCGATCCGTAGCGGGACCCCTCAAGAGGTGGCCAAATGGAGCTTCCTGAGGCTGATGATATCGGCGCCCTCGTCGATCCAACCCTTGCTCGCCGTGTCTGCCACCTCGCCCAGATATATGTCGCCCCTCGCGTCGACGGCGATGGCGTGCGGCGCTAACATCTGGCCCGGTTCGATGCCGAAACCGAGGTGGCCCACCTTTGACATCCTCTCACCAGATTTGTTGAGTATGGATACACGGGGGCCGATGTTTGGCACCTCGCTGTCCACTCTGCCGGAAAAGCCCAGTTCACCCACATACAGGAGGCCGTCAGCACCGAAGCGTATCGTGCAGGGCCTGTGGACGCGGGTGAATTCCGTCTGGAAGGCGCCGTTGTCGTCGAACACCTGGATGCGGTGGTTCTCCCGGTCGGCGACGTACACATAGCCCTCGGCATCGGTGGCGACGTTGTGGGGTATGGAGAACTCTCCCGGGTCGACCCCCGGCGCACCCCAACTGAGAACATGATCCCCCTCCGCGGTAAAACGATGGATTGAGGAGTTCTTGTAGCCGTCGCTGATGAACAGGTCGCCGGTCATCGGGTCCACAGCCACGTCGGTGGGCATGTTGAACGGTTTGCCGCAGTGCTGCTCGGTCGCAACGCCCGGCTCACCTATCGTCAGCAGCACCTCACCCTCGGCGCTCACCTGCCTGATGACGTGGCCGAAGTGGTCGGTCGTGTAGAACGTATTTTCGGGCCCGGGTGTGATGGCGTGGGGGTTGGCGAACAGACCCTGACCCCAAGTCTCGACGAAGGTGCCGTCGGTCTCGAAGACCAGCATCGGGTGATCGCCGCGGGCGAATACGTACACCCGGTCGTCCGCCCCGATGGCGATCCCAGCGATCTCCCGCCAGCCGATTCCTTCCGGCAGTTTCGCCCAATCGGTGTCGTTTCGGTAAGTGTGGGAACCCTCCCCCAGCATTACGGCATTGGCCATCGTGATATCACAGTCCTCTCGGAAGATGCCGGTAATCATACGGGGACTGGCGCCCGTGTGGGAGAGTTGGCCGAGAGCATCTCGCTGTTGTGAGTCGTCTGCCCGTGCCGTAATCTACGTCTATACTCGACCCTAACCCTCAGGAGGCGTTGAAATGGGCGAAGCAAGCGCGAAGGTAGTGCAACTGCAGGTCTCGGTCGTCAAGCGTCAGCCGATGGTCACGCTGGACGAAGCGATGTTCAAGACCGGCCGCGGCATCGAGGGCGACCGCCACGCTGGCGGAGATGACGCGGCCGCCGACAAGCAGGTGCTGATGATAGACGCAGAGACCCTGACCGATCTGGGCATAGACTCGGCCGTCACCAGAGAGAACGTCACCACTAGGGGCCTTGACATAGCAATGCTGACGCCGGGCAAGCGCGTGCGGCTGGGCGACTCGGCGGTGGTCGAGGTGACAGGCGACTGCGACCCTTGCGAAAACATGGACGCGGTCAAGGACGGGCTGCGCGCCGGGCTCCAAGGCCGTCGAGGCATCCTCGGCAAGATAGTCGCCGACGGCGCCGTCCACCCAGGTGATGCAATCGCCATTGAATAGACCATGGATGTCTTAAAGACCGCCTGAGCGGTTGATTGACGAAGCGATGAGGCCATGAGCCGAAGAAACCCTGACAAGCGAACGGAGCTAGCGAAGTGAGCAGAGCCCCTGAATACGAAATCTGGCTGAACGGTGAGTACTACCCGCGGGCCGAGTCTCAGATCTCGATGCTCGACCGCGGCTTTAAGCTGGGCGACGTCGTCTACGACACCCTGCGCACCTTTGACGGCCGTGTCTACCGTCTTGCCGAGCACCTCGACCGGTTCGCCCGGACCCTGAAATACGTGCGCATCGACCCCGGCCTGTCCATGGACGCGCTGGGTGAGGTAATACAGCAGGTCATCGACCGCAACGAGTTGGTACGGCGAGAGTTCGGCGACGACTACATGATCTCCCCCATCGTCACCCGGGGCTCCGGCGGACTGGGGGCGAATGCGGCGGCCCCCAACGTGTCGATCTTCATAGACCCCATCGACTTCGAGACATACGGACCCGCGTACGCCGACGGCACGCACGGGGTCATCGCCAAGACGCGCAGCCTGACGCCGCAGCAGCTCGACCCGAAGGTGAAGCACTTCTCCCGCCTGAGCTACGTCATGGCCGACCTGGAGGCACGGGACGTTGACCCGGCGGCGATGCCGATCATGCTTGACATGGACGGAAACGTCACCGAGGGCGTTGGCGCCAACTTCATGATCGTCAGCAACGGGGCCATCCGCACCGCGCGCGACAACGCCCTCTTGCAGGGCGTCTCCCGCCTAGCCATCACCGAGTTGGCGGGCCAACTGGGGATTCCTGTGGTGGAGGAAGAGCTGCAGCCCTACGACGTATACACGGCAGATGAGGCGTTCTTCTGCTCCACCCCGTTCTGCCTGCTGCCGGTGAGCCGCGTGGACAACCGCGACATCAGCGACGGCAATGTACCCGGCCCGGTGACATCGCAGCTATTAGCGGCGTGGTCCGAGCAGGTAGGCCTCGACATAGTCGACCAGGCCGTCCGCATAGGCCGTAAGGCCGCCGAGTGGCGAGCAGAATAACGCCGATCTGACCCGGCCATCCAGCCCCGACTCGTGCCGGGATAAATAAGATGGCTATCGGCCGTCACAGAACCTACCTGCTGGCCGGCGGCGAGTTCGAGTTGGTCAAGCTCAAACAGCGGTAGCGAGACCGCCAGACACTGTAAAGGGCGGGGCCGTGGAGGCCCTGCTCTGGCACAGGACCCACCACAACAAGGCCTTGCTGGCTAGAAAGTCTTGCGCAGATCCTGGTAGTCCGTCCCGGCCTGTGCCTGCGCGGCCTCCCTCTCCCCGGCCATCCGCTCGCGGATGTTGGCGAAGTAGTTGGCGGACTGCACCAAGCTGTCTAGGCTCCCCTGGAACTTGGGCATGACGTAGCGCGCGAGCAGCTCGTAGCTGTGTAGCACCTGCTCCCTGGTCCCCACCTCGGTGGCCAGGAGGATGAGCTGGCCGAAGCCCCCGCTCTCTTCGTCGAGTGCGAGAATGGCCTCCGTCAGGTCGTCCGGGGTGCCGATGCACCACACCCCGTCATCCACCATACGGTCGATGATCAGGTCAGAGTCGCCGTCGCTCGCCGGCATACCCACGGTCTTCTCGAAGTACTCCCTCATCAGCAGTCCAGAGACGTGACGGGCAATGTCCATGGCCTCCTTCTTGGTGTCGGCGAGGAAGACGTGCTTCACAAGCCCCCAGTCCTCACGCTTTAACTCCTTGCCGTAGTGGGCTGCCGTCTCCTGGCCGATCTGCCACAGGTCCTTGAGGGTGTTGTGGTGACGGGCCTGCCCGAGGAAGCCACCCGGCGACCTAGCGAACGTCAGCGACAGGGGTGTGGCACCGTGCTTACCAGCCATCTGCATACCGGTCGGAGACTGGGCGGATGCCACCGCTATCTCGAAGTGGGGCTGCGTATAGGGCCGCAGCTGCAGAGCGGCGTCGTGGAGCTCGAACCATTCCGCCTTGTAGGAGAAGGGCTCCCTTTCGGTGAGCAGCCGCATGATGATGTCCAAGCCCTCGTCCATACGCCTGCGCACGGTCTGGTGATCGATGCCCAGCATGTGCCCGTCGGAGTTGAGGGCTCCCGGACCCACACCCATCGCAACCCTGCCCCTGGTCAGGTGGTCGAGCAGGACCATCCTGTCGGCGACCATCAGCGGGTGGTGGTAGGGCAGCGGAATGACACCGGCACCGAGCCTGATGTTCTTGGTCCTCTCGGCCGCAAAGGCCATGAAGATCTCCGGGGACGCGATGGTCTCCCAGCCGCAACTGTGATGCTCACCGATCCAGGCCATGTCGAAGCCGAGCTTATCGAGGAACTGGAGTAGCTCCAAGTCGCGCTCCAGCGCGAGTGTTGGATTGTCGAACGGCGCGTGGAAGGGCGCCAGGAAAAGTCCGAAGCCGAGTCGTGCTGGTAGTGCCATGGGATCCTCCGTGAAAAATGGACAAGCCGCCAGAATTTGACGAAGCATCGACCACAGGTATGCCGATGGCGTGCAAACGTATGCAGATGGTGTGCACGCCGTGTGAGGTTGTAAGGCCCGGCTTGACGTCGGGAAACCGCCGTTGCTAGCCTTTGTCTGTCCCGGCGTCCCACAACGCAGGCGGCCGCGACGACGAGGAGGAGGAACACAATTGGTTAAATCCGAACTTTCGGGCTTGGCGCAGACCGTCACCGGGCCGATCGACCCAGTCACACTGGGTCCGACGATGACCCACGAGCACCTGCTCATAGAGTTCTCGACCATGTTCGTCGAGCCCGAGGAAGCGTCGCAGAAATTCCTCGCCCACCAGAAGCTCTCAATGGAGAACCTCGGGTGGATTAGCTACAACTGGACGTCGAACCTCGACAATCTGCTTCTTCTTGATGAGAAGGCTGCGATCGAAGAGGCCATGAACTACAGGCTGGAGGGCGGCGGCACCATAGTCGATGCGACGACCCTCGGTATCGGACGAGACCCTCTGGCGCTTGCACGCATCTCTCGCGCCACCGACCTGAATGTGGTCATGGGCGCGGGCTGGTACGTCGACCAGGTCCACCCCGACGACATGGACTCCCGTACCGAGACCGAGCTGGCCGACCAGATGATCAACGAGATTACTCTGGGTGTGGGAGATACGGGCGTCAAAGCGGGCATCATTGGGGAAATCGGCTGCTCCTTCCCACTCGCCGACAACGAGCGCAAGGTGTTGCGCGCCGCGGCCGCGGCCCAGCGCACGACGGGCGCTCCCCTGCTCATCCATCCGGGTCGCGACCCGTTCGCGCCCCGCGAGATCCTGGACGTACTGGCCGAGGCGGGTGCGGATATCGAGCGCGTCATCATGGGCCACCTCGATCGCACCATCTACGAAGACGATCAGACGCTGGAATTAGCAAAGTCCGGCTGCTACATGGAGTACGACCTGTTCGGCTCCGAGTCGTCCCATTACCCACTGCCGGGCTCCCACATGCCCAACGACGTCCAGAGGCTGGAAAAATTGCAGCTATTGGTAGAGAGCGGCTTTGGCAAAAAGGCCCTCGTGGCCCAAGACATCTGCACCAAGCATCGCCTAGTTCGGTACGGGGGCCACGGCTACCAACACATCCTGCAAAACATCGTCCCGCGCATGAAGCAGGGCGGCTTTTCTTCTGCCGAAGTCGGAGACATCATTACAAATAACCCGGCCGCCATACTGACCTTCGAGTAGCGGCCTTCCTGAAATGCATAAATCACAGATCTGTAGAGGAGAGAACCTTGGGTACAATTGATGACAGAATTGCCGCACAGGGCATCACGCTGCCGGACCCCCAGTCCCCGGTGGCCAACTACGTGCCGAACGTGCGCACCGGCAACCTGATCTACCTCTCCGGCCTCGGTCCGGCGGAGGCCGACGACGGCTCCAGGCCCGTCGGTAAGCTGGGCCGGGACCTCGACACCGCCCAGGGCTATGACGCCGCCCGACTGGTGGGCATCAACATGCTCGCCCGCATCAAGCAGTCCGTGGACGGCGACCTGGACAGGGTCAAGCAGGTGGTCAAGTTGCTGAGCATGGTCAACTCAACAGGGGATTTCACGGAACACCCTCAGGTCGCCAACGGCTGTTCCGACCTGCTCGTCGAGGTCTTCGGCGACAAGGGTAGGCACGCCCGCTCCGCCGTGGGCATGGCCAACCTGCCCGGCAACATCCCGGTCGAGATCGAGGTCATAATCGAGGTGGAAAGCTGAAAGTCGGCCTGATCGGCTGTGGGCTACAGGGCGTCGAGGTCCTGTGCCCGCCGCTGGCCAACTTCTCCGGTGTTGAACTGGTCGCCTGCGCCGACCTCGACGAGGTGCGGGCAAAGGAGACGGCCGAGCGATTCGGCTTTGTCCGACCCTACCTCAATTACCCCGACATGCTGGCGGCTGAAGACCTCGACGGCGTCGTGGTCGCGCTGCCCCACTCGGAACTCAAGGCCGCCGTGATTGCTAGTTTGGATGCTGGCATCCCTGCCTTTGTGGAGAAGCCAGCGTGCCTCAACCAGACCGAGGCCGAAGAGATCATCGCCACCGAACGGCGTACTGGCCGCCGCGTCATGGTCGGCTACTGCGAGCGCTACGCCGAGGGCCGGGTGATCATGAAGCGTCTCATTTCCGCCGGGGCGATAGGGCGCATTCAGACCGTCAGCGCATCCAAGGGGTCGTGGCCGCTGGAGGGGTGGCGCTCCGACCCGGCTTCAGGTGGTGGACCTCTGCAATGGGTGGGCTCCCACCTCACCGACCAAATCCTGTGGATGACCGACGCGGAGCCCGTGCGCGTCTACGGCGAGATGAACCGCGCCATCGAGACCGGCGTGGACGACGCCACCGCTTTTACCCTCCGGCTCAGTGACGACGTGCTGGCGAGCATCGTCTGCTCACAGATGGTGGGTGCGGTCGATGTCATCGAGGTCGCCGGGGACGCGGGCCGCATCCGGGCCGAGTGGGAGTGGGACTCCCACCGCGTGCCCAGAGACGTGGTGACCATATTCAGCGAGGTGGACGCGGCCTACTCTCACCCGACGACGATCGAGCCGGGAAAGCCGGGACCCATGGCCATGTACGAACGCGAGCTCGCGGACTGGCTCACCAGCGTTCGGGATAGCACCGAGCCGCCGATCACCGTGCGAGACGCCGCCAAGGTGCTGTCCGTCCTCGATGCCGCAGTGGAGTCGGCCCGCACCGGCCTGCCAGTGGACATTAGCTAGCGAGCTCGCGCTTTCCGCGAGGCGAAGCCTCGCTCGTCAAGGCTTATGCGGTTTGTGGCCGTTCTCCGCTCACTCCGCTCGCCTAGATCTCGTACACCAACGCTCCGTCGATGTAGGTCTGCTCGACGGTGATGTCGGAGATGTGGTCCGGGTGGGCCCCCGTCGGATCATGGCTCAGCACCACCATGTCCGCCCTCTTGCCCACCTCCAGCGAGCCGACCTCTTCGTCCCGGAAAATCGAGTAAGCGGAGCCGTTCGTGTAGTGACGGATGCACTCCTCGACCGAGATCGCCTGGTCCGGCGCGATCCGCCGTCCGCTGACGTGCCGCCGCCCCGCCGCCGCCGCCATGCCATCCAGTGGGGCCACCGAGGCGCAAGGGAAGTCCGAGCCCGCCGCCAGCGTCGCCCCGGCGTCTACCATGGCCGCCAGTGACATCGCCTCGGCGTCGATGCCGTACTCGGCGACACCCTCTTCGAACAGGTGGCCGATGTTGTAGAGAAACGCCGGCTGCTGGGAGATGACGATCGGCATATCGGCCGCCCGCTTTATCTGGTCCATGGTGGGGAACATGAAGTGGTCTATCCGCAGCCGCAGTTCGGCCGCACCCGGCACCTCGCGGATGGCTCGCTCAAAGGCGTTCAGCCCCTGCTCGATGGCCCGGTTGGCTATGCAGTGTATGGCCACCTGCAACCCGTTACGCACGGCCGCAAGGACCAACGTGTCGGCCTCTTCCTGCGTGTAGTAGGTGTCGCCCTCGGGGGTGACGGAGCCGTCATCGTGGCAGCGGTAAAAGCCCATGTTGGGGTAGACCGGGTCCATGTACATCTTTACCGCCCCACCACGAAGCCGGTCGGACACGTTATCGTCCCCGAAATCACCGGCCACCGCTCTGTCCGGCACGCCGAAGAAAGTATCCCCGCCGCGTATCTGCAACACACAGATGGGCAGCTTGCCCTGCCGGTCGGCAATGCGATACATCTCCGCGCTCTCCGGCATCGTCTGGGCGTCGCCCAGGCTGGTGACGCCGTGCGACAGGTGCCTGCGAGCGTTGTGCCGTACCAGGTCACCCACCGCCTCTTCGCCGTAGACGTCGATGAACGAACGCATCGTGGTTCGGTGTATAGCGTCCATCGCCCGTTCCTGAAGAAAACCGGTCGGCTCGCCGGAGCCATCTCGCACTATTGAGCCCTTGTGCGGGTCAGGTGTGTCGCGGTCGATACCGGCGATGGCGAGCGCGGCTGAATTCGCATAGAGCGCGTGGTAGGAATCGTCCATTACGCACACTGGGTGGTCGCCTCCGGCCTCGTCCAACTCGCCTTTCAACAGTGGTCCATCTTCGCCAAGCGCCCTGGCCCCGTAGGTCTGCCCCCATATCCACTTGCCCTTCGGCGTGGAGGCGGCCGTCGCCGCGATGGCGTTCAGCGCCGCTTTCTTCGACCGCAAAGGGGGCGTCCGGAGGTCGGCCGAAACCGGCTCGAACGTCGTCATTGAGAAGTGGTTGTGCGGGTCGATGAAGCCCGGTGTGACAGCTCGGCCGTTCAGGCGTACGACGCGCGTCTCGTCCCCGGCCATACGGGAGACCTCCTCGTTCGGCCCGACGGCGACGATCTTGCCGCCGTCCACTCCAATCGCCTCGGCTCTTCGACCCGAGGGGTCCATTGTCAGAATCCGTCCACCCAGCAAGATAAGGTCCATCAAGAGTACCCCCGAGTAGGTTTCCGGGAGTTTAGGCACGGTGCTCTCGACGGTCAAGCTCACATGCATCTCGGTACGCGGCCTCCACGGAGCGCCGAATTGGATGCGGATGCCAGTGCAAAACCGTGAACCCACCTACGAAAGTCGCCATCGTGCCGATCGCATTCGTGATGGTGGCCTCTGTCACCGCCCTCGGCATATTCTCCAGCCAGCAGTCCCGCAACACCATCCACGCCAGACTGTCCGGCACCTTCAGATCCGTCGTCCCGCGTGGAGTTGTGATCGTCGGAGACTCAGACTCAAACGGCAACGCCGATTCGCCGCGTTTTACGCTCACCACGGCGACGGACGGTGAGAGCGTCGACCTGACCCAGGTGATCACCTACATCCGGTACTCTGGCGCCTTCCAGAAGGTCATCGCCGACACGGCAAGCGAGTTCTCCATCACTCCTCTTGGCAAGAGCAACGGGGACTACATCCTGGACGAAGACGAAACGTTCGAGATCACCATGTTGAACCTGGAAACGACCCTCTCCAACCCCCTCGTCGTCCGCCGTAGTTTCGAGATGGAGATCATCACCCGCGATGGCGCCGTACTGCACCTGGCGCGAACCATGACGATCCGCCTGAACGTCTGGATCTCTCTCCCGTTCTGACCGGGTCAGGCCTTCTCAGGGCTTCTTCGGCCAAGGCCTCATCGCTTTGGCAAATCACAGCCGTCGTATTGTTGCCGTCATGCAATAACTCGCTTTGGCAATCAGCCGTCGACTTCTTTTCACGCAAGCACCTTGAGCGGGTAGCTCGATTTCAGCAACGCGCCGTCGGCGAAGCGACTCAGGCTTAGATCGCTGGCGTCGATGGACTGCTCGGCGCCGACAACCATTTCGGCCGTCGCGCGGCCGACCGCCGGGGCCATCTTGAAGCCGTGGCCGGAGAAACCCGCGGCGACGTAGAGGCCGTCCACGCCCTCGACCCGGTCGATCACCGGGTGCCAGTCGGGCGTCACCGTGAACAGGCCCGACCAGCCGCGCACGAAGCCGGTCTCGTCCATACCCGATATCCTGGTGGTGAGAGCCTTCATGCCCGCCGCGACCGCCGCTTGGTCGACGCCCTTGTTGTACCGGTCGGGGCCCGCCGTGTTCGGGTCCTCTCCCAGAGCGACCAGCGAAAGACCGGGGGCGTCCATGCGACCGGAAATACCGTTGACCACGTCGCCCATTGTCGGGTGGTTCAGCGACGGGGGCCGAGTCACCACCAGCACCTGATGCCGGACCGTCACCAGCGGCACCTCGATCCCCATTCTGAGGAGAAGCGGCCCGGTCCAGGGTCCGGCGGCGACGACGACCGCACCGGTCGGTATCAGATCTCGGCCCGCTTTGACGCCGGTGACCCTGCCGCCTTCGACCGCGATCTCGTCCACCATGATGCTGGTGCGGACCGACGCCCCCAACTCTTTGGCCCACCGAGCGTAGCCGCCGGTTATGAGATGGGCGTCAGCATAGCCCGACTGCGGCTCATAGGCATATTCTTCTCCGTCTTCGGTGCGAACGGCCGGGGCCAACACCTGCAGTTCATGTCTTTGCACCACGGACGTGTCCACGCCCAGCGCCGCCTGCATCGCCACGTTGCGTCGAAGAGCATCACCGTAATCGGCGGGCACGGCGAGAATATAACCGGTTCGCACGTAACCCGACGGAGAGCCGACGTGCTCGGCAAAGTCCCGGTAGACCGCGAGGCTGTCCCAGGCCATCCGGGTCGTGACCTCGTTGGAGTAGTGCATGCGCAGCACACCTTGTGTGCGAGAGGTCGAACCGGAGCCGAGCGCATCTTGCTCCAACAGCAGGGTGTCGATGACCCCGAGCGAAGCGAGGTGGTAGAGGATTGAACAGCCCATCACACCGCCGCCGACCACGGTAATTGAAGGCGCTTGCATCATTGCCTTTCGCAAGGCCTGAAGGCCTGCTTGCAGCACTTAGGCGAGAAGGTATACGAGGCTCGTGCCCAGCGTCAAGGCGATCACGACGAACCCCCCGCCATAGATGAACGGGATGGAAAAGCGCCTGCCCGCGACCTTGGGCCAGGACCGGATCTGGCGCACCCGCACGTCGCCCCACCTGTCGACGTGGACATCCTCTTCGCCGAACTCCTCGGGTGGAGTCCCGGCCTTTCTGAACCGGAGTCTGACCAGATAATGGCCGTCCATCTCGGTCGCCGTTAGGAACTCCCACGTCAGCGGCGCGTCCCCAATGCGCGACACATACGGTGTCTGGTCGGACTCGACCGCGTTCAGCGCGCTTATCTCGGCGTCCGCCGCGCTGATCGGCCTGCTACGCCGACTGCCGACAGGTGGTTGCTCATCAGGCAACAATTCAAGCTGGTGGGCGAGGGGAGGAGCGTACTCCGAACGCACCGTCACGGCGGGTCGAGATCGGCGGCGCGGAGCAGCGCCCGAGCCCGGGGTCTCGGCCGGTTCCCCGTCGGCACCATCGTTGAAGCCGTCGAGGAAGGTCCTGGAAAACGACTCGAACAGGTGGCCGTGGACACGGTGCAGCAGGCGGAACGCCACGTACACCAGTGCCGCCACGACCATGAACGGCAGCGGCACCTCCAGAGGGCCGAGCGACAGCACTTGGGCGGCGGCCGGGATCGTCCACAGGCCTATCACGAAGATCATCAGGATCATCAGCGAGTCGCGGACCACGTTCTTGACCGCCCCGTGCACCCAGAACCGGGGCGCCCGATCCCGCAGGATTAGGTGAGTTGTCGTGCGCTCAGCCAGTCGTTCCAGTCCCCGCCATATCGCGACCGCCGAGGGGAAGCTGAGGGCGAGGATGGCAAAAGCGATCGTCGAGGCCACCAGCCCCTCAGATATGCCGGTGTGCCCGGCGATGCGGTCGGCCGCGCCGACCCCCAGCACACCCAGCGCGATCAGCACCACCACGATCAGAAAGTTGACCACGATCGACAGCGCCGGACCTCTAATCCGCTCCTTGAAGTCCGGGGCCAGGGCGACGCCGCTCCTCAGCCCCCGTGCACCGACCGACATACCGTCGACGTAGCGCCGCAGGCCGTCGGGAGAGCGAGAGCCTATCAAATCGGCAACCAGGTCCGAGGACTTGACGATGTATGGGTACAACAGCGCCGTAAACGCGGTGACAGCGGCCAACACCTGGTACACGAACGCGCCGATGGTCTGGTGCTCCACGCCTACCTTGACCATGGCGAGAGAGAACTCACCGACCTGGGGGGTGCGCATGCCGAACCGCACTGGCACCCGGTCGGGCTGGCCAGTGATGAAGGCCCCGAACGTATTGATAATCACCTTACCCGCGATGAAAACAAACGAGATTATCAGCGCCGGCACGATGTGGTCCTGGATCACGTGCACGTTGATGAGCATGCCGATGGACACGAAGAACAGGGCGCCGAACATGTCCCGGATGGGTGCGATCGTCCGGGTCATCTGCTCAGCCTCGCGGGTGTCGCCGATGACCGCGCCGATGAGGAACGCCCCGGCGGCCGCGGACAGCCCCAGCTCCTCACCCAGCAGCGCCAAGGCGAAGCACAGGGCGAGCGCCGCCAGCACCAGCGTCTCCTGGGAGTGGAACTTGTGAATGTAGGAGATCAGCCTGGGGACGAACACAGCACCGACTGCAACCGACGCAACCGTGAAGATCACCAGCTTCAGCACCAAGGGCCCGACGTCACCGAAGTCGGCAGCCCCAGACGTCGCCACGCCCGACAGTAGCGTCAGCAGGATCACTGCCACGAAGTCCTCTACCACCAGCAGGCCGACCACCAGCTTGCCGGTGCGAGTCGTCAGCTTGCCCGAGTCCCGCAGGACCTTGATGAGAATGGCGGAGCTGGAGATGGCCATGGCCGAGCCCAAGTAGACCGCTTCGAGCGGCGTCCAGCCCAGCAGCTTGCCAATGTGGTAGCCCACCGACACCATCACCAGCATCTCGATGGTGCCGATCAGCAGCACCCCGAAGCCGACCTGGCGAATTCGTCGCCAGCCGAACTCCATGCCCACAGCGAAGAGCAACAACACCAGTCCCAAGTCAGCGAGCAGTCGTACGATCTCGATGTTGGTTACCGGCGGACTGGGAAAGGTGAACGGCCCCACCAGCACGCCTGCCACTAGGTAGCCGAGAATGGACGGCTGGCGCAGGCGCTTGAAGATAACGACCGCGATCCCCGCGACCGCCATGATGATGGCGAAGTCGCGGATGAGCGTGAGCTGTTCCGCAGACCCGATCTCTCCCACCGTTGTACCCCGATTCAGTTTTGAATAAGTCTAAGAATAAGTTCAATGGTATTTCGGGTATCATTGCCCCGTTTACCGGGCGGCGTCCATCTCGCCGCCCGGTGCGGCGCCATCAGTTACAAGACGACCGTTTGTAAAAAGCTGACCCAAGAGGAAGTGCTTGACCAAGAGGCTTGAAGGAAAGACCGCGATCATCACCGGCGGAGCGTCTGGCATCGGCCGCGCTACCGGCCTGTTGTTCGGCGAGCACGGCACCAACGTGGTAGTAGCCGACCTGAGTCAGGATGCAGCCGACCGGACGGCGGCGGAGATAGCCACCACAGGCGCCTCATCCACCGGCATGGCCCTCGACGTCACCTGCACCGACTCCGTCAAGACGGTCGTTAAAGAGACACTAGCCCGCTACGGGGCCCTGCACGTCCTGGTAAACAGCGCTGGCCTCAATCCCCGTGTGCCATCGCTTGCTGGCAAGTCGGAGGAAGAGGTGTGGGACGCGATTATCGACGTGAACCTCAAGGGCACCTACCTTGCCTGTCGACATGCTGCCGATGCGATGATCGCCAGCGGCGGGGGTTCGATAATCAACCTGTCCTCGATCATGGGCCTCGTCGGCTACACCGGCAGGGTCGGCAGCGGCTTCTCGCCCTACAACCCTTCCAAGGGCGGCGTGCTTCTGCTAACAAAAAATCTTGCGGTGGACCTGGCACCACAGGGCGTGCGAGTGAACTGTATCAACCCCGGCTTCGTCGAGACCCCGTTCACCGAGGCGCTGACCTCCGACGCCGAGATGCTGGCCTCTCTCATAAAGCTGCACCCCATAGGCCGACTGGCGCAGCCGGAGGAGATCGCCAACTGCGTCCTCTTCCTCGCCTCCGACGAGTCGTCCTTCGTCACCGGAGCCCCGCTAATAGTGGACGGGGGCTACACGGCCCAATAGGCGCTGCAAGCGCGCTCATACGTAGCCGCGTGGGCGACCTGTAGACGACTGGCCACAACTAGCCGTGGTCAATGGATCGCTGCAGTATCAGAGTGGCGCTGGAGTACACCTCGACCCCGATCGCCTGCATCGCTTTGTGGCCCGGCCGGTCAACCGGAAGCAGCCGGGCTAGCACCGGAGCCCGGAGCCGCTCGACGAAGTCGCAGCGGGCACGAAAACCCCGCACGGTTCCCGACTCGCCTCCGTAGAGCACGTACTCGACGCCTTGGCCCAAGTCCGGCCGCGCCTCCAGCAAGCTGTGAGCCTCGATACAGACGCGGTCGAAGAACTCCCGCATCAACCGCTCGCGGCTGCGCTCGAATCGCCGCTGAGACGAACCTCCCGCCCGGTGCCGTTTCTTGACGTGGCGCGTGCCCGACTTCGAGGCCACCACCCTGTCGCCATCGAGCAGTCCGACCGAGTAGCGGCCCAATCGCACCAGCACGACCAGCACCGTCCGGTCCCGCGACAGCAGATCGACCAGGGGACCAGGCTCGTAGCCGCGCGCTTTGTAGTCGCCCTCGACGGGGAATGGCGGAACCACCACCAAACCGCCGTCTGGACCGTCGAACAGGCACAGCCCCGTTTCACCCGGCACTGTCGTCTCGATGATCTCGGCCAGGTCCATCCACGCGTCCGACCGGACGATGCCCTCGCGCCGGTCGGCGACCACCGCCTCGCACGACTCCGGCGTCAGGTACAAGCTGGTCAAGTAGCGCGCCTCCGTGTCCGGGTTCCGCAGCAGTCGCGTTAGGTGGTGCCTGTACCTGCGACGGCGGTCCGTTACTTCATACACGGCCACATCATAGTGCCGAAGGGCCGCGAGCATCCCACGTTTGCCCCCACGCGAAGCCGGGAATAAACTCCTCCCATGCGAGTTGCCATTGGCGCGGACCACGGCGGGTTTCCCCTCAAGGCCGAGTTGGAGGCTCACATTATGGAGTTGGGACACCACCCGGTCGACGTCGGCGCCCATGAACTGGACCCGCTCGACGACTACCCCGACTTCGCCAAGGCCGTAGCCGTCGAGGTCGCGCAGGGCGACGCCGACCGGGGCGTGATGATCTGCGGCAGCGGCGTTGGAGCGGCCATCACCGCCAACAAGGTCCGGGGTGTGCGGGCCTCCGTCTGTCACGACACCTACTCCGCTCACCAGGGCGTCGAGCACGACCAGATGAACGTCATCTGCCTGGGCGCCCGCATAGTCGGCGGCGAGATCGCCCGCGAAATCGTCTCGGCTTTCCTCGGGGCCACCTTCATGCCGGAAGAAAAGTACATTCGCCGCCTCAACAAGATCAAAGCATTAGACGGAGAATAACGTCTTCGATGGGCGTTGAGCCTGACTAGCAGCCCTATCGAGATCGTCGGCGTCGGACTGGTCGGCTCCATGCCGACAAACGGTGGCGCGTACATGCCCACCATCCTCCTATGCCCTCCAGCGAGATGATTGGCACCCGCTTCGAGACCGTCTCTTCTGCAACCACGTTCGACCTGACCACGCGCACCGTACAGCGCGGCAAGATGTTCCTCGCCTAGCCCCGCGACGAGAGCCGTACCTGGGGTCCGCCCGTCCCCTTTACTCCGCCTCTGTATCCCGACCGGTACGCTTGCAACGGCTCCGGCGTTCTGTTGATGCTGCCGGACGAGCGTGTCACGGTGCTCTACACGCATAGAACGGCACCGGAAGGCGTGCGACTGGCAGTCGGCTACTCCCGTTTTACAGACGGGGGCCTCGTCTCCGGTCCCGAAGACGAGGCCCTGCTGGGTGAGCCCGACAGGAGAAACCCGCTGGCTGTCAACATGGCCCATGGCTTCGGCAAGATGTGTGCGAAACTGCTGCCGTCGGGAGAGGTGATGACCACCTACAGTGCCACGGTCAACGGCTTCCCCCACTACCGCTGGGCGAAGGTCCGGGCCGGCTAGGCGAAGTCGGCCCGGAAGCGCTCGGCGTCCACTCTCGGTTTGTAGCCTATTTCCGTCTCGGCATTGGCGATATCCCAGAACCGCCAGGTGTTGTTGGACACACCGTAGTAGATGCCAAACTTCAACGAGGCCGGCGCCTCAATACACCGCCGTACGAGCTCAACAAGGTCCTCGTGGAACAGGAACGTCGCCAAGTTTCTCACCGTCAGCGGTCGGTCCTCCCGATTGGCCGTGCCGATGCGCAGGCACAGGACCGACAGGCCGTGCACGTCCGAGTAGTAGCGCCCCACAGCCTCGCCCAGCGCTTTGCCGATGCCGTAGGGCCCGTCGGGCCGTATGGGGACGTTCACGTCGACCAGTGGGAAACCGCCCGGCGTAAGACCCGCGTAGTCCCCCGCCACTATCTCCCGGTAGGGCGAGTCCATCTCGAAATTGCCGACCGCGTGGTTCGAACTGGTGAAGATCAGCCGGCGAGCGCCCACCTTTCGGGCCGCTTCGATGGCGTTGCGGGTGGCGGAGAAGTTGTTACGATACGTCTCGTCCCACTCGGCGAACTGGTCGGCGTTGGCTGCCAGGTCGATGACCACGTCCGCCCCAGCGAACGCGCTCTCGACCGACGCCGGATCAGTCATGTTGGCCACCGTCGTGTCGACGGCGTCCGAGTCGCAAATGTCCACGCCTCGCACCCGGTAGCTATCGCTCAGCGCCTTACCTAACACCGTCCCAATAGTGCCCGAGCTGCCTGTAATGAGAACTGTTTCGGTCATCTTTTCTGTCTCCTGCGGCGTGCGAGTGGGTGCTGGTGGGCCGATCGAGGCCCTGTAATTCCAACCAGTTCGGTCGGGGTGAGAAAAGTATCACCCGATTGGGTGTTGTGCAGGAAGGGGCTCCTACCTATAATGACGCCCGTTGTTCGGGAGACGCGATTCTCAAACGCACTCACTCGGCAGCGAAAATTCAAGGTGGAGGTGCGCCATTGCAGGTGTACTGTCTGAAGTGCCGCGAGCATCGTGAGATCAAAGACCCGGAGGCGGTCACCCTAAAGAATGGCCGGCCGGCCACGCGGGGCACCTGCTCCGTGTGCGGAAGTACCGTCTTTAGGATCGGCAAGGCGAAGTAGCGGCTCTCATGCCCGGCCAGACTCCTTAGGGCGCTAGGCTGGGTCCGAACCCATATTAGTGTAGTCCCGGCCGACCCGTGAGGGCCGTGCCGGGACCTTTCTGTTTCCCGCGCCCGGCGCAGCCAGAACCGGAGCGCCACTCCCCGGCGGTCGTCGCCGGCACCAGAGCCCGGTACACCGCGTACAGCCCGTCCACCACGGTAATAGACAAAGACGGCGAGGTCGGTTCCGCGACCCAAGCGTAGCCATGCGGCAACAGGCCTACGACCAGCATGTGAGTGAAGACGACGACCGCCCCCAGGCCGAAAAGCGAGGCCGGGCGGGCGAGTGGGGTGATGCCGGAGACAGAGAGCACCCGCGTGGTCACCAGCACCAGATCCCATTGCAGCGTCAGGCCGCGCACCATCACCGGCGTGGCAAAGCCCAGCTGGAAAATGACTAGGTCCGAGTCGAAAACCCTCGTCTCGGTCCCGTCCGGGGAGATGGGCAACGAGACATCCACCAGGAAGTGATTATAGGGCTTGGCCAGCGCCATCCATACCTGCGAGACTGCGATCAATACAGCCAGGGCCCGGACGGCGAAAATCAGTAAGTTACGTCTGCCTTGTTACGGCGAACCTGTCTGCCCGGTAGAGCCACAGGATGATCGTCAGCAGGATCATGGCGCTCTGCCACATGAGGAGGTGGACGATCCCGAGATGCTGTGACAAAACAGCGCCGATCCAAAACAGGCTGGCAACCCAGACGATGTTCACGCCCGTGAGCACGATGATCCCGAGACCCGCGCCCAGCAGCCTTGTCTTGATGGTCGCCCCGTGTGCCGCAACGGCGCCGAGGGACAGCAGCAGCAGCCCGATCGACGTGCACTCGGTGACCACATTCATGGCGAACGAGTCGGACGCCAGAATCGTCCCGTTGACCGTGGTGTCGAAGCCGATGGCGTTGAGCATTCCGTTGGCCCAGCGCGCCGTCCATCTCGCCACCGCGTCAATCCAGAAGCCGCCCAAGAGACCCGAGTACACGCCCAGCGTCAGGGCCAGAGAGCCGGCGATGATCAACCACGACAGCACCAGTCGCGGTCCGGGTCGCCCTATTGGAAGGCGCGGGCCCGGCCCGCCGAACGGCAGGAGTTGACGCCCACCGTCGGTGGTGTCATTGGACCGGGGTGTCGATACGAGGGTTGCTATGGGGAAGTTGATTATATGATGAGTCAATGAACGACCTGACCAGTGAACAGATAAGAGAGGCCTTCCTCTCCTACTTTGAAGACAACGACCACCTGCAGGTGGTCAGTTCCTCCCTCATCCCGGTAGGTGATCCGACCCTGCTCCTCACCAGCGCCGGCATGGTGCAGTTCAAGCCCTACTTCGCCGGGGAGGCCGATCCGCCCAACCGACGCCTCACCTCATCGCAAAAGTCCTTCCGCGCCGTCGACATAGATGAGGTCGGCGATGCTACCCACCTGACACTGTTCGAGATGCTCGGCAACTTCAGCATCGGCGACTACTTCAAAGAAGGCGCAATCGCCTTCGCCCTCGAATGCCTCGACTCCGGCATGGGCCTGCCCAAAGAGAAGTTTGCGATAACGATTCATGAGACGGACGATGATGCACAGGGCTTGTGGGAAGCAGCCGGTATTCCCTCGGAAAAGATCTACCGCTTCGGCGACGCAGACAACTGGTGGGGCCCGGCGGGCGACGAGGGCCCCTGCGGCCCGTGCTCCGAGCTGCACTACGACTTCGGGTCGGAGTTTGGCTGCCTCCAGCCCACCTGCGGTCCCAACTGCGCCAACTTGGTCGCGGTTACAGGGGAAGTATGCGGCCGGTTCGTGGAGCTATGGAACCTCGTGTTTATGCAGTTCTACCACCACCTCGACGGCACGCGCACGCCCCTGCCCGCTCCGAGTGTCGATACCGGCATGGGCTTGGAGCGCTTGGTCGTTGTGCTCCAAGGCGCCAGGGACATCTACGACACCGACCTGTTCCGCCCGGTGATCGAAAAGCTACAGGAACTGTCAGGAGAGACATACGGCGGCTTCAGAGCCGAGGGCGAGGCGCCCGGCCCCTCTACAGACGAGCCATCCGAGACAGACGTAGCCATGCGCGTGGTCTCCGAGCACGCCCGCAGCGCCACCTTCCTCATCGCCGACGGAGTCGTCCCCGGCAACGAGGGCCGCGGCTACGTGCTGCGCCGTGTCATAAGGCGCGCCATCCGCTTCGGCCGCAGACTCGGCCTAGAAGACAGCTTTCTCGGCGAGATCGCCGAAGTCGTCATCGTCAAGATGGGGCCCGCCTACCCCGAGTTGACTATGCACGAGAACTTCGTCAAGACCGTCCTCGGCCTGGAAGAGGACCGGTTCCAGCAGGTCTTCCAGCAGGGCAACGCGATACTGAGCGACGGCCTCGACGCGGGTGGCACGCTGCCGGGTGAGCTGGCCTTCAAGCTCTGGGACACGTACGGCTTTCCGCTGGAGATCACCTCCGAAATCGCCCGTGAGCATGGCGTGGATGTGGACATCACAGGTTTCGAAGCCGCCATGGAGACCCAGCGCGAGCGGGGTCGGGCCGCCAGCAAGTTCGGCGGCGACCGCTCCAAGATCAAGGTGTATGAAAGCCTCTCGGTAGGCTCCACCGGCTTTCTCGGCTACGGTCAATTAGCCGCCGAGACGGTCGTCGTCGGCCTGATAGCCGATGACGAGGTGGTCGGGGAAATCACCCAGGGTCAGAAAGTGGAAATCGTGCTACGCGAGACCCCCTTCTACCCTGAGGGTGGCGGTCAGATCGGCGACGCCGGTGAGATATCCGGCCCCGACGGTGAACTGAAGATACACGACACCCAGACGGTATTGCCCGGCCTGATCGTCCAGTTCGGCAAGGTGACGCAAGGTTCGGTGCGGCTGGGCGAAACGGTGAGTTCCTACGTACACCCGGTGCGGCGTGAGGACACCGCCCGCAACCACACTGCGACACACCTCGTGCACGCGGCACTACGGCAGGTCCTCGGCACACACGTCAGACAGGCGGGCTCGCTCGTGGCCACCGACCGGCTACGCTTCGACTTTACTCACCCAAAGGCGGTCGACCGTGACGAGATGGAGTTGGTGCAGCGACTGGTGAACGAGAAGATCCGCTCAAACGCCCGCGTCCAGTCATCTGAAGACGACTACACGCATGCCATCGAGCGCGGCGCTCTGGCCTTCTTCGGCGACAAGTATGAGCAGAAGGTTCGTCTCGTCGAGATAGCCAACGGCGCCACCTTCAGCTTCGAGGTCTGCGGCGGTACCCATGTTCAGGCCACTGGCGAGATCGGCACCGTCTACGTCCTGTCCGAGCAGAGCATCGGCTCCGGCATCCGCAGACTGGAGGCGGTCAGCGGTCGTGCCGCCGAGCGCACCGTGTGGGACCGCTTTGGCCGCGAGGAGCGAGTGGCGAAGGTGCTCGAAACCTCTGCATCAGATGTGGAAGACCGCGTGCGCCGACTCATGGAGGAGAACGACCGCCTGCGTCGCGAGGTCGAGTCGGCAACGCGGGCGACCGCGCTCCAGTCTGCCAAGGGGTTGCTCGACGAACGCCAGGACGTAGGCGGCGTCGCCGTCATCGCCGCCCGCGCCGGGGCTTCCGACCCGGACGGCCTGCGCGAGGTGGGCGACTGGCTGCGCGACAGGCTGGGCAGCGGCGTCGTCGTCGTCGGGGCCGTCATCGGCGACCGTCCACAGCTTGTGTCCATGGTCACCCGGGACCTAGTCGAGCGCGGGCTCGACGCGTCGGCCATCGCCAAAGGCGCGGCCAAAGTCATGCAGGGCGGCGGCGGCGGTCGGCCGGATGTGGCACAGGCGGGCGGCAAGCTTGCCGACAAACTGGACGAAGCTCTGGAACAGGTCTCGAGTCTCGTCAGCGATGGGCTGTCGGGCTAGTTCCCGGAGTTCAGATGGGAGTGGTCAATCGAGTCTACGTCGGGGTCGATCTCGGCACTAGGCGCATAGGGCTCTCCCGCAGCGACCCTCTTGGCGTTTTAGCGTCGCCTGTAAAGACGATAATCCGTAAAAGCACCTCAGCCGACATCGAGGCGGTCCTGCGCTTCGCATCCGAGTCCGGCGCGCTCGAGATCATCGTTGGCATGCCCACCTCGCTCTCTGGCGACGCGGGGCCTCAAGCACGGCTAACGGAAGTGTTCGTCCAATCCCTGGGTGAGCAGGTCCATGTGCCTGTGCGCGTACAGGACGAGCGTATGTCCAGTATCGAAGCCGAAAACCTCCTACGCGCAGCCGGAAAGAAACCGTCGTTAGACAAGGCCGCCGTCGACTCCGCGGCGGCGGCAGTCATCCTCCAGCGCTTCCTCGACAAACTCAACGCCTGAGTAGACCGGCCCCGAAACGGTCGGTCGGAAGCACGAAAACCCGGAGGCCTCAAACGGAGTAAAGGCGTAAAATTGGAGCGTGACCAGCAAGCTCGGGGTCGTCGGCTACCCCCTGTCCCACTCTATATCCCCCGCCATGCAGCAGGCCGCGCTCGACGCCCTGGGCATCGCCGCGCGCTTTGAGGTGTGGGAGACGGCGCCTGATGATCTGGCCACCATTGTCGAACGGATGCGCTCCGGCGATTGCCTAGGAGCGTCGGTGACGATCCCTCATAAAGAGGCCATCGTCGCGCTCGTGGACGAGGTCACACCCAAGGCCCACGTCATCGGGGCTGTCAACTGCATCGTGGTCAACGGCGACCGTCTGATCGGCCACAACACCGACGGCGACGGCTTCATCACCGCGCTGCGCGAGCGCGCCGGGTTCGACCCGGCAGGCAAGCGCGCCCTGTTGATAGGCGCCGGCGGCGCGGCCAAGGCGCTCGCACATGCCCTCGTTTCGGTCGGGATATCGTCGCTGACCATTGCCAACCGCACCCGCGCCCGGGCAAAAGTTCTCGCATCCCAACTCGGCAGCAATGTCGAGGTCGTCTCACTCGACCCCAAGGACCTGGCGAGTCCGGCCTCACAGGCCGACCTGATCGTCAACTCGACCCCCCTTGGTATGAGTAGTGGTGACAGCACTAGCATTTCGCCGATACCAGGAGCCCTGATCCCGGCCGAATCCCTAGTCAACGACATCGTATACAACCCTCCTGAAACGCCCCTACTGCGGGACGCGCGCTCGCGTGGCGCTCGCGTTTTGGGCGGTCTGCCCATGCTCATCTACCAAGGCATAGTCGCCTTCGAACTGTGGACCGGCCGGGAGGCGCCGGTTGATGTCATGTTCGCGGCCGGAGAAGAGGCGCTGTCGATCAAAGAGACGAGATGAAGCGCCATCTCTACCTCATCGGCTTCTCCGGCTCAGGCAAGAGCACCGTCGGCCGCGACGTGGCTCGCTCGCTCGGCTGGACATTTATCGACACCGACGAGGAGATCGTGCGCCTGTCGCGAACCGAGATCGACAAGATCTTCGCCGACATCGGTGAGGAGGGTTTCCGCGAAGTTGAACACGAGGTCCTGTCCGACATCGCCAGCGGCGAACGAAGCGTCGTTTCCACCGGCGGCGGCATCGTAACCGACGAGCGCAACCGGCTCCTCATGGCCGAGTCGGGCGTTGTGGTCTGCCTAGAGGCGCGCCCCGAGACCATCTCCGGCCGGATCGCCCCAGTTGAAACGGAGCCGGTGCGACCGATGATCGACCCGGCGTACCAAGCTCGCGGCGTAAAAGACCTGAAGGAGGAGCGCCAGCACCTGTACGCTTTGGCCGACTGGACCGTGCACACCGACCGCCTGTCCCCCCAGATGGTGGCGGACGAAGTGGTGCGGGCGTGGCGTACCCTAAGCGCCGAGGATCACTCCGAGTTCACCGGCGAGGACGACAGCGACCTTGCAGCCGTCGTCCGCACCATCTCCGGCGACTACCCCGTCTGGGTTGGCTACGACGGGCTCGGCGCTATCGGAGAACGCGCCCGGCGGCTGATCGAGTCCGACACCGCCTACGTCATCGCCGACGAGGGTTCCAGCCGTCATGCCCGCAGGGCGCAGGCGTCACTGGAGGCCTCCGGCATCGCAGCGCACATATTCATCATCCCCGCCGGGGAAAGCAACAAGACCTTGCAAACGGTCGAACTCGTATATCGCTGGCTCGCCTCTCGCAGGGCCGAGCGCGGGCACCTCGTCGCCGCCGTCGGCGGGGGCGTCGTCGGCGACCTGGCCGGATACGTCGCCGCCACCTACCTACGGGGGATGCCGTTCGCGCAGGTACCGACAACGCTGCTGGCCATGGTCGACGCATCGGTGGGCGGCAAGACCGGGGTGGACCTGCGCCAGGGCAAAAATCTCATCGGCGCCTTCCATCAACCGAGATTCGTGCTGGCCGACGTCGCCACGCTAAAGACGCTGTCCCCCCGGACGCTTACCGAGGGCTGGGCGGAGGTACTCAAGCACGCGCTCACACTCGACGAGAGCCTGCTGGGAGACATGGAGCGGGACGCCGAGTCTCTTAAAACCCTGGTCCCTGAAACGGCGACCGACCTCATCCGGCGCAGCGTAGCAATCAAGGCCGACGTCGTGTCCCGAGACGCGCACGAGACGCTCGGGGTGCGGATACTGCTGAACTACGGTCACACGCTCGGTCACGCCCTTGAATCGACAACGGGATACGGGCGCTTCCAGCACGGCGAGGCGATCAGCGTCGGCATGATGGCGGCAGGAAACCTCGCGGTCGAGCTCGGAGTACTCACGAGCACCGAACTCGATCGCCAGCGCGCCGTGCTGGAAAGCTACGGCTTGCCGACCAGCGCTACCAGGGTCGACGTCGATGCGCTCAAGGCGGCCATGCTCTCCGACAAGAAGGTACGCCAAGGCAGAGTCCGCTGGGTGTTGCTCAACGGCATCGGCAACGCCGTGGTCCGCACGGACGTGCCCGACGAAGCCGTCGTCGGCGCCATTCGGTCCGTCGTCACCCTCTAGGCAGTTGTCCGACGGCGCAACCGGTTTCACCCTCGACGCCACCGACGGCCTCGCCCGCTCCGGTCGCCTCCAAACGGGACACGGCGAGCTGCTCACCCCCGCCTTCATAGCCGTCGGCACCCAGGGCTCGGTAAAGGCGCTCGACCCGGTCGACCTGCGCACGGTGGGTGCCCAGATCGTGCTCGGCAACACCTACCACCTCTACCTGAGGCCCGGTTTAGAGGTTATCGAACGGCACAACGGCCTGCACGGCTTCATGGCCTGGCCTGGACCCATCCTCACCGATTCCGGCGGCTTCCAGGGCTTCAGCCTCGAGCATCTGCGAAAGATCAACGACGACGGCATCGTCTTCACCTCGCACATCGACGGATCCGAGCACGCCTTCACGCCCGAGAGCGTCGTGAGCCACCAGGAGCGGCTGGGCTCCGACATCGCCATGCCCCTCGACTGGTGCGCCGCCCTACCGTCGGACAATGACACCTTGATTGACGCGGTAACAAAGACCACCCGATGGGCCGAGCGCACGGCCGTCGCTCGCAGCCGACCCGACCAGTCGGTATTCGGCATCGTCCAAGGCGGCACCGAGCCGGACCTGCGCACCCGCAGCGCCCGAGAGATCACCGCACTCGGCTTCGACGGCTACGCCATCGGCGGCCTCAGCGTAGGCGAGTCGAAGGCCGACATGTACGAGATAACCGGGTTAACCACGAATCTGCTGCCGCAGGACCGCCCCCGGTACCTGATGGGCGTCGGCTCTCCCGAGGACCTAGTCGAGTGCGTCAGCCGCGGCATCGACATGTTCGACTGCGTGCTGCCCACTCGTGTGGCCCGTAA
>CAZWTT010000013.1:0-64121 GCA_964637315.1 uncultured Dehalococcoidia bacterium | reverse complement strand
TTGGCATCTCTCCCCCTTTTCCTCAGGTTCAGGACTAACTTTAGTTCTGGACCAGTTTTTGGGGGGCAGGTCAAAGGTACCGACTCAATCCGCCGGCCGAAGGGGAAGCGGAAGAGTTGGAGCCGCAGGTTGTTAGGATTGTCTGTTCCGACGGACTGACTTCATAGGGAATGGTTGCAGAAGACCACTCGCCTGGCGCTTAGGAATCGCTCCGGTCATCAATTTGACCGAGTGCCCCAGAAAGATCGGAGTCGGGTCGGTCGTGCCGATTCAAACGGTCGGATGGTGCTAGGTGAGCCTGGAGGTTAATCCTGCTCGAACAGCCGTCTGTGAACCTCGCCATTCAGCTCCCTCGCTCCACACGCTCGCAATCCCGATTTGTTCGAGGTACTCGGGGAATGCATCTCCAATCGGCTCGCTAAACAGTGCAATCAAGAGATCGGGCAGACTCCTGTCTCCGTGTTCACATAGAAAGTAGCGGTACTCAAAAAGCTGAGAAACCGCATCCCTGACCGCACGTGTCGCGTTGCCCTGGTAAACGACTTTCACTTCAACGAGTATCTCTTGACCGCTCCTACGTAACACGAGGTCGATTGGGTGCTCTTGGTTACTGGGCTCGAAGCCATGACCGGTGGCCCAATCTGCGTACTCGTTTAGTACGGCTTCATGTCTCCGACTTTTAGTTTGTGTTCTCTCGGGCACCTGAGACGAGTACTCTGAAGAATCCCTGGGTTTAAAGCCGCGGAAACCCAAGTGCGAAACAGGGGCGACTATTTCACCGGCGGGTCGATTACCAGCGTCCGGCGCTGAATCGAGAATAAAGTCCTGGTACAAGCGCAGCATCTCAGTGAGGTCTGTAACAACCTCTGCCTCAGGCGGCATGGCTTCGATGTCGTAGGTTCGGGCGAGAATATTGCCTGATTCGTAATCCGTGAGTCGTGGGTTCGAATCCCACCGGGCCCACTCCCTCTCAGCCCCGTGTCGGCGGCGCGGACACTCCCCAGCCAGGCCGGCCACGTCGTGCCGGTTTCGGAGGCTGCTCTTGCTTGACGTGCCTAACGGAGGCATCATCCATACATGAAAGCCGTAAGCCCCATCCCCAAACTGCTGTTGGGCCCCGGGCCCAGCGAGGTTCATCCCAGCGTCTACCAGGCGCTCGCATCACCCGTCCTGAGCCAGATGGACCCCGACCTGTGGACCATCATGGACGAAACGGTCGAGCTGCTGCGGGACACCTTCCAGACCTCCAACCCTCTCACCTTCCCGCTCCCCGGCACCGGCATGGCGGGCATGGAAGCTGCCGTAAGCAACGTGCTGGAGCCCGGAGACACGTTCGTCGTGGGCTCCGGGGGCTTCTTCGCCGACCGCATAGCCGAACTGGCCACGAGGTCCGGCGCCAATGTCGTGAAGGTGGACGTGGAGTGGGGCCGCTCTGTCGAGCCCGGGGCGCTTGAGGCGAAACTGAAGGAACTGGGAGACGTTAAGGCAGTGGCGGTCGTGCATTGCGAGACCTCCACGGGCGTTCTCCAGCCGCTCGGCGACCTGGCGGCCATAGCCCACGCCCGCGATGCCTTGCTAATAGTCGACACCGTGGCGTCGCTGGGCGGCGCCGACGTGCCGGTGGACCTGCTGGGCATCGACGTGGCCTACTCTGGCAGCCAGAAGTGCCTGGGGTGCGTCCCCGGCCTCTCCATGGTCACGCTGAGCGAGAGGGCCGCCGAGGTGGTAAATACCAGGAAAACCGTGTCGACGAGCTGGTACCTGGACGTCGGCCTGCTCAAGGACTACTGGATAACCGGCAGGAAGTACCACCACACCACGGCCTCCTCTCTGACCTACGCGCTGCACCAGGCGCTGAGGTTGGTCCTCGACGAGGGTCTACCCGCCGTGTTCGCCAGGCACGAGGCCAACAGCCGGGCGCTGCGGTCCGGCGTGGACGCCATGGGCCTGTCGATGGCGGCCTCCGAAGACGTCCAGTCACCGACGGTTCACGCCGTGCTCATGCCAGACGGAGTGGATAGCAACCAGGTCCGACGTGCGCTGATGGACGAGCACCGCATCGAGACCGGTGGAGGGCTGGGAATTTTCGCCGGACGGGCCATACGCATCGGCCTGATGGGGCACTCGTCGCGGCGTGCCAACGTGCTGTCGGTCCTGTCCGCCCTCGAGAGCGTGCTGGACGGCATGGGCTACGAGATAGCCGCGTCCGCCGGCGTGGAGGCGGCTCAGCGCAGCTGGATGTCAGAGACCGGCTGACCAGCCAGCCTTTTCCTCCTAGGTGATGTAACCGTTGCGGCGGTCGTTCTTTACGCGCTCTGTCTCCCGTTCTTGAGCGTCCCCCACACCGCCGCCACCCGCTGAGTTCACTCTTATGACATCGCCGGGCCGCACCAGCACGCCGGTCTGCTTTGACCGCAGGTCGGTCTCTATGCCGTCGGAGACGATGGTGTAGTGGTGCGGCAGACCTGGCTTGCCCCCGAGGACTCCCGGTGGAGGGTTGACGATGCCGTCGCCGGCAGTGTTCAGGCGTGCCACATCGGAACCTAGATAGACGATCTCGCATATCGAGCCCAAGCCGCCCCGACGCTTGCCCTTACCGCCGGAGTCGGGGCGCAGTTCGTTGCGACGCACGAACAGGGGGAAGCGATCCTCCGTTACTTCGATGCTCGGGGCCCTGATCGCTCCCACCGAGTTCAACTCGCCGATGTTCGACCAGCCGTCGTGCTCCAGTGAGGCCCCGCCACCGGGCCGACCTAGGAAGAAGTGCCAGAGAAACGGCTTGTCCCGCGCCGGATCGGTGCCGGTAATGGCGTAGCGCAGGCGCCTGCCAAACCCGGCGTTGACAGCGTGGGGCACGGCCTCGGCCAGAGCCAGGAACATCGCCTCGGCGATCTCCTCGGCGACGTGGTTGGTGCTCATGGTCACCGGCGCGGGAGGCAGTGCGTTTACGATCAGGCCCTTCGGTGCGATTACCTGCACCGGCCTCATGGATCCCTCGTTTTTGGGCAGGTCCGACGGCGCCAAGTACATGACCGTCGCATGTACGATGGAGCGGGTGTTGGCATAGGCGCTGTTGAGGAACCCGGTTACCTGCTCGCCCGAGCCGCTGAGGTCGACGGTCATCTCGTCGCCCCTGATGATGACCCTGGCACGAATCGGGATCATCTTCGCATCGAACCCGTCGTCGTCGACGAACGTCTCGCCGAAGTACTCGCCGTCGGGCCATTCGGAGATGAACCGGCGGACCTGCGACTCCGCCGCGTCCATTATTTGAGCTACCGTCGCATCCAACTTTGCCGACCCGTAGTCCGTTAGCAGGTCGGCGACTCGCTTTGCCGCTATCTCGACCGAGCCCATTTGAGCGTTCAGATCCCCTATGAATCCCTCAGGGTAGCGGGTGTTGACGGACATCATGCGCAGCAGGTCGTAGAGGGGCCTGCCCCGGTCCACGATCCTCAGTGGCGGCAGGCGCAACCCCTCGTGGAATATCTCGGTGGCGGACGGGTTGTAGCCGCCGTGTGTGCCGCCGCCGATGTCGCTGTGATGGGCGCGGTTAACCGTCATGTAACGTAGTTCGCCCTGCCAAAAGACAGGGCGCAGGATGGTGACATCTGGAAGGTGGCTGCCACCGAAGTAGGGGTCGTTGAGGATGAACACATCGCCGTCGTGGATGTCGTCTCCGAAGTATTCGCGCACCGCCGCACCGGCGATGGGCAGGGCGCTGATGTGCACCGGAATCCCTTCGCCCTGCGCCACCAGTTGCCCCTGGGCGTCGAGGATGGCGGTGGAGTAGTCGCGGCTGGCGTTGAGAATCTGAGAGAGCGACGTGTGTAGCATCACCTCCATCATCTCGACGGCGATGGAATCGAGCCTGCGCTCGACTACCGCGGTCGTTATGGGGTCGGTGTCTGCGGCATCAGGCCCGCCTGATGCTCCGATCGGCGTTGCAACGGCGATCTGGACGCCGCCTCGGCCGTCGGGCTCGGCCACGTCACCGGCCTCTAAGACCACCGTATTGTAGTCAGACTCTAGGATCGCCGGACCGACCACGCCGTCCCCACGCAACTCGCCATCCAAGCGAACCACCGGGACGTCCCTCCAGCCGTCCACATAGACGGGGCGGGATTCCCTTTTGGGGGCTGCTGTTTCTGGAACTCGCCGGTTGGTGGCATCGATTCGCGGCAGGGTGCCCACGGCGGTGGCCCGCAGGGTCACAAGGCGAATGTCGAGGCCATGCTGGCTGTATGAATATAGCTCCTCGTACTTGCGGTGGAGATTGTCTTTCCACACCGCTATGAGCGCGCCGTCGTCCATGCTCGGATCTGGTAGAGGCACGTTCACCTCGTACATCTGGTCCGAGTAGCGCATGTCGGCCGATAGGTGGACGGCCGTTTCGGATAGCTCCTCGCGCCCCTCAAGCATCGCGCGGCCCTCGTCCGCAAGCTCTCGGAGCACGGTTCTTACCCCATTCAGTGCCGTCTGGGTGAGGTCGGTCGGGTGTGAGCGCGACAGATCGTAGCGCACGTCGGTCGACAGCATTCCGTAGGCCGACAGCAGCGGACCCTCGGCCGGCACCACCACCCGTTCCACCCCCAATTTACGTGCCACGCCGGTCGCAACGAGGCCGGCCGCACCGCCGAAGGCGACCAGGGCGAAGCCTCGCGGATCGACCCCGGACTCGGCAGCCTTCACGCGTATACCCTCGGCGACCGTGGTCGAGACGACCTCCAGCACACCCGAAGCGGCAGACTCTGGAGTGAGGTCGAGGGGCCCGGACAGTCGCTCGACCGTCGCACGCGCTAGGCCAACGTCCAGTAACTGCTCACCACCCAAAAAACCGGACGGATCGAGATAGCCCAACACCAGTGCCGCGTCCGTGACCGTGGCTGCTGTGCCCCCCCTGCCGTAGCAGGCGGGGCCGGGGTCGGCACCGGCGCTCTCGGGGCCGACCCTGAGGATGCCGCCGGGATCGACGCTCGCCACACTGCCCCCTCCGGCACCGAGGGTGGTGACGTCGATTATCGGCACGGCGATCTTCCAGCCCGCCTCAAAGGTCTCGCCCGTGGTGTGTGGCGATCCGTCGACGACGATCGAGATGTCCGTACTGGTGCCGCCCATGTCCAGGCCGATAACGCGATGTTCATCTACCAGCGAGCCATAGTGAGCGGCGCCGCTCACGCCGCCGGCGGGGCCGGAGAGGATCGCTCGCACCGGGAACCGGCGAGACTCTTCCAACGGCATCACGCCACCGTTGGACTGCATGATCAACATCGTTGCGGCAGGGCCTTTGGTGTTTCTTTGCAGCTCGGTGAGTCGTTTTCCGAGCCTGCCCAAGTAATCGCTGTACATCGGGCCCACGTACGAGTTAACCGCGGTCGTGCTCACCCTGTCGAACTCCTTGATCTGCGGGAGCACGTCGGAAGAGACCGACAGGAAGGCGTCTGGGAAGCGGCCTCGGATAAGCTCGGCTGCGGCGCGCTCGTGCTCGGGGTTGCGAAACGAGAACAGGAAGCACACCGCCAGGGCCTCGACCTCTTCGGATTCAAACATGTCTAGCGCCCGTTCTACCTCCGACAGATCCAAGTCCCTCTCGACGCGACCGTCTGCCCTTACTCGCTCCGGGACGGTGAGGCGCAGGTAGCGGGGCACCAGCGGCTCCAGAGGGTCGACACGCAGGTTGTAACGGTCCTCCTTGAACCCCTCGCGCACCTCGAGGATGTCCCTGAAGCCCTCCGTGGTGAGCAGGCCAACTTTCGCCCCCGTCCTCTCGATAAGGATGTTTGTGGCGACGGTCGTTCCGTGGATGAGGATACGCGTGGCGCCGACCAACTCTCCTACTGAGAGGTTGTATGAGTCGGCCACCATGCCGAGACCGACCAGGACCGCCTCGGACGGGTCGGACGGCGTGGAGGGGGTCTTGAAGAGACGCGGCGGCTCGTCGTTACGAACCGCCACCACATCAGTAAACGTGCCGCCGACGTCGATGCCGATCCTGAAGGATCCGGTGACATGAACGGCGGTCTTTGAAACCGTATCAGCGTCCAGCAGGGGGTCTTCGGGAGACATTTAGGCGTGTTTCTCCCGCAGTCTGCGAGCGGCCTCCGCCTCGTTACGCAGCTTCAGGTAGGGCTCGTCCAGCGGCATGTCCAACTCCAGCCCGGGGGCGAACCCGCAGTCGGGGTTGAGGCTCAGCCGTCCGGCGTCCACGTACTTCAGCGCCTCTTCCACCCGGCCGACAATCTGCTCGGTCGTGTCGATCTCCTCGAACCGGCACTCGACACAGCCCAGGCCAATCAACTTGTCGTCCGGGAGTTGCTTGATGATCGCGACGTCCCCTGCCACCGGAATGGAGAATTCCATTACGTACTGATCGACCTTGATCTTCTTCATTGTCTCGATGATGGGCTCGTAGCCTCCTTCGGCACCCCAGCCATCGCGACCCCAGTTGCGCCGGCACAGGTGCAACGCCAGCTGAAGGCCCTCGACTCCCGCCACTACCTCATTTATCTTTTCGGCGGCCAGGTCCATCTCGTACTGCGGGTCCTCGAAGCTGTCCCTGTACGTAGGGTCGACCAGCACGCACAGGTGAGGCTCGTCTATCTGCACCACCGTTACCCCCAGATCGCTCAGCGCCAGCAGCTCGTCGTGGAGGATGGGCACCAGCGCCTCTATGAACTCGTCCCGGGTCGGGTAGGCGTGGGCGGACACCTCCCGTTCCCACAGGCGCACGCCGAGCAGGTACGGGGAGGGGATGCAGACCTTTGTCATGCGGTCCGAGGAGTCGACTAGGAAGCTCGCTTCCTCGGCTATCAGGCCGGGCCGGACGACCTCCAACGGCTCCGTTACCGAGATTCCCCATCGCCTGGGATGCTCCCGCAGGTCGGCCGAGAACCCGTTGGTGATGTCGGCCACGATGTGCGTATAGGCGTGCCGTCGCCACTCGCCGTCGCTTACCAGGTCGAGCCCGGCCGTCTCCTGCAGGGAGATGGCATAGCGCACGGCCGCGTCCATTCGCGGCGAACGTGCGGCGGCCGAAGACTCGGCGCCCGGTGTGTCCGGAAGCATATCCCTTACGGCCGGCGGACGCGGCAGGCTGCCCACGACGCCCGCGGCGAAAGGAGTGTCAACAAACCGCGATGAGATCATCCGTCATTCCACTGCTCCAGATTGCCATGCAGACTGAGGATACCTGCCCGGGGCATGAGTGTGCTCGTGACCCTGGAAATGGTGGTGGTGGAAAGTGAGGGTTGACGGCATTGATCGCCCGTCGCAAGATTTGGCCCACTACCGGCCGGGTTGCCGGGATGCCGGGGTGAAAGGAAGCCATGATTCGCATGCCATCATTGACCCGCGAAGATCTTCGCGCTCGTCTCGACGCACTCCCCAGGGTGCCGATCGCCACGATTCCCACACCTTTGCAGGAGGCGGAAAACCTGTCTCGCGAACTGGGGGTACGGGTGCTTATCAAACGGGACGACCTGACCGGCCTCGTTATGGGTGGCAACAAGGTCCGGCACATGGAGTTCTGCATGGCGGACGCCCTGAAAAAAGGGGCTGATGTCTCCATCAATATCAACTCCTGGATGTCCAACAACTCCCGCATCATCGGCGCCGCTTCCAAAAAGGTCGGGATGGACTACATTTGCGTCGCACCGGGCAGCAAGGGCCGACCCATACAGGGCAACCTGCTCGTGCAGGACCTGCTCGGGGCCGATCTGCACCTGCTGGACACCACCGATGCCGAAGAGGTCTCGGGCTACGTCGAAGACATAGAGGCCCGGCTGAGAAGCGAGGGTCGAACGCCATACAACCACGTCAAGGAGCACATGTCCCGGTCATCGGCGGTCATCTCGTACATGGACGCTACCCTGGAGATATCCGGCCAGCTGGAGGCGCTCGGCGTTGAGCAGGTCAACATCTACTTGGCCGCCGGTGGGGCGCAGGCGGGGCTACAGCTTGGCTCGAACTCTCTGGGTCTGGCCTGGGCCGTCAACGGCGTCATGGTCGGGCCCCCCGAAGCGGGGTTCGTCGACGTGGTGGGCTGGGCCAACAACGCCCTGCGCCATATGGATTTCGAAGAGCGGCTCGCGTGGGAAGACGTGGTGCAGGTCGACGGCTACGTCGGCCCGGGCTATGCCCAAGTGGGCCAAGCCTGCACGGAAGCCATACGCATGACGGCCGAACTGGAGGGGATACTGCTCGACCCCGTCTACACCGGCAAGGTGATGGCCGCCATCATCGGCCATGCCCGCACCAAGATCCTCGCTCCGGGTGACACGGTGCTGTTCGTTCACACCGGGGGGCTGCCGGAGCTGTTCGACTTCGCCGAGGAGTTGCGCAGGCCTTAGCTCGCCGCAGTTGCGCCGCTGTCGCAGCCTTGTTAGCGTTACGCCGTCCGGGCAGTGCGGTACAGGTAATTGGACCGTTCTCTCTGGTAATTCCGGCAAATTGGAGGATCGCTTAAATGGGCGTCACACTCAATCACACCGGCTTCGTCGTCACCGACCTAGATGAGGCAATCAAGTTTTACTGCGACGGCATCGGGTTGACCGTCAGGTTCCAGGTGGAGGTGTCGGACGCTCCCGCACTCTCCCAGTTACTGGGCTATGACAACGTCCATGTCAAGGCTGCGTTCGTTGGAGGAATCGACGGCCACTCGCTTGAGATCATCGAGTACGTCAACCCCAAGACCGAGGTCCGGGACGCCGCCGAGCAGCACCGCAGGAACGTAACCGGGGGCACTCACCTCGCGTTCAACGTGCGCGATCTCGACGCGGTGATCGCCCGCATAGAGCCGATGGGCGCCAAGCTGAAAAACCCGGCCGTCGAGTTCATGGAGGGCATGCGCAGCGTGTACTTGCAGGACCCGTGGGGCAACTGGGTGGAGTTGGACGAGGACGCCGTGCACAACGAGCAGCAGTTCGTCGTCCACCAGCGCACGACGGTCAATCCGGAGCCCGGCGACGTCCGACTCTAGGACTGAATCGGGCCAACGACCGGCGGCTTCCCGAAGAAAGCCGTCGGTCTTCGTGCACTGTTAAGGCGCAGGTGCCGGCCTGAGATCCTGAACGTCCACCAGTTCCGCCGACTGGGGGCAGTAGGTGCCCAGGGTGTCGAGCCAGAACTCGCGATTGTTATCGAGCGCCGACGGTGGCGCGTCGCACGGGGCCGCCCCCATCTCGGCAAGCTTGGTGGCCTCCGGATCGAGATGCCAGCGGTGTGGCTGGTTGTGGTTGGCCTCTCCCGGTCCAGGACGCAGGGGCCCGAGTGGGAACACGGCCGCAATCTCACCCTTGCCCAAAGCCACGATCCTGTCGGCGGTCACCCGGTTCGTCACCCAGATCCTGAAGGTCTCCTCGCCGATCCCGAATGTGGCGAGCACGCCACCCGACAGGCCTACCCCAGTGTCGGTTATTGAGATCAATACAGCGTCACCGGAGTCGCCGCGGTCTATCCATTTCAGCATCAGGTCGTAGCCGGCCACGCCGTAGACGGGGGTGCCCAGAGCCAGTTCGACGATGATCGGGAACACGCCGGGCCCCGATATTCCGATCAACGCGATGGCGGCCCCGAGATCGATGCACCTGCCCCGCGCCGGGCAGCGCACCGCCTCGAAGACCTCTAGGAACTGCAACCGAACCTCGGCGCCTTCTATTACGAATGCGTTGGACACGGTGTCCAACTCGACGGCGATGGCTTCGGCCGGTTCCGGCGTCGATGAAGGAACGGGGCGCTCTCTAGTCGGCGTCGGTTCGGGCGGGGGCGACGTCGGTGAAGGAACGGGGCGCTCTCTAGTCGGCGTCGGTTCGGGCGGGGGCGGCACATCGGGCGTCGGTGTCGGTTCTGGTGTCGGCGTCACGTCGACACTTTCGGTAATCAGCGTCTCACCCGTTCCCGGGGAGGTGCCGGGTGTTTCGGAAACTTCGTTATTGGAACAGCCGGCCAGGGCGGCGGACCCGGCTAGGGTCAGGATCAAAAACAGCCGCGTGACGGCTAGGGACAAGGTGAACCTCCGGGTATGGATCACCTATCAGGATACGAGATCGCCTCTGGGCTCGCGACACCACCCCGCGGGCCCATCGCGCGATAGCTAAACGGAGCGAGTCAGTCGTTAAACAAAGAGCCTATCATCCGTCCAGTGCCAGGTAAGAGACCGCGGTTTCGTCCACCTCGATCCCAAGGCCGGGCCGGCCCGGCAGCGCCACCTCACCGCCCGTTCGGACATAGGGTTCGACCAGCAGTTCGGCCGGGTCACCGGAAAACTCCTCGGAGTACTCGTGGGGACGGACGGCAGCGAGGGACGTGCTGTATAGCTGCAGGCTCGCGGCACTGGCGATACCGCCCGTCGGGCAGTGCGGCATGACTTGCTTGCCGAAGGTCTCGGCCAGGTCGTAAATACGCCTGCACTCCGTAATGCCACCGGCCAGGACGATGTCGGGCTGGAGAATGTCCGGCTCCCCAAACGCGATCAGGTCGCGGAACTGCCAACGTGTGTGCTGCTGCTCTCCAAATGACACCGGCAGGTCGAGGGCGTGGGCGACGTCCCGCAATCCGGGCATGTCGTGCTGGGGCACCGGTTCCTCGAAATGAGCCGCGCCCATCTCCTGAAGCGCCCTGCCCTGCCTGATCGCAGTGGAGGACGAGTAGCCGTTGTTGGCATCGAAGCTCAGAGGTACGTCGGCCGGTAGAAAGTCCCTGCAGGCGCCGAAACGACGAAGGTCCTCCTCAGGATCGCGGTCGAGCCTATCGGAATTCCAGTCCATGCGTACCTTAAACGCCCGGAATCCATCTTCTAACCCCTTTTCAACGGTTTGGAGCATGTCCTCTGGTCGCTTTTGCCAGCCCATGCCAGTGCTCAGGTAGAGCGGGATACGAGTCCTCGCCGATCCACCGAGCAGGTCGCCGACCGGTCGTCCCGCGGCCTTGCCGGCGATATCCCACAGGGCAATGTCGACGGCACCGATGGCGGCCGTCTGGAGTCCCATTGGCCCATATCGGGTGGTGACGTAGAACATCTCGTCCCACAGCCGCCCGACGAGCGTCGGGTCTTTCCCGGTAACCAAAGGCGCGAGCAACTCGTCTATGAAGCGCTTCACCACCCCGGGAGCCAAGACGTAGCACTCACCGAGGCCAAAGACGCCTTCGTCTGTGTGGACCCTCACGAGCAATTGGCCGCTCTTGAGGGGTGTCGTCTGGATAGACACAATTTTCATGATCAGCGTTGCTCCCACGTGGACGGTGCTATGGCCCGTCGGGGCTGATCGCCGCCGGCGCGCCGGTTCGGGCGGATTCGTAGACCGCATCGATCACCCGGTATACGTCCACCGCCACCTGCATGGCGATGGGCGGCTCGGAGCCGGACAGAAGAGACTCGACCCAGTCGCGCATCTGCAGGCGATACATCTCGTCGTAGTCGGGGAGCAGGGGCGTGATCCTAGTCTGTTCCTCGTACTCGGTGACGATGTCGCTCTGCACATCGATAATCTCCGAGGGCCACTCAGAGCGCAGTCTTCCCCGGGTGCCGAAGACCTCCACAAAGTCGAACGGTCGGGCCAGCGCGGCAGACACGATCACACTTGCGGTCAGACCGCTTTCGTACAGAATGGTAAACGCGCTGTCCCTGTCGGCGCCGGTCTCAGGGTGCCACCGGGTCTCTGCATGCACCCGGATGGGGCGGCCGCCGAGCAGCCATAGCAACTGGTCGACGATGTGACCCCCGTGCCAGCGCAACTGGCCTCCACCGTACTCTAGGCGCGCGTTCCAATGGGTCAGCGGCATCGCCGACTTGCAGGCCATCACTTGGACCGGCTCCCCGACCACTCCTCTTGAGAGCAACTCGTGCGCCTTGGCGCGTCCCGGATTGTAGCGCATGCAATAACCGACCATCGCGCTCAGGTCCGCGGCTGCGGCCGCGTCGCGTACGGCAACCACCTCGGCGGCACTCACACCGGCGGGTTTTTCCACGAACAGGCGCCTCCCGGACTCAATCACCGCCAGGGAGGCGGTTTTGAGAAGGTGATGGGGCAGAGACACCATGACGGCGTCCAGCTCCTCAGCGTCTAGCATCTGCCGGTAGTCGGCATGGTGACTAGAGTAGCCCCATTCGAACGCGGTCCTGGCGGCGGACACCTCATCCACGTCCGCGCAAGAGACCAGGTCGATCTCCTCAATAACTGCCATGGCCGCCGACAGGCGGGTGCGTCCATGATGGCCGCAGCCGATCAACCCGAACTTCATTGCGCCGGCTCGACTATCGTGTGGTTCTGGTCCGCTCCCAGGTCATTCACCGTCTGTACGACACCGCTCGGCCAGTAGATGATCACTTCGTCAACCACTGTCGCGAGTCCCAGACCGAACTCTAGGTCGATACTATCCATCGACAGGTAACTCGATCCCGCGCGGACCTCCTGAACCTGTACCAATCCGTCCTCACCTCCGGAACGCAGGTAGACGCGGGCCCCGATACCGTCTGCGTTGCTGCCGGTGCCGTCGATGGCCATCCGTCCGGTCAGACGCAGGGTAACCCAGTGGTTGGAGCCTCCGCCATTGATCCACATGAACACCGGGCCCGGCACCTCAGTTATGGTGCTCTCGCGGCCCTCCCATACGGGGCCGCTACTATTGGTGGCTATCAGGTCCACGTAACCGTCGCCATTGAGGTCACCATGCACCACGGACTTGCCGTTTTCGTGGAACCGGTTGGAAATCTTGCGGCCCTTCATCGTGTAGATCGAGTCGGGGTCATCGATGCTGTCGTACTGTGCGCCGAGCACGTCCAGCACCCTCGCCCTTATGGTCACGTCCTCGAACCCCCCGGCACCATCGCCGCGCATAAGCCTGCCGGCGCCGGGAAAGGCTTCGCCGCCGGGCCCCTGCCCTGACGCGATTATGGAGCCCAACCAGTACAGGTCCTGGTCACCGTCATTTTCAAGGTCGAAGAAGGTGGCTCCAAAACCGAATTCATAGGCCGCCAAGCCGGAGAGCACCGGCTGCAGTGGATCGATCTTGGATGGGTCGAGCGAGTCCGGAGGCATGTACGGGCTGGGGATAACCGGGGTCGAGGCGGCGACGTCGGCAAAGAGTCCCACAGTGCCCACTCCCTCGACGTCGACGACTCCGTCGTTGCGCAGCATGTAGTGCTGACAGGTGCCCCAGCTAAAGCGCTGATGGTACTCGCAGGAGCCGCTTGGTCCCCTCATCGGGGGCCGGGTATTGGGATGGTAGCCGATGTTGGTGACGAACACATCCAGGTCTGCATCGAGATCTATGTCTCCTATAGCAAAGCCCATCCAAGCCCCGACTTTGTCGATGCCGGTGGCGTGGGCGATCTCGCTGAAACGGACGCCGTCGGCGCCAGTGTCGTTACGCATTATCTTGAAGCGATCGCCGTCGCCGGCAAGCCACAGGTCGGGGTCTCCGTCATCGTCATGGTCGAAGAAAAAGGCCGCGTGAGTCTGTGCGGTGGGCTCTCCAATAACGTTGCCGGCGTCATCCAGCCAGGTCGGATCCCAGCCCTCGTACCACTCCCCGGTGGCCGGGTCTTCGAAGAGGATCGGCTTACCCATCGGGCTCCGCATCACGATTTCGCCGCCGCGAACTCCGGCTTGCTCGGCGATTTCGGTGAAGGTGAGATCGCCATTATTGAGGTAAAGCACGTCGTAGTGACCGGGGTGGTTGGCGGAGGCGAAGTCGCGGAAGTCGTGCGCCATCAGGTTGCCGACGAAGATGTCCACGTGGCCGTCTAGGTTGACGTCGGCGCAGGCGACGGCAATGGCAGACCGGATATTGACGTCGCTGCCAAACGCCGACTCGGTTATGTCGGAGAACGTGCCGTCGCCGTTGTTTCGGAACAGGGAGTCGGCTATTCCAAGCCCGCCCGGATAGGAGCGAAAGTCCAGATTATCGTCGGGATCGCCCCAGGCCCCGACATAGAGGTCTTGGAACCCGTCGTTGTCCATGTCGCAGGCGACCACCCCGGTGCTATGGCTGTCCGTCGCCGCGACGCCGGCCTCGGCTCCGATATCAGTGAATGCCCCGTCGCCGTCGTTGCGAAACAGCTTGTTTGTCTGACCGCCTCGGCTGGTCAAGTAAAAGTCCAGGTCACCGTCCCTGTCAAAATCAAAGGCCGCCACACCTGGTCGATCGTTCCAGATGCGCCAGTCCCGGCCCAGCGCTTTCTCGGCGATATTGGTAAACGGGATCACGGGGCCATCCGGTACCGGGCCGGCGCGACCCGGTGCCGGTCGTTTGGGGGTTCCGCGGATCACCTCGCGGCCGTCTGGACTGCGTCTGGATGGGTCGACCACTGAAGAGTCCACCCTGCCGTCGCCCCCGCCCTCGACGCGCTGTCCCGTTTCCGCGTCCACGCACACCCCCTGCACGCAGACCATCTCTAGAGTGGTGTCGATCTCCAATGCCGATGGGGGAGAAGGTGTGGCCGCCTCTGGCTCGGTACCATTGGAGCAGGCGGCCAGACCCAGGCCGAGGGCGAGGACGAGGATGGCCAACAGGGCCGTAAACGGCCATGCGGCCGGGATCAACCGTATCGGCAGAAAACCGCTCAATGGATGTCTTCTATCAAAACGCATGTGGGGAGTTTACGAGAGTGGGTCGAAATCCGGTTCGCGACAAAAAGAAAGGCCCGGGCGGTTGCCCGGGCCTTTCATCGATCGCATCCGGTAGGGGAACTAGCCCTCAGATCGGGACAGCTTGGGATCGAGCATGTCTCTCAGGTTGTCTCCAATGACGTTGATGGCCAGAACGGTGAGGGTCAGGAAGCCGCCGGGGATACCGACGACCCAGATGGCCTGCGAGATGGTCCTGCGACCGTCGGCCATCATCGAGCCCCAGGCCGGAGTCTCTGGGTCGATACCGGCGCCGAGGAAGCTCAGGATGGCCTCCGTGAGGATGGCTCCGGCGACGATGAGCGTGGCCGTGACTATCAACGGGGCGATAGTACCAGGGAACACGTGTTTGATGAGGATTCTCGGCGTCTTGGCGCCTATGGCCCGGGCCGCCTCCACGTAAACCTCCTCACGTAGGCTCAACACGGACGACCGAACCACCCTCACGGCACGCGGGAAGACCACGAACCAGATCGCGAAAATCACGATCGGCACGCTACCTCCCACGATGGAGACCAGCGCGATTGCCAGCAGGATGTTGGGAATCGACATGATGGCGTCCATGAACCTCATTAAGATGAGGTCGACGACGTTGAAGTATCCGGCCAACAGACCGAGTATAGCCGCGCTCACGGCCGTGAGCCCACCGACGGCGAAACCGACTGCCAGGGAGATGCGCGCGCCATAGACAACGCGGGAGTAGACGTCACGTCCGACAAAGTCGGTGCCGAACCAGGCGTCTCTGGAAACCCCTTCGTCCGTGATGGTGGCGCCGGGCTTGGCCAGGCGGTTGGGCGGATCGACGGCCGTCGGGTCGACAGTCCACAGGAACGGCGCCAAGATGGCCATGAGCGCCATGAGGACCAGCACCGCGAAGCCCACTATCAGCATCGGGTGCCGTCGCCACGTCCACCGATATTTGTCCTTTACGTCTTGCCAGTACCCGGTCGCCCTATCCTGAATGGAAACGGGGGCAGGCGCGTAGGTTTGCGGAGTTTTCATGTCCTGCTGCATTAGTACTTGATCCTCGGGTCGAATAGCGCGTACGACAGGTCGGTAAGAAGGTTAACCACAACCTGCAGCACCGCGACGATGAGCATCGCTCCCTGGATGACCGGGTAGTCGCGGCGGACGATGGAGTCGACGATGAGCCGGCCCATGCCGGGCACCGCGAATACCTGCTCGGTGACGACGATGCCCGCGAACAGCTCGGCGATACCCCAGCCGACCACCGTGACGATGGGCAGGGCCGCGTTCTTCAGAGCGTGCCGCACCAGGACACTGGCCTCCGCCAGTCCCTTGGCACGAGCGGTGCGGATGTAGTCCTCTCTGAGGACCTCGATCATGGTCGCCCTAGTCATGCGAACCAGGAACGCCCAGAAGATGATCGCGGTCGCCAGGGCCGGCAATATCAGCTTGTGCAAGAAGGCTCCGAAGTCCTCCTCCGGAGGTGTATATCCCGCGGCTGGGAACCAGGGAATCTCCAGAGCGAACGCCTTTATCAACAGGAACCCCAAGAAGAAAATGGGGATGGAGAAGCCCAGGGAGCTGAACACCATGATGCTCCGGTCGATCCAGGTATTCGCCTTCCAGGCCGCGAGGACCCCTAGTGGGATCGAGATGGGTAACGTCAGAAGCTCGGTCATGATCGCGATCGACAGGGTCGGGACGACACGCTGCCTGATCAGCTTAATGACGGGGATTTTTGAGTTGATCGACTGGCCCAGGTCACCGGAGAGGACATCTTTCAGGTAGATACCCAACTGGCTGATTATGGGTCTGTCGAGTCCCAGGTCCTTGCGGATGGCCTCGATCTGCCACTGGGGCGCGTCCTTGCCCGCGATGATCGCGGCCGGGTCACCACCCGAGATCCGCAGGACGGCGAAGATAACCACCGCCAGGATGAACAGGACAGGGATCGAAGCAATCAGGCGCTGGATTAAGTACCTCTGCACCTCAGCCTCCCAACAACAAACTAATAAGTGCGGATCGGACGGTCATTGTCTGCAGACGAAACACTCGCCGAGGCGATGCCATCGGCGTGCCGGTACCGTACACAGGGGTCCATGGGGTGTCAAGCCTGATGGCAACACCCCTCCCCCGTGCGTGCCGATCGGCACGCACGGGGGAGAGACCAGTCTGTTGACCGGGCAACGGCACGGTCGTCACCCTATTCGGCATCATTGGTGATAGTCCAAACCTATCGCGCGATCCGTATTCGCTAATGCGTTCTCGCCTCCAGCCCGGAAAGGTCGGTCACACCGTGCCCTATCGGCGGCCCGTGCATCCTTTGCCGTTGTGGTCTGATATGGGACGGGCGGCGTCTACGGTTTCCCCCAACACCGCCCCTGTGCGCCACGGTGAGCCACGCGGCAAGTACCCGCGCATCCCGGCAAACCACTGTTGCGGGGCGGCTTTACGAGGTGTACCATACCGCGCAGCGCCGAAGGGCTGTGACCCGTGAGCCCCTAGACACAGGCGTTCACGCGGTGATGCAAAAGCCCCAAAAACAGTCCCAATTCGGTCCCCGGAGCGACGCATGAGCGAATCGTTGACTTCCCTGGACGCCGTCGAGATGGCACGCCTGGTCGCCACCCGTGAGCTGTCACCCGTGGAGCTAGTGCAGGCCCACCTCGATCGTATCGACGCGGTTAACGACGGCCTCAACGCCATCGTTGCGCCCGCGGCAGACGCTCTTGATCGCGCACGGGATGCCGAGCGCGCGGTGAACTCAAGGTCATCACTTGGGCCCCTGCACGGCGTTCCCTACACCATCAAGGACAGCATCGACGTCGCCGGCTTCCCAACCACGTCCGGTTCGTTGCTCACATCGCGCACGCCAGCTGCGACCGACGCGCCCGTGGTGGCTCGCATCCGTGCCGCCGGTGGCGTCCTCCTGGGCAAAACCAATACCCCAGAATTCACTCTGTGGTGGGAGACCGACAACCGGGTGTTCGGCCGCACCAACAACCCCTGGAATACCGAACGAACCACCGGTGGGTCGAGCGGTGGGGAGGCCGCGGCCATCACTACCGGCATGTCGCCACTGGGCATCGGCAGCGACTCCGGTGGGTCCATCCGGGTGCCAGCCGCTTACTGCAACATCTTCGGCCTCAAGGCGACTCACGGCCGCGTGCCCATTACCGGTCACGTGCCCTATACGTTACTTCAGGCGACGCACGTCGGTCCGATGGCCCGGACGGCGCGCGACATCGCGCTGGTCCTAGGCGTAATCGAGGGCCCGGACGGGCGCGACCACTACGCGACCCCCATGCCGGCCACGCGGTTCACGGACCTGTCTGATCCATTATCGGTCAGGCGAGTCGGGTTCTATACCGAGGGGCCGGTCAAACCGATTTCCCGTGAGGTGCAGGCCCAGGTACGACGGGCCGCGGACGTCTTTGGCACCATGGGTTGCGATGTAGAAGAAGTGGACCTGCCCTTCATGAGCAGCGTCGACTCGCTCGGGGCGTCGGGGGCGATAGCCGCTTCGGAGGGAATCCCCGACCTGGCTCCACTGATCACGGGCCGGGAAGACGACCTAGGCGTCTCCATGCAGCGGCGGATGAGTGTGCCCAAGCCGACCCACGCCGAGCACGTTCGGGGCCTGGCGGTGCGAGAAGCCCTGCGATCCGGTTTCATGGAATACTTCGCTGAGTTCGACCTGCTGCTCTGCCCCGCCACCGCGGTGCCCGCGCCACCCCACGACTCGGCGGAGTTGGACGTGGACGGACAGATCACACCGGGCAGGACGGCGCTGATGTGCACCGCCGTTTTCGACCTCACCGGGGCTCCCGCGATCTCGTTGCCGTTCGGATGGAGCTCCGGCGGGCTGCCGATCGGCGTCCAGCTGGTCGGCCGCCACTTCGACGAGGCGGCGGTCGTTCACACGGCCGGCGCGCTGGCGGCCGCCGGTGGAGCGGTGGGCCAACGACCGCCCCTTTAGCGGAGGGCGACCTAGGACTGAGAGGAGACGCTTTGGTAAGTTCGGAGAACGGGATACGCGAAGAGCTCAAGCAGCGCATGCAAGAGGACGGCGTCGAACTGGTCCTCATCCAGTTCGTCGACATACACGGCGCGGCCAAGGTGAAGATGGTGCCCGTCGAGCATCTCGACGACGTCATCGACGACGGCGCCGGATTCGCTGGTGCCGCGCTGGACGGCATGGGCCAGGGCCCGCACTCCCACGACATGCTCGCCCGCGTCGATATTGACACCTACACACCGCTACCATGGCGCGATGGTGTCGCCCGCTTCGCCTCCGACCTGTTCGTCGACGGCGATCCCCATCCCTACTGTCCGCGACAGAACCTCAAGCGCGTCCTCGGCGACCTGCGTGACGAGGGCTACACGTTCCACGTCGGCATCGAGCCGGAGCACTTTCTCGTGACCAGAGACGAGCATGGCGGAATCAAGGTCTTCGATCCGGACAACATCGACAGCCTGGCCAAGCCCTGCTACGACTTCAAGGGGATATCCAACGTCTTCGACTACCTCAGGGACCTGATGACCGGGGTGCAGTCACTGGGCTGGGACCCCTACCAGGCGGACCACGAGGACGCCAACGGTCAGTTTGAGCTCAACTTCACCTTCGCTGACGCGCTGGTTACGGCCGACCGGTACACCTTCTTCAAGATGATGACCAGCCAGTACGCCAAAAAGTACGGCGCAGTGGCCACCCATATGCCTAAGCCATTCAGCGACCGCACCGGGAACGGCGGCCACATTCACTTCCACATGGAGGGAGCGGCCTCCGGCAGCAACATATTCAAGGGCGACGCGGACGGCCACGGCCTAGGCCTCTCCGAGACCGCCCTCCACTTCATCGGCGGAGTGCTCGAGCACGCACCCGCCCTGTGCGCGGTAGCGTCTCCGACCGTCAATTGCTACAAGCGACTGCAATCGGGCTCGGCGGTGCACGGGTCGCGCTCCGGCTATACCTGGACGCCGGTGTTCATCACCTACGGCGACAACAACCGCACGCAGATGATTCGCACCGCCGGGCCGGGCCACCTTGAGGATCGCACCATGTCCTCGGCGTGCAACCCGTACCTTGCCTTCGCGGCTTACTTGGCGGCGGGAATGGATGGGGTGAGGCGAAAGCTCGACCCCGGTGAGCCCAACACCGACAACATGTACGACCTGTCTCCCGCCCAGGTGAAAAAGCGGGGAATCGACGTGCTCCCACAGTCACTGTCCGAAGCATTGAGTGAACTGGCCAACGACAAGGTCATCCAGGCCGCGCTGGGACCGATCTACGGCGAGTTCACCAGGGTGAAGTCGGCCGAATGGGACTCCTACCACGGCCAGATTACCCAGTGGGAGATAGACCGATACCTGACGATGTTCTAGGTTCTTGTCTTTCCTCATTCCCTGTCCCAACTGCGGACCGCGTCCGGTTGGAGATTTCCGATTCGGCGGCGAGATAATCAAACGTCCCAGACCGGAGGCCTCAGACCGGGACTGGGCAGACTATTTCTACGTTCGTCGCAACGCCGCTGGCGAGCAGACCGAGTGGTGGTACCACAAGTTCGGCTGCCGCCAGTGGCTCGTCGTGGAACGCGACACCGTCTCTAACTTCGTGGCGAATGCACGTTGGCCGGGCGGGACGGCCGGCGACTAGATGCCGATATCCCTGCGAATAGAGCCCAGGGACGGTCAGTTGGTCGATCGCGATCGGCCCGTCTCCTTTCTTTACAACGGTCGACGGGTCACCGCCTATGCGGGGGATACGATCGGCTCCGCCCTGGCGGCGGCCGGGGTGCGAACGTTGTCTCGGAGTTTCAAATACCACCGACCAAGAGGCCTGCTATGCGTCGCCGGGCGCTGCCCCAACTGCCTGGTGACGGTCGACGGGACTCCCAACGTGCGCGCCTGCACCATCCCGGTCACGGAGGGGATGGACGTCGGGTCGCAAAACGCTTGGCCCTCCATCGATTTCGACGTCATGTCCTTGCTGGACCGGGCGGAAAAACTGATGCCGGTCGGGTTCTATTACAAGGCCTTCCACCAGCCGAAACTCCTGTGGGACATTGTCAGGCCGATCCTGCGGGCGGTTGGCGGATTGGGTAGGGTCAACCCGGGCGCCTCCAAACTCCCCGGCTACAGGCACCGCTCCGTGCACGTCGACATACTTGTAGTGGGAGCCGGCCACGCCGGCATGTCCGCCGCCATTGCCGCGGCCGAGGCCAGCCCGGACACACGGGTAGTGCTGGTCGACGACCAGCCGACGCTCGGCGCGGGCCAAGCTCCAGCCGAGGTCGAAGACCTGGTCAGGGACGTGGTCGGACTGGCTTCGATAGAGGTGTGGTCCGAGTCCACCGCCTTCGGCTTTTACGCCGACAACTTAGTGACGGTAATTGGCAAAGGCGAGGTGTTGACGGTCCGGGCGGGCCGTGTCGTTCTCGCCACCGGTGCGCATGAGGTGCCGTTCGTCTTCCCCGGCAACGACCTGCCCGGCGTGATGCTCGCGACCGGGGCGATGAGACTGCTACGCATGCACGGCGTGCTCGCCGGCGGCCGGGCCGTCGTCGCCACTGAGGACGACTCCGGCTATGGCTTTGCCTTGGAACTGGCCGAATCAGGCATTGCCGTCGCCGCCGTGCTCGATGCCCGGGCCGGTGGGTCGGCAAACAACGCAGCCTCTGAGTTAAGTGCCGCGGGCATCAGGTTGGCGGTCGGCGCCGCTGTGGTCGGCGCAACCGGCAGGGGCGCAGTCGAACGAGCATCGTTCTCGATTGGGAACGGCCGACCCGAGGGCATCGACTGCGACCTGCTGTTGATGGCCGGGCGATTGCAGCCGGCGGCTCAGCTGGCACTACAGGCAGGTTGCTCGACTAGGCAAGACGCCGCACTGGAAACTCTGGTGCCGGTAAGCCCTCCCGAGGGCGTTTACATCGCGGGACGGCTCGTCGGCGTGCCGGACCCCTCAGTATCGACGTTACATGGGCGGCAGGCCGGTACGGCGGCAGCCAATGGCGAACCGCAGCCACCCGCCCCTTGGATCGAACCAGACAGAGGTGACGCGGTATTGGCCAGCCACGACACAGGGGCCAAGAAACAGTTCGTATGCGTCTGTGAGGACATCTCGACGGGCGACCTAAACAAAGCGGTAACCGAGGGTTTCGCCGACATCCAGACCCTGAAGCGCTACTCCACAACAACGATGGGCCCGTGCCAGGGCAAGATGTGCCTCAGAAATTTCTCCGCCACCGCCTCGAAGTTCGCCGACGTATCGGGCGAGGAGATGGGCCTGACCACAATGCGCCCGCCCTCGGTCACGGTATCCCTGGGAGCCCTGGCGGGACCGGGGCACCTGCCTGTCAAGCGAACCGCCCTGCACCACCGCCACAACGACCTGGGCGCCCAGGTCGTTGATGCGGGCGGATGGCAGCGCCCCTACAGCTACGGGGACGCGGCGTCGGAAGCGCGGGCCGTACGGGAGCGGGTCGGCATCATCGACGTCAGCACGTTGGGGAAGCTGGATGTACGCGGACCGGACGCTCCACAGTTGTTGGACTTCCTGTACACCAACCGCATGTCCAACCTGCGGGTCGGGCGGATTCGCTACGGGGTCATGTGCCTCGACGACGGCACCATCCTCGACGACGGTACCGTGACGCGCCTGAGCGACGACCGCTTCTTCGTCACCACCACCACCGGCAACATCGAGCTGATCGAGCAGTGGTACAAGTGGTGGATAGCGACTGAAGAGGGCATGACGGCACACATCGCCGACGTGACCTCGGGCTTCGCGGCAATCAACGTCGCCGGGCCACGAGCACGCGAGGTCCTTTCCCAGATGACCGACGCCGACCTGTCGTCGAACGCCTTCAAATACATGCGCTCGGCCCAAGCGACCGTCGCCGACGTGCCGTCCACCCTGCTGCGCATCGGGTTCGTCGGAGAGACCGGCTGGGAGATCCACTTCCCGTCCCAGTACGCGGACCACATGTGGGACTCCCTGACTGCCGCGGGCCGGGATTTCGGCATCACTCCGTTCGGACTTGAAGCTCAGCGCATCCTCAGGCTGGAAAAGGGCCACATCATCGTCAACCAGGACACCGACTCCATCACCACTCCGGTCGAAGGTGGCATGGACTGGGCGGTGCGGTTGGCGAAAAAGGACTTCGCCGGGCGCGGCGGGCTGCGCGGGGTCGTGCGGCGAGGGCCCAGGCAAAGGCTCGTCGGATTCGTCATGGACCCGTCCAGCCCAGTGCCGAAGGATGGGTCCCCCATCGTCCACGACGGCTCACCCGTGGGTCGTGTGACGAGCACGCGACTCAGCCCCACCGCCGGCAGGCCATTCGGACTGGCGATGGTGCCCACCGGGTTAGCCGAGAACGGTATGCGGCTGCACATTCCGGTCGCTGGCGAGCTGTGGGAGGCCACCGTGCAGTTGGAGCCGGTCTACGACCCGGCCGGTGAGAGGCTTCGGGCATGACTACCAACAGTTCCGGGCCGGCGGCGAATACTTCCGTTCACCGGAACCTTTTAAACCACGGGGCGGTTATGGGCGACGTGGCCGGGTGGCAGGTACCGCTGCGCTTTTCAGGACCGGATACTGAAGTGGATGCTTGCAAAAAGCATGTGGGGATGGCCGAGCAGAGCCACGTCACGAAGCTGAGACTACAGGGCCCCGGCGTCCCGGCCGCACTGGAGAAACTGGGAGCCACTCCCCCCGTGGGCGGAGTGGCAGACGTTTTGTTTACTTCCGAACGCAGCCGTTTGGACATAGAACTCGCCCGGCTGGCCGAGGTCGAGGCGTGGATAACGGCGCCTCCTGAAATCCAGTCCAAACTGCGCTCAGCCTCAGGCGGGCTGATCGACAACGGGGCGGTTTTCGATCTGACCTCGTCGTTTTCGGCCGTGCGGCTGGTCGGCCCGAAGGCCGCGCTGGTCGTTACGTCGCTAACCGACCTAGATCTGCGGCCCACGCACATGCCTGACCGATCATGCGCCCAGACCACGCTTGCCGAAGTCTATGGACTGGTCATCCGGGCGGACATCGGCGACCTGCCCTCTTACCGTCTGTTCTTCGGACGGGAGTACGGTATCTACGTCTGGGAGTCACTCGTCGAGGCCGGGGAAGGGTATGGCATGGATTTGATAGGCACCGAGGCATTGGCGGCGCTGGTGGCCGCGGGATGAGCATGCTGCAGGCGTTCCGCACCGGCGACTTCTTCCCCAGGCACGAGCCGAAAGACCGGTACGAAGTGGTCATCATCGGCGCGGGCGTTCACGGACTGGCCACCGCCTATTACCTGAGCAGGCTGGGAGTGACCGACATAGCGGTGCTGGACCGCAGCTACGTCGGCGGCGGCGGCAGCGCCAGGTCCACAGCCATCCTGCGGGCGAACTACTTCACCGCCGAGGCCATCCCCTTCTTTCGCGAAAGCCTCAAATTGTATGAAGGCCTCTCTGGAGAGCTGGATCTCAACCTCATGTTCGACCAGACCGGGCGGCTCGACCTGGGCCATTCCGAGTCCGCCGTCTTCGGCCTGCAGACGAGGGCCGTCTTCAACCGTCTGCTCGGGGTGGACAGCCGCATGATCGGGCCCGCCGAGATCTCCGAACTGGTGCCCGCAATGGACATGAGAGTGGGCAAGCTTTTCCCCGTGCTCGGGGCTCTCTTCCACCCACCGGCCGGCGTCATTCGCCACGACGCCGTCGTCTGGGGATACGCCCGGGGCGCTGGGCGCGCGGGCGTCCACATACGACCGTTTACCCCGGTTACAGGGCTCCTGAGGCACGGCGACAGGATCACCGGGGTTCAGACGCCGGGCGGCCCCATCTCGGCCGGGTTGGTGGTGAATGCGACCGCCGGGTGGGCGTCCAACATCGCGGCAATGGCCGATCTCGATCTGCCGCTGGTTACCTACCCGTTGCAGGTGGGCGTCACCGAGCCGGTCAAGCCCTTCATCAACGTGTCCATCTCTTCGGCCAACCTGCACGCCTACGTCTACCAGACCGACCGTGGCGAGGTGGTCATAGGCGGCGGGGTCGACCCTTACCAGACATACTCAATGAGATCCGGGTTCGAAGCCATCCGCCACCTGTCGTCGAGTGTCCTAAAAATGTTCCCTGAACTGCGGGACCTTAAGCTACTGCGCCAGTGGTCCGGCCTGTGCGACATGACCCCGGACTACGCCCCAATTATGGGCCCTGTGAGCGGTCTGAACGGGTTCCTGCTCACCTGTGGCTGGGGTACCTGGGGCTTTAAGGCGGCACCCATGGCGGGGAAGATGATGGCCAAGCTCATCGCTACCGGCGTCACCCCGGAGCCGATCAGGCCGTTTGGACTTTCGCGGTTCCGGGAGGGCAGGCTGCTCAACGAGCGCGCCTCGGCTCCCGCCGCCGCCGTGCACTGACGCGCTAGCGCGCGGCCCTGAGGGCGGCCAAGTCGGCCTCGAGCACGGCCACGTCCGTGCCCCGTTCCGCCAACAGCGCGATGTCGGCGGCCGCTCGCTCGTCCAGACCCAGCATGATCAGCGCCCGCGAGCGGTGGGCGTAGGCGTCCAACCGTTCGGAGTCGATCTGAATCACGTGGCTGTAGTCGGCGACGGCGCTCTCGTAGTCTCCAAGCCCGTAGGCGGCAACGCCCCGGTTGACGTAGGCCGCGAGCAAGTCGTGGTCCAGCGAGATCGCCTGGTTCAGGTCGGCCACGGCCTTGTCGAACTCCCCGGCCCGGACGTATGCGACGCCCCGGTCGCTGTATGCGACGGTCAGGTCCGGATTCAGCAAGATGGCGGTGTCCAGGTCTTTGAGCGCCGTTTCCTCGTCACCCATGTTGAGATAGGCGAGCGAGCGAGAGTGGTATGCCTCCGCCCTGGTGGGCTGGATGGTCACCACCGTTGTCAGGTCGGCTATGGCCGCCTCGAAGTTGCCGAGGTTACCCAAGGCGCCGCCGCGATTGTAGTAGGCGTCGGTATAGGTGGGGTCCAGGGAAACGGCGAAGCCGTAGTCCCTGATAGCCGAGTCCCAGTCACCCAGCAGCCCGTATGCGACGCCCCGATTAAAGTAATTAGAGGGTGAACGAGGCGACAGCCTGATCGCCTCGTCGTAGTCGGCAATGGCGCTCTCGTGATCGTGCAGGCCGCGGTATGCGTTGCCTCTGTTGTTGTAAGACGGTGCGTAACCCGGCTCGAGGGCCAGGGCCTTGTCATATTCGTCGATCGCCCAGTTAAAGTTGCCCAGCGCCTGCCAAGCGCTGCCCAGATTGTCATAGGCCAGGGCGAACGCCGGGTTGATCTCCACCGCGCTGTCGAAGTCCTCGATGGCTCGCCGATACTGGCCCAGCTTGACGTAGGACAGGCCCCTGTCGTTGAATGCCACGGCCATGGTCGGATCGACCTCGATGGCCCGGTCGAGGTCTTCGATCGCCTTCTTCCACTGGCCCAGTTCGTAGTAGGCTAGGCCCCGGTTCCGCAGCATCGCCGCGTCCGACCCGCCGAGCAAGATCACCTGGTCGAAGTCGAGAATCGCTTCTTCGAATCGACCCAAGTTGGCGTGTGACACGCCTCGGCGCAGATACGCGTCCACCAAGCCGGGATCGCTGCGGATGGCGGCGCCGTAGTCACTGATCGCATCCTCCAGCTGACCCAGTCGCCTTTTGGCATTTCCACGCTGGTACAGGGCCTCTGTGTTATCTGGATCCCTGCGCAGCAGGTCGTCGAGCACCTCTATGGAGCTGACGAAATCTCCCTGCTCCTGAAACCGCTGGACGGTCAGGAATAGCCGGTTGATGGAGGCCCGGTCGGTCTCGGAAAAGATCTCCGTCTCTTCCGACTCGCCAATCGCCAGGGACTCATTGCCGCCGCAGGCGACGACGGCCACCGCAAGCAAGGCGACGACAATCGAGGGCCGGGCCAGATCCCTCATCCACCACACTCTCATTCAACATCCTCCGGCGGTTCTACGACATGGAGCACCCGGTCGGCGGCCACTTCGATCAACGTTTGCTCTCTCCCGCTGGGCCAAAGGATGCGTATCTCGTCCACCACGGCGTCAGAACCCAGACCGAACTCGATTCCAATGCTATCCTGGGACAGGTAGGTGCCTCCGGCATAAACCTCCCTAACCTGCACCGTCGGTCCGTCGCCGGCCGACGACTCAGCGGTCAGCAGCACCCTGGCACCGATACCGTCGGCATTGCTCCCGGTGTCGTCAATGGCCATGCGTCCCTTCAGTCTCAGAGTAATCCAGTGGCCGTCGCCACCGCCGTTCATCCACACGAACAAGGGACCGGGTGATGCCACCAGGTTCTCGGAGTTGCCCGTCCAGATGTTGCCGCTGCTATTGGTCCCGACCAAGTCGACGTAACCGTCCCCGTTGAGATCACCATGAGCCAAGCCCTTCCCATTCTCGTGGAACCTCGGGGCGATGCGTTGGCGCACGGCATCGAATCGCGGATCGGTCGTATCCAAGACCGAATAGTCTACGCCCGCGATGTCGAGCACCCGGGCGCGAACTGTGATGTCCTCAAAGCCTCCGGCGCCGTCATTGCGCATCAGCCTTCCCACACCCGGGTAGACGTCGCCGCCCGGCCCGGCACCGCTGTTTTTGTTCGACCCCAGCCAGTACAGGTCGAGGTCGCCGTCGTTGTCGAAATCGAAGAAGGTGGCGCCGAAGCCGAAGTCGTAAGCGGCGAGGCCACCGGGGACCGGTAGAGACGGGTATATCCTGTCGGCGTCCAGAGCGGTGGGGGCCAGTATCGGGCTTGCGAGCACCTCGACGTCGTTCCCTACTTCGACGAAGATCCCGGAACGGCCCAGGCCGGCGATCTCACCGACGCCGTCGTTACGCAGCAGTGAGTTGGCGCACGTGCCCCAGGAAAAGCGCTGGTGATACTGACAGGAGCCGGTCGGGTTGTCCTGCGGCTTCCTCAGCATGGCGTGGTAGCCGATGTTGGTCACGAACACGTCGAGGTCCGCATCGCCGTCGTAGTCGCCCAGCGCGAAGGCCATCCAAGCGCCCGAGACATCCAATCCAAGGGCCTCACCTACCTCCGTGAAGCGGACACCGGCGTTGGTGGTGTCGTTTCGGAAGATCTTGAGCGTATCGCCGTCGTCCGCTACGAACAGGTCCGGGTCGCCGTCGTCGTCGAAGTCGAAAAACAGTGTGGCATGCGTTTGCGGTGCAGGCTCTCCAACCAGGTTTCCGGCGCGGTCCTTGCGCGTCGGGTCCCAGCCCTCGAAGACCTCTCCCGTCTCCGGGTCGGTGAATAGAATGGGTTGACCGGCAGGGTCGCGCATCCTGATCTGGTCACCGGCAACTCCCGCCTCATGTGCGATCTCGGTGAACGTCATATCCCCGTCATTGATGTACAACGCATTGAAATGCCCGGGGTGACTGGGGCCGTTGAATGTACGGAAGTCGTGCGCGCCCAGGTTGGCGACGTATATGTCCAGCCAGCCATCCCCGTCCACGTCGGCGCACGAGACCGAGGTCGCCGAGCGCAGGTTTCTGTCGGGGCCGAACGCCGCGTCCGATACGTCCGTAAAGGCGCCGTCGCCGTTGTTGCGCAGGAGGGTATCGGTGTTGCCCTGGGTGTCCGGCGGAGAGCGGAAGTCCAGCTGGTCTTCCGGGTCGCCCCAAGCGGCTACATAAAGGTCCTGGAAGCCGTCATTGTCCAGGTCGCATGCCATCGACCCGGTGCTGTTGCTATCGGTAAGCTCGACTCCTGCTACAGCGGCTACATTCTGAAAGTTACCCAACCCATCGTTTTCGTAAAGCCTGTTGGGGTGTCCGGCCTTCTGGGTGATGTAGATATCGAGGTCGCCATCGCGGTCGAAGTCGAACACTGCCGCCCCGGGCCTGTCGTTCCAGTTGTCCGGGCCCTCGCTCAGGACCGAGGCAGCGACGTCCGTGAATGGGATCACCTCCTCACGGCCGACGACCACCGGTGCGGCCGTGCCATCTGCGTCTTTCGTTGGGGTCGGGGAAACGGTTTCTGAGGCCGGGTCGGCCTTCCCGGAAATATCCATGGCGAATGGGTTTGTTGGCTCTGGGCCGCCTCCACAGGCGGCGGCCAGCAGAATCAGAACCGGGAGGACGGACAGGGCCATCCAGAGGGTCATCCGGTGTGTCACCTGGCAGTCCACAGCGCTCGTAGCGCCCTTTAAACGGCCCTGCGGGCGTCCTGGCACGGCGGAACCCGCCCCGATCAGTGCGTGGCGCCGCGGCGGCGTCTGGCGAGCGCCAGCGCTACCGAAGCGACCAGCAAGAGGAACGCCCCACCAACCACTCCACCCACGACGGAAAGTACGGTGGTATCGGGTCCGTCGCCGTAGTCTGCAGCAGCAGCGGCGTCTATCACCACCTGCCCGGCATCCTGAGGAAGAATCTGGAGTGTCTTGATGAACTCGACCACCGCTGCCTGGTCTTCGACAGGCATTGCTGCGAACTCCGCTCGCTGCGCCTCAGCCTCGCCGCCGTGCAGCAAGATTGCCTCGGATATCAGGGTCGCCCTGCCGTTGTGCAGGAAGGGCGCCTCGGAGGCCACTCCCCACAGCTTCCTAGTGAGCCACATCTCAGTCGGTATGCTGCCCTGCTGCACACTATCGGTGTCCAGCGCGGGGCCCATGTCGTGGCGCTTGAGGTCGGTGAAGGCGGGGACCAGCAGCGACCCGTCCGCTTCTCTCGTCAGGAAGGGGCCTTGGCCTTCGGCCGTCAGGTCAATGGACAGCGGCTGGGACACGTCCGACAGCTTTAGCTTACCGGGCGGGTTGAACGGGTTCGGCTCGGTGAAGACCGGGTTATCGAGCCGCAGCGACGTGCGATGGCACATGGTACAACCGATGGTTTCGAACAGGGCCTCGCCCCTCTCTGCAGCCGCGAGAGCAGCCGCATTGGTCGGCATGGCCCGTCCCGGTGCCGGCAGGCTGACTAGGTAGGCCACGAGCGCCGTCATGTCGCCCCGGGTCAGTTCGTCGGCGACCCCGTCGCCGTCGGCATCCACGCCATCACGGAAACGTTCAGCGGCCTGCATACCATGGTGGTTGTTCATAGCCTTTAGCGCGAACTCCCGCAGGGAGACGACAGCGCCCTTCTGGTGGAATGGTTTTATGATCAGATCGCTGTCGACGCCCTCCACCGCAGATACGTCGATGGTGCCATCGGGTCGAACGGTGATACGACCAAAATCCACGCCCTTGGTGGTCAGTTCCCTGGTGACCTCCACACCGGTCTCCCTGGCATCCCCAAGCGCCGAGTCTCGTATGCCCTGCAGGTCGAAGGTCATCTCCCGGGCGAGCATTTCGATAGCTCCGGAGCCGAACAGGCCCATGGGGTTCCGCTCTGGTCCCACCGTTTGCAGCGTCAGGTCCACCTTTAAAGCATCCCCATCGCCCCCGTCGAAGTTGGCGAACGGGTGGATCTCGGCGTCGACGAAGATATTGGTCACGTTGTCACCCCCACCACCGAGCCGAGGCAGTGTGTGACAGGCGGAACAGGAGTTGGCGTCCGGGCCGGAAATGCGGTTGAAGTTTTCCGGGTACTCCCGCCTGTTTCGGAACGGGCTGTCCCCCACCCCGGTCGTCTCGGGTCGGCCGGCGCCGTCCAGAGTGTTAAACGACGCCGTAAACAGCATCATGCCGTGCTCCATCAGGTCGTCCAGGGACACCTCGCCCGCGTCGATCGCCGCCTGGCTGAAGTGCATCTTGATGGTGGGTTCATCGCCAATGATGATCGGCTCCGCCACCGCCGCCGTTGAACACGCGACAGAAACAAACAGGGTGGCCGCAAACAACAGCATCCATGGGCCGGTTCGCCTGGTAATGCGAAACGTGTCTGGGAAAATATTGGAGGTCACCATGGAGAATCACCTAGGTGCGAAATGCGCGGTTCACCGCCTTGGGAAACCAGCTTAGCATAGGAACCATCGCCTGCCAGTGCCTATGTGGTGCGGTTAACGGCTATTTTTTGACCGGTCTTCGGCCACGGATTGCCCAGGATAGCAAAAGGCCCGCGACCACATGGTCGCGGGCCTTCATTAGCTCCCTATTATGGGGTGCTTAGGTCCTTAGCGCTCTAGCCACGTATTGACGTAGAACGGAATCGCCTTGACCTCAAAGCCCTTCAGGTCGTTCGTGTGAGGAACGATCGGGAAGAACTGACCGAGGGACAGCGAAGTGACCTTCTGCCATCGCTTCGTCTGGATTTCCTCCACGATTTCGAAGCGCTTGCCGGCATCGGTCTCGCGCACGAACTCGAGCTGGAGGTTGATCAGTTCCTCGTCACGGATGATGAAGTCCAGCGTCCCGGAGATCAGGTGGTCCTGAATCGGGTTGCCACAGCACCAGTGGGAGTACCAGTCGGTTGCCAGACTGTAGGAGTCGGTGTTACCGAACATCGAGGTAACCGTCGCCCAGTCCAGGGCGGGCATCTCGACTGCGTAGCCGATCTCTGCCATGACGGACTTGAGCACCGGACCCAGCGGGGTGATGGTGCCATAGTCTGTCGGGTTGAGGATAACGGCGGTCTCGCCGGCGTAGTCAGACTCGTTCAGAAGCTGCTGTGCTAGAGCCATGTTGTTGACGTCGTAACCGATCGTCTCAGACGAACCGTCGGACATCTCAACATCGAAGCGGTGTCCGATGTCGGTCTCAAGCGGCGTACCGCAGTAGTACAGAGCGGGGCAGGTGATCCACAGATCGTTCGGGCCGAGGGCAAACATGAAGTCCTCGACGTCGATGCCGGTCATCAGAGCCTGGCGGCCCTTAAGGTAGCTGAACGGCGGAATCTGCGGGTTCAGGTAAACGTTCGAGCGGTTGCCCGGCTTGTAGAGGGCGACGCCGATGTCGGGGTCTTCGGTCAGGCGCTTGAAGAAGTCAAACGCTGCACCGTCGACGACATCCCACTCACCGGTCTCTAGACCAGCGATCTTCGTCTCCTCGTCCGGAATCTCAAGGAACGTCAGGGAGTCCAGGTAGGCGATATTCTCGCCGGCGTATGCACCAGGGCTGCTCGCCTCGGACCTAGCGCTGTAGTCCGTGAATCGCTCAAGAACGACACGGTCGCCCTGCAGCCACTCAACGAACTTGTAGGCACCGGTGCCGATGTTCAGAGGAACAGGCTCGGTGAACGGCGTTGACGCCGTGGAAGCCGGCATCATCGGCATTAGCCCATGAGGGATACCGAGAATGAAGATGACCGCGCCCAGGGGCTCGTCGAAGGACCACCCGAACGTGGTGTCATCGATCGCCTGAAGAGCGTCGTCATCGGTGAACCGGCGGACAATGCCGGCCGCCGGGGTACCGGCGTCTCGCCACCTGTTGATGGAAGCGATCGCATCGGCGGACGTGAACGTGGCGCCGTTATGCATCGTGACACCGGAACGCAGTTTAAAGGTGTACTCCGTGCCATCGGCGTTCGTGGAGAACGAATCGGCGACGCGCGGCTGCGCTTCCAGGTTGCCATCCCACCCGAAAAGGCCCTCGTAGATCTGCGATCCGACGGCGTTCACAACGTAGAACAGCGAGAAAACCGGGTCCAGGGTGCTTATGGAGCCCTGAGAAACGATTCTCAGATCGCCACCAACCGTGGGGCCGGTCGTGCCGATGTCGGGTGTCGGGGTAGCAACGAGGATCTTCTCGGTCTCAACGACTATCTCTTCGATAACCGTGACCTCTTTGATCACCTCCACCTCTTTTTCTACCTCAACCTCAACCTCGACGATCTTCTCAACCGTCTTGGTTTCGCCAGCGACCTCGACTTCAACCTCGACGATCTTCTCGACCGTCTTCGTTTCACCAGCGACCTCAACCTCAACCTCGACGATCTTCTCGACGATCTGGGTTTCGCCAGCGACTTCGACCTCTTTGATTACTTCCACAATCTCGGGGTCGCTCGAGCATGCCGCTGCGACGACCGCGATGATCGCGGAAAGGACGAAAGGTATCGCCAAACGTCTCATATTCTCCTCCGTAGCCAAAAATCAATCCGCCGCCCGTGTCTCAGCCAACGTGGACAAGTAACACAGGCACACGGCGACACACCTCGTGCCTACGACCGAGGTACGATACATGTCGACTTTTTTGTTGTCAACCCCTTGTGGCCCGATGTAAGGCCGCGCATGGGCCGCTACGCCATCGGCTTTCGAGGTCTTTCGCCGGGTCGGCCGAGCGACAAAAAGGAGATCTGTACAATCCGATCTGCATAAACCGGCATTATTGGCCGAATCTAACCCTATCCTCTCCGGAGATGACGCATGGCATGGATAGACGCTCACGTTCACATTTGGACACAGGACACCGCGGACTACTCAAGGAGGGACCGCTACCCTGTGCCGGGAGGCACCGACGTCGCCAAGATAGAGGCCAATCCGCCCCACTTCTCCCCTGAAGACTTGCTGACAATCGCCAAACCGCACGACGTTGATCGCATTGGCCTCGTCCAGATGTCGTTTTACGGCACCGACAACAGCTACATGATCGACACCATCAAACGCTGGCCAGACACCTTCCGCGCCTTCGGATACGTCGACCCCGAGTCCGACGGCGTCGGTGACCAGATGGCCGCGTTACTCACACAGGGCGTCACCGGCTTTCGCATCGTTCCAGAAGATGCCGTCGTCGCGAACTGGCTACAAACGCCCGGCTACGAAGCTATGTTCTCCGCGGCGTCCCAGACCGGTCAGGCCTTGTCCTGCCTGGTCAATACCGACGCGCTGGGCGAGGTCGACCGCATGTGCACCGCGCATCCACAAGCGACTGTGGTGATAGACCATCTCGGACGCATAGGCGCCGACGGTACGGTCCGGGAACGCGACGTCGACGCCCTCTGTGCACTTGCCTCGCACGAAAACGTCTACGTCAAGGTGTCCGCCTTTTACGCCCTGGGCAACCGGAGGCCGACGCACGAGGACCTCATACCCCTTGTGAGGCGCGTTTACGACGCCTACGGGCCCGACAGGCTTATGTGGGCCAGCGATGCTCCCCCGGCCCTGATAGAGGAGAGCTACGAGGACCAAATCTCGCTCATGCGCGACCGCATCGACTTCCTCTCAGACACCGACCGCGACAAGATCATGCGGGACACGGCGGAGCGGGTGATCTTCTTCCAGTAACGCCAACCGGCAACCGGAATCGGGGCATCCGATGACGCGAGCCGGACCGAGAACCCCTAGGCCGAGACCCGGTACACGCTCTCCATGTTCAACCCGGTCACTACCCGGATGTAACCGCTGAGCAGGTCGTCGACCTCGGGATCGCCCGTGTCCACGAGGAGAGGGCGGCCCCTAAGAGCCGCCAGCTTGGTCGTTGCCGCCACGACCATGACCGCGTCTCTGCCCACCGACCGGATGGCGGCAGGGCTGATCTGCTGGTTGCCTCGGCCGAAGATGTGGCCCTGGCCGCCGATCGGGGTGACCACGATAACGGTCGATCCCTCGTGGCCGCATGCCGCCTCCTCGACGCGTGCCGCCGTCACGTCGCGGTCGATGATTTCACCGTCCCTGTACAGGTCCACGCCAAGCAGGGTCTTTTCCACACCCATCTCTCGGCCGATCGCCCGCAGTGTCGTACCCGGCCCCAGTATGTAGAGATAGCCTGGATCAATCCGGCCGGCCACCTCACGTGAAACCGCCATTACCGCCGCCTCGTCGCTGGGTTCGCTGGCCGACTTGGCCCCCTGAATGAACCGTCGCTCATACGGCACCTTCATATAACCGTAGAGTTCGGCCGAGACCGAACCCTGGCGGAAGGCCTCCTCGTCGATGTCCATGACCTCGACCTCGCGCAGCGGCAGACTCGGTTCGGCAAGGTACCTCTCCACCAGACCCGCGGCGGCCCGGGGGTTGGTGGCGTACACGGCGGAGTGCATCTTCACCCCGGCCGGGATGCCAACGACCGGGACCCTGTCGCCTATGGCGTTGTAGATATCCCGGGCCGTCCCATCACCTCCGGCGAAGAGGATCAGATCGACCCCTGCCGAAACCATCGCCTCCGCTGCGCGTCTGGTGTCGTCGGCACTCGTCTCGCCACCGGCGCCGTCCCCGACGACGGTCGGCGCAAATCCGGCTTCCGTGGCCTCCTCTTCGCCCATGCGGCCCGGCGCCGCCAGCACTTCCAGTCGGTCGTCGACAACCTGGTGAATCTGGCTGAGAGCCGTGACGGCTCGTCCGGGCGACTCCGGCATGCCGCCGCGGCGCATGGCCTCGCGCACGATCTCCATCGAGTCGGTGCCCTTCAGGCCCACCCGGCCGCCCATACCGGCGATCGGGTTGACGATCAGACCGAGCCGTCTTTTACTACGAACCGTCATTGCCTTCTAGAACGGCGCGCCGCGCGCCTAGCCCCGCTTGCGCTTGTATGCGCGCCAGGTCATGGCCCACCGGTCGGGGTCGTCAAACTGGTCGTGTGGTAGCTGGTCGGTGGCCGCTTTATATGGGGCTCCTTTGAGCGTTTCGGGGTCGGAGTAGGCCTCGTCCGAGATCGCCTGTAGCGCGGCGACATACTCGTCCAGTTCGTCGAGTGACAACGACTCGGTGGGCTCCAGCGTCATCGGCTCATCCACGAGCCTGGGCACGTGGCTCTCCATATAGGTCTGGAGCCCGTAGTCGGCCATCTTGCGGGTCAGGTCGGAAGTGGTCACGCCGGTGTCCTCGTGCAGCTTCGCCCAGCTGTAGCGCACCTGCTCCAGCCTGCGCACGCTCGGGTCCCAGGGCAACTCAACACCCTTTATCTCGACGATCTTGGTCGCCAGGTAGTTGTTGTTGATAACCGCCGTTTCGGCGACCGCACGCAGTCCGTCGGCGCCCAGCGCCATGACCCAGGCGTAGGCCTTGAGGATGGTCTGCACGTTGCCGTTGAATCCGCGGATCTTGCCGATGCTGTCCGGCCGGTCGTGGTCCCAGAAGTACCTCCCGTCCGCCTGGCCGACCACCGGCCTAGGCAGGAACTTCGCCAGATGGCTTTTCACTCCCACGGCCGCGGTCCCCTGCCCCTGCGAGCTGTGGGGAGCGGAAAAGGTCTTGTGCAGGTTGAACTGGCACAGGTCGAACCCGGTGTCACCGGCGCGCACGATACCAAACAGGCCATTGGCATTGGCCTGGTCATAGGCGCACAGTCCGCCGGCCTTTTGCACCGCCTCGACCATGTCGGGCAGTTGCGGATTGAACAGGCCGGTATCTTCCGGGTTGGTGACCATTAAGCCGGCTGTTCGATCAGACAGCACCGCCTTGAGGGCGTCCATCTCCGGGTACCCGTTCTCGCCGGGCATGAGCGTAATGACCTTGAAACCGGCGACGGAGGGAGTTGCGGCGTCGGCCGGGTGGGAGAAAGCCGTGGTGATGATCTCGTTGCGCTGGTCTATCTCGCCCCGCGACTCGTGGTAGGCGCGGATGATGCATGCGTTGGTGTAGATGCCCTGTGCACCCGAAGCGGCCTGGAGCGAGTACTGGTCCATGCCGGAAATCTCACACATGATTCGGCCGAAGTCGTAGACGACCTGCAGTATCCCCTGCATCGTCTCGTCGTCCTGCAGGGGATGCAACTCGGTGATCTCCGGCATTCGCGCAACCAGCTCGTTCACCTTGGGGCTGTACTTCATGGTGCATGTGCCAGAGCTGGCGTCGGGCGTCAGGTCGAATCCGAGGGTCATCTGCGACAGTCGCATGTAGTGTCGCAGCACCTGGACCTGGGAAAGCTCCGGCAGCGTCGTAGGCTCCGATCGACGCAGATTCTCTGGAATCCGTGAAACGGCGTCGCCGCGCGATGCCTGTATTTCAGGGTCGGCCTGATCGACCAAGACCCCGCGCTCGCCGGGGCTGCCCATATCAGAGATGATTGGCTCGTTCCAACGAGCAGCGTGGTATTTTCGCGTTTTTGCGGTCATCGGAGAACCTCCTTCAGGGCGCCGACGAGTTCGTCTATATCGGCCTTGTCGTGGACCTCAGTGACGCAGTACAGGGCGCTCTGTCCCCGGTCGGGGAAATCGCCCGCAAGGCTGTAACCCCCGAAAATGCCCCGGTTCAAAAGACCCTGGTTGATCTCCGCCAGCGATTTGCCGGTCTCCGTGAAGTCGACGACGAACTCTTTAAAGAACGGACCCGTCAGCGCTGGGCTGTTAACCCCGTCCAGTTCGCCGAGGCGAGCGGCGGCGTAGGCCGAGCGTTGCATGATCGTCTCGCCGACCTCCCGCATCCCCTGCGGGCCCATGAGCGAGAGGTAGACCCCGGCGACGATGCCCCAGAGCCACTGGGTGGTGCCGATGTAGTCGGGCGAGATGCCCCTCTTTTCGTACGAGGTGCGCTCGAATGTCGAGTAGTTGAATCCCACCTCACCCTCGTCCGTTCCCGGCGCGACGCTGAGGAGCAGGGCGTTGTACTCGGCGACGATGTCGGGCTCGTCCCGGCTGGCGATGAAGCCAGCGAGGCCGCCTCCGCCGTTCATGTGGATTCCCAGCGGCTGAATATCGCCGACGACTATGTCGGAGCCGTAGTCGCCGGGTGGAGCGATGACTCCGAGCGTGATCGGGTCGACGCCGACTATCGCCAGCGCGCCGGCGGCCTTCGCGGCTTCAACGATCTCGCGTGCGCCGGTCTCGACGCCGCCCAGGAACGTCGGGTTCTCGAAGTAGACCGCCGCGGTCTTATCGGACACCCTGGACCTGAGGTCGTCGAGGTCCATCAGGCCCGTGTCGGGGTCCATCCGTACCCGGTCGATCGACGCGACCGGTCGGACGAAGTTGTACATCTGCGAATAGCGGTCGGCGCTGATGCTCCCCGGCACCAGTAGCTCGCTTCGGCCGGTGTATCGGCAGGCCATGAGCAGCGCGCTGTTGGCGGCCGCCCCCCAGTCATAGGTGGGGGAGGAGACGACGTCCATGCCGATCAGTTCGCCCAGCAGGCTCTGGAACTCGAACACCGCCTGCCACTTGCCGTGGTCGCCCAGTTCACCGCCGCCATAGGCCGTCACGAATTCGCCCCGGTTGGCGATCTCGTCGCACACGGCGGGCACGTAGTGAGGCCAGCAACCGGCACCGAGGAAGCTCAATTTGTCGCGCGTGCTGTGGTTCCTGGCGACGATACGATCCAGATGGCGTCGCAAGGCCCCTTCCGACCGGATGGGCTGAGGTAGATCCATCGTCCCCTTGAACCGGACCCGGTCGGGCACGGTCGCATAGATCTCCTCCACGCTGTCGATGCCGATGGCCTCCAGCGCTCTCGCGCGCGCTTCCGGCGCGGTGTTGGGTATGAACGGGTGGGCGGTGGGTTCACCCATCTAATCCTCCTGGTGGTGTCTTTTGAAAATTCGAGTTCCCCGGTCAACCGGGTTGTCGGGAGTCGGGGCGGCGAAATTCTAACACCCATCCCCTAACCAACCGCCTGTCTGGGGTGACACCCTCGTTTCTCATTGTTTACCGCCTCCGGCGGAGGTTCTGTTGACCACCTTTGGGGGGAGCCGTAGAATCCCGGCATCCTTCATGGTTTGGGCCATTATTTGGGTCCATTCGAGGGCCCTCGAATGGACCCAAATAACCGAGATCAGCCCTGAGCCCTCTTCCCACAGGTAAAGTTCAAACCGTCCTCCGGCCAATAGACCCGGACTCGGTCGGGTTCACGCTGACCCACGAGCATCTGCTGTGCTCGCTGGAGCCTTACGCACAGGCCCCAGAGACCGCCACTGAAGCGGAGTGGGTCGACAAGCCCATCACGTTCGACCGGCTGGGGTGGATTCAACGGCGTAAATACGTCAACCGTGAAGTGCTGAAGCTCACCGACGAGCAAGTGGCGTTGCGAGAGGCGAAAACGTTTGCACACGCGGGAGGCAGAACGATGGTCGACGTCACCAGCCGGGGCATTGGCCGGGACCCGCTCGGTTTGGCGAGAATCTCTCGCGCCAGTGGCCTCAACGTGGTAATGGGCGCCTCCTACTACGTGCCCCCGGCGCATCCCCCAGGCACGACCGAAAAGTCCGACGAGGAGTTATACAAAGAGACGCTCGTCGACGTGACACTGGGTGTTGGTGATACGGGCATCAAGGCGGGGGTGATCGGCGAAATAGGCATCATCGCACCCATCGACGAACTTCAGACTCGAATCCTTCGTGTCGCTGTTTCTGTGAGTTTGGTTACCGGCTGCCCCATCTCCATCCACCCGCCACTGGACGACGTCGGGGCGCTCGACATCATGCGGGTCCTTATCGACGCCGGGGCGGACCCGGCCAACGTGATCATGGGGCACCTGGGTATGGCGATAGCCGACCGGGGCGCACTGGCCGAACTGGCATCCACCGGGTGCTTCCTGCAATACGACCACTTCGGATGCTTCGAGGACTCGACCTTCCAGTACCAGGGCCGCGAGACTCTTGCTCAAAACGACGACGAGCGGATCGCTACGCTCGCACACCTGATCGATCTAGGCGCCGGTGACCGGTTACTCGCGGCGCAGGACGTGTGCGTACAGGTCCACCTGCGCACCTACGGCGGCAAGGGATACGACCACCTCATCAGCAACATCGTCCCGCGTATGAGAAACCGGGGATTCTCACAAAAAGCCGTGGACGATATTTTCGTGGGAAACCCGGCGAGAGCGCTGGCTTTCAAACCACCAAGAAGATAGCGGACGTAAGGGGCTTAAAGGGATGGCCAGGGAAAATATGACCGGGAAGGTGCAGACCGTGCTCGGGCCGGTGGACCCGGAAGACCTGGGACCGACGCTGACACACGAGCACCTGCTCATCGACCTCGAATGCTACTTCGTCGAACCAGAGGAGGCCTCCGAGCGGGCTTACATAGACGCACCAGTCGAAATGGAAAACCTCGGCGCTCTCCCTTCACGCTGGACCCACAACCTCGATCAACTCCGGCTGCTTGACGAATCGGCTGCGATCGAGCAGGCGATGGCGTTCCGGCTCGGCAGCGGTGGCACGATCGTGGACGTCACCCCCCAGGGTATCGGACGTGATCCGCTCGCGCTGGCTCGAATCTCCCGCGCCACCGGCCTCAACGTGGTCATGGGCGGCGGGTACTACATTCCCAGTGCTCACCCCGCAGACATGGACGACCGAACCGGGGACGACCTGTACCGGGAGATGGTCAGGGACGTGAAGCTGGGCGTCGGGGATACGGGTATCAAGACGGGAATCATCGGCGAGCTGGGAAACACCGTCCCGCTGACCGACAACTCGAAGAAGATCCTCCGGGCGGCGGGCGCCGCCAGCAGGGACACAGGCGCGCCCATCTCGATCCACCCGGGGGCCGAGACCGCGCTGGAGATCATTGCGATCCTCGAGGCGGCGGGCGCCGACCCGAACAGGGTCGCCATGGGCCACCTTGGCATGAGCCATCGCGACCCGGCGGTGCTGCTGGCCATCGTCCAGTCCGGCGCCTACGCCCAGTTCGACCACTTCAGCAGCTTCGAGGACACTTCCCTGAGGGCGCTTACGTCGGCGTCCATTGTGATCAACGACGACCAGAGGCTTGCGCTGGCCGAGTACCTCGTGGCCGAGGGGTACGGAGACCGGATGCTCTTCTCGCACGACATATGCTGGCTGTCCCACCTGACAACCAGGGGTGGCAAGGGCTATTCCCACGTAATCGAGTCGCTCGTGCCAAAGATGAAGCGCCGGGGTTGGACGGCCGCGCAGGTGAACAAGGTGCTGGTGGCGAACCCCGCCCGGCTGCTGGCGTTCGAGGTGCCGGCTTGACGGCCGGAAGCGTACAGACGGTGCTTGGGCTCGTAGACCCCGGTGCGCTGGGCCTCACCCACACCCACGAGCACCTGCTCATCGACATGCGCTGCTACCACTGGCTGCCAGATGAAGCGACAGGTCGCGAGTGGGTGAACGCTCCGCTGACGATTGACCGACTCGGATTCGTCTCTCGTAACCAGAACGCGAGCATGGACGAAATCACACTCCTCGACGAGTCCGCCGCGATGAGCGAACTATGGAAATTCCGCATCGCCGGAGGTGGCACCATCGTCGACACCACCAGCGTAGGCATCGCCCGCGATCCGCTCGCCCTGGCCCGCATCTCCCGGGCCACCGGGGTGAACGTGGTGATGGGCTCCGGCTATTACGTGCCCCTCTCACACCCGCCGGACATGGACGAGCGCACGGAGGAGTCGATCTACGAGGAGATTGTCGCCGACGTGACGCTGGGTGTGGGAAATACCCAAATCAGAGCCGGCATTATCGGTGAGCTGGGCAACACTCATCCGTTGAGTGACAACGAGCACAAGGCCCTACGGGCCGGGGCTGCTGCGCAGCGCAGGACCGGCGCCCCGGTCCTCATTCACCCTGGCTTCCATCCCAATGCGCTCGATCCCATCATGCGGGTCCTGACGGGCGCCAGCGCCGATCCCGGCAGGGTGATCATGGGCCACCTTGACCACATCGGCGACCGAGCAGCGATCCTCGATCTAGCGTCCTCGGGCTGCTACCTGGAGTGGGATACGTTCGGCTTCGAGGACAGCTCTCTCGAGGCGGCGCTGAACTGCCCGATCCCCAACGACGACGAGCGCCTGGACGAGCTGGAGTGGCTTGCCGAGGCCGGTTACCTGGACCGCCTGCTGGTGGCACACGATGTATGCACACAGTCCAGGCATTCCAACCACGGGGGCAAGACGTTCGACCATTTCATCACCGCGCTGGTGCCTCGCCTGAGGGCGCGGGGATGGTCCGAGGGGGAAATCAGCACAGTCCTGGTGGACAATCCGGCTCGAATACTGACTCTTGAGGCACCGGCGTGATCCGGCAAACTCTCCCGTAAAAGGCTAATAAAGCGATGATCAGGGAAGACATGGCCGGAAAGGTGGTGACGGTGCTCGGGCCCATCGAGCCGGACGAGCTTGGCACCACCCTGATGCACGAGCACCTCTTCTGCGACGGGGGCTGTTACCACACCATTCCCGAGGAAGCTTCGCTGCGGCAGCTGGTTGACAAGCCCGTATCGTTCGGAATGCTCGGTGTGGTCGGACGGTTGTGGAACGTGGTGAGGGACCACACTCGCATGTACTCCTTTGAAGAGGCAGTGAGCGAGGTGACGGCGTTCAGGCTCGCCGGTGGTCATTCCCTCGTGGAAGCTACGTCTATCGGCATAGGTCGCGATCCTCTCGCGCTGGCGAGAGTGGCCCGCGCGACCGGCCTCAACATCGTCATGGGCGGCGGATACTACGTGCCTGCGTCCTACCACTCCGGGCTGGCGGACATGACCGAGGACCAGGTCTATGACCGGCTCGCACACGAGGTCACCCTAGGCGTTGGCGATACGGGGATAAAGACCGGCATCATCGGAGAGGTGGGTGTCGGCGGGTCGATGTCACAGCTGGCGGGCGTTGAAGGGCCGCTACCCGAAGCCAAGGTCCTGCGGGCTGCCGCTCGCGCTCACGCCGTCACCGGGGCGCCGATGCTCATCCACCCGAGCCCGTTCCGCTCGTCTCTTGAGGCCGTGGCGGAGACGGTCATCGACGCTGGCGCAGACCCCGGCCGAGTGGTGTTCGCCCACATGGACGTGCAGACGGACGTGGGCGTGCTGGAGTGGCTCGCTGGCATGGGCTTCAATGTCGAGTACGACGCCTGGGGCATCGAGGACTCCGAGATCGTGGACTCGGTCGACCCGGCGATCCAACTGCCTAACGACACGGATCGCCTGGGGCACCTGCGGCGCCTAATCGAAGTCGGCCATCTGAACAGACTGGTCATCACGCAAGACGTGTTCCTGCGCCTCCAGCTCGCGTCACTGGGCGGCAAGGGATACGCCCACATCCTCGACAACATCGTACCTCGCATGCGCGGCCGTGGTTTCACCAATCAGGAGATCGACACCCTGCTGGTGGGCAACCCCAAGCGTATCCTCACCTTCGCCTGATCGAAACAGAACAGGCCGAGCCTTATAGAATCTCGACGCTATGGACTCTCAGCAAGACAGGCTGAATCGCCCGTTCGCCGCAGGGGTCGTGGGCAGCCTCACCAGGCCCGCCCCGGTATTCGACCTGCTACCCTCCGACCCCGGCCCGGACGCCGCCGAGGCTGGGCGGTCTCCCGCCATGGACGCCGCCGTGCGCTACGTCATCGCGCTGCAGGAACAGGCGGGACTGGACCTTATCTCGGACGGCGAGTGGCGACGCCATGCATACACCAACGTCATCACCGACATGTGCTCCGGGTTTGAGCCCGACCACCGGCCCGCCAGGTTCTTCGGCTCAGTCGTCACAGAGCCCATCGAGGTCACGCGGCCGGGCCTGCTGGCGGAGGAGGCGGAGTTCCTAGTTGCAGCGACAGACAGGGCGACGAAAGTCTGCGTGCCCGGCCCCTACATACTTGGTGTGCGCTTCTGGGACCCGGAGCTTTCGGTGAATGCCTACCCGACACGAGAGTCGTTTGTGGATGCTATGGTCCCGGTGCTCAGAGCCGAGGTGCTGGCGTTGCGCGACGCTGGTGTCTCGGTGATCCAGGTAGACGAGCCGCAGCTATGCACCCTCGTGGACCCCGACCAGGATCCCTATTACGGCAGCCGGGAATACGACATAGGTTTGGCCGCGTCCAAGGTCAATGAGATCGTCGGCGGGCTTGGTGGCGGGCTCGATGGCGACATGTTGGGCGTGCGCACGGCGCTGCACCTGTGCCGGCTCAACTCCATCGACCGCTCCTGGGTTTTCGAGGGCGGCTACGGTCCCATCATGCCCGCCCTCTCAACCGTTGACGTGGACCAGTTCGTGATGGAGTTCTCCATCCCGGTCACCGGCAACGTATCTGTCCTGCGGGGCCTGCCGGATGGCAAGTTGATCGGCCTAGGCTGCGTTGATGTCCGGGGTGAGGCAATAGACACCGCAGTGCAAGTTGTGGAGCGCGTCGAAGAGGCTCTTGGCCACGTGGACTGGCAGCGCATCAGCCTCAACCCGGACTGCGGTTTCGCCCCCGACTGGCGACACGTAGTGCCCCTGGACGACTGCTTCAGCAAACTGCGGGCCGAGGCAGAGGCTGCGGAGATTCTGCGCCAGAAGTATGCCTGACTGGCTTCGTCCCGGGGCAGGGGCCGGGTTGCGGCCTAGTTTGCGGGCCGCCTGCTTCGACTTCGACGGCGTCATCGTCGACTCCGAGCCCCTCCACCTCGAGTCGGAACAACGGGCACTGGCCTCCAGGGGCATCGCTTTCGAGATCGCAGACAAGACCGCCTTCGTCGGCGGGACCGTCTGGGGAACCACCGAGCGCATCTGCGCGCACTACGGCATCGCGGATGTGGACGCCTTCTACGATGAACGGCAGGCGGCGTTCGACGACCTGATCGAGTCCAGTTTGGATCTGTTGCCGGGCGCCCGGGACGCGCTGGTTGGCCTGAGCAAAGCTGGCGTCCCACTAGCCCTGGTTAGCTCAGGCGAGCGCGGCTACATCGAAACGGCGCTGGCCAGGCACGAACTCTGCGACATCTTCGACATCACGGTCACCCAGCGGGACGTGGCCCGGCACAAGCCCGACCCCGAGCCATATCTGAGGGCAGCGGAGCGGCTGGGCGTCCCACCACAATTGTGCATGGCTGTTGAGGACTCTCCCACCGGCGTCGCGTCCGCCAGGAGCGCCGGGTTGTTCTGCGTCGCGGTCCCGAGCCCGGCCACCGCCGATGCCGACCTCTCCACCGCCAACCTGGAGCTGTCATCCCTGGTCCAGTTGGACGCCCGGTTTATCTCCGGGCTCTTCGGCCTCGGCTCGTAAGAATGTGGGTGTCGCCGAGGTTCAGTTCGTGCGCGAGACGGCCTAAAGGCTCGTCCTAGGTACCAATCGGGTCCACGTCCGCGGTCCACTTGGGCGGAACTGTTACACGGTCGAGCAGCCATCTCGGGTCCATTCCCCTGAGTGTTACGCGCCAGCGGTAGCGGCCCTTCAGACGCGGTGGAAATCCAGGCGTCGGTCCCATCACCTGAAGTCCCGTGACACCACTGACGTCGCGCTCGTGCCGCAGCAGGTCCGCGTACCTGAGCGCTTCACGCTCCGCCGTCGCCTTGTTGGTGTGGGAGTACCCCAATCGAATCAGGCGACTGAACGGGGGGTTTCCCATCTCCCTGCGATACTCCAGCTCCTCCTCGTAGAAGGCCCGGTAGTCCTGAGTCGCGGCGGCCTGAATAGCATAGTTCTCCGGCATGTAGGTCTGCACTATCACCCTGCCCGGCTCAGGGCCACGGCCGGCGCGTCCCGCCACCTGGGTCAACAACTGGAAAGTGCGCTCGCCGGACCTGAAGTCGGGCACACCCAAACTGAGGTCCGCCAGGACGACCCCCACCAGCGTCACCTCCGGAAAATGCAGCCCTTTGGCCACCACCTGCGTGCCCACCAGCACCGCCGGGCCCTCTCGCCTGAAGGCAGTCATCATCTGTTCGACGTCCCTGGCTTTTGTTGCGGTATCCCTGTCCCAGCGCAGCACCACGACGTCCGGGAGCAGCTCGGCCACTTCGGCCTCGACGGACTGGGTGCCAATGCCGTAGAGGCTCAACCGGTACTCCTTGCAGCCCGGGCACACCGACGGCACCCGTCGACGGTTACCGCAGTAGTGACAAACCAGTACACCGTCGTCCCTGTGTAGACCGGTCAGTGTTCGGCCGCCGGGCACCTCCCGATGCAGGGTCATCGGTACGTCGCACCGGCCGCACCGGACGCCGTGACCACAGTTTCGGCACATCATCTGCGAAGACGCGCCCCTGCGATTCAGGAACAGGATCGACTTGCCGCCCTGCTCCGCCACCTTCTTGAGTGAGGCCAGCAAAGGTCGGCTGAGGAAGTGCCGGTGGCCATCCTTGAGCTCCCGTCGCATGTCGACGATCTCCACGCGAGCCAGAGGAGCGGGGGCGGCGATGCCATCGGAATCCGTGGCGATGCGGTCGGGCAGACGAAGAGGTCGGTGTCGGCCACCCTCAGCATCGTGATAGGTAACGACGTCGGGAGAAGCGCTCCCCATGAGCACGACTGCATCCTCCAATTCGGCCAATTTCAGAGCCACGTCGCGGGCATGGTACCTAGGGTCCTGCTCATTCTGTTTGTAGGTCCACTCGTGCTCCTCGTCGAGCACGACGAGGCCCAGGTCGGGCTGCGGCGCGAAGACGGCGGACCGCGATCCCACGACGATCCCGTACTCGCCGCGCTTTATCTTCCACCACTGGTCATAGCGCTCCCCCGGGGTCAGGCCGCTATGCTGCACGGCCACCGAGCCGGGGAACCGACCTGCCATACGCTCAATGGTCTGGTGGGTAAGGGCGATCTCGGGCACCATCGCGATCGCCCTCTTACCAGCCGCTAGGCACGCCTCGACCGCGTCTAGATAGACCTCGGTCTTGCCACTGCCGGTGACACCCTCCACCAGGAAGGAGACGGTGCCGTCTCCGAGGAGCACCCGACCGACATCGGTCGTGGCATGTGCTTGTGCGTTGGTCAGTGAAACGGGTCCACTCGGCGCAATGGTCATGCCAGCGAGCGGGTCCCTGATCAACGCTCCCTCGATGACCGTTATCCAGTCCCGGCGCTTGAGGCCGTTGACGGCTGAGTCTCCAAACGCGCGCCTGGCCTCTACCAGCGCGAGCTTCTCCTCGCCGGACACGAGCGCCGTCGCCAACTCCGCCTGCCGGGGCGCCCGGGACAGGGCATCGATCGCTCCGGTGCTTAGCTCAGACTGGCCCAGTGGGGTAAGAGCCAGGTACTTGACCAGCTTCGGCCCGACACTTGCAGATTCGCAGCTGGGTGCCAGTACGATCAACCCCTTGCGCTCCAGCGCGCGCAGGGTTCGGTCGATGCCCTCCCCCAGCGCACGTAAAATGCGGCCCTTCGACACCGGAGCATGGGAGCGCAGATATTCCATGACGCGGACCTGGCTGACGGAGAGGTCCTCTGTATCAGACCGACCCGGAACCAGATCCACCGTCATGCGGCCGCCTGTGCGGGCACCCGGCGGCAGCATGGGAGCGACGGCCTCGAACAACGAGCACATATAGCGATCAGACACCCAGTGCGCCAGCTCCAATTGGGTCGACCCCAGATGGGGCTCCGCGGCGACGGCGGACAGGATGTCCCGGGTATGGGGAAAGCCAGGCTCGTCCTCCAGTGAGAAGACCAGCCCTTGCAGCTGTCGGGAGCCGAACGGCACGCGCACCAGCTGGCCGGGCGCGAGCTCAAGCGACTCAGGTATGGCGTAGCTGAACGTGCGCTCGTGGCCGGCAGGCGCATCCACGGCGACCTCGGCGTACCTCATCCCCAAAGGATAAATCAGGGCACCACGCGCAGGCGACGACCTCCGTGCTATGCCGAAGCGATGAGCGCTTGCGCGAAGAAGCCCTGACGAGCGAGGCTCTGCCTCGCGGAGCAGCGATGAGGCCGTGAGCCGAAGAGCCAGAGAGCGAGCCCCGCGAGCATAGAGTCCCTCTAGCGCTTCTCTTTGATGCGGGCGTGACGGCCGAAGCGGCCGCGAAGATAGTAGAGTTTGGCTCGCCTGACGGCGCCGCGCCGGACTACCTTGACCGCCTCAACGGAGGGGGCGTGAAGATGGAACGTCCGCTCGACGCCGATTTCGTGGGTCACGCGCCGGACGGTAAACGTGGTGCTCGGACCCCCGCCCCGTCGGCGTATGACAACGCCCTCGAAGTCCTGAGTGCGGGTGCGACCGCCCTCGGTCACCCTGACGCTAACCCGAACGCTGTCCCCGGGGCCAAACTCTTCGACCCGCGGGTTGAGCTCAATCGGTATTAGTTGATGGGTCTCCATGGACGCGCCTTAAAAAGGCCGCACGACGATACCGCGGTGCAGCCGGGGATTCAACAATGTTAGCCGGGTTGCCCAGGCTCGTCCAGCAACCTGCGGTCGTCTTCCGTCATCTTGGCGGTCTCCAGCAGATCGGGTCGCCGAGATCTGGTCCGCCTCAGGGACTCTCGCCTGCGCCACTCGGCGATCCGGGCGTGGTCACCTGAGAGCAAAATCTCAGGGACCGGCAGTTCCCTGAATTCGGCGGGCCGAGTGTACTGGGGAAACTGAAGCAGGCCACTGGTATGGGAGTCGTCTTCGGTAGCGCTCTCGTTGCCGACCACGCCAGGCATCAGCCGGGCCACGGCGTCTATGACGACCATCGCCGCCAACTCACCGCCGCTGAGCACGTAGTCACCGATGCTCACTTCGTCCGTAGCGAGGTTCTGACGTACGCGCTCGTCCACGCCTTCGTAACGCCCGCAGATAAGCGCGACGCGACCGGCGCCTGCCAACTCCCCCGCCACCGACTGGTCGAACTTTCGGCCCTGTGGAGTGAGCAGGACCACCGGAGTCGACTCGTCGATTTCGTCGCGGCCCCTCAAGTCATCGATCGCAGCGAAGAGGGGCTCCGGTTTCAGCACCATGCCTGGACCTCCGCCGAAGGGGTAGTCGTCGACTGTGCCGTGGCGGTCACCAGCGAAACGCCGAAAGTCGTGACACTCGACTTGCACCAGGCCGCCGGATATCGCTCTGCCTACGACGCCTTCAGCGAGCGGCCCTCCGAACATGGCGGGGAACAGAGTCAGGACGTGGAATTTCAAAAGCCAGGTTCCTTAGTGTTTTGCGTGCTTCGGACCTTGGTGATCGGGATGGTCTTGCAGGTCCCGGGCGATATCGATGGCGTGCCCGATGACGGGACCGACAACGTCTAACGCCTCGCGTACGCCATTCGTACTGCCGGGCAGGTTAATCACCAGGCAGCCAGCACGCATCCCGGCCACGGCCCGGCTGAGCATCGCCATGCGCGTCTTTGCCGCGGTCCCGACGCGGATCGCCTCGGGGATGCCGGGGGCTTCGTATTCGATCACCGACCGCGTCGCCTCGGGCGTGACGTCCCTCGGGCTGAGTCCGGTGCCCCCGGTCGTGAGGATCACATCGACCTCGCCCCCATCACACCAGGCAGCGAGCTGGTCATAGATCTGGTCCACTTCGTCAGCCACCATCGCCCGGTCCGTTACAACGTAACCAAGGTTCTCCATCAGGTCGGCTATCGCCGGCCCGGATGTGTCCTGCCGGTCACCCCTGGAGCCGGCGTCGCTGATGGTGAGAATGGCCAGTCGGCGGGTGCTGCGCCCCTGTAATTCGGACATTTGAGCTAATTAGTAAAGTCTTAAAAAGGTTTTAAACTTATTCAAAAACTGCTTGTTTGGCCGGAGCGGGTTTGCGAGACTTCGCTGCACAACGGCACCATGCCCGCCGCAAGGCGGCTATGGAGCCCGATGCATTTTAACATGACGAATCCCAGAAGAACCCCGGTACGGTGGGGTCGGCGAGCAATCGACCCGTGAGTCCGATTCACACACCGGTGCTCGGCCGCGAGGTCGTCGACGCCCTCGCGGTGCGCGCGGGAGGCTCTTACATCGACTGCACGATCGGAGAGGGCGGGCACACGGTGATGCTGTTAGCAGCGGTTACACCGCCACCAAGAGTGCTTGGCATCGACCTCGACGAAGAAGCATTGGCCACGGCCCGGACCGGCCTGACCGCTTTCGGCGACGCGGTCACGCTAGCCCACGGCAGTTACGTGGACATCGTGACACTGGCGTCGGAGGCAGGAATGGACGGAGCCGACGGGATTCTCCTGGACCTGGGTCTTTCTTCTCTCCAGTTGGAGACGGCGGAACGAGGGTTCAGCTTCCGACAGGAGGCCCGGCTCGACATGAGATTCGACCGGCGGCAGAAGCGAAGCGCTTGGGAAACGGTCAACCACACCCGGGAACGGGATCTGGCTGACTTGATTTACCGACTGGGCGAAGAGCCCAGGTCGAGACGAATCGCTGCGGCGATCGCAGGGACCAGACCCATCGAGACGACGACCGAACTGGCGAAGATCGTGGCAAAGGCAATCGGGGGCAGACTAGGCCGCATACACCCGGCTACCCGAGTCTTTCAGGCGATAAGAATGGCGGTTAACGAGGAGTTGGAGAACGTGGAAGAGGGCCTCGCGAGGTCGGTGGAGATGCTGAAGCCGGGTGGCCGACTGGCGGTCATCTCCTACCACTCGCTGGAGGACCGGCTGGTCAAAGGCTTTATCGGTCGAGAGAGCAGAGACTGCCTCTGCGAGCCCGAAGTGCTCGAGTGTCAATGCGAACACGAAGCCTCACTGCGACGGGTCAACAAGAAGGTAGTAAAAGCAATCGCAGAGGAACAGAGAGCGAACCCTCGCAGTCGCAGTGCGCGGCTAAGGGTGGCCGAGCGGCTGAGGGCCTAGGTGGGCCCCCGGCCGAGAGTACTCGGCACACATAGAGCGCCAGGCGGCGCCATGGGGAGGAGCAGATGAACGAGTCAGGGATCATCACCGCGATCGACGTGGGCACCACCAAGGTGTTCGCCCTGATCACCGCACTCGACGGAGAGACGGGATCCTCCGTCTCGCGGCAGGCCGGTGTGCGGGCAAAGGTGCTCGCGCACGCGACCGTCCCCTGCCGTGGGCTGATGCGTGGAAACGTCGAAGACATGGCCGAGACAACCATGGCCGTTCGAGCGGCGCTCGACTTGGTCGAGGACGAGGCCGGAGTGAAGGTCGCATCCGCATACATTGGCGTCACCGGTGCCCACGTCGCCTGCGAGAACCGGAGGGATCACCTGGACGGCGTCGGATCGATCGGCGTGATAACCCCGCAAGAACTGAACACGGAGACTCCCGTCTCCAGTAGCGGCGACGACAGGCAGCTTGTCCTCGCAATGCCCATCTCCTACACCCTCGACGGTGAGGAGGGCATCCGCAACCCGGTAGGCATGCACAGCAGGTCGGTCGAGGTCGACACCCACGTAATTACCGCTGACAGGGATCGGCTGCAGCTTCTCACCGAGGCCGTCAGAAACGCCGGCATCGAGGTCGACGCCCTGGTCATGGAACCCCTCGCCAGTGGCCTATCCTCCCTCACTGCCGATGAGAGGAACCGTGGCACTCTGCTGATCGACATGGGGGGTGGCACCTGCGACATAGTCGCCTTCCGCGGCGGCAAGGTCAGCTACACCGGCGTCGTGCCCGTGGGTGGATACCAGTTCACCAACGACATCTGCCTCACCTACAACGTCGAGCAGGAATCGGCGGAGCATGCCAAGGTCCACCACGGCCACACTGAGCCGGCCGCGGTCGATGCCGAGAAGCTGGTGAGCATGTCTTTGCAGGACAGGCCGACGAGCATCGCCGTGCCCGCCCGGGATCTGGCCCGGCTACTGCGCGAGCGCGCCGTCGAGCTGGCACAACTGATACGGATAAAGCTCGAGGACGCCGAGCCCGGCCAGGTGGGGTCGGCGAAAGTAGTGATAACGGGGGGCGCGTCCGAGCTACCGGGCATTGCGGACATCCTCCAGCGCTACCTCGGCAGGAGAGTGCGGTTGGGCGCTCCGACCCAGACGGTAGCTGGCACGGACGAACTGTCCGGCCCCGCCCATGCCACCGGGCTCGGAATCCTGGCCTGGGCGACGTCACAGCCCATCTCGGCCTCGAACGTGTGTCGTGGTCGTGCCATGCGTGGCGGCGAAACTCCCAACAGGTTGACCGGAATCGGTGAGGGAATCGGACGCCAAGTACGCAAACTGAGACTTTCACCCTGGATGGCGGCGGCCATGAGCAGCCAGCAATAGGAGCCACGACGCGGGCATCAAACTGACGAAGGCCGCTGCTGGCGGCCTACAGGCACGAAAAACAAGAACCAACTAGGGAGAGGGGAGCCAGATCAGATGGTCATCACCAAGAGAGAGCCGGATGGGATCACGAGGATCCGTGTAGTCGGGGTCGGCGGAGGCGGGTCCAACGCCGTGTCCCGCATGTTCCGCGAGCGCATCACGGGCATCGAGTACGAGGTCGTCAACACCGACACGCAGGCGCTGCTGCGCTGCGACGTGCCGCTGAAGATCTCCATAGGGGACGACCTGACGTCCGGCAAGGGTGTCGGCGGCGACCCCGAGCTCGGCGCCCGGGCGGCCGAGGAGAGCCGGGACGAGATCTACGAGGCTGTCCGGGACGCGGACATGGTGTTCGTAGGAGCGGGCATGGGCGGCGGCACCGGAACCGGCGCCGCACCCGTCATCGCCGATATCGTCAAGGAGACCGGCGCCCTGACAGTGGGCGTGGTTACCCGTCCCTTCGCCTTCGAGGGCGTGCGCCGGGCCAAGCAGGCCGACGACGGCATCAAGAAGCTCGGAGAGGTCGTGGACACGCTTCTGGTCATTCCCAACGAGCGACTGCACGTCATCTGTGAGGACGAGGTGACAGCTGGCAACGCGTTCCGCATCGCCGACGATGTGCTCAGGCTGGCGGTCCAGTCGATCGCTGAGCTTGTCACCGTGCCCGGCGACATCAACCTCGATTTCGCCGATATCCAGACCATCATGCGAGACGCCGGTCCCGCCTGGATGTCCATCGGCTTCGGTCGGGGCGAGGACCGCGCCAAAGACGCCGCGCAGCAGGCCATCTCTAACCCGTTGCTGGACGTGACTATCGACGGCGCCTCCGGAGTGCTGTTCAATATCACCGGCGGCAGCGACCTGAAGCTCTCAGAACTGCATGAGGCGGCGGAGGTCATCCAGCGGGTCGTCGACCCGGACGCCAACATCATCTTCGGCATGGCCACCGACCTGAAAATGGAGAACGAGATCAAACTCACCGTGGTGGCGACCGGGTTCCCCACGCCGGAGTCCGAACTCGGCGGCGATGACCGCATCAACCAGATCCTGCGGGACGCCCTCAGTGGCGAGAGCACGGACATCGACATCCCGCCGTTCCTGCGGCGTCTGACTCGGGCCCACGCGGCCTCCACCCAGTCGCAGCAACTAGGCCGGACACCCCGGCCCGGGGTCACCGTCTAGCTGCTAACACTCCCGGTTGGGGCGAGAGGGCCGGTCCCAATCGGGACCGACCCTTTTTTTGTTGCATGTTCCAGGCTCTCCAATGTCAGCGTCCGGCGCCTCCGCCGCCTAACCGACAGGGACCGATGGGCGGGCACAAAACCAAATCTGAAAATCTCCCAGCCTTTTCCCGAACTCATCAAAAAGAGCATTGACAGGCACCATATCTAGTGGTAACTTTGACCGCCCGCACGATAAGTTGTGCCCAGAGGCCCATTAAATTGCTCTGCCCATACTGTAGCCACGACAACTCCAAGGTCATCGACTCGCGGGATTCTGGAGACGGGATCAGGCGGCGGCGGGAGTGTCTTGCATGCGGCAGGCGGTACACGACAATGGAGCGCTCTCAGACCCGGACGCTGATGATGGTCAAGCAGGACGGGCGGCGAGAGGAATTCAGCCGAGACAAGCTACTCGCCAGCATTACGAAGGCCTGCGCCAAGCGGCCCCTGCCAATAGGCACAATCGCCAAGGCCGTGGACGAGATCGAGTCCGCCTTGGTCGAGTCGGGCAAGGCGGAAATCCCCTCTCACGGCGTTGGCGAGCTGGTCATGGGTCGGCTCAAGGGCATGGACCGGGTCGCCTACATCCGTTACGCCAGCGTGTACCGGGACTTCAAAGACATCGAGACCTTCAAAGAAGAGGTGGACGCGCTGCTGGAACCGACGCCCCCGAGGCCCGAGTCCAGCCCGCAGCTTTCATTCCTTAAAGACGATCCGCCGGTCCTCCCGGTCAGGCGGCGGCGGGGCCGTCCTCGCCGGACCCAACCGTCGCGCTGACCCGGATCAGTAGCGGCCTCGGCACACACCCGCAGCTAATTAGGCGGTTGACTTTCTAAATACGCTAGAATGTATGTTCGCTCTTGCAGCGCGGTGATGGGCGGGCCCAACAGATAATGGGGCAAGGAATGTCGAAAGAAAACGGGATCAACGGCGCGTCCGCAAAAGGCGAAGACGGTGCCGTCGGCGAGGTGAAGAAGGCTCTCGAAGACCTCGGGGTGTCCGAGGACAAGATCGCCGAGGTGATGGAGGACGCGCTCTCGGCTCAGGGTCAGACGGCGGTAGCCACTGAGGGCGACGAAGTGGACCGGCTGCTCTCCAAGAACGCCAAGGTGGTACTGGGCAAGCGCTACCTTCGTAAGAACGAGGTGGGAGAGACCATCGAGACGCCTGCCGGCATGATCCGGCGGGTCGCCAGGGCTATCTCAGAGCCGGAGCTACTGCACGGCTCCGAGGCAGATCGGGAGGCGGCCGAGAGCGACTTTTACTCCATCATGTCGACCCTCGAGTTCGTCCCCAACTCCCCTACCCTGATGAACGCCGGCACCGGCGCCGGGACGCTGTCGGCCTGCTTCGTCATGGGCCTCGACGACTCCATGGAGGGCATCATGACCACCGCCAAGGAGGCAGCCATGGTGCAGAAGTTCGGTGGCGGCACCGGCTTCGCGCTGTCATCCATCAGGCCCAGAGGCGCGGGCATCGCCACCACGCACGGCAAGGCGTGCGGCCCGGTCGCGGTGCTGCGTCACCTGTCGTCCGTATCTACCCTCGTTACGCAGGGCGGCAAGCGAGACGGGGCGAACATGGCGGTGATGGACGTGCACCATCCCGACATCCTCGAGTTCATCACCTGCAAAACGGAAGAGGGCACGATCCACAACTTCAACATCTCGGTGGGGGCGTCCGACGAGTTCATGTACGCCGTCCGCGACGACACCGACTACGAGCTGCGCGAGCCCGCCAGTGGCAAGGTGGTTGGCCACCTGAAAGCACGCGAGGTGTTCAGCAAGATAATCGTCGGGGCATGGCGCAACGGCGAGCCGGGGATGATCTTCCTCGACGCCGTCAACCGGGACAACCCGACCCCGCACCTCGGTCGCATGACCGCCACCAACCCCTGCGGAGAGCAGCCACTGCTGCCCTACGAGTCGTGCAACCTTGGGTCTATTAACCTCTCGCTGTTCGTCAAAACCGTCGACGGCCAGCCCACCGTCGACTACGACCGACTCAGAGAGGTAACCCGCATCGCCACCAGGTTCTTAGACAACGTCATCGATGCCAACGCCTACTCGGTTGTCAAAATCGAGGAGATGACCAGGGCCACCCGTAAGACCGGCCTGGGCATCATGGGCTTCGCCGACATGCTAATGGGCATGCGTATCCCCTACGACTCGCCGGAGGGCGTCGAGCTCGGACGAGACGTAATGAGGTTCGTGCGCGAGCAGTCCGACGGCATGTCGGAGGAACTGGCGAACACGCGGGGCAGCTTCCCGGAGTGGGAGAAGAGCAGGTACGGTCCCGCGGGCGAGAACCGGCCCATGCGCAACGCCTGCCGACTGACGGTGGCGCCCACCGGGACAATCTCGATGATCGCGGGCTGCTCGTCAGGCTGCGAGCCTGCGTTCGCACTGTGCTTCCACAAGCACAACATCCTCGGTGGCGAGAGCCTCATCTACGTCGACCGCACCTTCGAGCAGTCGGCCAAGGACGGCGGCTTCTACTCCCCGGAACTGATGGAGTATCTGGCCAACGGCGGCTCCATACAGGGCCGGGAGGACGTGCCAGACTGGGCCAAGAAGACCTTCGTAACGGCGTCCGAGATATCGCCCGAGTACCACGTGCGCATGCAGGGGGCGTTCCAGGACAGCGTCGACTCCGGTATATCCAAGACCATCAACTTCCCCAACGGCGCGACGGAGGAAGACGTCAGAACCGCCTACCTGCTGGCCTGGGAGCTCGAGTGCAAGGGCATAACCGTCTACCGCACCGGTAGCCGGAAACAGGAGGTGCTGACGGCGGGCAAAGAGGGCGCCTCCGATCAAGTCGTGGAGGACGAACGCGCCGCTCCCATGACCCCGAGAAGCCGACCATCGGTGATGCGCGGCGTTACCGAGCGTGTGAAGACCGGTCAGGGCAACATCTACGTCACGGTCAATTTCGACGAGGCCGGAACGCCATTTGAGCTATTCACCACACTCGGCAAGGCGGGAAGCATCGAGTCGGCGCAACTGGAGGCCATATCCCGGCTCATCTCACTGGCGCTGCGGTCGGGCATCAAGCCCGACGAGATCGTCGACCACCTGCGTGGCATAACCTCCGACCCGGTGTGGGACGGTGGACGCCTCGTGCGGTCGGCCCCCGACGCGGTGGCGTTCGTGCTGCACCAGCACATGCACGACGGGCCGGAGATGGTCATAAGAGAAATCGCCTCCTGCGGCGGAGCCGATTCCAGCGTGCAGCTCGGGATGATACCGGCGGAAGTCCTGCCAGCTTCCATTTCTACCACTCCAGCCGCCGTCGAGGCCGCCGAGATCGAGGACGAGTCGGTGCTGCTTGGCACACTGAGTTCGGCCACCTGCCCTGAGTGCTCCGGATTCCTCGTGTTCCAAGAGGGCTGCCAGCGCTGCCCTGACTGTGGATACAACAAGTGCGAATAACGAACGGGCGCCCCTGAACGAACCACCCGGAAAGGCAACCAGCCTGTGGTCTTTCATGCGTGGCCACGGGCTGTTGGTGCCGTACGAGAGATATAATCAGGCAGATGAAGCGACCGCTCGTTATCGCAATCACGATGGGCGATCCGGCCGGTATCGGACCCGAGATCGCCGCCAGGTCCCTCACCCACCCCGAACTGCCACAGGTGCGGTACGTCGCGGTGGGTGACGCCGCGTTGATGCAGCGCGCCCTCAACCTCATCGGCTCGCTGGCGAAGGTGAACGCGGCTTCGAGTTTCCAGGATCTTACGTTCGACAACGGCGCCGTTTCGGTGCTGGAACCGGCCAAGGTGAACCTGACGGGAGTCCGCACCGGCGAGGTGTCCACGGCTGCCGGGAATGCCTCCATCGAGTGGGTGCTGGCAGCGGCCGACCTGGTCGGCTCGGACCGGGCAGCGGCCATCGTAACCGGACCCATACACAAGGAGGCGTGCCGACTGGCCGGCTACAAGGACATCGGCCACATGGAGATCCTCCAGCGCCACGCCGGCGCGCCGCTGGTCGCGACCATGCTGGTCGCCGAGCAGCTGAGGGTGGTGCATATGTCGACCCACAAGTCGCTGGCGAAGGCGGTCGAGTACTGCACTCGCGAGAACATCCTGGCCAAGATACGGCTGACCGATGAACATTTCCGGCGCTGGGGATTTTCCAGTCCTCGAATCGGTGTGGCCGCGCTCAACCCGCACGGCAGCGACGGCGGGCTCATCGGCGACGACGAGAAAAAGCGCATATCCCCTGCCGTCGAACACGCCAGAGCGGAGGGCATAGACGCCACCGGGCCGGTGCCGGCGGACACCGTATTCAACCAGGCCATAGCGGGCCACTACGACGTCGTACTTGCCATGTACCACGACCAAGGTCACATAGCAATAAAGGTGTTTAACTGGACCAAAAGCATCAGCGTAAACTTAGGATTACCGTTCATTCGGACATCGGTGGACCACGGGACGGCGTTCGACATAGCGGGAAAAGGGATCGCCGATCCGAACAACATGCTAGAGGCCATAAAAGTAGCGGCAAGCTTGGCCACAAGCGGGGTACTCCCTCGCCACGAACCGGCGAAGCTGACGGTTGCACGGTAGCGAAGCGGAGGGCACGTGAATATTGCTTTTATTGGCGGCGGTGTCATGGCGGAGGCGATCCTCAGGGGGATCCTCTCGGCAGGTCTCGCCAAGCCCTCCGACATATCGGTCGGCGAGCCGATTCAGGCACGCAGAGACGAATTGGCCCGTACGCACGGGGTGAACGTCTTCGGAGACAACGCCGAGTCGGTCGCGCGGCGTTCCTCCACCGCGTATCCGCCACTGCCGTCGAGCAGGCGCCGGGCGGAGATGGTGGTGCTGTCGGTCAAGCCGCAGGCGCTCGGATCGGTGCTGCCCGGCCTCGGAGCGGCCCTCAAACCGGACCAGGTCCTGGCGTCCATTGTAGCCGGGGCGACCATTCGTACAATCGCTGACGGAACTGGCCACGACGCCGTCATAAGGATAATGCCCAACACCCCGGCCCAGATCGGTGCAGGCATCTCGGTCTGGACGGCTTCGTCTGCTATTACCGACGAACAGCGAACGGTGGCGCGTTCGGTAGTGGGGACCCTCGGCGAAGAAGTCTACGTTGCGAATGAGGACCTCATCGATATGGCCACTGCGCTGAGCGCCAGCGGACCGGCCTACGTGTTCGCGTTCGTCGAGGCGCTCATCGATGCCGGAGTGAGCATCGGCATGTCCCGCGACCTGGCCTCGCGGCTGGCCTCCGAGATGGTCCTGGGCAGCGCCCGCATGGTGAAGGAGACCGGTACTCACCCCGCCGAGTTGCGGAACATGGTGACGTCGCCTGCGGGCACCACCGCGGCGGCGCTGGTGGCGCTGGAGGCGGGCGGCTTCAGGCCAGCGGTGATCGAGGCGGTGGTGGCCGCCTACAAACGCTCCAAGGAACTCGGGAAGGGCAGCTAGGAATCGTCCCGCCCGCGTTCAAAGCGGGCCGGACAAGATCGGATTACTTTGGAATTTTTAGTCAATTTCGTATCGACACTCACGTTGGTCCTTTCCATCGCGATCGTCGGCCGGGCCGTGCTCTCTTGGTTTAATCTAGGCGAAGACCACCCCTTGGTGGTGATCGTGGTTCGGATCACCGAGCCTATGCTCGGCCCCATTCGGAGGTTGCTCCCTAGCTCGGGTGCGCTGGACTTCTCGCCCATCGTCGCCCTAGTGGTCCTCTTTATCATTCGATATATTATCGGCAAAGTCGCCGGCTAACCGCCCGACCGGTCCGAAACCAGGCGCGCGATGGCGGCGGCGCGGTCGAGGCCGAGCACCTCGACCACCTTGTCTCTCGATTTCAAACCCCTCATAACCCTAACGTCACATCTGGGCGTGCCCAGATGTTCGGCGAGCAGGACCTCCACAGCCGCGTTTGCCTTGCCCGCCTCCGGCGCCTCCGTGACCAGCACTCGGATTGGACCGTCTGGACGCACCTGGACGTCACGGCGACCCGACTTCGGTCGGACTCGTATCTGAAGCGTCGCCGAAGGACGGGCGCTCATCGCTTCCCTTTTAATACCGGTCTGAGGGTGACCTCTCCGGCGACCACGATTGTAATTTCCCCGTCGACCTCTACAAAGAGGTCGCCATCCCGGTCCACTCCGATAGCACGCCCGACCACCGCCCGGTCGCCCCACACCACCTCGACCTCACGGCCGATCGTGTCCAGCCGCTCGGCCCAGGGGTCGGACAGGTCCGCGCCCGCGCCAATCGCCGCGTAGAGTTCGTCTAGTCGGCCAAGCACCCTTAGCAGCACGTTCGTCCGGTCCAAGTCGGTACCCAACTCCTGCGCCAGGGACGTGGCGATATCGCGAATCTCCGGGTGCTCGGCCGGTCGCAGGTTGACGTTAAGGCCCACTCCGATGACGGCGAATTCGAGGCCGCCGGACGGTGACATGACGCCCTCGATCAGAATGCCGGAGAGCTTTCTGCCCGAAACGAGCACGTCGTTGGGCCACTTGATGGTCGCCGTACGACCCGTGAGGGCATTGGCGGCGTCTTGCACCGCCATGGTGGCGGCCATATTCACCTGTCGTAGCCGTTCGGCGCTCGGTCGCAATACCACCGAGAAGGTCAGGTCGAGGCCAGGAGTCGATACCCAGTCCCTGTCGAACCGGCCACGACCCCTCGTCTGCTCCTCGGTCACGACGACCAGACCTTCGGCCGCGCCCTCATAAGCCAGCCTGCGAGCCTCGTCCATGGTCGAACCCAGCGTGCGGGCGTAGCTGATCCGGCTGCCGACAACTCCCGACCGCAGGGTCGCCAATCGGGTCAGGTCCAGCTCTTTGAGTTCGCCGCTCATCAGGGCTAAAACCTACGTCGGTTACCCTTATGTTCGCAAGGGAGCCTGCAAGAGCGAAGGCCGCGTGCACTTGCCGTAGCCCTCTGCGCGGGAGGTTCGTTGCTGATAGTAGTTATGGTCGCCGGTCTTTTCGGTGGCCTTGTTTCTGGAGTGGCCGGGTTGGGAGCCGGCATAGCCGCCTTACCCATCCTCCTGTACGGCCCGGAGATGTTCGGGCTGGATCCGCTGTCGGTTAAGGAGGTCACCGGACTGACGGTCGTCCAGAGCCTCACCAGCGGGATCGTCACCTTCGCCCGCCACCAGACGGCGGGCTACGTGCACAAACCCCTGGTGGTATGGATCGGTGTCCCGGCCGGCCTGGCGGCGCTGACGGGAGCGCTGGTGTCGAGGGTACTCCCGGACGTCGTCCTTCTGGCCACCATGTCGGCGATGACCCTGTCCGCCTCGGTGATCATGATCTTCCCGGGCCTTTTGGGAACCCGGAGCAGTTCTGCTCTGCAGGCAGACTGGCAGAACGAGGGAGGACGCTCTCCAGCTTACGACAGGGGCTGGGCGACATTCATGGGCGCCATCGTTGGAGGGGCTGGTGGGATATCAGGCCTACCGGGCGCGTTTTTACTGGTTCCGTTGATGATATTCAGACTGGGCATACCGACCAGGATCGCCATCGGCAGCAATCTGGGAATCATGCTGTTCGCGTCAGGAGCCGCACTGGCCGGCAAGCTTGGCAGTTCTCTCGTTCCCCTTTTTCCGGCGCTGGTGATCGCGGGAAGCGCGATATCCGCCGCCCTGGTCGGTTTTGAGATCAACCGGCGCCTGTCACCTCAACACCTGAGGGTATTGCTGGGTGTGTTGGTGGCAGCCACCGCCGTCCGTGTGCTGGTGGACGTCTTCGCCTAGAGCGTCAGGCCGCGTCGCCGATATGACGGGACGGTGGCTGTGCGATCGCTTCCCGGCCCGGCGTCAGGTGCGACGCCCTGAGCCTAACCAGCGCCTGCTGTTCCAGCTGCCGAATGCGCTCACGCGTCACGCCCATGACACTCCCGATCTCATCAAGAGTCCGTGGCCGACCGTCCTCCAGTCCGAAGCGCAGCTTGATAATCGTGGCCAGCCGGGACGGAAGCCCGTCCACGGCACGCATGACGTCCGCCCGGTGCATGCCCTCCACCGCCCTGTCGTCGACGGTACCGGTGGTCATGTCGGGAATGGAGTCTATGAGTGAGAACTCATCCTCGCCGCCGGGGGCCTCGAGGGAAATCGGTAGCCTGCGATGCAGTCGAAGCTCTTCCACCATCTGCTCGGTCCAGTTCAGCTCGTCCGACAGCTCTTTCAGGGTCGGCTCGCGGTCATGATGGGCGGTCAGGTCACGCTCCGCCTTTGCCAAGCGTTGCACTCGTTCCACCACGTGCACGGGCAGCCGTATGGTTCGGCCGATGTCGGCGATGGACCGGGTCATTCCCTGGCGAATCCACCAAGTGGCATAGGTGCTGAACTTAAAGCCCCGGTGGGGGTTGAAGCGCTCGACGGCTTTCATCAACCCCAAATTGCCCTCTTGAACCAGGTCGAGGAGTGGCAACCCAAGGCCGATGTACTTGCGGGCCACGCTTACCACCAATCGAAGGTTGCAGCGCACCAGTGTGTCAGCGGCGTCTCTTCCCTCACACTCCGAAGCGGCCCAGGTATCGACGGCTAGGCGCAGACCTTCCTGCGATACGGAAGCGAACCCCGCGGCACCCTCGGTGGTGCCGTTGGGCGCTTCTAGCTGACGGATCACCGGCACCGGCAAAAGCCTAGCCCCAGCCGCCATCCTAGCCAGGGCACCGGCGATTTCGGCCTCCGGCATGCCCAGAGCTTCGGGCAATTCACGCCGCTCCGCCGCGGTCATCCCCCGGTTCAAAAGTTCAAAGATGGAGCGATCGACGATCAGGTCAGAGATCGGCCCGTCTTTTTTCATGGCACGTGGCTCGTCCAGCGCTGCGCTCAGTGAGCGCAGTAGCGGCAGATCCGGCAGGAGCCCTGAAAAAAGGCGGGCCACCAGTTCCATTGGGTGTGGGTCCAACCCGGTCGGTGAGGCCAGTTCTTCGCGAGCCTCCCTCAACCGTACCCGCGCCTCCACCCTAAGACCCAGCGCCACCTCTTCGGCCGCCGCCAGCAGCGGATGCTGCCCAATAGCGGAGAGATAGTCGGTCGTCGAGTCGCCCGATGTTTCGGCGTCGCGCCTCGATGCTACGGTTATAGTCAGGGTAGAGCCTCCCGTCCGGAATTGGGTCGCGCCGCGATGTCGGAATCGCCAAGCCTCCGGTTCGACCCCACGCTACGACCACCGTGTGCACGCGGCGTGACGCAACACGCCGGGCGCGTGCATCCCGCATGACGCCGGGAGCCTGCGAGTGACCCGATTCACCTGTGTACAGCGGTTCGCCTGTTGGAACCTGTGAATCGAGGCCCGCCGAAGAGCGCGGCTACGAGCTTTCCATTACCTCGGGGTTGGCGCAGGCGGGCACTGGCTCACCCTTCAACGCCGCGACGATGTTGCGGGCAGCCATTACGCCCATCGCGGTGAACGTGGCCAAGCTGGCGCTGCCGATGTGGGGTGTAATGACGACGTTGTCCATGTTCACCAGCGGGTGGTCCGCAGGTATCGGCTCCGGGTCGGTGACGTCGAGGCCGGCGCCCGCTATGAGGCCGGCCCGCAGGGCGTCGGTGAGAGCCACGGTGTCCACCGTCGGTCCCCTAGAGGCGTTGATGAGAAAGGCGTCTGGCTTCATCAAGGCTATCTCCCGTGCACCGATTATGGGTCGCGTTTCGTCATTGAGCGGAACGTGGACCGTAACGTAGTCGGACTCGGCCAGCAGCTTGTCCATCTCTACGTAGTCGAGCCCGTACATCAACTCCTCTTCGGCCTTGCGTGTGCGGGAGTGGTAGACGACGCGCATCTCGAAGCCGATGGCTCGCTTGGCCACCTTCTCGCCGATATCGCCGAGACCGATGATGCCGAGCGTTTTGCCGTAGACGTCGGTGCCCAGGTAAGGGACCTGGTCGAACGATGTCCAGGCGCCGTCGCGTATACGCAGGTCGCCAAAGGCCACCTTTCTGGCAACTGCCAAAATCAACGCAAATGTCATATCGGCGGTGGACTCGGCGTTCAGGCCCGGAGTATTGGCGACCATGACTCCCCGAGCGGTAGCACTGGGGATATCGATCTTGTCCATACCCGCGGCCCTAACCGAGACGATCTTGAGCGAGTCCTTGCCCGCCTCCAGTACCGCCTCAGTCACATCATCGTCGGCCTCGACCATTAGAGCGGCGCACTCGGCAGCGCGCTCGGCCAAGACGTCGGTGGGCGGCGGCGTGTTCTCGGGCCACACCTCCACCTCATGGTCAAGCTCCAGCAAGGCGATGGCTTCGGGAACACGGCGCCTGGTTGCGAAAATTCTCCGCCGGGCTCTATGGCTCTTCGCGTTAGCGCTCATCGCTTTTGCCTTTCGTACCAGGTTTCAAAATCACAGTCTCTCAATAGCCTATCGCCACGCCGTCGCGCCTGGGGTCGGCTCCCACGTGAAACACGCCGATCTCCGGGTCATGAACGACGGCCTGCGCTCCACTCACGAGTGTTGACCACGACTTGACGACGCCCAGAGTCGAGTCCGACGCGACAATTCCTTCACAATAGTCGTCTCAGACGATTGCCAGTGGATTTATCGGACTACCGATCCCTCCGGTGATGCGAAGGGGCGCTGCGATGAACAGAAATTCGTAGACGCTGTCTCTCGCCAACTCCTCTAGATTAAGGAACTCAACGAGATATCCTCCCAGATCGCGTAACTGCGTCTTGTGTACCGGCAAACTACCGCGCGACTCTGGCTCAGGTGGGTAGATTTCGACGGCCACGTTATCGGCACCCAGAATCAGGATGTCATGGTCGTATAGCCAACTGCATACGGCCCGGCTGACACCTGGGTAGTCACCGCCCATGTCGGCCTCGCCGGCAGCAAACGTCGTATACCAGCCAGTGCGTACCAGCACGACATCGCCTGAAACGATTTCGACACCCTGACTGGAAGCCGCTTCGTCTAATTCCTCGGGTGTGACGGCGTGGCGGCCAGGTAGCCGGTCTAGACCTTTGAGCTTTGGTATGTCAAGCATTACACCGCGGCTGATGACCCATCCAATGTTCTCAACCCCGCATCGTTGCGCCCCCTCAGGGGTCACGTAGTCAGCGGAGTGGCCATTGAAGAGTTCGCCTTCGTGCCAGACATGGGCGAGGCTGTCGATATGGGTCGACGCGTGGCATTGAGTTACGAGAACGTCGTCGGCTCCACCACCCCCATCAGGAGACAAATCGTTGCTTATAGAGTTCACGAGATGCCATGAAGTGTTCCTAGAGGCATGCACCGGACCGTCCCGACCGACGGGCGCGCCCAGACTGTAGACTTTGCCAGCCGAAGCTAGACCAAATGACTCCTTCACGCGCTCCGGAGTGAGGAGGTTGAGCATCCCCCGCTGGTCGTTTCCACCCCAGCGTCCCCAGTTCGTGCGATTTTCCGTGGACATCTTTACCGACTCCCTTACTGTTGGCCTGCCAATATCGCCAGCAATTTTAGGATAAATCGAAGGCGGCGGGGGAATATGCCTTTTTAGCGGCGAAACCCTTGACCATGCGGTCGCCCCGGCTTTATAGTTGAGCATCGGGCCCCGCCTTTGCGGGGCTTCGGCGTCTTGCGGTTTCAGAGCCAACGGTTCACCGGTAGCGCTCCCGTGGGAAGTGCCCGTACCTTAACAACTGGATAGTGGAAGGAAATGTCAGTTATTTAGAGTTTGATCCTGGCTCAGGACGAACGCTGGCGGTGCGCTTAATGCATGCAA
>CAZWTT010000012.1:0-69012 GCA_964637315.1 uncultured Dehalococcoidia bacterium | reverse complement strand
GTACATACAGCCCGGGGCACCGTGGGAGAACGGGTATGCCGGGAGCTTCAACGGAAAGCTGAGAGACGAGCTGTTGGACCGGGAGATCTTCTACACCCTGACCGAGGTGCAGGTGCTTACCGAGCAGTACCGCCAGATCTACAAACGCATCGGGTCGCACTCAGCCCTGGGCTACCGGCCTCCAGCACCTCAGACAATTCTGCCTGCGGGCCCTTCCAAGGTGCACGGCGGATTAACATAGCGGGTGGTACAAAGACCGGGGGCAGGTCAACTTTCCCTTATTCCCTTTTTGATCCTGATAATACCTAGCCGGGAGTATCAGTAATGTCGTTGTTGCTGGACATATCCATTCTTGTGATATTGGTCGCCAGTGCTTTTTCCAGTATGCGTCATGGTTTGATCAAAGCCATATTCCTGTTTGTTGGATTGATCGTTGGATGGGTATTAGCAGGACAGTACGCCGACGATCTGGGAAGGCAACTGGCGGATTCTCTGGGGAGCGCCTCAGCCGCTACGGTGCTGTCGTATTTGATCATCCTAATTGCCTCAATCATAGCTTCGAACATCGCCGCAGGAATACTAACCCCGATGTTATCTGCGGGCACGCTAGGATTCTCCAATTTAGTTAACAGTCTTGGCGGGCTGGCACTCGGGCTATTATTCGGCTTGGCCATTTCAGGGATACTCGTGGCTGGGCTCGCGAGACTTGGCCACTCATCCTACGCGGAAGAAGAAACAATAGAATCGCTTCAGGCCGCCATTATCGAATCCAGGCTGGCAAACATCGTGCTCGATATTTCTGGCCCGATTCCAGGGTTGATACCCGACTTCTTCGGTGATGCAGTCGATGCTCTCCAGACAAATTGAGGCGAAGATTTACCCGTATCGTTCGCTCATACTGGCCCTCACCGGAGCACGTAACACCCAGGTTGTAGTGGCCAACACGTCCATCTCAGCTACGAAGGAGGCGATAACGGTGTCGGGAGTGTCGTCTACGGACACTCCTGAATTCATCATCGATGAACAGTCATCCCGATTTTCGTCTGGTGGTGAGGTAGCTGACGATGGGGTGTGGGGCAGAGCGGTCTAGCTGCGCGAGTAGGCGACGCCGCCGGCTCCCGCGCGAGGGTCGGAGCCTCCCTCCAGCGAACCGTCCGGGTTCCTGACGGCGACCTGCGCCCGGGCCATTATCGGATTGAGGGGGAATGGGTCGCGCCGCACCTCGTGGCCCATGCGCTGAAGCTCCGCCGCCACGTCTCCCCGGAACCGTGCTTCCAAGAACAAAGGACCGCCCTCAGAGTGCGCCCGGGCCGCCGAGACAGCTTCGATGGGGGTCATCCCCATATCGATCATGTGCACGGCCACCTGGAAGACGGCGCTGACGATGACGGCGCCGCCCAGTGCGCCGACGGCCATGTAGGGCCGGTCTCCCTCCCAGAACATCGTGGGAACCATGTTGCTCATGCGGGCCTTGCCCGGTGCGATGGAGTTCGGGCGACCGGGTCGCGGATCGGCCAGGTTCATGCCGTTGTTGTACATAAAGCCCAGGCCCGGCGTTACGGCACCGGACGCCCAGCCAAGCGTGTGCGTGAGCGTCACCATGCTGCCCTGCTCGTCGGCGACGCTGACGGTGGTGGTGTGGCCCTGTTCGAGCGGCTTTTCAGTTAAGTCCCCACGCGGCCCACAGCGTATCTCCTCCACCTGCTCCGCTAGGCGAGCTTCGCTCAGGATGGTCTCCTCGACCGGTACCGACACGAACTCCGGATCGGCGTTGAACTCCAGCCGGTCCCGGTGCATCAGCCTCAAGGAGGAACCGATCACGTCCAGGTATTCGACGCTCCCGTGCTCCATGCCGGCCAGATCAAAGGACTCAACCAGACGCAGTGCCTGGAGCACCGACTGACCACAATCGGGCGGCTTGACCGTCGTGACCCTGTGACCCCTGTAATTCCCGATCAACGGCGTGTAGACACGAGGCCGGTAGTCGCGCAGGTCGTCACCCGTTACAAAGCCGCCGTTCCTGGCGATGTCGTCGGCCATCTCGTGTGCGAGATCGCCCGTGTAGAACTCTTCGGGGCCGCCACGCGCCAATCGACCGAGCGTCTCGGCCATATCGCCCATGTCGATAACATCACCGTATTTGAGGGGCTCTCCGTTGGGCGCCAGGAAGATGCGCGCGCACTCCGGGGTCGCCGAGAAACGCTCCTGAGCGGTGGGCTGACCCGGCTGGGTTGGCGTAACGAACCAGTCCATAAAGGTCGGGTGCATGGGCAAACCGGCCATGGCCTGCTCAACGGCCGGTTCCAGCAGCTCGGACCAGGGCAGCGTGCAGTAGCGCCGATGTATTTCCGCCAGCCCTGCCACCACGCTGGGAACCATGACGGACGTGTAGCCCAGCTCACTACGGTGGTCCGAGAACGAGAACAGGCTCGAGATCTCAGACCGAGTCGGCAGGTCGTCGGCCCACATGTCTTCGCGAGTCAGGGAGCCGGCCCGTCCGGCAAAACTGACGGCGAGGTTTTCACCCGTCCGGCCGTCGTAGAGCTGTGCGACGCCGATGCCACCCGGACCGCACATGAACGGGTCCCACACCCACTGGTTAAATGCGGTGGCGAGGGCCGCGTCGAACGCGTTCCCGCCCGCTTCCAGGATGTTTGCCCCGACCTCAGCCGACCACGGCTGGGGACACGCCACTACGCCTTTCATAACGCAGATTATTGGGTCGGGGGCCGCTGACCGCAACTCTCTCTGCTGCGGTGGACTATTGTTGCTATGGGAACCAGCCCAGCCAGGTCTGAGTTCCGCAGGCCGTGCAGGTGGCAGGGACGGTTACCTGGCCATGGTTGTGGCAATTGGCGCAGACGAACGAGTGATTTACACCGTAGCCGGGAGTGTCTGGCTATCAGGACTGACCGACATATCAGGTCAGTGGACGTGATCGAGACTCTGACCGAGCTGATGTCGACCAGGGAGTACCCAAACACATCCGCTCCGATAATGAGCCAGAGGTTACGGCTCAGGCCATTCGGGGCTGGCTGGGAACAGCGACCCTTTACATACAGGCCGGGTCACCGTGGGAGAACGGGTATGTCTAGAGCTTTAACGGAAAGCTCAGTGACGAACTGTTGGACCGGGAGTTTTTCTACACCCTGACCGAGGTGCAGGTGCTAGTAGAGCAATACAGGCACGTTTACAACGAGGTCAGGCCGCACAGCTCTCTGGGCTACAGGCCTCCAGCACCACGGGCAATCCTGCCTGCTAGCCTTACGCCAGTGCTCGTCGGACTAACAAAGCGAGTGGTACAAAGACCGGGGGCAGGTCAATGCGAGGGGAGGGACGAGGCCTGCAGGTCAGGCGGCGGGACGCCAGACTTGCTCGAAAAGGCGGAGCCAGTTGCCACCCATAATCTTGGCGATGTCTTCCGTGCCGTAACCGCGGTTGGAAAGACCATGCGCGACGGTGGAAAGGGTGTCCGGGGTCTCCATGCCAAATGGGTGGTGGTGTGGGTCCGGCACCGGGTTATCGTCCAGCACGACCTTCGTGCCCTGCTGCATGAACAGCCAGTCAAAGAAGGAGTGCGGCTGATCTTGGGTGTAGTCGGTGCCAATGCCTACGTGGTCGATTCCGACCCGTTCGACCAGGTCTTCGATGGCGTCGACGTAGTCGCCTACCGTGGACTCGTAGCCCTTCTGCAGGAAGATCGGGAAGGCGTTCGCGCCTATCACACCGCCCTTCTCGGCGATCAGCTTCAGGGCGTCGTCTGTCTTATTTCGCGGATGGTCCACGAAGGACCTCGCGTTGGAGTGGGTGGCGGATACGGGACCTTCTGACATTTCGGCGGTCTCAAGCGTGGTCTTGTCTCCCACGTGTGAGAGATCGGGGAGGATTCCCAGGCGGTTCATCTCCTTTACGGCATCGACTCCGAACCTGCTCAAGCCCTCATCGGTGCGCTCGTAACAGCCGTTGCCAAGAAGGTTGCGCTCGTTGTAGGTGACCTGGATTATTCGAATGCCGAGCGCGTGAAACAGCTCCAGCCTGTCGAGGCGGTTTTCGATAGGGGAGGCATTCTGCCAGCCCAGCACCACGGCCGTCTTGCCCTCGGACTTGGCCCGGATGATGTCAGCCACCGAGGTCGCGTGAATGAGGGTGTCGCCGCGTTCCCTAAACCGGTGAAGCCACTGCTCGACGTGGTCCATCGTTTCGCGGAACCCCTCCCAAACGGCGATCGTGGCGTTGATGGCGGTGACGCCTCCGCCGTGGAGGCTCCTGTACACGTCCGGGCTGTCCCACTGGCTGACGTTGAGTCCGTCGATTACGATCGAGTCGTCATAGGCCTTCTGTCCGAGCTCCGCACTCATCTACAAACCTCCTCGGTCCAATCGGTCCCATAGAGTTGCCGACCGAAACAGATCAGCCTTTTTGCGGCGAGGTGTCGGCGACGCCGTTGCATGGTAGCAAAAGGTGTGCCCGGTGCGGTCGGGCGTAAAATGCCCAGACGAAGTGTCGACGGCGTCGGCGAAAGATCCGGGGTTCCCCGCATCCCGGGACATGAGGACTGAGAACAATGGCTGAGCGACGTATAGCGATCCTGATCGACTTTGAGAATGTCGGCCTGGAGTCGATCCAATGGCTGTTTGACCAGGTGTCGGAGGTCGGACCGACGATCGTGAAAAGAGCGTACACCGATTGGTCCAAGGCGGCCAAGGTGCGGGACGACATGCTGCGGCTGGGCATCGAGCCGATCCACCTGTTTCAGTCGCCGTCGGGAAAGAACGCCAGCGACATACGGCTCTCCATCGACGCGATTGAACTGATGTACCAGTCCCCCGTGGACACTTTCGTGGTGGTGTCCTCCGATAGCGACTTCGTGCCACTGATCAGCAGGCTCCGGTCCGCCGGGAAGACCGTGTTCGGGGCGGGCAGACGGGCGGCGGTCTCCCAGACCCTCATACATTCGTGCGACCGATTCTTCTACTTAGAAGAATCGAAAAAGACGCCGAAATCGAAACCCGCGGCCCCCAAGTCCCTGCTGGCGAGGGCAATGCAGGCGGCGCAGGACGAAGAGGGTAAGGTGCGCGGTAGCAAGCTACGCGACACGTTGCAGCGCCTCGATCCCAGCTTCAGTTTTCGGGACCAGGGTTATTCGACCTTCTCAAGGTATATGGAGGCTCAGCCGGGGGTCGAGGTGATCCGACCGACCGGATCAGGCGATATCACCGTCATATTCAGCCAGATGGGCTCGGCAAAGACAACACCCGATGGGTGGGATCGAGAAGTGGATCGAAGCTGGTCGAAACGGGCAGGCAGATCGGGCGGCTCCATCGGAGCGCGGTCGGCGGCGGCAGATGCGGCAAAAGCGCTGGGGTTCGCCAAGCTCGCAGATTCGGAACATCCCACTCTGCAGAAACTCCTGGACGACAGCCAGTTATTGACGCGTCGATGGCGCCGCGACGGGAATAAGATCAGCCGCATATAGAAAATCCGACCCCGAGGGAGCTTTCGTGAAGGCAGCGACATACCAAGGCAGCCACCGCTTCAAAGTGAAAGATGTCCCGACACCGGAGCCGGGACCGGGAGAGATCGTAATCAAGACGCGGTTCTGCTCGATCTGTGGCACCGACGTGCACGGCGTCTTCTACGACGTCGCCTCGCGCGGGTCGGTACTGGGCCACGAGTACTCCGGGACCGTTTCAGAAGTTGGTTCGGGAGTTGCGCGATGGAAGGTCGGAGACCGGGTCGCAGGTGCTGCGGGCGGCGCTCCGCCTGAAGGATCGAAGAGCCTGTTCGTGGAGAACCCACGGTACAACTTCCGCACCATGGGCTGGAGCACGCTGCCACCGGCGTTCAGCGGGTACGCCGAGTACATCCTCATGGACGCCTGGATGGCATCTCCTGTACCTGACGGAGTTACCGATCTACAGGCGTCGATGGTGGAGCCCATGGCGGCCGCCTACCATGGGGTGCACCGGTCGCACATGAAGAGCGGCGATACGGTCGCCGTGCTGGGCGCCGGGCCGTTAGGTCTCTTTTCTTTGCAGATCGCCAAAGCGAAGGGTGCGTCCAAGGTCATCGTCTCGGAGCCCGCACCGGCACGAGCGGCCGCGGCGAGAGAGTTGGGCGCGGACGAGGTCCTGAACCCGACTGAGGAAGACGTGGTCGAGCGCATGGCCGAGCTTACGGAGGGCAAGGGACCCCAAGTGGTGATCGATGCGGCCGGCGCCAAGCCCACTCTCCAGCAGGCGTTGGAGGCCGTGCGCTACGCGGGCAGGGTGGTCCTGCTGGCGATCGCCTGGGAGGAGGTTCCCATATTGCCCGCGGACTGGTGCACGAGAGATCTGGAGCTAACGACGACGTTCGCCTTCGTACCCGAGTGGTGGCCGGAGTGTTACAAGCTGCTGGAGTCCGGCGCCGTGTGCATCGAGCCCATGCTGAAGGGTGACAGCCTCATATCACTCGACGAGATAGAGCCCACGTTCAAGCGTCTTTTCAAGCCCACCGACGAGATCAAGATGGTCGTGGATTTCGAAAAGTAGGGCCATTGGGCCACGTCCGCCATCAGGGGGCCGTCGCCTTGCCGGGTTAGAGCAGCACCTCGCCGACCTGGATGATCGGGGTGACGTTCGTGAAATTGGGGATGTCAGCAAGCAGCTTGTCTTTGCGCTCGCCGGAGAACCCCTCGTCCATCGCTTCGCGGGACTCGAAGGTGACCGTCACCACGCAGGTGTAGGGGGCTTCGCCGCTGTCCATCGTCTCTGTGCCCTTGCTCACTTCCATGCCGAGCATTCCCAGCGGGCCCAGCACCTCTTTCGCGAACGGCGCATGTTTGTTGACGTAGTAGTCGTGGTCGAAAAACCCGTCTTTGGTGTTCGGGTAAAACGCCTGTAGTCGAATCATGAAAAATCTCCTCGATTAGGGCCGTAGGTATGCCCGGGTTATCTTCGTGCCGTCGTCTTTGCCGGACCACTCTGCCTGCTCGAATGCGCTGTTGATCTCGGTCAACGGGAAGCTGTGGGACATCAACTCCGACAGCGCGTACTTTCCCTTCGCCTCCACCAAGAAGTCTAGGGCCACCGGTAGCGTATACGGGTCGTAATGGGCGATGCCGATGATGGTGATGTTGCCCCATACGGTCTTGGCCACATCCAACTCGGTCGCACCCCCCGGCCACATGTTGCCGATCTCTATCAGCGTACCGCCGTTTCGCGTCAGCTCGATGCCCTCAACGAAGACGTCGGGGAGGCCGACCAGCTCCATGACGACGTCACCGCCACGACCGTCGGTAAGATCACGTACCCGAGCCTGCCGGGCTTCGGGCGCGTTGAACTCAGAGATGTCAACCACGTCGTCCGCGCCGCAGCGCAGCGCCAGGCTCAGGCGGTTGGCGGCCCCGTCGATGACGATGACCTTACCCGCGCCCATTTCCTTTGCCACCGCAGCAGCGTTGATACCGAGCCCCCCGGCTCCCTGGATAACGACCGTGTCTCCCATGCCGACTCCGGCCTTGTTGAGGCCGAATATGACCTGGGAGACGGCGCAGTTGACCGGCGCCACCTGCTCGTCGGGCAGCTCGTCGGGCACCTTGAACACGAAGTGGCCGGGGTGGAGGTAGAAGTACTGTGAGAAACCTCCCGAGCAATAAGGATAGTCCTCGGTGGGCCTGCGGTGCCGTGTCCTGTTGGGACAGGTGTTTAGCTGACCACGCAGGCAGTTGTAGCAGCGCATGCATGGGAAGAAGTAGGTGTATGCGACCCGGTCGCCCTCTTTCAACGGCTTCCCAAGCGAGTCGGTTGATATCTCCGAACCCATGGCCTCGACCACGCCCGTCATCTCGTGACCCAGGATGGTCGGTCGATTCTGTGGGTCGCCGGTCCAGTTGCCGGGCTTGAGGTGGCCTCGGTAGTAGTGGAGGTCGGAGCCACAGATGCCGGCGGCGGTGATCCGCACCAGTATTCCACCGGGCTCGACCAGGGGCACCGGCAGCTCTTCCAGTTCGAATCGATATGGCTCTACGTATAGCGCTGCGAGGCCTGTTGTCACGGTAGGTACTTCTCCTGATTTGATGCCCATTGAGGAGCATCGGCGGCATCTTATATGATACGTCGGTTCGTTCAGGCACGGCCTCACGATGCGACCGCCCGGACAAACTCCGGTGGCGATGCCTGGACACCAAACGATATGGAATCACTACAGACAGCCTGGTTTTACGCGGTGTGGGCCGTGGGCTCTTATCTCGTCGGCTCACTGGTCTTCGGGGACCTGATCTGCCGGGTGAAGGGCATCAACATCCGCAAGCTAGGCACCGGCAACCCCGGCACGGCCAACGTCTGGCGACAGGTGGGTCCGAAGTACGGCGTCGTCGTATTCTTGCTGGACATCGTAAAGGGTGTCGTCGCGACGCTGCCGCTATGGTTCCTGGACCTTCCAACGTGGTTCATCACCGTGGCCATGTTGAGCCTGCTGGTGGGCCAGTTCTTCCCTGTGTTCTTCGGGTTCGACGGCAACACGGGCATGGCCACCATGTTCGGCGCCACCGCCGGGCTGCTGCCCCTCGGCGTGGCTATCGCCGCGCCCGTCGCGATCGGCAAGTTCATGATCACGAGAAACGTGGGCTGGGCCGGAGGTGTGTTCTTCGCCACTGCCTGGCTCGCGGGCGGCCTACTGCACTGGAACCCCTGGGCGGTGGGAGCGGCGATTCTCGGGGGACTGATGGTGTTTGGAAAAACGATAGCGCAATACAAGTGGGGTCGGGGCGGCTCGGTGCGCGGCGCGCCGTCAGAAATTGCCGGGACGAGCGACACCGACGCCTGAAATCAGAAACAAAGATAGGAGTCTGACATGGCGAGACCCAGAGTATTCGTAACCAGAGACATATTCCCCGAGGCGCTGGACGCCATGCGCGAGGTGGCAGACGTCGACTTGTGGACCGACGAGATGCCGCCGCCGCGTGATGTGCTGCTGGAGAGGTCGGCCGGAGTGGACGGCATCCTGTGCCTGCTCAATGACGCGATCGACGTCGAGTTCTTCGACGCGGCCGGACCGCAGCTAAAGGTCGTCAGCCAGATCGCCGTCGGATACAACAACATCGACATTGATGAGGCGACCAGGCGCGGCGTCCCGGTGGGGTTCACACCGGACGTGCTGACTGACACCACGGCGGACTTCGCCTTCACGCTGCTCATGTCCGCGGCCAGGTTGATAGTGCCGGGTCACACGGCCGCGCACAACGGCTCCTGGCGGACCTGGCACCCGCTGCATTTCCTTGGTCAGGACATTCACCACGCCACGCTCGGGATCGTGGGCATGGGCCGCATCGGCTTCGAGATGGCTCGCCGCTCGGCGGGCTTCGACATGAAGGTGCTGTACTTCGACCTGTACGAGCGCAAGGACCTCGAGGCCCGGCTACCAATGACGAAGGTCGACATGGACACTCTGCTGGCCGAGTCCGACTTCGTCAGCCTGCACGTCGACCTGAACCCCAGCACCCACCACATGATGAACGCCGACGTCTACAGGAAGATGAAGAGCTCGGCGATCTTGATAAATGCGGCCAGAGGCCCAGTCGTGGACCACATGGCTCTGTACGAAGCGCTCAAGGCCGGGGAGATCGCCGGCGCCGGCCTGGACGTGACCGAGCCCGAGCCAATCCCGTCCGACCACCCGCTGCTGACGCTCGACAACTGTCTGATCGTGCCACACATCGCCAGCGCCAGCGTGGGCACGAGGCGGGACATGTCGATGCTGGCCGCGACCAACGTGATCAACGGCCTAGCCGGCAAGCCACTCAAGACCTGCGTCAACCCGGAAGCCAAGACAAGTCCATGAAAATCGTTCTCGGTTACGTAGAAGGCAAGTTTTATGAGGAGCTTGCGCGCGAGTTTCCCGACCACGAGTTCGTGCCCGCACCGTCGGTCGGCGAGCAGCTCGAAGAGGTCTGGGACGCCGAGGTGTTCTACGGCTGGCCAGGCAGGGAAGTGTTTCTCGCCGCCAAGTCCTTGCGCTGGATCCAGTGCGGCGGCACCGGAGTGGACGCCGTACTGAAAACGCCCGAGGTGGCCGAGTCGGACGTGGTGCTGACCAACATGATCGGCCCGCATACGGCGCCGATCGCCGACCACACCTTCGGCATGATCATCACGCTCGCCCATCAGCTTAGAGAGATGTGGGAGGCACAGGGCCGCCACGAGTGGGACATCCCGTACTGGCACGAGTCGCTTACCGAACTCGAAGGCTCAACCCTGGGGCTGGTTGGACTGGGCGGCATCGGCCTGGCAATCGCGCGTCGGGCGAAGGGTTTCGGCATGACCGTGTACGGGGTCGACCCCAGAGACGTCACCTCGGAATACGTGGACGGGGCATGGCCGGTGGCACGACTGGGCGACCTGGCCAAGACGTCGGACTGGCTGGTCGTGACTGCACCCTTCGCTCCTGGTAGCAGGCATATGATCGACGCGTCGGTGTTCACCCGCATGAAGCCGAGTGCTCGCTTCGTCGTGGTGTCCCGCGGAGGCGTAGTCGACGAGGACGCGCTGCTGCAGGAGCTGCGGTCCGGGGGAATAGCCGGTGCGGCGCTCGACGTGTTCGAAAACGAGCCCCTGGCGAAGGGCAGCCCGTTCTGGGACCTGCCAAACGTGTTGATAACGCCTCACGTCTCGGCCGAGACGGCCGAGACGTTCTCCAGGCGCAGAGACATCTTCAGGCAGAACCTGCGGCGCTATTTCACGAGCAAACCGCTGCTCTACGAAGTCGACAAGCGGGCGGGCTACTAGATGGTGTGGGATTTTCACGCCAGGCTTGGCCGACTGGAGCGCGCCGACGAGCCCATAAGAGTCGGCGTGCTTGGAGCCGGAAGGTTCGGCACGCTGGCGCTGATCCAACTCCACCGCATGACCGGGGTACGCATAGCCGTGGTAGCCGACCTGCAAACGGATCGGGCGCTGGCCGCGCTTGAGCGGGCGGGGGTGGACCGGAGCCAGGTCGTTGTGACTGACGAGGAAGGCGCGGCGGTGGACGCCATCGGGCAGGGCAGGGTGGTGGCCACGGGGGACGGCTCTCTGATATCCGGACCCGGCGTCGACGTTGTGCTGGAGGCGACCGGCTCTGTCGAGGCGGGCTGCCGCCACGCCACCGACGCGATCATGCGGGGCAAGCATGTGGTGATGGCGACGGTGGAAGCGGACGTGCTCGCCGGTCCCATTCTCAAGCACCTGGCCGACGAGGCCGGAGTCACCTATGGACTGGCCTATGGAGACCAACCGGCGCTGATCAAAGAGTTGTTCGACTGGGCCGCAACGCTGGGTTTCGAGGTCATCGCCGCCGGAAAGGGCTCGAAATACCTGCCCGAGTACCGGGAAAGCACCCCGGACACGGTGTGGGGCTTCTACGGGCACTCGGACGAAGAGGTTAAGCGAGCGAGCCTGAACCCGAAGATGTACAACTCATTCCTCGACGGCACCAAGAGCGCGGTGGAGATGGTCGCCGTCTCGAACATGACGGGTTTACTCCCGGACATCCGCGGAATGCACTTCCCGGCGGCCCCAATCGAGGACATCCCTTCGGTGTTGTGCCCCCGGGCGGATGGAGGCATTCTCCAAAGTACGGGCGCGGTCGAGGTCGTCAGCAGCGTCTACCCGGATGGCTCCTCGGTGCCGAACGACATCCGCTGGGGGGTGTTCGTGGTTTTCGGCAGCGACTCTGAGTATGGGCGACGTGCGATAGCGGAATACGGGGTGCCGACCGGGGGTGGAGGACGCTACGGGCTCATGTACCGGCCGTACCACTTTGTGGGTCTGGAAACACCGGTGAGCATCGTGACGGCGGCGCTGCGCGGCGAGGCAACGGGCGCGTCTATCGGAGCCCCGGCGTCCGAGGTCATCTCCATAGCCAAGCGTGACCTGGCTCCGGGCGACGTGCTGGACGGGGACGGAGGCTACACCGTGTACGGCGAGGCGGAAAGGATGTCGGCGGCTGCGCAGGAGAGGCTGTTACCCATGGGACTGTCGGACGGCGCCACTGTGACTCGGCCGATAGCAAAGGGCGCCGCCGTAACCAAGGGTGACGTGACGCTCAGAGAGGAGTCCTTCGCCGCCGAACTTCGGGCCCGCCAGGACTGTCTGTTTCCCTTGTGAACGGCGACCTTTATACTTTGGGCCGTTCAAGGAGGAGGACTTCGACACTCCTGGCTGCGGCCATCTTTCAACCGTTTGATCCCCCTCGACCGAAAGGAGCCTTCGCTTGATTGCCACTCACGACACGGAAGCTATTCGACAGGCGTCGCTGAAGTACCAGTGGATGCACAACGCCGACTGGACGGAGATGGCCGAGACCGGCGAGCCCATCGTCATGGTCGAGGGCAAGGGGGTGCGTGTCACCGACTCGACCGGCAAGACCTGGCTAGACGCTCACGGTGGCTATACGTCTGTCCACCTCGGCTACGGGCAGGACGAGATCGCGGAGGCCGCCTACGAGCAACTCTGCAAGATCACGTTCTTCCCCAATGGCACCACTACCGTCCCGGTTATCGAACTGGCGGAAAAGCTGGCCGGCATGACCCCCGGCAACCTGAACCGGATATTCCCGGGCGCCGGCGGCTCCGAGGCCAACGAAACGGCGATCAAGATCGCTCGCGCCTATCACAAACGCCGGGGTGAGGGAGGCCGGTACAAGATCATCAGCCGAAAGTTCTCGTACCACGGCACTACGGCTGGAGTCATGGGACTGGGCAACAACGCCACCGACTTCTCTCTCAGCGATTATGAGCCTATGGCGCCCGGCATGATCCACGTGCCGCAACCCAACCACTACCGCGACGAGTTCGGCTGCAAGACGCCGTCGGAGACCGCGGTCAGGTGCGCTCAGGCCGTGGAGGACGCCATTCTCATGCACGGGGCCGACACGGTAGCCGCGTTCATCGGCGAGCCAGTGGCGCAGCCGCCCGGTGCGCCGGTGCCGGCACCCGAGTACTGGCCCATGGTGCGCGAGATCTGCGACCGCTATGGGGTTGTGTTGATCTGCGACGAGATCATCACCGGCTTCGGCCGCACCGGGAAGATGTTCGGAATCGAGCATTTCGGCATCGAGCCCGACGTGATGACGATGGGCAAGGGCATCATTTCAAGTTACCTGCCGCTCGCCGCCACGGTCGTGAGCGATAACATCGCAGATCACTTCGGCTCGGACAACATAAACCACGCCATCACGGCCAGCGGGCACCCGGTCACGGCCGCCGCCGCCCTCAAGAACCTGGAAATCCTGGAGCGGGACGACTACGTGGAGAACTCCCGTGTCCAAGGCGAATACCTCAAGTCCGGGCTGACCGATCTGATGGACAACCACAAGATGATCGGCGATGTCCGAGGTATAGGGCTGCTGATCGGAGTGGAGGTGGTGGCGGACCGTGACACCAGGGAGAGGTTCCCGAAAGCCGCCGGGCTGGCAAAACGGCTCACCGCGGCGTTTCGCAGGCAGGGACTGATACTGGCGACGGACGGCAACATCATCACGGTCGGTCCGCCGATCTGTGTGACACGTGACGATTGCGACGAGATTGTCGCTGGTATAGACGCCTCCCTCACCGAGGTCGAGGCCGAAATGGGGGTCAACTGAACAATGGTTAATACTGTAGAGCGGCAAACCTATGAAACAGACGCGCTGCGCACGTCATCGCTGCGCCACAACTGGATGCACTTGCGCAACTGGAACGAGATGGCAGAGGAGGGCGAGCCCCTCATCGTCGTCGACGGCAAGGGCCTCAACGTCTACGATACGGACGGCAACGAGTGGCTGGACGTCAACGGAGGATACCTCTGCGTCAATATCGGCTACGGCCGTACCGAGATAGCCGACGCGGTCAGGGACCAGATAAAGGCCCTCAGCTTTACACCACGTGGCACCACGACAGAGCCCGTCGTGAGGCTCAGCCAGAAGCTGGCTGAGATAACCCCGGGCGACCTGCAGCGGTCCTGGCAGGTTACCGGGGGCTCAGAGGCGAATGAGACGGCGATAAAGATCGCCAAGGCCTATCACAAGCGCAATGGCGAAAAAGGCCGTTACAAGGTAATCAGCAGGATGGGCTCCTACCACGGAGCGACCGGCATAACTTCCTGGCTCGGGAGTCGAGGGAGCAGGAGCGATTACGAGCCCGCCTTCCCGGGCATGCTTTACGCGGGACAGCCGAACCCGTACCGGCCCGACGCCGGGGGTGAAAGCCTTTCTGAAATCGCCATTCGTGCGGCGAAGTCTGTGGAGGATCTGATCCTCTTCCACGGGCCCGACACCGTTGCCGCGTTCATCGGCGAAGCGTTCTGCGCCGACACAGCGTACGACGCCTGCTCGGTACCCGGTCCTGAGTACTGGCCGATGGTGCGGGAGATCTGCGACCGATATGGCGTGGTGATGATCGTCGACGAGGTGATCACGGGCTTCGGCCGCACCGGGAAGATGTTCGGCATTAACCACTGGGACGTGACTCCCGACGTCATGACGATGGCCAAGGGCCTAGTCAGCTCCTACGTCCCGATGGCCGCGACCATCGCCAGTCCGAAGATCGCCAACGCGTTCGCGGGGCCGAACAACATCTTCGCCCAAACGCTCACTTTCGGAGGGCACCCGGTGATAGCAGCCGCGGCGCTGGCGAACATCGAAATCATCAAAAAAGACAAGCTGGTAGAGAATGCCGCCGAAGTGGGCGAGTACCTGATGGAACAGATGCACTCCGTGGGAGCCAAGCATCCCATGGTGGGTAACGTCAGAGGCTTGGGCCTGATGACGGCGATGGACCTCGTCAGTGATCCGGTTACCAAGCGGCGGTTCCCCACCGAGCTGGGCGTTGAGAAGCGCATGGCGGAGAAGTTTGCCGAGCGCAGGCTGATCATCCGACCGCGGGGTCTGCTCGTCTTCAGCCCGCCCTTGTGCATAACCCGGGATGAAGTGGACCGAATCATGCAGGGGGTTGACGAGGTGCTGGGTGAAGTTGAGCGGGAGATCGGCATGTCCTGAGCATGTCCTGAGAAGGAGGCAACAAAGCACGTTTCAGGTGCGGCCAATTTGGCCAGATACCTCTTGGAAGGTAGGAGCAACATGGCCAAGGCCGCACTGAAAAACAAGACCAAAACCCTCTGGGGTAATCAATTCCGTTTGAATGGGTATGATGGTCTCTTCTGATCAGGCCCGCGCTCCCTGTCGAAGGCTTCTTGGCACCGGACTTTCCGCCACTTTCGGGGTCATATCCGTACTGGGCTTTCTTGGTCTGCTCGCCTCGAACGTTGAGGCTCAATCCGCCGAGCCACACGTGGCGGTCATCACGATGGACGGGGCTATCGACCCCGTCTCGGCCGGCTACCTTTCCCGTGCGCTGGACGTCGCGGCGGATCGCGAGGCGGCCCTGGTACTGGTGCTGCTGGACACTCCCGGCGGACTGTTGGATTCCACACGGGAGATGGTCGAGGCAATATTCGCCTCGCCGATCCCGGTCGCCGTTTACACTTGGCCGTCGGGAGCACAGGCGGCGTCGGCCGGCACTTTCGTCCTGGCGGCCGGACACGTGGCGGCTATGGCGCCGTCCACCAACGTGGGAGCGGCCTCACCGGTGGACCCGAGCGGAGAGGATTTGCCCGATACCTTGGCCTCCAAGGCGACCCAGGACGCCGCCGCGTTCCTACGAAGCATCGCCGACGAAAGAGGCCGGAACGCCGAGGCACTGGAGGCCACTGTGCTCGACTCCGCGTCCTATTCGGCACCTGAGGCGCTGGATCTGGACGTGATCGACCTGATCGCGACCGGTTTCGAGGACCTTTTCGCCCAGATCGACGGTCGATCGGTCGAGGTCGCCGGCTCCTTCCAAGCGCTTGAGGTCGAGGGGCTTTCGACCCGGGCCATCGATCGCAACCTCGTCGAACGGTTCTTGGGAGTCATCGCCAACCCCAACATCGCGCTGCTGCTGCTGAGCATCGGCGGCTTCGGGATATTGATCGAGTTCTTCAACCCCGGCGGATGGGTGGCGGGGATTTTCGGCTTGATCGCGCTGGCGCTGGCCTTCGTGGCGCTGGGCAACCTGCCGGTGAACTGGACAGGATTCGGCCTGATAGTTCTTGCCATGGTTTTGTTCTACATAGAGACACAGGCACCGGGCTTGAGTGTGCCCGGTGTTGCCGGTGGCATCGCATTCGTGCTCGGTGCGTTCCTGCTGTTCGGCGGTTTCGCCCCCCCCGCCCTGGACGGGCCCAGCTCCCGGGTCAGCATCTGGGTGCTGGTGGGTATCGGCCTGACCATCGCCGCGATCATGACGCTGCTCGTCCGCACATCCTTACGGGCGCGTAGGGCGCCGCAGGAGACGGACCGCCAGGAGATCGCGGCGACGGTAGGGGAGACGGCGATTGCGGCTACCACACTGGATCCGACCGGGACGGTAAACGTGCTGGGCGAGGAATGGAGCGCCATCAGCGACACCAGCGAGCCCATCGAGTCGGGCGAGCAGGTACGCGTAACAGCAACCGAGGGCCTGACACTGCGTGTCAGACGGGCGGTCGAGGAGGCTCCGAGCGAGAAATAGGGTATATTCCAACGAGAGGCGGTAGCGAAGCGGCTCATCGCGAGGCGATGAGGCCATGAGCCGAAGGGCATTGCATGCCGGCACAGACAGGTGAACGGTCGATTGCCAAAGAGATGAGGCGATAAACAGAAGAGTGCATTAGGGCGAGGCGCAGCCTCGTGGAGAACAGCGGAGGCCCAATGATTCCATATATCGTGATTGTCCAGCAGTACGAGCGCCTGGGCGTCTTCTGGCTAGGCCAGTTTGTCGGCCTGCGCGGTCCCGGGATGAAGATCCTCGTTTGGCCGTTCCACAGGAGCGTGTCGATCGACACCCGCGAGGTGGTGATCGACATTCCGCGACAGACCAACATCACCGAGGACAACGCGCCCATCGACATCGACTTCCTCGTTTACATGCGGCCCATCTCCGACCAGGCCGACAAGGCGATTCTTGAGGTGGTGGACTACCGATCGGCGGTGGTGGGTATAGCCACCACCAACCTGCGGGCCGTGATCGGCGAGATGAGCCTAGACGACGTGCTGTCGCAGCGCGAGCGTATTAACCACCAGTTGCGAGCTAGGCTGGACGAGGTGACGAACCGCTGGGGCATCAAGGTGACCCAGGTTGAGATTCGCGAGATCGAGCCCCCTCGTGACATCCAGGAAGCGATGAATCGCCAGATGTCGGCCGAGCGGGTGCGGCGCGCTGCCATCATCGAGGCGGAGGGCGTCAGTCAGGCGGCGATCACGGTGGCAAAGGGCGAGAAGCAGGCGGCCATTCTCAAGTCAGAGGGCGTACGTCAGAGCGAGATTCTCACCGCTGAGGGCGACCAGCAGGCGGCGAAGCTGCGTGCGGACGGCTTCGCGGTGGCGCTGGAACGGGTCAACGAGGTGGCACAGGGAGTGGACGTCAAGGCCATGAGCCTGCAGTACTTCGACACCCTCAAAGAACTGGGCTCCAGTCCTTCGAGCAAGTTCATTTTCCCGTTGGAGTTCACTAATATGCTCAAGCCGTTCCTCAGCATGAGGACAAACGACGGAGACGAGTCTACCAAGGGTTAAACGACCTTCGGAGACCAACCTAACCTAAACGATAAACAGTTCCCTAGAGATACTCTTTGATCGTTCGGGCGAGGGTCAGAGTCATGCCCGGGACCGCCGCGATGTCCTCGACGTTTGCGTCGCGGACACCGGCGGTCGAACCGAAGCGTCGAAGCAGCATCTTACGCCGCTTCGGTCCGATGCCGGGGACTAAATCCATTGCGGATTTTGTCGAGCCCTTGGATCGACGCTCCCGATGGAAGGTGATGGCGAAGCGGTGGGCCTCATCCCTAGCTCTTTGCACCAGGAACAATGCTGGAGATGTTTTCGGCAGCACTATCGGCTCGGGGGTATGAGGGACGAACAATTCCTCGTTCTCTTTCGCCAAGCTAGCAAGGGGTACGGTGTCGATACCCAGTTCCAAGAACACCTGTAAAGCGGCACCGAGGTGCCCCTTGCCGCCGTCTATGAGCACGAGGTCAGGCTGCTTTGTCCAGGCTTTATTCGAGTCGGGACTCGAGCCGGCACCATCGGCGTTGCCGCTCTTGTAACGCTTGAAGCGCCGGGTCAGGACCTCGCGCATACTCGAGTAGTCGTCTATGCCGACGACGTCCTTGACTTTGAACCGCCGGTAGTCGGCCTTCTTGGGCCTAGCGTCCTCGAACACGACCATGCTGCCGACGGAGTTGGTGCCCTGGATGTTAGAGATGTCATAGCACTCGATGCGCTGCGGCGGCCGGGGCAGGTTGAGAGCCTCCTGTAACTCCTCGATTGCGGCCTGCAGGTCGGTGGTCTCGGCCTGCTTGATCTTTAGCTGCTCAAGGCCGCGCTCAGCGTTCTCTTCCACCATCTGCACCAGCCGGCGTTTTTCGCCCCGCTCAGGGACCTGGACGCTCACTGCGCCGTCTCTCCGATCTGACAGCCACGTCTGTATGGCATCGCGCTCATCCGGAACCCAGGGGACGAGGATGCGCCGCGGTATGTAGGGGTTGGCGGCGTAAAACTGCCGTATGAAGGAGGCCACGATCTGGGCCGGATCGTCGGCGGCGGTTCCTTCCATGATGAAGTGGTCACTGCCGATAAGTTTGCCCTGGCGGATGAAGAAGACCTCGACCCAACTCTCGTTGCGCAACGTCGCTGTGGCGATCACGTCCATGTTCTCGGACGACAGGTGCAGGACCTTCTGGCCCTCATGCACGCTCTCGATCGCGGCGAGCTGGTCCCTGAGCGCCGCCGCGCGCTCGAACTCCAGATTGTCGGATGCCAGGGTCATATGCTTCTTGATCGATCTGGTGACCCGGTCGGTGCGGCCCTCCATGAACAGGACGACCTGGTTGATGACCTCCGCGTATCCAGCCCTGTCTACGACGCCTATGCACGGGCCCACACAGCGGTGGATGTGGTAATCGAGACAGGGGCGTTCATCGGTACCGGTGATGGTTTTGGTGCAGGACCGGTAGGGGAACAGCTTTTTCAGCAGCGCCATCGTCCTCCTGACGCTGCCGGCGCTGGCGTAGGGGCCGAAATAGCGCGAGCCGTCCTCACGGACCTTGCGGGTGATGTAGACCTGCGGAAAGTCCTCGGTGGTGTCGATCTTAATAAAGGGGTAGCTCTTGTCGTCCTTGAGTCGGGCGTTGAAGTGTGGCTTGTGTCGCTTTATCAGGTTGCTCTCGAGCAGGAAGGCCTCCTGCTCGGACTCTGTGACGATGAATTCGAAATCGTCGACGAGTTTGACCATTCTGCGGATCTTGGGGGGCAGGTTCCCGGATTTCTGGAAGTACGACCGCATCCGGTGGCGCAGCGCGGCGGCCTTGCCCACGTAGAGGACTTTGGTCCCGGCGTCCCTCATTAGATACACGCCGGGGCGGGTGGGTACGGCACTGAGGCGCTGGGAGAACTTTCGTGTAGTCATCAGCTACGGCGATTGTAGTCCGCCGTCCCAGTGGGAGGCGGTGAGATGACGGGGTACCGAGCGCCGATAGGGCGGTGCTCCGATTAACGCAGGAGCCAGACTAGCGCAGGAGAAGGGTGAGGACGACGAGCGCGACGGCTAGCACGGACGCGACCACTCCGATGTGGCGAAGCTCCACACCGAGGTACGGATAGGTCGCGGCCGCCTCGGCGCGCGCAGCTGCGCGGCCGCGTTTGGAGGTGCGGATGCTTGCAGCGGTTCGGGAAGGGTCGGGTAGGGTCTCCAGGGTCGTCTGAGCAGCAGCCGGTGCTGCGGGAGAGGTCGGCTCTGGAGTCGTGGACTCGGTCGCCCCGGAAGCGGCCACCTCGGGAGTCGTGGCGGCTACTTCGCCTGGACCGGCGTCGAACCGATGGGAACGGGCCTTGCCCTTCCGCTTTCGCCGTTTTAACTGCGCCTGCCTAGAGGCGACCCGCTTTCCTTTGTCAGCCATTCAAGCTCCCGTATTTCCCATCAACCGGCCCTCGGATGGGCCCGGTCGTACTCAGACCGCACGTGCTCACTCGTGAGGTGAGTGTATATCTGCGTCGTCGTTATACTGGCGTGCCCCAGCAACTCCTGTACGTGCCGTAACGGCGCTCCTCCGTGGAGGAGGTGGGTGGCGAAGCTGTGCCTCAACGTATGAGGGGTTGGCTTCTTGTCTATTCCGGCCTGCACGGCGCGCCCCCTGAGTATAAGCCAAAAGCCCTGCCGAGTAAGCCTGCCGCCCCTGGCCCCGAGGAACAGGGCGCGGCCCGAACCGTCACCTACCAGCCCGGGCCGTCCGTTGGTGAGGTAGGCCGCCGTCGCCCCGACGGCACCGGAATGGACTGGCACCAGCCGCTCTTTGCCGCCCTTGCCGAAGGCCCGTACCGTACCGGCTTCCAGGTCCACATTCTTCACGTCCAGACCGACAAGCTCTCCGACCCGCAGACCCGCGGCGTACATCAGTTCCAGCATCGCCCGGTCTCGAAGCTCAGTGGGTTTGTTCCCTTCGGGTGCGTCAATCAAACGGTCCATCTCGTCTTCCGAAAGCGCGTCTGGTAGCGATCGTCCCAGACGTGGTGCCGAGATGTTTTTCGTCGGATCGCTCGCCACGGAGCCTTCGTCCAGCAAGAACCCGAAAAACGACTTCATGGAGGCGATCTTTCTGGCGCGCGTGGTGTCCCTAAAACCGCGTTCGGTCAGGTATAGCACATACGCCATCGCCACCGACTCGTCCACCTTGCTCCAACTAACGGGGACCCACTTGGCAGACGTCACTCCGATTTGATCTGGATCGCCGGAATCCGATCGAAGGAAATTGGCCAGTTGAATGAGGTCGGTGCGATAGGCTGAGAGCGTGTTGGCAGAGACCCCTCGCTCCACCCGGAGGTGGGAGAGAAACGAATCCATCGAATCCCGAACATTCGTAGCCCGCTCTGACATGGCTTTTGTCTCGCCCTCCGATTATGCCGCACGGAAAGTGCGGATTCGAGATGTCTGGAGGCGCGCTGTCGGCGGGTTTTCGACCGTCAGGTTCTTTTGACACCCGGGGAGCCGAACCCTAGAATCGGCGTGACCCTTTTCTTAGGCCAACTTGATATTCATTTCGCAAAATTTTCTGGGTAGAGTTAGCCGCGTTTGATCGAAATCCCTGTCGGGCCCAATCTCATCGATGCCGGGGGCTTCGTCGTCGCCTGGCACGGGATTTTCAGCTTCATCGGCGTGGTAATCGCCATCTACTTGGTGGCGCGATGGGCGCCGCTCCGGGGGATAGACCCCGACACCGTCTACTCAATGGCGCTTTGGGCTGTTTTGGGCGGATTCATCGGCGCCCGCCTCGTCCACGTCATCGACAACTGGAGCTTCTACGGCAGCAACCCGGCCCAAATCATCGCCATCTGGAGCGGCGGCATCGGCGTCTGGGGCGGCATTCTCGGCGGTTTCACGGGAGGGTTGGCTTACGTCGCCATCGCACGGGTGCCCCGGCCTCACTGGGGCATCCTCATGGACCTCACGGCACCGGCACTGCTGCTGGCCCAGACCATTGGCAGGCTGGGCGACATCGTCAACGGCGAGCACTGTGCCAAGGCAGCCGACCACCTCCTGAGCATGAGCTGGACCCACATGAACTCCCTCGCGCGAAACTGCCCGAACGGCCACTCCTCTTCGGCCGCCTCCGTCGGCGCGGAGCCGGTGATTCTCTACGAAATCATCTGGAACTCGATGGTGCTGGCGGTCCTGTGGGCGATGCGCGGCCGGCTCAAGCCCAACGGGATGATCTGGGCGCTCTACATTTCCCTCTACGCCCTGGGCAGGTTCGCGATCAGCTTCGCACGCGAGGACAGGATCTGGGCGGCCGGAATGCAGGAGGCGCACTACATAGCGCTGGTGGTCCTGGCGGTCGGCGTGCCTCTACTGGTTTACAAGGCTAGGTTGACAGAAAGGGCTCCCGAGATGGAACCCGCAGAAGCGGGACCGAGAGTCCGTGGCACCCGGGCGCGGCGGCGGAGGCAGAAAAGGGGCTAGTCGGCAGACCGGAAGTCCACGACCTTCAGTTCCAGGCGTCTTCTGCCGCCCCAGTCGTTGATTTCGATGGTGTGGACGAGGTCTATCGCCGGTCCCAGCTCGACGAGCCTCGGTCCCAGACCGAAGGCTATGGCATCCAACTCCGAGCCATCCCCCGAGAGCCGCAGCTTCAGATGCGCATTGTCCCGCCCCACGGCGCGTGCGTCCCTCACCCGCACCCCCCTCGTCATGAATGCCGGCGCCGGGTTGCCTCGACCGAACGGCGCGAGGGAGCTTATGAAGGCGTAGTTGGGTTGGTTGACAGCCGATAGCTCCAGCTCACAGTCATACTCGACCTGGTTGGTGGCGATCAGACCCGAACCGAGCTCGGCGACCCGGTCGGGGAAGAGGCGTTCGAAGTCACCGAGATGTTTTTCCCCAAGGGTGAAACCGGCCGCCTGCGCATGGCCGCCCATGCGCAGGAAGGGCAGCCCAGTCGCTTCAATGGCCTCCACAACGCTGGCTCCATCAGGCCCGCGAGCGCTTGCCCGAATCCTGCCGTCGATCAGAGTCCCGACGACAGCCGGCCGGCCGTGTCGCTCGGAGAGTCGGGCGGCGATCAGGCCGATCACGCCCAGGTGCCAGTCCGGGCTGTAGACGACGATCGCGGCGTTTGAATCCATACCGGCGCTCGATACCATCTCCTCGGCCTGACGGACGCTCCTGTCGGTGACGCGACGCCTTTCAGCGTTCAGCGTCTCCAGGCGACCGGCGAGGTCTCCTGCTTCCACCGGGTCTTCTGTCGTGAGAAGCCGAAGACTCAGGGACGGGTCGTCCATCCTGCCGGCGGCGTTCAGACGCGGGATGAGCCCGAACGAGAGATCCCGAGCGACGAGCGTAGACAGGTCGATATCTCCGCGCCGGGCGATGGCGTTTATGCCCAAATTCCCGGTACGTCTTAGACCCTCCAGCCCGCGCCCGACGATGAACCGGTTTTCGTCCGTAAGCGGGGCCACGTCCGCAACCGTGCCTAGGGCCGCCAGCTCCAGAAGGGGCCCTGGGAAGGAAAGTCCGGCGCTCTCGTAAGCAGCCTGGGCGAGCTTGAAAGCGACGCCCGCCCCAGTGAGCCCAGTGTACGGGTACGGCTCGCCGACGTCAGGGACGAGACCCGGGTTCAGGATTGGCACTCCGTCAGGAACGTCGTCGGAGGCGACGTGGTGATCCGTAACGATCACCTCCATGCCCAGGGAGCGCGCCAGAGCGACTTCGGGCGCAGCCGTGGTTCCGGTATCGACGGTGATGAGCAGTTCGGCTCCCTCCGACGCTAGGTGTTTGATGGCGTCCGCTTGGAGCCCGTGGCCCTCGGACATCCGGTTGGGAATGTAGGGGAGCGGCCTCCCGCCCAGCGCTTTCACCGTGCGACAGATCACCGCCGTGCCGGAGATGCCGTCGACGTCGAAGTCGCCGTAAACTGCCACGGTACCGCCGGAGCCGGTCACCCGTTCGAGCAGATCAACTGCCTCGCCCATGTGCGGGAGGAGTCCGGGGTCGTTCAGCAACCGCTCGTCCCCAGCTAGATATGCCGCCACGTCGCCGGGACGCCTGATGCCCCTGTTGTAGAGGAGCAGGGCGTGCAACGCGGGAAGGCCGAGCTTCTGGCCGAAACCGACCGGTGGCTGGGGAAGCGGCCGCCAGGCGTCCAGAGCTTCGGTAACGGGCTGATCGTCCGAGAACAGGCGGCCTTGAGTCACCTCAGGCTACCTCGTAATGGCCGATTGCCGACCTTAACGGTCGGGGGCCTGGAAGACAAGGGAACTGTTGTGCCCCCCGAAGCCGAACGAGTTGCTGAGGGCGGTCTTCAACTTGGCCTTCTTTGCCTTGTTTGGCGTGTAGTCGAGATCGCAGTCCGGGTCGGCGTTGTCCAAGTTGATCGTCGGGGGCACCACTCCCTGGGAGATGGCCTGGACGCAGAAAGCCGCCTCCAGCGCGCCCGAGGCGCCCAGCAGGTGCCCGGTCATCGACTTTGTGGAACTGATGGGGATACGGTAGGCATCCTCGCCGAAGACCGACCTTATGGCCATCGTCTCGTACTTGTCGTTGAGTGGAGTGGAGGTGCCGTGGGCGTTGATGTAGGAAATCTCATCGGGCCTCAGGCCCGCGACCTCCAGGGCTCGGTGCATCGCCCTCGCTCCACCCTCACCCTCGGGCGCGGGTTGAGTGACGTGGTGAGCGTCTGCTGATGCTCCGTACCCCACCAGCTCGGCTATCGGCTCGACGCCGCGGCTCTCCATGCTCTCCATAGTCTCCAAGACGAGGACGGCGGCGCCCTCACCGGAGACGAAGCCGTCCCGGTCGACATCGAACGGCCGCGATGCGGCCTGCGGGTCGTCGTTGCGCGTAGACAACGCATGGCATGCATTGAAACCGGCGATACCGATGGGGCAGACGGCGGCCTCGGACCCACCGGCGAGGATCATATCGACCTGGTCGCCTTGGAGCATGTCGAAGGCGGCGCCGATGGAGTCCGCACCGCTGGCGCAGGCCGAGACGGTCGCGATGCTGGGACCCTTGGCACCCAGATGCATGGAGACCTGCCCTGACGCCATGTCGGGCAACATCATGGGAATGAAGAACGGGTTGACCCTCCTCGGTCCCTTTTCGTTGAGCACGTCCAACTGCTCGGATATGGTGATGATACCGCCGATGCCGCTGGCGATCATTACACCGATCCGCTCGGCGTTGCAGTTGGTAACGGCCACGCTGGCGTGGTCGGCAGCCTGTATGGCCGCACCGAGAGCCAGTTGGACGAACCGGTCTATGCGGCGCGCCTGCTTGCGGTCGAGGAAGTCGGTGGGCTCGAAGTCTTTGACCTCAGCGGCGATGGTGGTCTTGTAACCCTCGGGGTCGAAGGCGGTGATGGTGTCTACCCCGGACCTGCCGGAGACGATCGAGTTCCAGGTGGTATCGGCGTTCAGTCCGAGAGGACTTATCACTCCCAATCCGGTCACAAAAACACGGTTCGCCATATGGGGACGATCTCCTGAGAGTGAGACGATAACCATGGCCGGCCGAACCACCCGAGATCGGTCCGGCCGGCCCGTCGGATTCGGATGGAGAGTATCTGAGAACTTTCCAAGCCGTCAAAATTCGGTCCGATTATAGCAGGGTGGCCAGCTCGCCAGCCATTCATACTCGGCTATAATCGCTGGTCTCAGCACCTCTATACTAGGAGCTTTTTTTACCGGTGCCTTCCACGCTGCAGGGTCGTCTATCGGTCGCCATTGAGACGCATGGCTGCAAGCTCAACCAGGCCGATACCGCACTGCTTGCTGCGAGGTTCAACTCGGCCGGCTTCGACCTCGTCGCCACCGACCAGCCAGCCGATGTCTACCTAGTCAACTCGTGCACCGTTACCCACGTCGCAGACCGCAAGGCTAGGCAATCGATCCGGTCGGCTCGCCGCCGCAACCCGGCCGCAACCATCGTCGCCACGGGATGTTACGCGGAGCGCGACCCGGCCGAGTTGTGTGCACTACCCGAGATCGACCTGCTGGCGGGGAACGGCGACAAGGTCCGGCTCGTCCAGGACGTGATGATGCTGGGCGTGGGCGATGCCTCCACGTGTGGCGCGGGTTCGGACGAACTCCCCCTGCCACCCAAAGTGTTGAAGACGCGAGCGATGGTGAAGATCCAAGAGGGGTGCGACCAAGTATGTGCATACTGCATTGTCCCGAGAGTAAGGGGGAGGGAGCGCTCCATGCCGGCGGCCGAAGTAGTCACCCAAATCAACCGCTTGGTCGACGCGGGCTACCGCGAAGTGGTGCTCACCGGCACTCAGTTGGGCACCTATGGTTTCGACCTCTCTGGTAACGGGCCCTCCACGCTGTTTGGATTGATCTCCGCCGTGCTCGACGCGACCGACGTTGATCGCATTCGGGTCTCGTCACTGCAGCCTAAGGAGATCGACAGGGCGCTGCTGGACCTGTGGTCGGACAAACGGCTTTGCCCGCACTTCCACATGCCGCTCCAGTCGGGCAGCGACGTCGTGCTACAGCGCATGAGGCGACGCTACAGCGCCGCGGATTACGAAAGGTCGGTGGATCTCGTTAGGGACCGGTTACCCCAACCAGCCATCACAGGGGACGTGATCGCCGGGTTCCCAGATGAGACGGCTTCTGATTTCCGGCTCACGTATGAGCTGGCCGAGCGGGCTGGCTTCTCGGCGTTGCACGTCTTCCCTTTCTCAGCCCGTCCGGGCACGACCGCCGCCCACTTTGACGATAATGTCCCACCGGAGACCAAATCCGACAGAGTGGCCGAGCTTATCGAGTTGGGGAAACGCACCGGCAGGGAGTTCAGGAAGAGGTTACTGGGCACGTCCAGGCCGGTGTTATGGGAAGAGCGGCAAGCCGGGACCTGGACCGGCCTTACCGACAACTACGTCCGGGTCACTGCGGGGTCGGAGAAGGATTTGTTTAACAGGGTCGTCCAGACCCGGCTGATTGAGCAGGCAGGGGAGGCGGTTGTGGGAGTGCCCCTCTTGGCGACAACCGATCCGACCGTCCAACCGGCTGCCAACTGATTGAGCGAGGGGCGCGCCTAAAGCTCCACCCGCGTCAGACCGTATCTTCCCGCGCGGAGTTCCACGTAGCAAGCGTACTGCTCCAACGCCTGGCCGAACACCACCAGCCAGCCCTTATCCGTCGCCATGGACAGGAGTTCGCGCTTGCCCGCGAGCGTCGCGTTGGGAGAGTCGTCGAGCGCACCTATGTATGCCGGCGTCAGGTGGAAGGGGGTAGGTATGAGGTCCCCGGCGAACACGGTCCTCTCGCTGCCAGATTCGATCGTCACCACCTGGTGGCCGGGGCTGGGGCCGTTGGTCGCCCGGACCGCCACTCCTGGCGCCAGAGTCTTTTCACCTTCCACGGCCTCCACCATGTCCATCTCCGCGAGGGGTAAAAGGTCGTTCGGGTTGTAGAGGGGGGCCGATCGCTCCCCGGGGTTGCGGGCATCTTCCAGGGCTGCGCTTTGGACGATGTACGTCGCCTTGGGAAACGTCGGCAGCACCTTGCCGCTGCGGTCCAGCTTGGTGCAGCCCCCGGCCCTATCGAACCGCAGGTTGGTGAGTACAACTGTATCGATGTCCCTGGCCGTCAGATCGTGTGCCTTCAGGCCCCGGATGAGCTTGTTGCCGTTCAGACCGAATGCGTCTTTGAGCACGTCCAGTCGCTTCGACCCGGCTCCAGTATCGACCAAGATGTTTCTGTCACCGGCGCGGATAAGCAGGCAGTTGAGCGACAGCTTGACTCTGTTGCGCCGGTCGGGCTTGAGGTAAGCCTCCCATTGCACCCTGGGAACCGGACCAAACACGGCCCCCCCGTCCATCAGGAGTGTGCCGTCGCTTATGAGGTTAAGGGACAATTCTGAGACCCTCTTTCAGGCAGCTTCGCCGGACGGGGCCGGTTCAGTTCGCCAACTCATCCACGGCCGAATCAATGGCCGCGATCGTCAACTCGACGTCCGCCTCGGTGTGCTCGGTCGACAGGTAGAACTTGCTGTCGCCTTTAAGTACGCCTCGCTCGCGCAGGAGGAGGTTGAACTGCCCCAGCTTCGCTTTGTCCGCCAGGAGGGTGGAGCGGTAATCGACAATGTCGTGCTCGGTGAAATAGACATCGAAGAGCACACTCTCGCCAACCACCTTCGCCGGGATCTCGGCTCGATCCACGGCATCCTGCAGGGCCCGCTTCACCCGGTCGCCGATTTGGTGCATGCGCTCGTAGGTGCCGGGCCGTTTGAGTATCTCGACCGTTGCAAGACCGGCCACAGACGCGATCGGGTTCCCACTGAGAGTACCGATCTGGGGCATCCATTCCTCTGGTTCCACGGCCGAGGCGTCGAAGTGGGCCATGATCTCCTCACGACCGCCGACGGCCGTCAGTGGGAACCCGCCGGCCACCGCTTTACCCAGCGAGCACAGGTCCGGCACGACGCCGTAGAACTCCTGCGCGCCACCGTAGGCGAATCTAAAGGAAGTCACCACCTCGTCGAAGATAAGCGGTATCTCATAGCGAGCCGTCGCTTCACGCAGGCCTTCCAAGAAGCCTGGCCGGGGGGCGAGCAGACGCTGGAAGGGCTCGACGATGACCCCCGCCAGTTCGTCGTGGTGACCCTCGATGATGGAGACCGCGGAGTCGAGGTCGTTAAACGGCGCAATGAGCATGGTCTCGGCCACCGCAGCCGGTATGCCTCCGCCATCGGGTTTTGCCTGGGGGAACGCGGGCGGATCGGACGGCATCATGTTTTGAAGTGCATAGTCGTTCATGCCGTGGAAGCCGCCCTCGAACTTGAGGATCTTGTCCCGCTTGCGGAAGGCGCGGGCGGCACGCATGGCGTACATGGTGGCCTCGGTGCCGGTGGAGGAGAAGCGGACCTTGTCCACACAGGCCATCGCTTTACATATCTCCTCGGCCAACAGTATCGCCGGTTCGTTGTTGGCGAAGAACGTGGAGCCGGAGTCGAGCTGGTTTCGTACCGCCTCGACCACTTCGGGGTGGGCGTGGCCGGTAATCATCGGTCCCGACCCCAGCAGGTAGTCGACGTACTCGTTGCCAGACGCGTCGGTGACGTGGCTGCCACGCCCCTCGGCTATTACCAGGTCACCGGCCAGGTTCCCTAAAGACCCGCCGGACAGGTAACGGTGGGCCTTTTCAACTAGCTCGGTCTCTCTGACCGCTCTGCTCGGTGCGGACAATACAGCCTCCCAAGGCTCTCTGACGAGTTATGGACGAGCCACACAGCGTGCCCGCCTAGCGCACTGGGCGGGGTTCACAATTGGGCGCGATTATAGCAGAGGCGGATCGCCGGTCCGGGGCTCCGGTCGAATATAATTTCGGCCGGTGAAACGGCGCCCCCGGGCGAGGTAAAAGGTAATCAGACCACTGGAGATCGGACTCATGAAAATCGCAGTTGAAGGCGGAGACATAACCGTCAGTGAAGCTGACGCCATCGTGGTGAACCTGTTCGATGGGGTCACCACCCCCGGCGGGGGCACAGGCGCGGTGGACAAGGCGCTGGACGGCGCCATATCTGACCTGATCGCGGCTGGTGAGACGAAGGGCAAGCGCGGGGAGGTGACTCTCATCCACACGCTCGGCAAAATGCGCAGCAAGCGCGTTCTCGTCGCCGGTCTCGGGAAGGCGGAAAAATTCGACCTGAACGCGGTGCGCTCGGTGTCCGCGCAGGCGGCGAGGTACCTGCGGGCCAAAGGGATCAAGACCGTGGCCTCTCTTGCGCACGGGGCAGGTATCGGCGGGCTGGAACCTCGCTCCTGTGCGCGTGCGGTGGCCGAGGGCACCACGCTCGGCCTTTACCGCTTCGACAAGTACAAGACCCCTGAAGAGCCTCCGCCCGAGTTGGACTCGCTCACGATCGTCGAGTTCGACGCTGCAAAGGTCGACGAGCTTCGGGCGGGCGCGGACGAGGGTGTCGCGATCAAGGAGGCGGTCGCGCTCTGCCGCGACCTGGTGAACGAGCCGGCAAACCACCTGACGCCGTCCGACCTGGTCGACGTCGCATTGGAAGTTTCGAGGGAGGCTGGGCTGGATTTGGACGTCCTGGACGAGACACGCATGGAGGAGCTGGGCATGGGCGCCCTCCTCGGGGTGGCGGCCGGTAGCAGGATGCCGCCGCGCCTGATCGTCATGCGCTACACGGGCGATCCCGACGACGCGGATAACAACCTCGGACTGCTGGGCAAAGGCATCACGTTCGACTCCGGCGGCATCTCACTCAAGCCTGCGGGAGGGATGGGCGCGATGAAGGGGGACATGGCCGGGGCCGCCTCGGTGATGGCGGCTATCAAGGCGATAACGGCGCTCAAACCGAAGATCAACGTCACGGCGATCGCGGTCGCCACCGAGAACATGCCCGGCGGCGGGGCGCAGCGGCCGGGCGACGTGGTCAAGTCGATGAGCGGCAAGACGATCGAGGTCGACAACACGGACGCCGAGGGCAGACTGGTTCTGGCAGACGCAGCGGCGTATGCCCTGACGCTGGGCCTTACCCGCCTGGTGGACGTTGCCACGCTAACCGGGGCGATGGAGGTGGCGCTAGGCAAGGTGACGACCGGCGCCTTCGGCAACGACCGCGCCCTGCTCGACGCTGTGCTGGCGGCCGGAATCGCTACCGGGGAGCGGGTGTGGGAGATGCCGACGTTCGACGAGTACAAAGAGCAGTACAAGAGCGATGTGGCCGACCTCAAAAACATCGGCGGGCGGGCGGCGGGCTCGATTACCGCGGCCATGTTCATCGGCGAGTTCGTCGGAGACGCGGCGTGGGTCCACCTAGACATCGCCGGGACTTCCACCACCTCCAAGCTCAAAGGGTGGAACACTAAGGGTGCGACCGGCGTGCCGGTGCGCACGCTGGTACATCTGGCTCAAGCACTGGCAGGGGGTTGACCGACGCCGCGCACGGTGCGAAGAGGTATGAAGGGGTCTAAGACCGGGTGGGGCGTGCTAATCTAGAAATGATTGCTCGGCGTGGTGGACGTGGCCAAGTTGGTTAAGGCGCCAGGTTGTGGCCCTGGAGATCGTGGGTTCGAATCCCATCGTCCACCCCATGCCGATCGCGCGCGCCCGTAGCTCAATGGATAGAGCACTTGGCTTCGGACCAAGAGGTTGTGGGTTCGAATCCCTCCGGGCGTGCCAGCAGCCTTACCCTGCTGTTGCGTAAACCCGTACGCTGTAAAACTCTGCCCACACGGCCTAACAAAACGGAGGAACCCACTTGATCCAACTGCCCAAAGAGGTGATCGACCTGTTCGACGGGAAAAACATCGCCCATATCGCGACGGTGATGGAGGACAGCTCCCCTCAGGTCACCGCCAACTGGATAGAGATTCATGACGGCCGTATTCAGTTCAACACCGACGAAGGCCGGGTTAAACCCAGGAACCTACGCCGAGACCCGCGGGTGGCGATATCCATCACGGACAAGGACGATGCGTCCAAGTGGGCAATGGTGCGTGGCAGGGCGGTGGACTTCGTCACCGATGGGGCGCTCGTGCAGCGGGACCGGCTGACGAAGAAGTACATGGGGCTAGATGCGTACCCGTTCGCTCTGCCAGATGAGCGGAGGGTGGTGGTGGTCATCGAGCCCGAGAGCTACGCAACTCAGTGACGTCCCCCGATTCGACCGAAGCATAGCAAATGGAGAGCGAGAAAATGACGCTGGAAGGCGAATATGCACCGAGCCCCACACCTTACGTCGTCGAGCAGGTGCGCCTGTACGAGGCAACCGGGGGCAAAGAGGGGTGGGCACTGGAGGGCAAGCCCTGCGTGATCCTCACCACGAAGGGACGAAAGAGCGGCAAGCTGCGCAAGACCCCGCTCATGCGTGTGAAAAGGAGCGCCACCTACGTCGTTGTCGCATCCATGGGCGGAGCGCCCGACCACCCGGTGTGGTACCTGAACCTGGTAGACGAGCCGACGGTGATGCTCCAGGATGGCCCGGAGGTACGCGACTACACGGCCCGCACCGCGACCGACGCCGAAAAGGCGGATTGGTGGCCCGACGCCGTTGAGGTCTGGCCTCCTTACGAGGACTACCAGAAAAAGACGGGACGGAACATTCCGGTGGTCATTCTCGACCCCATCGAATAAGGTCTGGCCTCTCTTCCACTCCGGGCCCAGATCTCAGAGACCAACGGTCATGAGTTCATCGGAGAAGACGATCTCCCCGTCGTAGACCGCCCGGATGTCTGCGTCTCCCTTCGCCAATGGGGCGGCGCTGGACAGGTGCGGTCCGATGTGCACGAGCACCAGTTTCTTCACTCCCGACGCCTGCGCCATGCGGCCCGCGTCCGTCGTCCCGCACTGCGCTAGGTTCTCGCCGTTTTCGTCCATGCGGTCCTGATCGTCCCAGCACATGCACAGCATCATGTCGGCGTCGCGGGCCAGTTCCCGCACCGGGTCGCAGGGCGCGGTGTCCCCCGTAAACACGACGCTCCCATCATCCGAGTCGAGCCGCCACGCGAGGCAGTCGAGGTAGGGCTGGGCATGATCTGCCAGGGCCGAACTCATTCTCCAACGGTCTGTCTCAAACGAAAAGCCCGGCTCGACGTCGGTCGCCGAAACATTCGGAGCTAGGCGGGGGAGCGTGCCGCCCCTGTTCGACCAGTGGTTCTTCGACGCCGGGTGGTTGATGCGTGCGTTGATGTCGTGCCAGAAGACGCCATCGTCTTCGGCGATCAGGCCCGTCACCAGCTCTTGCGTCGGCGAGGGCCCGAAGATCCGCAGGTCGTTCTCGTCACCGATGCTCTGGTCCCAGCGGCATAGCAGGAAGCAGGGCAGGTCGACGTCGTGGTCGAAGTGGTGGTGGGTGAAGAAGAGGTGGTCGATCTTCGTGGGCCACAGACCGGCCTTGACCATCTTGTGGGTGGCCGCCGGGCCGCAGTCCACCATGACAAACTCTTCACCAGATAGCTCGGCGACATAGGAAGAACCGAACCGCGTAGCACTGGGTGTGGGCGTACCCGCGCCAAGAACGTGGACTTTCATTGCAAAACCTCCGGGAAAATTATCGTCGGCGAACAGCCGGCGTTCGGTCGGTTGCCAAAGCGATGAGCGCTTGCGCGAAAAAGCCCTGTGGAGCCCGGCGGAAGATGGCGCTTGCGCGAAAAAGCCATTACAAGAGAGTTATGGCCGAAACGCCGGCGACGATCATTCCGATCGCTAGGCCCCGCTGGATCAGTGACGCACGGTCGAGAGGTTCGGACAGCACCTTCAACAGGCCAAGGCTAAGTAGAATCCCGAACAGGAACACGAACATTGGCCTGGAGGCAATGACCGTGGTGACCAACGCCACTGGGCCAAGTGTGAGCGCGAGAGTCGTCAGATACATCGCGGCGAACGCAAGCCCGGCCTCGGTGAAGACGAACAGCGACAACCCATTGGTGTTGCGCATCAGCATCCTCAACTCGCTTGCGGTGTGCCGGCGAACGCTGATGAATATCATCACGAACGCGGTGGAGAGGCTGCGCACGGCGTGCAGGTTCCACAGCGACATTCCATCGTCCAGCACGGCTTTCGACAGAACGAGTCCGGCGGCGTAAAGGGCGCTGGAGCCGAGCAAGAAGAAGAACCAGATGCCCAGCACCGGCCTTCCTCCCACCCGGGAGCGGCGCAGCGAGATCAAAACCGCACCAGCCACGGTGACCATGATAGCGACCCAATGCCAAGCCGAAAGGTGCTCTGACAGGAAAACGACGGCGAAGATGGCGACGAATACAGGGGAGGTCTGGAATATCGCAGTGACCAGCGACACGTCCTGGCGACGGAGAATGGAGAACATCAACACCACCGCCAGACCGAACGCAGCGCCGGATGCTACCGCCATTACCCAGATCGCGGTCGAGTAGCCAGGAAACGCCACGACCGCCAGTGACACGAGTGCGCCGGGCAGTTGCATGAACCCGGCAAAGACGATGAAGGTGCTCGCCGAGGCGACGTGGCGCTGCAGGATTATCTTGTCTAAAACGGTGACCGCGGCGAATCCGATCGCAGATCCGAGCGCCGCCCAAACCCAGTCCATGACGGCAAAGTATAGCCACTAGTTGGCCAGGCATTTCGGCCAGCAACCGATAATTGCCGGTGCGAGTCATTGCCTGACAGTAAGCCATCATGAACCTTCGATTGCCCGAACGCGATTAGACCTTGGCCGAAAAAGCCCGTTTGAGTCCGGCGGAGAGTGTTGATCACCACCCAGCGCAACCACGTGCAACTGGCCACGACGCTGTCGTCGTTGGACGCGATGGCGATGGAGCCGAAGCCGGCGCAGCGGCCAGGTCCGCCGATCTGGCTGGGCGATCGCCATCCGGACGCGCTTACACGGGCGGCGAGGATCAGCGACGGCAGGATAAGCGCGGACGCGGGCTCGACCTCGACTGACCAGTTCTCTGAGCACGCTGTCGTCCTCCAGACAGAGTTACAGGCTCAGAAACGAAAACTCGATGGTTTCACCGTGGGGAAGCGTGTCTACATCACCGTCGACGACGAAGCGAGCAGGGACGAGCAGCGATTACGGTACTGGACGGAGGGCCGGTACGGCTTGGTCGACCTGTCCAGTCGGGTCGGCCGTTTGGGGTCCGACGGAGACATGCGTAGAGGGCCTCGTCCGCATCGTGGAGGCGGGCGCGCGATCCCTGCTCATCGACATCGTATTCGACCAAGTAGAGCAGATGAAGCGCATCGCAGCCGAGATCGCACCGGTGCTGGGAGCGACACTCAGGCATTAGGCCGGCACGGCGTCCTCACACCTCCCCAGGCCGCATTTCGAGACCTAGGCCGAGTATGCCTTTGCCGACACCTTCGGTGTGTCCACCTCCGTAACCGCTCTCGCCGCCCCAGCATACGTTTACTGGCCTCTACAAGCATCGGCGATTCCTAACATAAACGCTAAATCTCTGGTTTCAGCCTGCTGTCGGGGTTCGGAAGGTAAGGGCGGAGGCGGGATTACCGACGAGGATGGCGTCGATCTGCTCTTCAGTGTAGCCGCGGTATCTCATGCGGGGCACTATCCGGGCAAGCAGGTAGAAGTAGCCGTGGCCGCCGTACTTGAGCAGCCGGTCCTTGGTGCAGATATCGTGCGCGACGACGATGCGGTCGCCGTAGCCCTGCTCAATGGTCCAGGCGATGTCGGCGATGCGCTGTCCGTCGTGCGGCATGTCGATGGCCTCGTTGGCCCAGTAGTAGTGTTGCTCCCGCCCGAAAAGGTCCCATTCGAGGTACACGCCAGTCTCGGCCAAGGCCTTGAGCGTAGCTCTCTCGAAGATGGTGCGATCCAAATGTCCGATGATCGTATGGGAAAGGTCCGTACCGACCTCGTCGAGCACGCTTGCGATCTCGAGCGGGGCGGTCTCGCTGCGGCCCGGGTGGATGAGCAGCGGCGCTCCGGTCATTGCCTGAGCCCGTCCGGCCGCCCGCAACACCTTGCGCTCGTTGTCGGTGAGCGGCCAGGAGCAGCCTATCTCGCCGATTATCCCGCTCTTTATACCAGTGCCGTCGACCCCCTCGGTGAGGTCGCAGACGAACTCCTGCACGATGTCGTCTTCGGTCCGGATATCCATGTCGCTCGGATGGGCGACGTCGACATAGTGGCCCGCCCCCATGACGATGTTGAGGTCCGTTTCGTGGGCGACGGCGGCCAGGTTGACCGGGTCGCGGCCAATGTCGGGGTTGGTTACATCGACCAGCGTGCCCCCTCCGCGCCGCTTGAAGTAAGTGGCCTCGGTAATGGCCACGTCGAGGTCCGAGAGCCTGCCGGTGTCCTTGTTGGGCACGAAGTGGTGCCGCACCAGCCCCACGTTGTCGGCCGACAAGGGCTCGTCGTAGATGTCATGCCAGCCGGCTCCGGTCGGTCTGCCCGGCAGGACACCGGTGAGGTCGATGAACAGGTGTTCATGGGTGAGAGTGACTCCGAGGGCCTCGGGTTCGACGGGTCCGAGTACGGTCTGCACTTTGCCAATAGGGAAGTTCGTCATAGATAAGGCTCCGAGAAAGGCGTTGTCTGCGGTGGTATTTGACTAGGTGGTGCGACAGAGGTCAAATGTCGTCATGAGTTACGAACGCAGCGAACAGTTACATCAGCGTGCCATGCACGCGCTGGCGGGCGGTGTAAGCAGCCAAGTGAGGGCGGCCGAGACGCCGGTGCCACTGTTCTTCGAGCGTGGCACTGGGTCGCGCCTCTGGGACGTGGACGGTAACGAATTCGTCGACTTCGTCATGGGGCAGGGGCCCAACATCTTCGGCCATGCACCGGAGTTCCTGAACCGGGCGGTTCGGGGCGCGATCGACCGCGGCGTCGTCTTCGCCGGTCAGCACGAACTGGAGCTGGGGGTGGCGGAGATGATCAAACGCATCGTTCCGTCCGCCGAGTTGGTGCGTTTCGCCAGCTCCGGCTCAGAGGTGACCCACGCCGCCATTCGCCTTGCCCGCGCACACACAGGAAGGACCCGATTCATCAAATTCGAGGGGCAGTACCACGGCTGGCTGGACGGCGTGCTCTACAGTGTTGCCCCGGTCACGGAAGCGGCGGGAGCCTACGATGTCCCCAGCACGGTCGCCGGCTCGGTGGGGATGTCCCCGGGCGCGGCGGACGAGGTGGTCGTAGTGCCCTGGAACGACCCCGATACGCTAAGTGCGGCACTGGAGCGTCATTCAGGCGAGATCGCGGCGATCATCACCGAGCCTTTCATGTGCAACACCAACTGCATACTACCCCGGCCCGGATATCTGGAGCGCATGCGCGAGCTATGCGACGAGCACGGGGTGGTCCTCATATTCGACGAGGTGATCACCGGCTTCCGGGTGGCCCTCGGCGGTGCACAAGAAGTAACCGGCGTGACTCCAGACCTAGCTACCTACGCGAAAGCGATGGCAGGCGGCTTCCCGGTGGCGATGTTCTGCGGCAAAAGCGACATCATGGGGCACCTGGACGGCGGCGCCACGGTACACGCGGGAACGCTGAACGCGAACACGGTCGCGATGTCGGCGACGGCCGCGGCGCTCGCCGAGCTACAGCGAAACGACGGGGAGGCGTATCGACGGCTCTATTCGACCGGCCGTTCTCTGATGGCTGGGTTACGAGAGGCTTCGGCGAGGACAGAGGTCCCGATGCTGGTGCAGGGACCAGGGCCGCTGTTTAACACCTCGTTTACCACCGAGCCGGAGATCACCGACTACCGGTCTCACATCGGAGCGGCGGATGCGGGCAAGTTCGCGACGTTCCAGCGGGCGATGCAGGACCGGGGGATTCGGATAACTACGCGCGGCACCTGGATGTTGTCAACGGCCCACACGGACGACGACGTCGACCGCGCGGTGAGCACGGCGGAAGAGGTTCTCTCCAGCCTCTAGAGTGCGTCCGCTAACCACGGCCTTTCGGCGCAGGTCCCGCTGGTGCCCGCTCCAGCAACCGCAGCGCCGCAGCGACGGAGGCCGTACGCACCTCCGCACGATCCATGGACGCAAAGTCGTGGTGCTCGTGCTGAGTCGCACGATCCCGGATGGCGACCGCGATGTGGATGGTGCCAATCCGCGCGTCGGCTTCCTCATAGGGGCCTGCGTAGCCGGTCACGGCCACCGCAAGGTCCGCTCCAGAGCGGAGTACGCCCCCTCGGCCATCGCCCTGACCACGGGTTCGGTGACCGCACCGCCGGAGGAGAGAAGATCTGGCGCGACGCCCAACTCTTGCACCTTCGCCCGGTTCGAATAAGTCATGTATCCACGCTCGAATACGTTCGACTAGCCCGGCGTTTCGGTGAGAGCCGCAGCGAATAGGCCCCCGGTGCAGGACTCGGCCACGGCGAGTCGCAGGCCACGGGTTGCGCACTGGGAAATCACGGTGCGGGACAGCACTTCGATGGATTCGGGGAATACGTTGCTCACGCGCTCGATCCTGGGGTTCCGGTGTGGACGCCTGCAGCCGGTAGATACGCGATACCGAGGGTGCCGGGGCCGGTGTGGGCTCCCATGACCGGACTGAACTCGGCGACGTAGAGGTCCTCACACTCCACCTCGGCCAGTAGCGACGCCTCCAAATCGGCAGCCTCGTCGGGGGCGCCGGCGTGCATCACGCAGGCCCGCAGGGGCCCGTCGACGTCCTTTGCGACCATACCGACGAGTCGTCGCCGGGCACGACGCGATGTCCTGGACGGCAACCTCCGGCTCACTCTGCCCCCGGTCATCTCGAAGACCGGTTTGAGTTTCAGCAGCCGGGTCATCTCGTGAGCGATACCGGGTACCCGGCCACCCTTCCACAGGTAGTGGAGGGTATCGACATAAGCCACGAGTCGGACCCGGGACGCTGCCTTTTTTACGGCAACGGCGACGTCGTCGAGCTCCGCACCGGAGGTCGCCGCTCTCTGAGCCGCCAGTGTGATCAGGCCTTCGCCACCCGCGGCGCTGCCGGAGTCGAGCACCGACACGGCGAATCCGGGTATGTCTTCGAGCAACTGCTCGGCAGCCAGAGTCGCCGAGTCCAGTGCGGTGCTGAAGCAACGAGAGACGGTGATGCACATGGCGGCATCGGCCCAACGGGACGCCATGCCCAGGGCTTCGCCGAACGCTTCAGGCGCGGGAGCAGAGGTCGTCGGGAGGCTCGAGCCGGCCTCCAGCCTCTCGTACAGTTCAGCGGGAGCGAGGTCGATGCCATCACGGTAGGTGCGTCCATCGATCACCACGGTCATGGGGACGACTATCGGTGAGTCGAGACCGAGACCGGCCGGGCCCAAAGCAGCGGGAAGGGACGCCGCGCTGTCCACGACGACGGCCACTCGCCTGTTTTGCGAGTCAACCGATGAACTCACCACAGAGCTAAATCAACGAAGCGATGAGCGATTGCGCGAAGAAGCCTGGACGAGCCGAACGCAGTGAGCAGAGAACGGAGTTATCGCGGTTTTGGCCTGATGCCGTTGACAGCGGTTCGGGCGATATCGACCGGGCTCTTACCGAATAAAGCCGGGGCGAACAGGACGATCAGGGAGAGCGCCGCGAATCCGAAAACGGCCATCTGGCCCACGCCACCCTGGTAGCTGACCCAGGCCAATATGACGATCGAGGGTGCCGTGATGACGAGCAGGGCGACCCGGACGGCTCGCCGCCCGACCCGGAAGAACACCGCGGTGGCGATGGCGAGGATGAGGAAGACGATGGCCGCGCTGGAGTCGACCTCCTGCAGCGACTGTCCCACACGCTCGCCCGAGGGCGTGAAGAACTCGTCGTTGTCGTAGAAGTACAGGAACCAGTAGGCTAGGAACGGTATCGGCAGGACCGTCAGGGAAGCCATGAGCCAATCCTTGCGGGCGACTCGCGAAACGACGCGGATAACTATCCACAGCGAAACTCCGATGTACAGCAGTGACCCCAGGTAGATGGGGATGCCGAACGGCAGGCTCCCGTTGGTGATGATGCCCCAGGCGCCGTAACCCACCGCGCTCATCGCCAGGCCCCAGCTTATTAGCGGCACCATGAGGCAGTACCCCAGCCAGGGGAACGTCCACGTGGGGCGCCCGGCGCGCCACCCGAGCACGCTGATTATCAGGGCGATACCCAAGAGCAGCGATACCCAGATGGGCGCGGTCCAGATGTGCAGCGCGAACATGAGCGAGAGCAGGACGTGAGGCAATGCGGCCAGCCCAGCGTGGTACCAGGACCGTCGACTGTGGACTTCGTACAAGCCATTGGCAATGGCGCGTGACTCGCCCATCTCGCGCATGGCCTGATTGAGGGCCGCATCAATGGAGATGCCGGAGTCCGCCAGCTCCTGGGCGCGGTCCTCCAGATGGCCCTGCAGTTCCTGCAGAATCTCACCCTCCTGGGAGGGCGGGAGGTGCAGGTGCGCGCCAAGCTCGGACAGGTAACCCCGTACGGGACGACTCATCGGGCCGTTCGACTCCCTGTTACTCGATTAATTCGAATTCGACCGCACCACCAGATTCACCGCTTGAGTGAATTGCGTCCACTCCTTGAGCATCGACTCGAGACGCTTCTGCCCCCTGACGGTGATGTAGTAGTACCGGCGGTTCTGGCCGCTGGGAGATGTGCCCCAACTGCCCTCGACGAGGTCGTCCTTTTCCAGTCTGTGCAGGGCGGGGTACAGGGTGCCCTCTTTTAGCCGGAAATAGCTGCTGCTCCTCTTCTCAATCTCACGCACGACCTGGTAACCGTACATCGGCTCCCCTAAAAGAAGGGAGAGAAGTAGGGTTTCCGTGCTTCCCTTTAAGAGCTCTCGGCGATACAAAATTCGCATCCTCTGTTCACTGTTTTGACCAGGGAGTCCACAGGCCCTCAGAGCCGATTTGGCCGGGCCCACACATCCGACACTCGTTATCTAACACACCCGTCAATCGCCAGTCAACAATCGGTAAGGCCTGGCAATCCGTGCGGTTTCCACGGCTCCGCCGTCATGTAGAATTATCCGGTGGTCGATGGCCGGTCGGAACGCCGATGGCACCCCTGTCATCCCCCCACGGCGCCAAAGATAGATATGAACACCAAAACCGACAAGCGGAGAGAACTCGGCGGAGATGCTGGGGGAGCGCTTCGAGCCGTTCCAATGCTCCCCGGGATGCAGGATTTCCTGCCCGATGCCAGCGAGGGCGCCCGCGCGGTCTACGAAAAGGCGGTCTCCTTCCTGACTGAAAGCGGGTTCCAGCGCGTGGACACGCCCGTTTTGGAGGACTCGGAACTGTTCGTCCGCAAGGGCGGAGGCGAGCTAACCGGCCTGTTGTACACTTTCAACGACCCGGGAGGCAACAGGGTTAGCCTGCGGCCGGAGTTCACGTCCTCGGTCATCCGGCTATTCATCGAGAGTGCGGATCTCGACCTGCCATTACGATGGTGCTACGGAGGACCAGTCTTCCGCTACGACCGCCACGGCGGTCAGTGTCGCCAGTTCACCCAAGTCGGTGCCGAGATTGTAGGCGCCGACGGCGTCGATGTGGACGCCGAAGTCGTCGTCACCACACTCCTTGGGCTGGCGAGTATGGGCGTGAAGGGCGCGGCCGCCAGGATCGGCCACATCGAGGCCTTCTCGCGAATTTTTGAGGCCTTCGATCTGTCCGACTCCTCGCGCCGATTCGTGACCGGCAACTTAGGCCGTATGAAGCGCGGACAAACCGACGCCTCACGCCTGTCGGTCCGGGCCCGAGAGGCGGGTCTCGTGGGAGCGAACGGCGACGAATCGGAACCGAACACCAGACCCGACTCGGCACGGTTACTGACGGAACTAGAGCGGATGCTGAGCACAGGAGCCAAGGGGCCGGTCGGCAGACGCACGCCGGGGGAGATACTGACCCGGCTGGAGAGCAAGAGCAAGCAGTCCAGAGATCCGACGGAACTGGATAGAGCGCTGGACGTCGCCTCCCGGCTGGTGCGGCTGGAAGGGCCACCCGACAGAACAATAACAGCAGCCAGGACCCTGGCGGTCGACGCGGGTGCCAATGGAGAAGCGCTGGATCCACTTGAGGAACTGGTGCAAGCGCTGAGGGAATCCGGTGTGAACGACGGGGAGGTGGTGGTGGACATGGGTCTGGCCAGGGGTATGGCGTATTACACGGGGCACATATTTGATCTGAAGTCGAACGCAACGGACGGAACACTTGCTCGAACACTGGGAGGTGGCGGACGCTACGACGGGCTTGTTCAAACGCTTGGGGGACCAAAGACGGCGACGCTGGGCTTCGCCTACGACATGGATGCGGTCGCCTCGGCCGCCGGGGCCAGTTAGATGCTCCGAATAGGCATCCCCAGCAACGGAGCGTTGCACGAGACAACCCTAGAGTTCCTGGCCTCTTGTGGGCTGAGTGTGACTCGGCCCAACGACCGCAATTACACCGGCGAGATCCGGGCGTTGCCCGGATCGCTCGTGCATTTCCAGCGCGCCGCCGACATCACTTGGAAGGTGGAGGATGACAGCGTGGACGCCGGCATCGTCGGCTACGATCGCTTTCTTGAGGACCGGCGTGGAGAGGACGCAGTGGCGATCTTCCAACGGCTCGGCTTCGGTGGCTGCTCCCTCGTGCTAGCGGTACCCGAATTGTGGGTCGATGTGTCGTCGGTAGCCGACCTGGCGGAGATATCGGTTGACTTCCGCGCGGACGGCAAGGACCTGCGAATCGCCACCAAGTTCCCCAGACTGGTGGAGCAGTTTCTTCTCGATAGGGGCGTGAACTACTTTTCCCTCGTGCCCACCAGCGGCGCACTGGAAGTCGCACCCGCAATGGGCTCGGCAGATGTGATCGCCGACATTACCGAAACCGGGACGACCATCCGAGAAAACCGTCTGAAGATCTTGCACGGAGGGATGATCCTCGATTCGCAAGCCTGCCTCATCATCAACACCGCTTCCGTCGGACGCAACTCCTCCCGTTTGGCCGCTGTACACTCGATGATCGATGCGATCGAGAACCGCCTGCAGACCAAAGGTCTTTACGAGGCCGGCGCGGCCAAGGACCGGCTGTAGTCCGGTGCCCAACCTGCCGACCCATGTCGAGCTTGCCTGGCGCGCCGTGGACAGGCTTTCACTCCCACTGCCGGCCGGAGAGATGGGGTGTTATCTGCTCGGCGCAACCGCGCCCGACGTGCGGATAATCACGGAGCGACCGCGCATCGAAACCCATTTCTTCGACCTGGGAACGGGGAATATGGGCGACGGGGTCGCCGGGTTGTTCGCCGCCTATCCTGAGCTGCGCTCCCCGGTGTCCAACGTCCAAGCCGCCTTCGTCGCCGGCTACCTGACCCACCTGGTGGCGGACGAGATCTGGATCGTGTCGATGTACCGGCGCTATTTCGACGGGCCCCACATCGGCGGGTCGGGCGGGTTCGGCTCTCGCGACGCAACCCAGCTATACGATAGGGCCGCACAGCTCGTCTTGGACCGGGCGGGTGAACGGCGAGTCAGGTCTCTGTTGAACTCCTTAGACGAGGTTGGGGACGAGATTGAAGGCCTCGCCGCAGGGCCGCTCGATGCCGAGGTGGTGAGAAATTGGCGCGTTTGGACCCTAGACTTCCTTGGAGGACAGCGCCCTTATAGCTGGGGACGGCTGCGCCACATGGCGGATCGCATCTCGGACCGAGACCCGGATCATCCATCGCACGAGATTGCCGAGCGTTTCCTGTCCGACATCCCCGCCGGACTGAAAACGCTGCACGCAGGTGTGCCCAAATCGGAGCTCGACGACTACATGGAACGGGCCGTGGACAACCTGGCGCGCGTTGTGGGCGAGTATCTCGCGGTCGGGAGTGTTGGGGCGGTCAGGGTATCGAGTCCTATGCTCCACGACGCGAGCGGCCGTGTTGGCGACGACGACCGGGGGATGGCGCGGTGAAGACCGTCTTCGGTTTACATGCGGCCCGACGGGCGCTGTTGGACGGCCGCGGACTCGGCCTAGAGAACGTCCCGGAGGCCCTCGCAGACGGCATTGAGCAGCGGTTCGGCGAGCCGCTCACGCCCGCACAGGTGGTGGAGCGCATCGTGGCCCGAGTGAAGGCAGATGGCGACACGGCCGTACGTGAGCTAACCGAGCTGCTCGACGGCCAGGCCCCAGAGCACATTGAGGTAGCTCAGCCTGAGATAGATACGGCCGTCGAGAAAGTGTCGCGCGAGCTCGTCGAGGCTCTAACGATTGCCGCGGGTCGCATCGAAGCGTTTCACCGCAGAACGATGCCGACCGAGTGGCGTGACTCCGAAGAGGGCTACGGGTCACTGGTGCGGCCGATCGGTCGTGCCGGGGTATACGTGCCAGGAGGCACCGCGCCATACCCGTCCACAGTCCTGATGGCGGCCTTACCAGCGAGGGTCGCGGGGGTGGACGAGGTGGTAGTGTGCACACCACCTGAGCGCGGGTCGGACCTGCCGCACCCGGCGGTGCTGGCCGCCGTAGCCATTGCGGGCGTCGACCGGGTCTTCGCGATCGGGGGAGCGCAGGCAGTGGCGGCGATGGCGTATGGAACGGAAACCGTGCCCCGGGTGGATTTGATCTGTGGGCCAGGGAACCTTTTCATTACCCTCGCGAAACGGCAGGTGTTTGGAACCGTCGGCGTCGACGGCCTGTACGGACCCACCGAGACCCTCATCATTGCCGACGGCTCGGCGAACCCCACGCTGGTCGCCGCCGACCTGCTGGCTCAGGCCGAACACGACGAGCTGGCGACGCCGGTGCTGATCACGACCGCTTACGAACTGGCGACAGCGGTATCGACCGAATGGAGGCTGCGAGCGGCGCGGCTGGAACGCGACGCGATAGCCATCGCCTCGATGAAGGGCTGCGGGATCATTGCCGTGGTGGAGAGTCTGGCAGACGCGGTCGAACTTTCAAACGCGTTCGCCCCCGAGCATGTCTCCCTAGCCGTCGAGGACCCAGAGTCGCTTTTGCCCGCCGTCACGAACGCGGGCATGGTGTTCGTTGGGGAGCGCTCGCACGAGGTGCTGGGCGACTACGCCGCCGGACCGAGTCACGTGATGCCGACGGCGGGTACTGCCCGTTTCGGCTCGGGACTTGGCGTGCACTCGTTCATCAAGCACGTCCCGGTGGTCGCGATGGACGCTGAAAAGTCGTCTGAATTGGGACGGTTTGCCTCTATAATCGGGAGGGCCGAGGGGCTCACCGCCCACGCTGAAGCGGCGGAGGCGCGTGAAGAAATCTTGGGCCATGACCCCGATACCCTGTCTTGAGATATGAGCGTTAAGAGACTTATTCGATCGCATCTCGTCGATGTGCAGACGTACGACCCGGTCGATCCGCCGGAGCTGCTCGCCAAGCGTGCAGGCATTCCGGCCGACCAGATTGTAAAACTGAACGGCAACGAGAATCCCCGGGAGCCGTCCGAGCGTGTAAAGGAGGCGGTGGCGTCGGCCTCGTTCAACCTGTACCCCGACCCGCTCCAGCGCCGAGTTCGTGACGAAATAGCCGCTTACGCCGGGCTCGACCGAAGCAACGTCATTGCAGGGGCGGGCAGCGACGAGCTGATCGACCTGCTGTTCCGCCTGTTCATTTCGCCGGGGGACAACATCCTCGATTGCGACCCGACGTTCGCGATGTACGGATTCTGCACCCGCGTCGCCGGCGGCGAGGTGCGGTTGGTGGAGCGGGACGAGCTTTTCGACATCGACGTCGATGAGATCAAAGCCGCCATCGACGACCAGACGAAGATCATCTTCATTAGCTCGCCGAACAACCCGACGGGCAACCTGGCTACACAGGAGCAGATCGAACAACTCCTCGAAACCGGGCTCATCGTGGTGGTGGATGAGGCTTATTTCGAGTTCTGCAACGTCACCGCGGCGCAAATGGTGCCGGACCACGATAACCTGGTGGTGCTGCGCTCTATGAGCAAATGGGCGGGCCTAGCGGGCCTGCGCGTGGGCTACGGCATGATGAGCCCCGACCTAGTGCAGCACATGATCGACGTAAAATCGCCCTACAACCTGAGCGTGACTTCCGAAGCGGCGCTGATCGCCTCCCTGCAGGAGGCGACGACCCTGATGACGGAGGTGAACCGCATCGTCGGCGAGCGGGACCGCATGTTCGGCCTGCTGTCGGACATGATCGGAGTGACGCCATGGCCATCGGCGGGTAACTTCATCCTGTGCCAGTTCGCCCCCGGTCGCTCGGAGCCCATTTACGAAGCTCTCGCTCAACGCGGGATTTTCGTGCGCAAGTTCAGATCGGAGCGCCTGCGGGACCACTTCCGGGTTTCAATCGGCACGGCAGAGCAGACCGACCGCGTCGTCGATGCGCTCAAGGAGCTGGTGTAGACATGGCCAACCGAACTTCCGAACAGAGCCGGGAGACGGCCGAGACGAATATCTCGCTACGCCTGGACGTGGACGGGACCGGGATCTACGAGCTGGACTCCGGCAACGCCATGTTCGACCACCTGCTGGCGCAATTCTCGCGCCACGGGATGATGGATCTAAGCGTCAGGGCCCGCGGCGACACAGACGTCGGTTGGCACCATCTCATCGAAGACGTCGGGCTGGTGTTGGGCAGGGCGATGCGTGAAGCCGTCGGTGACGGCGCCGGTATCGTGCGCATGGCGCACGCCTTTGCGCCCCTCGATGAGGCCCTTGCCAGAACAGTCGTAGACTTTTCCGGCCGCGGCTACACCATGCTCGAGCTTCGGCTCGGCGAGAGCGATCTCGGCGGCCTGCCGGCCGATCTTGTACGGCACTTCCTGGAGAGCTTCGCTCGCGAGGGCGGGTTCAACCTGCACATGGCTGTGCTCTCCGGGACGAACAACCACCACAAGGCCGAGGCGGCGTTCAAGAGCATGGCCCGTGCCTTACGCGCGGCGCTGACGGTAGACGAGCGCCAGGCCGGCCGCGTCCCCAGCACCAAGGGGACGATCTCCGACTAGGGCACTGCGTGCCGACAAGTGCCGGGCCGCAAAGGCGCTTCACAGGTAATGTGGCTACGGCCCGGCCAAAGCACACTCTCGGGCTAGGGTCTTATCGGCTCGGCGAGGCCGTCGGGGACTCCCTTCGCTATCAACTCGATCAACTCCGGGCTGGGTGGTGATGCGCCGAACGTAGCGCTCAGACCGCCGTCCACCGCCAGCGTCTGGCCGGTTATGTGACTCCCCGCTCCCGACGCAAGCAGCAACAGCACGCCTGCTAGGTCTTCTGGCTCGCCGATCTTGCCCATTGGTGTCCCGCCTTGGGTCCGGTCCTGCCAGACGGGATTGTCGAACGCGTCCCGGGTCATGTCGCTCCAGAACCAGCCGGGGGCGACGGCGTTCACCCTCACACCCCGGTCGCCCCAAGCAACCGCCAAGTTTCGGGTCAGGTTGATTACGGCGGCCTTGCTGGCTTGGTAGGCGGGCGGAATCTCGTAAGCGCCCCCCATACCCGCCACAGAGGCGATGTTTATGATCGAGCCTCCCTCACCGTCACCGAGCATGTGGGCCGCCACGTCACGGCAGCAGTACCACGTGCCGAGAAGGTTGATCTTGATCGTCTGCTCGAACAGGTCGTGCGGCAGCCTCTCCTGTACCGGCCCGGCATCGGCAACCACCCCGGCGTTGTTGACGAGGATATCGACACGCCCATAGCGGCCAACTGCTGCCGCGACCATCTCCGCTACCTGATCCGGCTCACCCACATCGCAGTCCACGGACACGGCCGTGCCACCCGCCGCCGTGATCGCCTTTTCCACGACCGCCAGCCTGTCGGCCCGCCGCGCCGTCAGAACGACGTTGGCGCCCCGTTCGGCGAGAACTTTTGCGAAGGTGACGCCAAGCCCGGCGGAGGCACCGGTAACGATGGCGGTCTTTCCCTGGATGTCGAACAGCGGGTCGTGCTTATCCATGGCCACTCCCTAAAGCTGGCGGCAATAGTATGCGAAACAGGAGCGCGCGTGCCGACGCAACAACATTCACCGTGCTTTGCCGATGCGATGAGGCCATAAGCCGAAGAAGCCCTGACGAGTGAGCCCTGCGAGCGGAGAGTCCCCGCTAGACGCGTTCTAGTTCGAAACGGTACTGCTCGACAATGGGGTTGGCGAGCAGCTTGTCGCACATCTCATCGACCTTGGCCGAGGCGACGGCCTCGTCATCCTCGTCGACGCGTATCTCGATATACTTGCCGGCGCGTACACTCTCCACGATCTCGAAGCCAAGGGAGTGCAGGCCGCCCCTGATGGTGAGGCCCTGGGGGTCGTTGACGGTGGATTTCAGGGTTACGTAGACCCTTGCAAGATACATTTGTTCAGACGTTAAACTACGACGAAATCGCTAGCCACGGGTTGCCGCGAAACGCCGCCGCTATGGCACGTTCCACTCGGGGGCGTTGGCCGAGCTTTCGTGAGCGGCGATAAACTCCCGTATGCGGCCCTCGTCGTACTCGTCGAAGGCTTCGATATAGTTCCACGCCGCCAAGACTATCCGGCTTTCCATGTTGGTGTACGGGGAGAGAACGATCTTGCGGCCGAGTCGGGCGGAGTCGGCAAGTTGGCTGATGAGTTCCGAGCAGCCCTCTGGGCAGTTGTAGTGGATGCGAACGCCACCGTGCTCGAGGTTGTGGATGAGTACCTCGTCCGGGATCTCATCATTGTAGATACCCCAGGGAGCGGGGGAGTCAATCGTTCCGCCGGCGTACGGTATCCCGCTCCCTTCGTAATGCCACCCCGACGTGGCCGGCTGGCTGTTGTAGGGAGGGTGTGATTCGTTGTGGTCTATATGGGTAGTCCCCTGGCTAGCCATCCTGATGCCCGGCACCTCGGCCCCGCCGGCAGTGGGATCGTGTCCACCGCCACTGCGCCCGAAGGGCAGGCCGGGAAGGAAGAGAGAAACGATAAAGGCAGCGGCGACCGCAAGCGCCGCGGTGCCGCCGCCGTAGCGCAGCCACTTCCGACGGGCGGCACGCCTAGCCCTGCGCGCGGCGCGGGCCTGGGTGGGGGTCAGTCGCCTTCTTCTTGTTTCGCTTCTTGAAGCCATATGCCTGCGTTACGTATCTCCTGTCCATACCCGGGGTCTACACCCTGTCTACGTCTACTAGGGGCGGGGAGGGGCTAGATTGTACAAAATTTCACGGTTCCTACCGGAGGGGCGCGCCGGTGAGCCTTTCATGAGCTTCGACGTACCGGCTCCGCGTTCTGTCGACGATGTCGTCGGGCAGCGAGGGCGCAGGGGGCTCGTGGTCCCACCTCTTGGCGTTCAGCCAGTCGCGGACGAACTGCTTGTCGAAGTTCGGCAACGAACTGCCCGGTGCATACTTTTCTGCGTCCCAGAACCGGCTGGAGTCGGGCGTGAGCAGCTCGTCGATGAGTGATATGCGGCCGTCTATTATGCCGAACTCCATCTTGGTGTCGGCGATGATGATGCCGTGATCGGCGGCGAACTCGCGGCCGAACTCGTAGATTTGCGTCGTCGCGTCAGCGAGTACACGGGTCGTATCGGCGCCAACCATATCTTCCATCTGGGCGATGGTAATGGGCTCATCGTGGCCCTCCTCCGCCTTGGTGGTTGGTGTAAACAGGGGTTCGGTGAAGCGGTCGCCCTCGACAAGACCCGCCTGCATCCTGTTGCCTCCAACGGTGCCCTTTCGCGTGTACTCGCTCCAGGCCGAGCCGGTAATGTAACCGCGTATCACACACTCGACGTCGATGCGCTCGGCCCGCCGCACAACCATGGACCTCCTCGCCAGCTCGGGGTCGATATCCACGCCTGTGTCCGGTGCGAAGGCGACCAGATGGTTGGGCACGAGGTGTCCTGTGAGGCCGAACCAGAACACCGACAGTTGCGTGAGCACCGCTCCCTTATCCGGTACGCCGTTGGGCAACACCACGTCGAAGGCGGAGATGCGATCGGTGGCGACCATGAGTAACCGGTCGGCGTCGAGATCGTAGGTGTCTCGTACCTTGCCCGAGTGGATCAGATTGGGGAGTTCGGTTTTTGTGATCGCCGGCATGAAGGGGTCTCCGCTCACTTCGTTCGCTCTTGGGGCTTCTTCGCGCAAACGCTCATCGCTTTGGCGAAATACGGTTCGTCCGGTTTTAGTGAAGTCCGGCGCGGTCGAAGGTTTCATCGACGTGGCGGACGTAGTGGGTGTAGTCGAATATTTTCGCCAATTCATCTGGCCGAATCCGGTCGCTGACCGCTGGCTCGGCCGCGGCCAGATCGCGCAGTTCCAAGTCCTCGTCGAGAGCTCGCTGGGATATGCGCTGGACCACCTTATAGGCGTCTTCTCGGGCCACGCCCGCCTCGACCATCGACAGCAGTAGCTTCTGCGAAAACACGACGCCCCTGGAGCCGTCCAGGTTGGACTTCATGCGGTCTGTGTGCACCACCATGCCCGATACAACGCCGGTGAGCAGATCGAGAATGTAGTCGAGGGCGATACACGAGTCGGGCAGTATGATCCGTTCCGCCGAGGAGTGGCTGATGTCGCGCTCGCCCCAAAGCGCCACGTTCTCCAGCGCGGTCACCGCGTGGCCGCGAATGAGGCGGGCGACACCACAGATGCGCTCGGTAAGCTCCGGATTGCGCTTGTGCGGCATGGAGGAGGACCCGGTCTGACCCTCGCCGAAGGGTTCTTCGACCTCTCGTATTTCCGTGCGCTGCAAACCCCGTATCTCAGTTGCGAACTTCTCCAGCGAGGCGGCGATCTGGGCGAGGGTTACGACAAACTGGGCGTGGCGGTCGCGCTGGATGACCTGGTTTGAGAAGGGCGCGACGGCGAGATCGAGGCGTTCGCAGACACGCGCCTCTACAGACGGCGGGACCGTCGCATGGGTGCCTACCGGGCCCGACAACTTTCCGACCGACACCGCGGTCCTGGTCGCGACCAGTCGCTCCCGGTGGCGGCGCATCTCGTCCCACCAGATCGCCAGCTTGAGGCCGAAGGTGATGGGCTCGGCGTGAACGCCGTGGGTGCGACCCATCATCAGGGTGCGTTTGTGTAGAACCGCCTGAACACGAAGGGTCTCTATCAGGTGGTCGACCTCAGCCAGAAGCAGGTCAGCCGCGTCCCTTAGCTGCATGGCCGTGGCGGTGTCCCACACGTCGGAGGTCGTGAGGCCGTGGTGGAGCCACCTGCCTTCGGGACCTAACTGTTCCGTGACAGAGGATAAAAAGGCGGTCATGGGATGCTTGGTGTCCTGCAGGACTTCATTGAGCCGGCTAACGGAATGCTTGGCCCTACATAGCTTCTCCAGGTCGTCGCTCGGAATCAGCCCCTCGATGGTCCAAGCTTCGACTGCCGCTATCTCAATGAGCAGCCAGCGGTCGTAAGACGCCTCCTGCGTCCACAGCGCTCCCATCTCCGGGCGGGTGTAGCGAGGTATCAACTAGCACTCCTTGAGGCTCTTGCGGTAACCATCATAGGCATCGCGGGCCGCGTCGTCGGTGAGTCCGATGATCTGGGTGGCCAGGAAGGCCGCGTTGCGCGCTCCCCAGCCGCCGATGGCGACGGTCGCGACCGGAATACCGGGCGGCATCTGGGTGATGGCGTACAGGGCATCGACGCCGTTGAGATCGCTGGAGGGCAGAGGGACGCCGATCACCGGGAGCGTCGTCCAGGCCGCGACGGTGCCCGGCAGAGCCGCCGCGCCACCAGCCCCAGCGATAATCACCTTGATTCCACGCTCACGGGCGGACAAGGCGTACTGCATGACCTTTTCGGGGGTGCGATGGGCGGACATGGCCACGACCTCGTGCTCGATGCCCATCTGGCCGAGAACGTCGACCGTCCCCTGCATGGCCGGGCGATCCGACTCGCTTCCCATCATCACTGCTATTTGTACTTGCGGCATATGAGTGAACTCCCTGACTAGGTTATAGCGGCGATGTCGGTTCGGTTAAAGGCGTCCTCGAATGTGATGGCGGCGACGCCCCGATAGGCGGTGGTTCTCGCCGCTTCGAGGCTGTCGCCGAGGGCCGAAACGGACAGGACGCGGCCTCCCGACGTCCGTACGACTCCGCTGGAGGCATCGGTGCCTGCGTGAAAGACCGTTGCGCCCGACGGCAAGGCATCGAGGCCGCTTATCAGCTTGCCGGTCCGATAGGCGTCCGGGTAGCCGCCGGAGGCCACTACAACGCCGACGCAGGGGCGTTTGTCCCATTCGAACTTAAGATTGGATATGTCGCCCGAAGCCGTCTGCTCAAGGGCGTCGAGCAGGTCGCTCTTCATCCGGGGCAGCACGACCTGAGTCTCCGGGTCGCCGAAGCGGCAGTTGAATTCGAGCACCTTCAGCCCATCGTCCGTAATCATCAAACCGGCGTAAAGGACACCGGTATATGGACATCCGTCCTCGGCTAGGCCAGCAACGATCGGCTCGAAGACATCCCGCGTGACCTGGGACTCCATCGCGTCGTCCCAGATGGGCGGAGGCGAGTAGCTCCCCATGCCACCGGTGTTGGAACCCTGGTCGCCGTCGTTCGCCCGCTTGTAGTCGGTGGCCGCGACCAGCGAGGACACCCGCTCACCATCGACGAAGGCGAAAACGCTGACCTCCCGGCCCTCCAGATACTCCTCAACGAGGACCTTTTCGCCGGCATCGCCGAAGTGACGGCGCTCAAAGATGTCGAACAGGGCCTCAATCGCCTCTCCGCGCGTCTCGGCGATGATGACGCCCTTGCCGGCGGCAAGGCCGTCGGCCTTGATAACCACTGGCAGGTCGCAGTCGGACACGGCGTTGCGCGCGAGGTTGTGGGCGGCGAGGGTCTCGGAGGTCGCCGCTGGCACACCCTGGCGGGCCATCAGTTCCTTGGCGAACGCCTTGCTCGTCTCGATACGAGCGGCAGCTCGGGTTGGACCGAAGATCGCCATTCCGGCCGCTCGGAAGCGGTCGACGATGCCGTCGGCCAATGGCGCCTCCGGACCGACGACGGTCAGGTCGATTTTCCGGTCCCTGGCCAAACTGAGCAGGTCGTCGACATCTTCCACGTTGATCGGGACGTTCTCGCCGAGCGCGGCCGTACCAGCGTTGCCGGGTGCGATCACGAGCGTCTCCAGGCGAGGGCTCTGGGTGATCTTCCAAGCGATGGCGTGCTCACGCCCACCACCTCCGACAATGAGAACCCTCATCGGGCAATCACTCCCATTCGATGGTGCCGGGTGGCTTGCTCGTGATGTCGTAGACGACCCTGTTCACGCCGCGCACCTCGTTGGCGATGCGGCTGGATATGCGGGCGAGCACATCGTAGGGCAGGCGGGCCCAGTCGGCCGTCATGGCGTCGTCGCTGGTTACGGCGCGCACCGCGATGGTGTGCCCGTAGGTACGGTAGTCGCCACTGACACCGACCGACTGGGAGTCGGTGAGCACCGCGAAGCTCTGCCACATCTCCCGGTAGAGGTCGTTGTTTTTGATCTCGTCCATGACCACCCAATCGGCCGCTCGCAAGACCTCCAGCCGTTCGGACGTGACCTCGCCGAGGACTCTAATGGCCAGACCCGGACCCGGGAACGGCTGACGATGGACCATCTCCTCGGGTAGCCCGAGCTCGATACCGACCTCGCGAACCTCGTCCTTGAACAGGTAGCGCAGCGGCTCGACCAACTTGAGCTTCATGTGTTGGGGCAGGCCGCCCACGTTGTGGTGCGTCTTGATTTTCGCCGCCACCTTGCTATCGTCGGTCTTGGACTCGATGACGTCGGGGTAGAGGGTGCCCTGGCAGAGAAAGTCGGCATCGCCGACCTCCTTGGCTCCCTTGTCGAACACCTTGATGAACTCCTCGCCGACGAGCTTGCGTTTGCGCTCAGGGTCGACGACCCCTTTAAGAGCCGTCAAAAAGTCTTCGGTGGCGTCCTCGTACACGAAATTGACCTTCATGTACTTTTCGAATGTGCGCAGCACGCGTTCCGGTTCCTCGCGGCGGAGGAGGCCGTTGTTGACGAAGATGCAGGTGAGTTGATTCCCAACTGCCTTGTGCACGAGCGTGGCCGCGACGGAGGAGTCGACACCCCCCGAGAGAGCGCAGATCACCTTGCCGCCGCCGATCTGGGCACGGATGTCGTCGACCGCGCGTCCGACGAAGTTGCTTGGGGTCCACAAGCCCTTAAGGCCGCAGATCTTGTAGAGGAAGTTCTCCAGAAGGGCTCTGCCCTGAGGAGTGTGCACGACCTCGGGGTGGAATTGGATGCCGTAACGACTCCCACCGTCTCCAAGCACGGCGACGGGAGAGTTGTCGGTGTAGGCGAGCGACTTGAAACCTGGCGGGGGCTCGACGATCTGGTCGCCGTGACTCATCCACACCGGCATGGAGGCGGGCAGATCGGCGAACAGGTCGTCCGAAGTGGCGTTCTGGTGCAGGACGGCGTGCCCGTATTCTCGCTTGGTCGATGCCGCCACACGGCCGCCGAGTTGGTGCGCCATGGCCTGCATCCCGTAGCAGATACCGAGCACGGGCAAATCCCTCTCATAGACCCAGTTGGGTGCGAGAGGCGCCCCGTCTTCGTACACGCTCGCCGGGCCGCCGGAAAGGATAACGCCCTTCGGATCGAGGGGAGCGATGGAGTCCCAGTCAACGTCGTGTTCGACGATTTCGCAGTAGACGCGGCTCTCCCGAACGCGGCGCGCAATCAGGCGGCTGTACTGGGATCCGAAGTCGACAACGATGACCGCCTCTCGATGCAGGCGGCCCTCGGGAGACGGGGTGGACTCACGGCCGCGCTTCTTCTCGGAGATCTCCAGGTAGGCTGAGATCTCAAGGTCGTCGCTGGCGGCGACGCGGTGGGAGGGAGACGGACTCCGGGGCGCCGATTTCTCGGACTTGCCTGCGCCGTTTGAACGTCTACTTTTCGCCATCTCCGTGAGTGGTTCAAGTTAACATAAATAGAGCATTGCATGCCGGAGAAGCCGAGCGTAAAACGGACACGGAAGCGAAGCGGACCAACGCGAGGCGATGAGGCCATGAGCCGAAGAGCAAATTAGAGCGAACGAAGTGAGCGGAGACCACATAGAGTCCCTGGTCGAGATCCTGCAGGGCGGGGGAGTGGTGGCGCTCCCGACGGACACCTTCTACTGTCTGGCGGCCTGCGCGATCATCGACGACGCTGTCCGGCGCGTTTTCCAGATCAAGGGCCGACCGGCGGCGACTCCGGTGCCGCTGCTGATCGCGGAGCCCGACGATGTGATGAAGTACGCTGTCGACCTATCTGAGCCGCAGCAGCGCGTCGTGTCGGAACTCGGAAGACGGTTCTGGCCGGGACCGCTGTCCCTGGTGCTCAAGCGGTCGCCAGGTATTCCAGCAGCCATCTCTGCCGGGGGCGATACGGTGGCGCTGCGGGTGCCCGACGCGCCCACCGTCAGGGAGGTCGTCCGACAGCTGGAAGCACCGGTGACCGGAACCAGCGCCAATCGCTCGGGCGACAATCCGGCCACCAGCGCAGCCGAGGTGTGGGAGGCGTTCGGCGCCGCCGTCGATGCCGTATGGGACGGGGGTAAAACGCCGGGTGGGCCGCCCTCGACGGTTCTTGACCTGACGGCTTCGGCCCCGCGTATACTGCGGGCCGGAGCGATCTCAGAAGCCAAGATAACCGAATCTCTAAAGGCCATCAATAGCCAAAGCGATGAGGCCTTGGCCGAAGAAGCCCCGAGAGCGAACGCAGTGAAATGAAATGAGCGGGGATCTAATTAACCAACTCTCCGACCAAGTCGATGCCCAGTTGAAGGCCGTCCTTTCGTCTCGGGACATGGACCTGTACGGGATGATGTCCTATCACCTCGGCTGGGGCGCGAGACCGGGCGTCGAGCCGCATGCAGAACCCACTTCACCGACATTCAGGGCACACGGCGTCGGCTGCCTTGTGGCAGCAATGGCGGCCTACGGAGACTACAAGGCGGCGCTGCCCGCCGCGGCAGCGGTGGAAATGGTCGCTTCGTTCGTCGAGATACACGACGACATCCAGGGAGGACACCCGACTCGCAACGGGCGCGATACCGTCTGGTGGGTGTGGGGCCCCGCACAGGCGATCAATACCGGCGACGGCATGCACGCGCTGGCCCGATTGGCCATGCTCGATCTGCAAAACGGCGGAGTGAACGCCGAGGTGACTTTCCGGGCGACGCAGGTATTGGACGAGGCCTCGCTGGAGATGTGCGAGGGACGGTTCAAGGACATAGAGGCGCAGGAGCGCATCGACATGTCGGTGGCGACCTACCTGGACATGGCACGAGCCAAGAGCGGCTCGCTAATGGCCGGGGCGATGCGGCTGGGCGCTCTCGTGGGCTCCGGCGGCAGCGACGCGATGGCCAAAGCGTTTGGAGCGTGCGGCGCGGAACTGGGCGTGGCCATGCAGGCCGCCGGAGACGTGTGGGATCTGTTCCCAGACAGCGCCGGCTCGGGCAACGACGGGCCTCTTTCGGAAGAGGTTCTGAACAAGAAGAAGCTGCTACCCGTCGTCCATGCGATCGAGAACGCTGGACCCTCCGAAAGGCGCCGCCTGGGCGACGTCTACTTCAAGAGGGTACTGGAGCCGTCCGACGTGGCCGAGGTGCAAATGCTTGTCGAGGAGCTCGGCGGCCGCGAGCGGGCCAACGAGATAGCGCGCGAGCACAAGACCGCCGCGATGAAGGCGTTGGACGGCACGGAAATGGATGCGAACGGACGGGCGACTCTTGAGGCGTTCGCCGACGCCCTGCTCGGTACCGGTGGGACCGGCTAGCAGGGCGTGGGCAAGCGATCGATCCGGGACTACGAGGTGGAGGGGAAGACCGTGCTGTTGCGCGTCGACTACAACCTGCCGATGAAGCCTGGCCCGATGAAACAGGGAGAGGGCGAGATCCTCGACGACTGGCGCATCATGGCCACGGTCCCGACCCTAGCATATCTCGTACAGAACAAATGCAAAGTCGTGATAGTCGCCCACCTCGGGCGGCCCAAAGGCCGACGAGTGGAGGAGTTCAGCCTAGATCCGGTCTCAAGACGGCTTTCTGAGATTTTGGCGATGCCAGTGGTACAGCTTCTAGGCTGTCGAGGACCGGAGATCGAGGCGGCCATAAACGCCATGCCGCCAGGGTCGATCTCAATGCTCCAGAATATTCGCTTCGAACCCGGCGAGGAGGCGAACGACTCAGGGTTGGCCGGGGACCTAGCCGGGCTGGCGGAGTTGTACGTGAACGACGCGTTTGGAGCCGCCCACCGGGCGCACGCCTCAACCGAGGGCGTGGCGCATCACCTGCCGGCGGTGGCGGGACTGCTTATGGAAAAGGAACTGGCTGTTCTCGGCAGCGCGTTGGAGGCGCCTAGAAGGCCCTTCACGGCCATCGTGGGCGGAGCCAAGGTGTCCGATAAGATGGCCGTGCTCGACCGCCTAGCCGCTCTTGTCGACACGCTGATCATTGGAGGGGGTATGGCCGCGACCTTCCTCGTAGCGCAGGGACTCACCGTCGGCAACTCCAAGGTGGAAGAGGACCGGTTGGACTACGTCCGCGACCTGATGACTGTTAAGCCTGAGCGCAACGGTGCACGTGTGCTTACACCGACCGACGTGGTCGTGGCGGCCAGTTTCTCGGAAGAGGCCACTTCGCGAAAGGTCCCTGTCGAAGACATACCGGACAGATGGCTTGTCCTCGACATCGGGCCGGAAACCGCGGAAACGTATTCGCAGGCCGTCGGGAAGTCGAAGACGGTGCTATGGAACGGGCCCATGGGCGTATTCGAGTGGGAGTCGTTCTCCAGTGGAACGAAGCGAGTTGCACAAGCCGTGGCCGACCTCGACGGTAGCGCGACGACGGTAATCGGCGGCGGCTCGACGGCGGATACGGTGATCAGGCTGGGGTTGGCATCCAAGGTGAGCCACGTATCCACCGGCGGAGGGGCCACACTGGAGTTCATCGAGGGGAAAGAACTGCCCGGCGTGGCCGTGTTGATGGACGAGGGATGATGGTCGAGGGATGAAGCCTAACGACAGCAAATGGCGCAGGTATAGACGGCGAATAGACATTCGGACGCTGGCACGCACAGCCGAGTCACGTATTGTGCTTTTGGTGGTCGACGGCCTGGGTGGCTACCCACACCCGGACACAGGACGGTCCGAACTGGAAGCGGCGTCACTGCCAAACCTGGATTCATTTGCGAAAGAGAGCGCCTGCGGCCTGACCATTCCCATCGCTCCCGGGATCACGCCGGGCTCCGGGCCGGGCCACCTGGCTCTATTCGGCTACACACCAGCCCGCCATCGCGTCGCACGCGGTGTCATGGAGGCGCTGGGCATCGGGCTCGATCTCGCGGAGGGCGACGTGGCGGCGAGGGGGAATTTCTGTGCCGCAGACGACGACGGTTGCCTAGTGAACAGGCGCGCGGGCCGCATCCCCTCCGAGAGGAGCGCCGAACTGGTGACACTGCTAAACCGCGTCGAGGTGCCGGGCTGCAAGGTATCGGTTCACGCCGTGCGTGACCACCGGTTCGTCGTCGTCTTTCACAACGCCGGGCCCGGTTTGGAGGCGAGCGACACTGACCCGGGCCTAGACGGTCACATGCCTATCGAATCGCGACCCGTCAGTGCAGGATCGGATGTGCTGGCACAGGCCGTGAACGCCTTCGTCGCCGGCGCGCAGGAAGCCCTGCGGGGCACGGAGGCGCAGGTGGTGGTGTTGCGCGGCATATCGAGCCCACCGAAGTTGCTGTCGTTCGCTGATCGGTTTGCTCTGCGACCGGCCGCCATTGCCGCGTACCCGATGTACCGGGGTCTCGCTCGCCTCACGGGCATGGACGTGCTGGAGACGGGCTCCCAATTCGCCGATGAGTTGGTGACGCTGCAAAGCGCGTACACCGCCGGAGACCACGACTTTTTTTTCCTGCACTACAAGCCCGCCGACGCGGCCGGTGAGGACGGTGATTTCGAGGCCAAGGTGGCGGCGCTTGAGGCGTTGGACGGGACGTTACCGCAGGTTCTCGAGCTGGATCCGGACGTGCTGATTGTCGCGGGTGATCACTCGACACCGGCCGTTTTCGGCGGCCACAGCTGGCACCCGGTGCCTTTGGCCATCAGGGCCCGTCTGACGAAAGGCGACGGAGCGACGGCGTTCTCTGAGCGGGCGTTCGCAGACGGATCCATAGGTACTGTCAAAGCGACGTCTGTGATGACGCTGGCGATGGCCCACGCCGGCCGCCTCAAGAAGTTCGGCCCATAGATGCCCCAACTCATAATCGCTGCAAACTGGAAGATGAACACGACGACGGCGGAGGCCGCAACGCTGCTGGACGGCCTGAAATCCGGACTGCCGGTATCAGGGGTGACGAGCATCGTCTGCCCGCCGTTCATCTCGCTGCAACTCGCTCAACAGGCGCTCGCCGGCACCGGGATCGCGCTGGGAGCGCAGGACATGCACGCCGTGACGAGTGGCGCCTACACAGGGGCGGTCTCCGTGACGATGGTGGCGGAGCTGTGCTCGCACGTGCTCCTCGGCCACTCGGAGCGACGGCACGTCTTCGGCGAGACCGACGAGTCGGTCAACGCCAAGGTGCTTTCGGCTCTGGCAGCCGGTCTCAAACCGATCGTCTGCGTCGGAGAGACGCTCGGCGATCGAGAGTCGGGTAGAGCCGGGGAGGTGGTTACCAGACAACTAAACGCCGCGCTATCGGGCGTTGCCGAAGCCGACATGACCGTCATGGCATACGAACCGGTGTGGGCCATCGGCACGGGCAGGGCCGCATCGGTGGACGACGCGCAGGAGATGGCGGCGCTAGTCAGGCGCGAGCTGAGCACGCTGTTCGGCCCGGAGGCGGCGAGCGACATCCCCATCCTCTACGGTGGTAGCGTGAACGCCGACAACGTAGCAGATTACATGGCGATGGCGGACGTCAACGGGGCGCTGGTGGGCGGCGCCAGTCTGGACGCCGACATCTTCACCTGTCTGACCAACAACGCAGCGTCGCCGTAGGCGCGGGCTCGCCCGCTCATTGAAGCCAACCGACCGCAACAAACTTCCTGCCGGACGGACGCTGATCGTCGCGGGACCGACGGCGGTGGGCAAGTCGGCGTTCGGGTTGGAGACGGCGCGTCGGTTCGGCGGCGAGATCATCAGCGCCGACAGTCGGCAGATCTACACCGGATTGGACATCGGCACCGCGAAACCGACGACCTCTGAACAACAGGCTGTTCCGCACCACTTGGTCGACGTACTTGACCCAGACAAGGATTTCGGCCTGGCAAACTTCCTCGACCGGGTGGGCGAGACGCTAGCTGAGATTGGGGAACGAGACAAGCTGCCGGTGGTCGTTGGCGGGTCGAGCCAGTACGTCTTTGCTCTCATGGAAGGCTGGAGCCCACCCAGGGTGCCCCCTGACCCCGGGCTACGTGCGGCGCTGGATCGGCGGGCCGAGGCGGATGGCCCCGGGACGCTGCACGCTGAGCTAGCCGAGATCGACCCGGAGGCGGCGGCACAGATCGACCCTCGCAATCTGCGACGTGTGATCCGAGCACTTGAGGTGCGGGCGGCTTCCAATAAACGGAGAGCACCGAGCGCAAAGCGTTCTGCAGAAACCACCCTCGTCATTGGCCTGACGCTGCCGCGCGAGGAGCTTTATCGACGGATCGACGCCCGGGTGGACTGGATGATGGAGGCGGGGTGGCTACAAGAGGTCGAGGGACTGCTGGAGCGAGGCTACGGGCCGAATCTAACGGCGATGTCTTCCATTGGCTACCAAGAGCTAACCGAGCACCTCTCCGACGGCTCTGACCTCGTTGACGCCGTACAGCGTATCAAGTACCGGACGCATCGGCTGGCTCGAAGCCAGTACGTCTGGCTCAGGCGAGCCACGTGGATGGAGTGGTTCGAGGCCGACGAGGAGGGCCTGAGGAGCGCGATGGGCAGGGTGGGGGAATGGCTCTCCTACGCCGGGCACTGAGTGCCCGGCTCTTGGGGGGCTTCTTCACGCAAGCGCTCTTCGCTTTGCCAACCGACGACCGTTGGCCTTCTTGCTGGCATGTAATGCCCTAGAATGAGTCTATGAACGGTGAGAGAGGCGAGGTGCTGGCGTTTACGAAGATGCATGGCGCCGGGAATGACTACGTGTTTGTCGATGGCCGGGGTGTTGATCTGGATTGGCCGACGCTGAGTGCCGCCATTAGTGACCGGCATTTCGGCGTCGGCTCAGACGGGGTGATCCTAGCTCTGGAGTCGGAGCGGGCCGACCTGCGCATGCAGATGTTCAACGCCGACGGCACCGAGGGGAAGATGTGCGGCAACGGCATCCGCTGCCTAGTCGCGTTCGCGGTCGAAATCAGCCTAGTGTCGACCGATCGAACGCCCGTCGCGGTGGAGACGGCCTCCGAGGTGCTAGAGGTGACGCCGATATGGCACGATGGCCGCATGGTACGGGCGCGAGTGGACATGGGTGAGCCGCAGTTTTCGGCTGCGCAGGTACCGTTCGACGTGCACGGTCGGTCCACCCTAGACGACTATCCTCTCTCCGTTGACGGATCGAATTTCGCCGTGACCGGGGTCTCGATGGGCAACCCGCACGCGGTGGCGGTGCTAAACGAGCCAGTGTCGGGCATCGATCTGGGTCGATTGGGGCCGTTGATCGAACACGACGAGAGGTTCCCAGAGGGCGTCAACTTCGAGATCGTCAACGTGCTGTCACACGGCGAGTTGAAGGTGCGGGTGTGGGAGCGTGGATCGGGCCAGACGATGGCTTGCGGCACAGGTGCATGCGCCGCGGCGGTCGTCACACGACTGAAGGGCCTTACCGGCGACGCCGTAACGGTGGCTCTACCCGGCGGCCAACTGCAGATCGAGTGGTCGGGCAGGGGACCGGTAGTCATGGAAGGCCCTATCGAGAAGGTCTTCGACGGAGAGTGGCCACTTTGAGCCACACTCTCCGTTTTGGCCAGTCAGGCCCATGTCTAAGCCGTTCCAGGGAATACACAAGAGAGCTAACATAAACGTAAAGAACAGGTGAAAATGAAGTTTGCCCGCCGCTTAGACAGGGTGCCGCCGTACCTGTTCATGGAGATCAGCCGACGCATCGCCGAGAAGCGCGCAACAGGCGCCGACGTAATCAGTTTCGGCATCGGAGACCCGGATTTGCCGACCCCTGACAGGGTGGTCGAGACGCTCAGGACCACTTCTCTCGACGCCGCCAATCACCGGTACCCGGAAACGGACGGTTTGCTGGTGCTGCGCGAGGCGATGGCGGCGTGGTATGGCACGCGTTTCGGGGTTTCGCTCGACGCGGACAGAGAGGTGCTGCCGCTGATCGGGGCAAAAGAGGGCATCGGCCACGTTTCCCTCTGCTTCATCGACCCCGGTAACATCGCGTTGGTGCCCGACCCGGGCTACCCCGTCTACTCGGTGGGCACGTGGTTCGCGGGTGGCGAGTGCCACTTCATGCCGCTGACGGAAGAGAACGGCTGGTTGCCGAACCTCAGTGCAATCCCGGAGAACATCGCCAAACGGTCCAAGGTGATGTGGCTGAACTACCCGAATAATCCCACCGGTGCCGTGGCGACGGACGGCTTCTTCGCTGAGGCGGTGGAGTTCGCCCGGTCACACGACGTCGCGCTATTGCACGACGCCGCCTATACCGAGTGTTGGTTCGACGGCTACAGGCCACCCAGCTTCTTGGAGACGCCGGGGGCGATGGACGTGGGCATGGAGTTCCATTCGCTGTCCAAGAGCTACAACATGACGGGCTGGCGCGTGGGCATGGCTGCTGGGAACGCAGATATGGTCGACGCTCTGATGACGATCAAGTCCAATCTCGACTCCGGCATCCCACAGGCCGTGCAACGCATGGCGATAGAGGCCATGAAGACCACGGAAGCGGAGGTGGACGCGCGCAACGCGATCTACCAGAGGCGACGTGATCTGGTCGTGGAGACCCTCGAAGGGATAGGGCTGCACGTCAATCCTCCGAAGGCGAGCCTGTACGTGTGGGTCCGTGTGCCCGAGGGCTACAACTCAGCTGAGTTCACCGGGCTGCTGCTGGACGATGCGGACGTGGTGGTGACGCCGGGCAGCGGATACGGCCCCAGCGGTGAGGGCTACGTGAGGTTCTCGCTCACGATTTCCGACGACGACATGGAGCGCGGCTTGCAGCGCCTGGCAACACTGGAAATCCCGTCAACGTGAGCCGTAAGAAGCTTATCTATACCAATCCGCGCACCGAGCGTGCGTTCCTTGTTGGGGTGGAGATTCGGGGTTCCCGGGGGCCGCTGTCAGCGGACGACTCGATGGCCGAGCTGGCCGAGCTCACACGGAGCGCGGGCGCGGTCGTGGTCGCCTCGATGACACAGAAGGTGGCCAGACCGACCCAGCATTACCTCGGTCAGGGCAAATTGGAAATGCTAGGGAACGCGGTGCGCGACCGGGGCGTGGACACGGTCGTCTGTGACGACGAACTGACGCCGACCCAACAGCGCAATCTCGAGAGGGCGCTAAGCGGGGTGAAGGTCATCGACCGAACGGCGCTGATCCTAGACGTGTTCGCAGCAAGGGCGCAGACGCGAGAGGGGCGCTTGCAAGTCGAGCTGGCCCAGCACGAGTACCTGCTGCCCAGGCTGGCCGGGCAGTGGACGCACCTGGAGCGTCTGGGCGGTGGGATCGGGACGCGCGGGCCGGGTGAGACCCAAATAGAAACCGACCGTCGCCTCATCCGCGACCGCTTGCAACGCCTGAAGAAGGAGATGGACTCAGTCCGAACCCATCGCAGCCTGTACCGCGCCCGCCGCCGTGACAGGGGCATAGACGTGGTCGGACTGGTGGGTTATACGAATGCTGGCAAGAGCACGCTGCTGAACGCGCTTACGGGCTCGGCGGTGGCGGCGGAAGACAAGCTCTTTATGACCCTCGACCCGATAACCAGAAAGCTGCGGTTGCCTGATCACAACGAGGTTCTACTGACCGACACGGTGGGCTTCATCCAGAAGCTGCCCACATCACTGGTGGCAGCCTTCCGGGCAACTCTGGAGGAGATCACGGAGTCGTCGTTGATTCTGCACGTGGTTGACGTCACCCACCCCAACGCGCCCGAGCACGTCGATGTCGTTGACTCGGTGCTGGTCGACCTGGGTGCTGGTGATAAGCCGCGCGTGCTGGTTATGAACAAGATAGACCTGGTCTGGCCATCAGAGGACCCAGTCGACCTAGCGGCGCTTGTCCCGGCAAGGGTGACGTTGGACTCGAACACCCCGGTTACCCTCGTTTCAGCAACCGAACGGATCGGCTTCGACGACCTCCTCAGTCGCATCCGGGAAACTCTGCTGGAGCGAGAGCCGGCGACGACCCGCTGAGCAACTGTCGCCAAGGCTGTTTTTCGCTGTTCCAAGGGCCATGATGTCCGAGTCGACTCTTCCCGATGGTCTCTTTGACAGCCAATTGACGCCTCAGAGGTGTCCCCACACGGGCCTGTCGGTTGATTCGACAGTCCCTCTGGACGGAGACCGGAGATGACCGGGTAGTTGAAAGTTGAAACAGGTGCCTTTGATCAGGCCCCCTGGCTCAACCTAGCCTTACTTCGCACTATATATGTTATGTATAGTCGCTAGGTATGAAACCTGAGGGCTAGCTGGTGACTTGGATGACGCCAGCCTCGTTCAGGGCCTTGAGTAGACCCAGGGCCGATTCGGCTTCGCTCCCCGACTCTATGCCCACCACGCGCACAGACAACTCGGATAGATCCGCGTCGGCGGAGCCATCAGCGATGGCGACAACAAGCCTAGCGCCGTAAAGGACCGATGCAGCACCGACCATAAAGCCGAGGATCTGCCCGATGGAGACCCCGTCGTCCGAGGAGCCGACCACGAGGACGGCCGAAGCGCACTCGCGCATGGCCTGCGATACCTCGGTCGACATCTGGGCGCCCACGCGGCGTCCAACGTCGACAACGGCGTGATCGATGCCGAAGTCGGCCAGCAACGCCTGCACCCGACCGGCGGCCCCGGGCGAACCGAAATGACCTACAAAAACCTTCGCGGGGGCAGAAACGGCCGTAGATGCTTGTGACGGTCCGCTTACAGATTCGATTCCGGCCGCCTCGACATCCCGGTCACTCTCGAGGGCCTTAATCGTGGCTGGAGCCTGCTCTGCGGCCCGCACGCCCGTGACGCTGACCCACATCGAGCCACCCACATCGCGGAGGAGGCCGACATAAGTGCCATTGGCCACGATGATGTCCAGACACTCCTTCGCCAAGTCCGGGTCGATATTGTGATCGCGCTCAAGGATGTTCCTGGCGAACGCGGCTTCCGGGAGGCGTTTGCCATCCAGACTTTCGTAGAAGGTCCTGAAGACGTCGGGGCGCAGAGCGCAGTCCACCAAGGCCAGGCGGCGCTCCTCCTTGCTCTTTGGGGCGACGGCGGCCCGGCCGGACTCGGTCAGCGAGATGCGGGCGTCGTTGTAGCCACCAAGCGTCAGGCCATAGCGGGCCGACGACTTGAGCCGCATGACGAAGCCGCTGCTTGACGGGGTGGTCCTGAGCTCGCCGGCCAGCATAATGCGGTCGAAGGGCAGCCCGGAGTTGGCATCCTGGATACCATGGGCTACGTTCAGAGCCTCCTTCAAGGGATGTACCGGATAACTGCGAACCTTCCTGGTCCTGGGCCGCTTGCTCGTGCCGCTGCTCTCAGCCTGCATCACAACCTCGAAATGAAATCGATTCCGTTACAAATTTTCATCCGAAATATCCAAATGTTTTTCAAGACGACTTTAACGACCTGCCTGTTTGCCCGAATTTACACTCAACACGACAACTAGGTCAAGCGTTCTACGACCGACAACCAAGCCTTACCTGGATGGTTTGAAATAATTTCGTTCTCATGAAAAGCCTTTCTGTAGGACGCGATCTGCTCAAAGATATTCGGCGGAGAGGCGACCTGATTCAGTTTTTTCTGAGTGGTTGTGAAATCCGAGAGGTTTTCCGTGTGGCATGGAAAGGTGCCTTCGTTCGTTCCGGGTTGGCGGACCGGCACATATGTGTTCTTGATTCTCTTCGTGGTTTGGGCCGAAATGCCCACATGCAATGGGGCTGCTCGTCAATCACGACGGGCAGGCGCGCGTAGAGCCAACCGAATCAGACGGGAGGGCGCTTACACAGGCTGAAACGGCACTGCGTGATAGAATTTTGTTGTTCCCGAGGCCTTCCCAACTCGACGGCCTCCGGGTGCGCTTTTCGGCCAATGAGGTGGCCACCACTATGAGACGAACGAGGCTCCTGAAGAAAACCCCTCTACCCTACCTGCTCGCCACTGTATTTGCGGCGGCGCTGGCGGGCGCCGTCGCCTGTGGAAACGACGCCGCCGAACCGACGGTAACGACTGTAATAGACCAGGCGGCGGGCAAGGTGACGACGGGCTCCAACGCCGGCTTCCCCGAGATCATCCCGCTGGATGAGCCCTTGGACGCTCCTTCCGAGGTGGCCGAGGAGATGCGCATCATCTGGGAGGCTTGGGCAATCCTCACTCGTGACCACGTCGATCGCGCCAATCTCGACCCTAGCCTGATGTCCGAGGCCGCAATCAGAGGAATGCTGATCGCTCTTGGCGACCCGCACACCAACTACGTATCGCCTCAGGCGATGGCCATCGACTCCAATGACATCTTCCAGGGAGAGTTCGAGGGCATCGGCGCCCACGTGTCGTCCAATCGGAACGGGGTCATCGTCATTGTCGCCCCCATCTCCGGCGGCCCCGCCGAGGCAGCCGGAATACGGCCTGGCGACCAGATACTCGGTGTTAACGGTGAGTCGATTGAGGGCCTCAGCGTGCTGGAGGCGGTGGCACTCATCAGGGGCCCCAAGGGCACGGCCGTGACGCTTGAGGTAAAGCACCTAGGGGCGCTGGACCCGGTCATCATCGAGATCATCAGAGGGGTTATTCCGCTGACCAGCGTGCTTGTGCGTAGCCAGCCCGAGGACAAGTTCCTGCACGTGCGCCTGACCAACTTCTACCCAGAAACAGCCCAGGAACTGGACGGCGCGATCAAAAAGGCTATCGCCAACGGCGCGCAGGGTCTGGTCCTTGACGTCAGGGACAACCCGGGCGGTCTACTCAGCTCGGTGGTCGACATCGCCGAGTTGTTCTTAGACGAAGGCCTAGTGCTGTACCAGGTCGACGGCGCCGGTAAGCGCTCCAATTGGAGCGTCCGATCACCTGGCAACTTCACCGACCTGCCCATGGTAGTCCTGGCCAACGGTTTTAGCGCCAGCGCCAGCGAGGTTCTGGCCGGGGCGTTGCAGGACCACGAGCGCGCCCAGATCATCGGTGAGCCCACGTTCGGCAAGGGCAGCGTCAACATCCTTCGGCCTCTCAGCAACGGGGGTGGCATGTTCATCACCACCTCGCGCTGGTACACACCACTGGGGCGGCTGATCCAGGACGTGGGACTCGATCCGGACATCGAGGTCACGGCCACCGACCCGCGAGACAGGGACGTCCAGCAGCTGGAGAGAGCGCTGGAGGAGTTGGAGCGCCTGGTTGCCGCGATACCCGCTTCCGCGGGCGTCTAGGGGACCGGGAGAGTTCGTGTCATGTCCGCTAACAATCCTTCGGGAGACAAGCCATCGGGCCGTAGTAAGACGGTAGCCCTCAACCGCAAGGCGCGTTACAACTACGAGATACTCCAGACCCTGGAGGCTGGACTGGTGCTCACCGGCACCGAGATAAAGTCCATAAGGGCCGGCAACGTCAACTTCGCGGACGCCTACGCTCAGCCCAAGGACGGCGAGTTGTGGCTGCAAAACGCCCACATCGCCGCCTACGCGGCCGCGGACCGAGGCAATCACGAGCCGACGCGCCCCCGCAAGCTCCTGCTGCACCGCAGCCAGATCCGGGACCTGTCACGAGAGGTTTCCGCCAAGGGTCTGACCCTTGTACCGCTGCGGCTGTATCTAAGTCACGGCCTGGCGAAGGTCGAACTGGGACTGGTCCGAGGCAAGCGTCAGCACGACAAGCGCCAGACCCTGATTGAGCGAGAGCGAAAGCGAGAGGCAGAACAAGCCATTAAACGCCGGTACTAGGCTAGCGGAAAAACACTCCCATCGGGATATCGGCTACTATGCCTATCCGGTGGACGACGATCCGAAACTGGTCAACATCGTCAAACCTCCTAGCCCGAACGTTCGTGGCAGAATTCTCCGCACCGCGGTCGCCGAGATCCACGTGGTGCAGTGGGCCACGACCTCCGGCATTGAGTCGCTCATAGAAACCGAACTCGACCGCCACGACTCACTAGCCGACCTAGAAGAATTCAGGCTCCTAGCCGACACCATGACCGAGTTATGCGCCACCATCACCCCCTTCAGCGACCGGTCGCTGTCCGTGGACAATTTCTATGACCTGTTCGTCGAGGCGTCAATAAACGAGAGGAGTGAACTATTCTCGGAAGGCGTCCCGGATGACCTCCTCGAGGATATACGGGAACTACTCAGAATGTTCAGAGACAAATTGGGACAGGAGGCGCTGCGGCCTGTTAACGCTCTCGCCACCGGTATCGGCCTTGATGAAGAAGACCCGTACATGATCCTGGCGCTGGTGCACGACAGTCCCGGGCAGGCTCGGGAAAACGTCGATGCCTGAGTCGATGGCCGTCTTCTGATTTCCAAGCTGTGCGGCTCCATAACCGACGATTGGATATCGGTAGTCCTCGACGACACACTCCTACTGCACAGCGGCCCGTAACCCTGCGACAAGGCCGCTCTCCGCGAGGCGGGGCTTCGTTCGTCAGGGCTTCTTCAGCTAAGACCTCATCGCTTCGGCAATTAACCGCCATAGCCTTTTGCCGCCATGTAACGGCTCGCCTTCCCAATTGTGATGGTTGCCGACAAAAGAAAAGGGGCGCCCTAGCGGGCGCCCCTTGGTTTCTTCGAATTCAGGTTGGTGTCTAGCTAACGCGCTTTATCTCAATCGATTCCCCGGGAGCCAAGGCCACCCGGCGGACGTTGATTCCCAGCTTCAGTAGCCAATAGCCGAGTGTGGCCTTGCTCACACCCAATTGATCAGCAGTCGCCGAGAGCCCTTGCTCCGTCACCAGTTCGGGAAGCATCTTCTCCAGCGGGCGCTGAAACCTCTCCTCGACTGCGGCCATCTTCTTGGTCTTCTTGTTCATCTGTGACTCCTCCTCATTGGTGTCTAGTGATCAGACTAGCGACGATCTCATATTGAGTCAATCAGTTATTCAATTCTTTTCTAATAGTTTTCTAACTAATTTCATGGCGTTCGCCAAACTCTCTTGGTTTTCCCTAGCCTCACGATCCCCAGGGCCATCGAGGTGGCTCGTCAAAGTTTCATTATTTCAACTGACACGCTTATTAGGCGTTTAATAATTGTTTATTAGCTACGAAACGGTTTCTGAGGCGTACCGCAGGAGTATTCGAATGAAAGCCACGATTTCGGGCCCGTATAGGTCGACACATAACCCAGACTCCGAAACGTGGCCTCCAGCTTTGCCATAATGGGGCTGTGCAGATAATCGACTGCATCAGACGCAACCACGCCTTGGAGCACGCCTCACTGGCTGTCCTGGTCGACCGGGGCACCAGGGGCCTGCTCGCGGGCTATTCCACCGCCGGCGGCTTCTGGCTGCTGGCCCCGGTGTCGAACTCCGAGGTGCAGAAAGCCGCCGAGCAGGCCCTCAGCCGCCTGTCGGCCGGAGAGAGCCGTTTGGCGATCTCCCCTAGCTGCGGCACTAATCTTGCCGTCGCCGTCCTCTTGGCCAGCGGCGCGATGCGCGTCGTAAAGGCTCGCCGGGGGAAGAACCGCACCGGATGGCCGGTCAGCGTGGCGGTGACGCTGGGGGCCTGGGTAGCATCCAGGCCGCTGGGGGAGGCGCTTCAGCGCAGGTTGACCACCCTGTCGGACGTGGACGGTGTCCGCGTCAAAGGCGTTCGGACGCTACGGCTGGGCCGATACCGGTTGCACCGGGTCAACATCGGCCAGTCATGAAGGGACCCGACAAATCGGCTGCCTTCTGACCGGCGGCTTGCTAGACTTGATTCGTTGCTACGTGCCCCTGTAGCTCAGGTGGATAGAGCGGCTGCCTTCTAAGCAGCGGGTCGCAGGTTCGA
>CAZWTT010000011.1:0-69930 GCA_964637315.1 uncultured Dehalococcoidia bacterium | reverse complement strand
TATGAGCCTATTTTAAAGTCTTTCAGGATTGATCATCGAGTTCATGTTCCCGGCTTTCTAGCTCGCGAGATTTCTCTCAGTCCAGGGCAAGAGCTTAACCGTTGCGTCCATTGCCGGAACCACTGGTTATTGACCGGAAATAACTTCGCCGCTAATCTCTCCCCGTGCGCTTACAGGGCAAAATCGCCATCATTACCGGTGCCGCCAATGGGCTCACCGGGGAAATCAGAGGCATAGGGGGCGCGGTCGCCTGGGCCTTCGTGCGTGAGGGCGCGACGGTGTACCTGGCCGACATCAACGACGAGATGGGTGAGCGCACCGCCGCCGAGATTCGCGCGGCCGGGAGGGCGGCGCACTACGTTCATCTCGATGTGACGGACGAGGTTTTGTGGCACACGGTAATCGACTCCATCGTAAAAGCTGAAGGAGCTCTGGACGTGCTGGTAAACAGCGCCGGCACCGGCCGCGACTACGACGGCGACTACTCCAACCCCGATGGCCCGCAGAACGCCGAGGAGGCGCTGAAGGTTGAGTTCACCACGGTCGAGGGGCTGGAGCGCCAGCTGCGGGTGCACGCCCGTGGAGCGATGCTGGGCATGAAGTACGCCATCCCCGAGATGCGAAAGCGCGGCAGCGGGTCGATCGTAAACGTCTCGTCTATTCATGGCATCGTCGGCGTCGACACGATCACGGCGTACTCGACGGCGAAGGCGGCCATGCGGCATATGTCAAAGACGGTGGCCATCCAGTATGCGAGCGAGAACATCAGGGTGAATTCCGTGCATCCGGGCTACACAAAGACGCCGGCGGCCCTGCCCCTTTTCACCGACCCGGAGCTGTACGCAGACCGCACCTCGCAGATTCCCCTGGGCCGATATGCCGAGTCCGAGGAGATCGCGGAGAGCATCCTGTTTCTCGCGTCGGACGAGTCGTCCTACATTACCGGTGCGGAGCTGGTCATTGATGGAGGCCACATCGCCCAATGAGGGGTCAGCGGGCCGCAATAAGAAGGCGTGAGACTCTCAGACTGGGTGGTACGGCCTCGATGAGCCACATCAAGGCGTTCGAGTTTGGATTCGACGGCCACACGCTGGGCATGCTGGTGAAACAGGCCCGTCTGTCTGGAAGAAGGAGGGTGGAGGAATGACCGGCCGACTTGCTGGGAAAGTGGCGCTCATCACCGGAGGTGCGAACGGCCTGGATGGACAGTTGATGGGTTTCGGAGGCGCGTTCGCCCGCACAGCCGCGAGAGAGGGCGCCTCGGTCGTTATAACCGATATCGACGAAAAAAACGGCCGCCTGACAGCGTCACAGATTGAAGACAGTGGATCGAAAGCCCTCTTCGCCCGGCTGGACGTGACCAGCGAGGTCGAGTGGCAGGCGGCCATCGGGGCGGCCGAGGACGCCTATGGGCGCTTGGACGTGCTGGTGAACAGCGCCGGGATCCTCGCCTCGTTCGACTTGGAGCATACGTCGGAGCAGGACTGGGAGCGAGTGCTGGCCGTGCACGCGAAGGGCGCGTTTTTGGGCACGAAGTTCGTCACGCCGGTCATGCGGCGAACTGGCGGCGGGTCAATAGTGAACATCTCCTCGATCGCGGCGATGGTGGGCAGCCCCAGCAGCACTGCTTACCACGCGGCAAAAGGCGCGATTCGCTCGTTCACCAAGTCGGCCGCCATCCAGCTGGCCGGGGATGGCATCCGAGTGAACTCGCTCCACCCCGGGTTCGCCGAAACACCGTTCTCAGTCGGCCCGTTCGCAGAGCCGGGCGTCCTGGAGCGCAGGCTAAGCGGGGTGCCGATGGGCCGCCTGGGCACGGCGCAAGAGGTGGCCAACGCCATCCTCTACCTGGCGTCGGACGAGTCCTCTTACGTCACCGGTGCCGAGCTGGTCGTCGATGGGGGGTCCTTGGCCCAGTGATCGGCGCCCAGGGGTTGGGACCCGGTTGGGGACCGGAGCCGCCTTAGCAGGGCACTTGCCCCGGTGAAGATTCGGCCGTACATCTACCGGGTTTGGAGGAGAGCCATGACTCAGATGCCGGCAATGAGTCGCCAACAGCTTCGCTCACGTCTCGACGCGCTTCCTAGAGTGAAGATTGCCACGACACCCACACCGCTACAAGAGGCTGAGAATCTATCGCGTGAACTGGGTGTGCGAATCCTTATCAAACGGGACGATCTGACCGGCCTCGTCTTAGGTGGCAACAAGGTTCGGCACATGGACTTTTGCATGGCGGACGCGCTTGAAAAAGGGGCCGATGTCTCCATAAATGTCAACGCTCGGACCAACAACTCCCGCATTATTGGAGCGGCATCTAAGAAAGTCGGCATGGACCACATTTGCGTCGCGGCTGGCAGCAAGGGCAGACCGATCCAGGGCAATTTGCTGATTCAAGACCTGTTCGGGGCCGACCTTCACCTGCTTGACACTACCGACGCGGAAGAGGTTTCAGGCTACGTAGAGGACATCGAGAATCGGCTAAGAAACGAAGGTCGGACCCCGTACAACCACTCCAAAGAGCACATGTCCCGTTCGTCGGCCGCCATCTCCTATATGGACGCCACCCTCGAGATCGCCAGCCAATTGGACGCGATAGGCATCGAGCAGGTGAAAATCTACATCGCCAGTGGTGGAGGCCAAGGTGGCCTGCAAATTGGTGCGGCCGCATTGGGCCTGCCCTGGGAGATATTTGGCTTCCTAATAGGTACCCCGGAAGAAGCTTTCGCCGATGTGGTGGGCTGGTCAAACAACGCCCTGAACCACATGGGCTTCGACCAGCGCCTTGCCTGGGAAGACGTGGTGCAGATAGGCGATTACATCGGTCCCGGCTATGGCCGGGTAAGCGCTGCCTGCATAGAGGCAATACGAATGGCGGCCGAGCTAGAGGGGTTACTACTCGACCCCGTGCATACGGGTAAGGTGATGGCCGGCATCATCGACCACGCCCGGTCCGGCGTCCTTCGTCAGGGGCAGACGGTACTTTTCATCCATACAGGCGGGCTGCCCGAGCTGTTCAGCTTCGCCGAGGAGCTGCGCAGGCCCTAGCTCGTTACGGTTGCGTCAGGACAGTGGCAACCTGAAAGCAAATGCCCGCAGCTTCGGTGGCTGCGGGCATTTCATGTTTCTGGTGGAGACGGGGGAGGGTCGAACTACACCTGCAACGCGAGCGACCGCTCGTCACTCTTCTCCTTGACTGGTCATCACCTCGAACCCAGCACCTCGGATGAGGCGAGAATCCCTTCGGCACCTATGCCGCCGAAGGTCACCACCCGCCCATCCGATAGGAGCACGGTGGAGGAACGATAACGGCCGATCTTGAGGGGGCTACCGGTGCTCCATTCGTTGGCGACCGGGTCGTAGATTTCACTCTCTGCGAGGTTACCGAGTCCTCCGGTCACCAACACTCTTCCGTCTAGCAAAAGAACGGCGTTGTGCTCGGCTCTTGCCATCTCCGTCTCCCCGGCGCTGGACCACACGTCGGTGACGGGATCGTACAGCTCGGCGAGCAGCCGCTTCCCCCTGCCTCCGACGACCAGCACCCGGCCGTCCTCCAACAGCGTGGCCGTGTGGAAGGACCTGGAAACCGTCATGGGAGCGACCGTCGTCCAGGTGTCGGTGCCAGGGTCGTAAGTCTCCGCGGTCTTGGAGAAGGGAGGGTCCTCCTTGCCTCCCCCGGTCACCAGGACTCTGCCATCCAATAGCAGAGTAACGGTGTGATTGATCCGTTTCTCCGACATTGGCGCCGCCTCCGTCCAGGTGTCGGCGTCGACGTCGTAGATCTCGCTCTGATCCAGGGTGCCGATTAATTTAGCGTCCATCTTGCCGCCCACGACTATGACCCGGCCATCCGGCAGCCTGACCGCTCCCATACCATCGCGCGTCCGGTGCATGGGCGCGACGGCCGTCCAGACACCTTCCGTTGGATCCCATATCTCCGCAGTCTCAGTCGTAAACTTAGTTGGCAACAGTCCGCCCGCCACCAACACGCGACCGTCCGCCAACTCGACCATGGCCGGAGAACGGCGGCCCTCCGCCATCACACCCGTCATCGTCCACTCGAGGGTCTCGGGGTTGAGCAACTCTGCCGTCTCATGCATGGTTGCAATCAACGTGCCAATCCCCAGGCCGCGCCCGCCCAGTGCCAACACGCTACCGTCGCTGAGCCTGAGGGCCGAAAACCGCTCCCTGCGGGCCTTCATGTCTGGAGCGCTGACGAAATCGCCTAACTCCATAGCCACGTCCTCGACCGGGGCCTCGTCCTGAACGGAAACGGAAGACTCCTCGACCGGTTTCGCAGGTACAGAACTCGCGGCCGGCGAAGAGCAGGCGACCGCCATCAGCGCGATTAATATCCCAGTTGCAGTTGGTAGTATCGCCTTCCTTGCCATGAGAAGAATTTTTCCCGCGACCTCATCTCTTCAATTCGAACTGTCCGCCGGATGGCCTGCCTTACGACACTATGTTAATGGGTGGTCGGGGTGGCCGGATTCGAACCGGCGACCCCCTGCACCCCATGCAGGTGCGCTACCATGCTGCGCCACACCCCGACCGTGGATGGTGGATGAAGGATAGCACGCGCACGCCCTCCGGCAGCGAGGCCAACACCGGTATCTAGGTCGGCTAACATCCGGACAGGGTTTCGACGTGGCGGTCGACGACCTCGAAGTCGGTCGAGGAGGAGTCTACAAAGGCCAGCACCTGATTGACCACCCCCTCCGCCATCTCGGCCGAACCGCTCACGCAGGCGATGCCCACGATCGCCGATTGCCAGGTCCCCTGCCCCCCAGTTTCGGAGATCGAGACCGTGAACCGTGCCCTGACCCGCTCGATCAGCGACTTGACCACGCGCCGCCTAGCCTTAAGGTTGCGACTCTCGGGAATGTGAAGGGTTACGGAGGCGGCAACGACGAACATGATTAGAACGTTTGCTCATTATAGGTGGGGTACGCCGTGACTCCCCGACCACGGCGCCAACCGGAGCTATAATCCAGAGGTGATTGAAGACCAACGGGACTGGATGCGCGCGGTCGAGCAAACTTGGGTCGTGCGCTATCCCAAGCAGAACCTGGCCACTTTCGGCACCACCAACATCTCCTACTACGTGGTGACCGAGCCCATCTACCGTGAGATGGCGACCCAGAGCGACGAGGCCGCCGAGGGCGTGGTGAGGAAGGGTCGAGTAATTGCCGAGAAGCCGGCCATCGTCACGCCCACCTACGCGATGAACCTGGAAGGCTTCAGCCCGGAGGCGTACGAGTACCTGCGGCAGGCTTCGATGGCCTACGGGCCGAATCACCCCGGCATCCTGTATCGCTATAAGAACAGCGCCGAGAACATGGACATCGTCAGCGGCGAGGCGTCGGAGATCGCACACCGAATATCGGACGACCTCGACGAGCGCAAGGAGAACCTCTCGGTGGTGATGGTGGGAGTGGACGAGTGGTGGGACGTGGCACTGCTCAAGTTCATCTACGAGTTCACGTCGAGTTCCGCCCAGGGTAACTTCGGCGAGATGTCCGCCCGCGGCCTACTAGATCCACAGGCCGCTTTCGGGGGCGCACCCCGGTCCGCCGTAAACGACATCGAGCGCATGTTCCGCCGCGCCGAGCGGGGCGGCGACCGCGACCGTCTGAAGGCCGAGCTGGACCGCTGGGGCCTGTTCGACCACTATCAGGACCGTTTTTTGTCCCTATTCCGCAAACAATAGGCGCACGCTAAAGCGGCGCCTCGGTCGACGGCCACTTAGCCTGAGACCACGGGGGCGACCTGGCCGGTCTTGACCGACTCGTAGGCGGCTATGACGACGTTGAGGTCGTCGAGCGCCGCCTGCCCGGACATGAGCGGCTCTCTGCCCTCGGCGACTGAGTCCCGGAACTCGTTGAATATCCCGATCATACCCTTGCGGTGGGCGCCGGTGTCGTTGGTCTCCGTACCCCGCGGCGTGTCCACGACTACCTCGGTACCGAAGGTGGCGAAGCTGAGCATCCCTTTAGAGCCTGTCACCCACACGTTGTCCCGGTAGCCCTGGATGGGCGTGGCGAACGAGAACTGGATCAATCCGATCGTACCCTCAGCGGTGGTCGCGGTCACGACCATGCCGTCTTCTTGATGACGCTCGGCACGGTCCGAGTCCCCGGCAGGGACTACCGCGTACACCCGCTCGGGCAGTCCGCCAAGATTGACCATGGCGTCGACGTCGTGGATGCCGCCGTCCTGAAACAGGCCCCCTCCGGCCTTCTCCGGGTCGTTGCGCCACTCGTCGGCGGCAAAGTTGTCGGCGGAGCCGAAGACCCCTCCTGTAAATACATCCAACTCCCGCTGCACCTGCACCAACCGCACGTCGCCTATTACGCCGTCCGCTATCAACTCTTTCGCCTTGAGCACTGTGGGCACGAACCGGAAGTTCTCCGCCACCATGAGCGTCAGGCCGGCCGCCCGAACCGTCTCGATCAACTCCCTGGCTTCGTCCGGGTAGCGGCCAATGGGCTTCTCCATCAGGACCTGTTTGCCGTGTTTGGCGGCGAGTTGGGCGCCTTCTAAATGGAGATGATGAGGTGTCAGGAAGTAGAGAGCGTCAACTCTCGGGTCGGCGGCTGCATCCTTGTAGCTGCCGAAGTGACCGACACCCCCGTACCGCTCGCTAAAGCGCCTGGCCTTGTCGGCGTCCCGGCTGGCAAAATACAGTTCCATGCCCTCTACCGCTAGGCCTCCCGGCTTACCGGCGTCGATCTGGTCGAGCACGTCTTTAGCGTACTCGCCGCACCCCACGAAGCAGATGGATAGCGCCATGGTTCACTCCTACCGTATTGGGCCGTACTCGGCCGTGTTCGGCAACGCCGTCATGAGCACCGAACGTCCCACGTGCACGTATCAATAAAATAGGTACGGCGATGGATTTTCAACGCACAGAGTCTAGCACCCGCCGGTGGCGTTCCCAATGGCGGCGACTGGGGCTGCCACAGCGGCGGCAAGGGGGACCGCGACGTGGGCTGCTACCGTTCAGGTTGCTGCCCAGATGTCGGCGAAGGGGACTGCTTTCGAGAGGCGGCAAGATCTTGCTGGCGCTGCTGCTTTTCGCCTCGATCATGTTCACCGCCGACGTCCTGCGGCTAAACGTGGCGGAGCGGGCCGCCTCGCCCCACCTGTACAGCCTGGTGCACTGGGAGCTTTCCAACTTCCTAGACAAGTGGATGCACCGGGCCGTCTCGGTCTTTCTCTGGAACTCCGATTCCGCGGTCGAACGGGCGCAGAAGGTGGACTACTACTTCGCCCTGACGGCCACCCGGTTAACCGTCGCCGAAACGCTGGCGGACGGCATCGCAGATGGTCTCGGAGAGACGAGGCTGGCGAATCTGGAGGCACAACTGGCGGCGATTGATCGCAGCAGGGAGCGCCTGCGCGCCGACGTGGAGGAGGCCCTAGAGGGGGTGATAAGCGCTGTCATCGTCGAGGAGGGCCTTTCCTCCGTCGGCGGCCTCATCTTCCCGCCGGTCGATTTTTTGTTAACCCGGCCTCCTTACGCCCTGGTCACCTCCCCACGCGACCGCATCGAGCGCGGTGAGGAGGCATTGCTAAAGCCCGACATCAGCCTTGTTGACACCGTCGCAGTAGAGGAGGGCCTGCTGGCCCAACAAAATCTCTCGGCGCTCGTTATACCGATAGGAGGCGTGGCGACCTATCCGGCGTCCATCTATGGCGATCTGGGTCTCAGGTGGACGCTGCAGATAGCGGCGCACGAATGGCTGCACCATTACCTCTTCTTCAAGCCGCTGGGCTTCAACATGTTCGACTCGGGGGATATGCAGACGCTTAACGAGACCGTCGCCGACTTGGTGGGCCGAGAGGTCGGCGACCGCGTCTTCGTAATGCTGGGCGGAGTCATCGACGTGTCGTCCATTGCGGACGAACCAAACGAGAGCCTGTCGTCTATGGCAGACGAACGAGGCAAAGAACAATTCGATTTCCAGCGGCAGATGCGAATCACCCGCCTGCGGGCCGACGAACTGCTGGCCGACGGCAAGATACACGACGCCGAGATGTATATGGAGCGACGTAGGCTCGTTTTCGTGGCCAACGGGTACAACATTCGCAAGCTGAACCAAGCGTACTTTGCCTTCCACGGCACCTACGCCGAGAGCGGGGCGTCGGCTAGCCCGGTCGGCGGGTTGGTCAGGGAATACAGGGATCTGTCCCCCGACCTGGGCTCGTTCATCAGTCGGGTGGCGTCGATGTCGAGCTATGAAAGATTCGTCACCGATCTGGACGCCCTCAAAGGTGGGAGCTGATGGACTCGCAATGCCCCGCCCCGCCCGTCATCTATGGCAGACGAACGAGACGAAGATGCAGTGTCTTTGTGATACCATCCTCTGCGTCGCCGTCAGGCCCTATGCGGCCGGGCGTATCGAGATCGTGCCGATCCGGCAGGCCGGGCTGGCAACTCTCTGAGTCGCACTCATGAACCCCAACCAACAGGATCAGCAGGAGATCAATTTCGACCAGGTGGCTGAAAAGCTGCGGTCGGTATTCGGTGGTAAAGGCGGCGGCAGCAAGGTAGCTGGCCGGGGCCTGGGGCTCTTCATCTTCGGCATCTTCACCCTGGCCGTCATCATCTGGCTGGCGACCGGATTCTACTCGGTGCAGCCTGGTGAGCAGGCCGCGCTCCGCAAGTTCGGCATCTACCAGCGAGACAACTCCGGCAACTTCATCGGAGGCACCCAGCCCGGACTTCACTGGTACTTCCCGGCTCCCGTTGGGACTCGGAATGTTGTGCAAGTCGACGAGATCCGACGGCTGGAACTAGGTATCCGGGGCAACACCCCCATCCCAGTCGAGTCGCTCATGATCAGCGGCGACACCAACATCGTGGACGTTCAGCTACTGGTCCAGTACAACATCAAAGACGTCGAGAACTTCCTGTTCCGGGTCGTCGACCCGGGAGGTGCCGTCATCAAGGGCGCAGCCGAGTCCGCACTCAGGCTGGTGGTCGGCAAGCGTGTGATCGACGACGTCCTGACCACGGAGAAGGAGGTGGTTCAGACAGAAACTCAGGAGAAGCTTCAAGAACTGCTAGACCTGTACGAGACGGGCATCAGAATCACCGAGGTCAAGCTGCAGAACGTTCGACCGCCCTCGCAGGTACAGGACGCATTCGACGACGTCGTCAGGGCGCGCGAGGACAAAGAGCGCATCGTCAACCTAGCCCAGGCCTACGAGGCGGATGTCCTGCCCAGGGCGCAGGGTGAGGCGCAGCGGGTACTGGAGTTGGCCGAAGCGTTTAAACAGAAGAAGGTTGCCGACGCAACCGGACAGTCGGAGCGCTTCCTCTCCGTGCTGGCTGAGTACCACAAGTCCAAGAACGTTACCAGGCAACGGCTCTATCTCGAGGCCATGGAAGAGATCCTGCCCGGCATCACCAAGTACATCATCGCCGACGAATCGGGCGGCAACCTGCTCCAATTCCTACCGCTCACCAATGACGGAACCGACGGAACGGGCGGCCAGTTCAGCCCGCTGGAGCCGTAGACGATGACCCTTAACAGAGCCGCAATCATATTCGTCGTCCTAGCCATCCTCACCGGGATACTCGGACCCCAGGCTTTCTTCTCGATCGACGAGACGCAGGTGTCCATAGTCACCCGGTTTGGAGAGGTGAGGCAGGTCATCGTCAGCCCCGGCCTGCACGTCAAGACTCCGTTCGTGGACACGGTCACCTACTACGAGAAGCGCCTCACACTGTTCGATGCCGCCCCCGAGGCCATCCTCACCGCGGACAAGAGGCGACTCGTGGTCGACGCCTACGCCATCGGCCGAATCACGGACCCGCTGCTGTTCAGACAGACCGTGCAGACCGCGCAAAGGGCGGTGACCAGAGGCAACGACATCGTCGCGTCGGAGTTGCGTCAACAGGTCGCGAACGACAACCAGATCGACGTCATCAAAGAAAACCGGTTGGGGATCATGACGGAGGTCCTATCGACAGTAAAGCCGAAACTGAATGCGTTCGGCATTGAGACCGTCGACGTCCGCATCAAGCGGGCGGACTTCCCCACCGAGATCGCGACCGCCGTTTACGCCCGTATGCAGGCTGAGCGCAAGAGGATCGCCGACGCCGAGAGGGCCGACGGTGCCAAGCAGGACCTGGAGATTCGGTCCAGCGTGGACAGGAAGGCCACCATCATCCAGGCAGAGGCGGAGAGAGACGCCAACATCCTGCGGGGCATAGGCGAGGCCGAGGCGGTTTCAATTTTCGCGGATGCACTCGAGCAGGACCCGGAGTTCTACCGGTTCCAGCGCACGCTCGAGGCGTACAGGAACTTCCTCACTGAGAATACGACGGTGGTCCTGCCGGCGGACAGCGAACTGTTCGCCTTCCTCCAGTCGCCCGGGATCTTCGTCGATGAGACCAACGGCATTGACCTGGGCGACCTGGAGTCAGAGCCCAGTTCCAATGAGCAGGTCGCCGCGGACGCCGCGAGAGCAGACCTGGCGACCTTTTTGGAGATCGACGAGCTGGACCTCATCCTGCTCGGAGTGACCGCCGACGAGTGGGGAGACACCTCGCTCGACTGCCCGACCGGGGACGTTCTGTACGAACAGGTTGTTACCGCCGGCTACTCCGTCGAATTGACCCACCTGGGCCACAGCTACACCTACCACGTGAGCACCGACGGTGCGATCGTGAGGCTCTGCCAATAGCGGCTCTCCGCTCCTGGCGACTCCCCACTCCTACCTGCGCCGGTAGAATCCTCTCAGGGTCCCCGTCGCCAGCACGTGCCCGGAGATGACGCTCATTAGCGCGCCGCGTTCTTCTCCGGCCGGCAGATTCAAATGGGCGTCCAGTGCATAGACCGTGAAGTTGTAGGTGTGCAGGTCGCCCCCGGGCGGACATGGACCCCCATAGCCGATGCGGCCGAAGTCGTTGGTGCCCTGAATACCGAGTCCGTCCACAGCCCCATGTGTTGGCATCGCCTCGGGCAGGGAGATAACGTCCGCAGGCATATCGTAAATCACCCAGTGGACGAAGCCGCGAGCGTCCGGGTCGTCAAACACCAGGGCATAGCCACGAGTGTCCGGGGGACCGGCGGACCAGTTCAGCGCGGGCGAGCCGTCCGTTCCGTCACAGGTGTGGTCGAGCGGTATCGCCTCCCCTTCTGAGAACGCCGTACTCTCGACGGTCAGCCGAGTGGCCACGCCGGCAAAGACGGCCTCATAATCGCCTGAACTCGAGCAGGCCACGGCCGTTGCGGAGAGCGCCGCCAGCGCAGCGACGGCGATGGCAACGGCACGGTCATTTTCTGCATTTCGACCTCCACCAGACAGATGGGCGAACCGACCAGCGCGGTTGGCCCGGCGGGAATATAATAGCCTCGCTCAAGCGTATCGCGGGCGTTCACCGGTGCCGGTCCGACAACTCCTTGGAGCCCGAATTTGTCCAGTCGACCGATCAAAGTGGCAGTGCTCCAGGCCCAGCCTGATGACCTCACTTCCGCCCTCTCTAGCTCTTGGCTGGCCAAGATCGCCGATGCCGCCCTCTCCGCCCTCGCCCTGCCCGACACTGCGACCATCGAGGTGGTGGTAACCGACGACGAGACGGTGCGCGAGTTGAACCGGCGACACCGGGGGCTGGACGAGACCACCGACGTGCTGTCGTTTGCCACGGGGCAGGAAAGGGAGGGCGGGTTCGTCCTGCCGCCCTGTGCGGAGGAGACCGCGTCGATCGGAGAGATCGTAATCTCCGGGCCTCAGTCCGCCAGGCAGGCGGCCCGGAACGGACGGAAAACGGCCGACGAGGTTGCCTTTTTGATGGCGCACGGCATACTCCACCTGATGGGCCACGATCACGAGGAACCCGACGAGCGCAGCGACATGGAGGCGGAGCACCGCAGGTTGCTGGTCGCCATGCTCGGAGCCTCCGCATCGTCGATCAAAGTAGAGTACCCGGCATGAGTCAGGTGCTTTACAGGAAATGGAGACCGGCCGCGTTCGCCGACGTTGTGGGCCAGCCGATCACCACCCGGACCCTGAGCCGAGCCGTGGACGTCGGCCGCGTCGCTGACGCCTACCTGTTCTGCGGGCCCCGCGGCACCGGCAAGACCAGCACCGCCCGCATTCTCGCCAAGGCCGTGAACTGCCTGTCGCCACAGGCCGGGGAACCGGACAACGCCTGCGCCATCTGCTCGTCCATAGACGAGGGTCGGGCGATGGACATCATCGAGATCGACGCCGCCAGCAACCGGGGCATCGACGACATTCGCAACCTGCGGGAACAGGTGCAGTACACGCCCGCCAAAACCAGGCGCAAGATATACATCGTCGACGAGGCACACATGCTCACCGAGCCTGCCGCCACCGCCCTCCTCAAGACGCTGGAGGAGCCGCCGGCCCACGTGGCCTTCATCCTAGCGACCACCGAGGCGCACAAGATCCCGGTGACCCTCCGCTCGCGGTGCCAGCGCTTCGACTTCCGCAGGATCACGCTCGACGCCATCGCCGGTCGGCTCGCTCACATCTGCGACGGCGAGGGCGTGGAGGCGAAACCCGCCGCGCTCCATCTGATCGCCCGGGCCGCCGGCGGCGGCCTCAGGGACGCGGTAAACCTGCTGGAGCAGGCGATCGTGTCCTACGACCCTCCCGTCACCGAGGAGAACGTGCGTGATCTGATGGACATGGGAGGCGACGAGATGTCCCTCATGCTGGCGACCCAGGTGCTGGAGGGGCAAACCGCCGATGCCCTGCGTACCGTCAACGAAATGGCGGCGCAGGGGAGCGACCTGCGCCATCTGCATCGTGGGTTGATCGGTCACCTGCGCAGCGCGCTGCTGGTGAGCAGTGGCGCCGACCTCGATCCCGGCTATGCGGACGAAGCGGCGGCGCGGATCAGGGAGTTGGCGGCGGACGCCGACACCTGGGTGATTGTCCGGGCGATCAAACGACTCACCACGGCCGACATGCGGCAAGACCCGTCGTCCACCCTGCCCCTAGAACTGGCCATAGTCGAGTCCGGGCTGGAGCCGGAACCGACCGTAGCCCAGCGTGTTCGTCCGTCGCCGTCTGCGTCATCACTGGCACCGGATCCAACTCCGGCGCCGGCCCCACAGGGAGACCGACAGGCAGATACCACACCGCGTCCCGCCTCCACTCCGGCCCCGATCAAGAGGCCACGCCGCCCGGACCCGCAGCCCATCGCTGAGGCGGACCTTCCGTCCGAGCCGACGGCGCGGCTGGAGGCGCAGTGGGACGCCCTAACTTCGTCACTACGGTTAGTGAAGGGTGACAAGTTCAACCTCAAGGCCTTGCTGGTAGCCAGCAACGGCCGAGAAATCTCCGAAGATTCCATAACCCTTCGATTTCCCCATGCGTCACACAAAGAGAGGATGCAGCAGGAGCTGGAAATCCCGGCCAGCCGCAAGCTCATCCAGGACGCTTTTGCCCGTGTCATGGGCAAGTCTTATGATATACGTGTGGAGTTGACCACAGGTGCCGAGGCCGGTGCAAAGACGAGCATGGCACGAAACAGCCCTCTCGTTAGGGCCGCCCAAGCGATGGGCGCCCAAGTGGTGGCCGAGACTCCCGATGAACCTGCTGACAGCGAGGTCCAACGGTGAATAAGAAGTTCCTGAAACAGGCCCAGCAACTGCAGAAGGAGATGGCCCGGATGCAGGAAGAGCTGGAGAGCGCGACCATCGAGGGAAGCGCTGGCGGCGGCGTGGTCAAGGCGGTTGTCACCGGCAAGATGCACCTGGAATCGGTTCACATCGACCCGGATGTGGTCACCGAGGACGTTGAGATGCTGCAGGATCTCGTTGCGGCGGCGGTCAACGACGCGTTGGACCAGGCCCAGGAAATGGCGGCCGGCCGCATGGGCGCCCTGACCGGCGGCCTCAATATCCCGGGCCTCACCTAAAGGCGTTTGACCCAGAGCTGGGGTAGTGAAGCCGGGCCGGTTAGTCGGCTCGTCGACGAGCTACACAAGCTGCCGGGCATCGGCCCCAAGTCGGCCCAGCGGCTCGCCTACTACCTCATCCGCATGCCCGCCGACGAGGCTCGCGGCCTGGCAGAAGCTATCGGCGCGGTAAAGGACCGGATCGGTCTGTGCGGCGAGTGCTTCGACATCACCGAGACCGACCCGTGCGGCATATGCGTGGACACGAGCAGGGACAGAACGCGAATCTGTGTCGTAGAGGAGCCGCTGGACGTGCGGGCGCTCGAGCGAACCCGGGCCTACCACGGCCTCTATCACGTACTGCACGGGGTCATCTCTCCTATCAACGGAATCGGCCCCGACGACCTGAAGATCAGGCATCTGCTGGAGCGTCTCAAAGTGGACGGAGTCAAGGAGATCATCATCGCCACCAATCCCAACGTGGAGGGTGAGGCTACCGCCATGTACTTGCAACGGCTCCTGGAAGCGCTGGGGACGCGCATCACACGCCCGGCGCGCGGGCTACCCGTGGGCGGCGACTTGGAGTACGCCGACGAGGTCACGCTGAGTCGGGCGATGGACGGCCGCCAGCCCTTCTAAGTCCTGTCAATCGGGCAGCCACCGACCGCGAGAATCCGGAAAGGAAATGGCGAAACCGAGGGTCTACAAGACCGAGGCCGTGGTCGTCAGGCAGTCGCCTCTTGGCGAAGCTGACAGGATCGTAACCATGCTGTCCCCCAAGCACGGCCAAGTAAGGGCCGTGGCCAAGGGAGTGCGGCGCTCCACCGGCAGGCTGACCGGCCACCTCGAGCTGCTCAACCGGGTCGAGGTCTCGGTGGCCGAGGGACGAAACCTAGACGTGGTGACGGAAGCGCAGTGCCTAGACGGGTACCCCGTGCTCAGGAACGATCTCGATCGCGTCTCGGCCGGGATGTTCCTGGCCGAACTGGCCGACGGCTTCGCCATGCCCGAAGGGCACGGTCCACCGGATGCCCAGGGTCGTGAGATGTACGAGCTGCTTGTCAGGACGCTAAGCCGTCTGGAAAGCGGCGAGCCGGTGGAGCGGCTGCTGCCCTATTTCCAGATCAGGGTGCTGGCCCTCTCCGGGCTGGCCCCGGCGCTCTCGGTCTGCGTAGAGTGCGGGCGTCCTCTGGAGCAGCGGACCCACGTCTACAGCGCCGACGCAGGGGGCATCGCCTGCCCCAATTGCGTGACGAGTGCGCCAGGACCGTTTCTGTCCGTCTCGGTCGGGGCGATCAAGCTGCTGCGCTTCTACCAGTCCAGAACCCTCGACGAAGCAGTCGAGTTGGAAGTGCCGAGGGACGTGCTGGACGAGGTGGACAAAGTTCTCGACGCACATCTTCGTCACCACCTCGACCGTGAGGTCAGGTCCGGCCGATTCCTCAAGACGCTTGACCGGGAGTCAGCGGAGGCCTAGCCGCCGGATCTTGTCTACGAGCGGCGCGGCGCCTCACCCCCTATGGCACTTCACATGGACGTCTTGGCGACCATTCGTTCAAACAGCCAGCCCGGCAGCAGTTTGGACGCGATGATGCCGATGTGGGCCTCAAAGCCAATCGGATAGCTGAGCTTGGGGTTCTGGGATCTGATGATGCGCTCGATCAACCGGGCGATCCTGATCGGATCGTGCGTCAGCACCCGGAAGCGGTCATGCTTCTTGCGGTATGCGGCGATATGCGGACCGTAAGGCAGTTCGGGCGACTCCGCCCGCTCCCCGTTAACGGTGTTGTTTTGGAACTCGGAGTCAAAGAGGCCCGGCTCGATCAGAGACACCTTGACGCCGAAAGGCGACAGCTCCATGCGCAACGCCTGGGACTGGGCCTCGAGCGCGAACTTGCTGGAGGCGTAGGCCCCGTTAAAGGGGGTAACCACCCAGCCCGCCACCGAGCTGATGTTGATGATGCGACCGTCGCCTTTTTCCCTCATCGACGGTATGACGAGGTTGGCTAATCTGAAGGGCGCAAAGACGTTGGTCGTGAACTGGTCTACCATCTGTTGCGGGGTCATTCCCTCCAGCGGCCCCCAGAGCGCGTAGCCAGCGTTGTTGACGAGCACGTCGATGGGCCCGTGCTCGGTGATGATGCGAGGCACGACGTCTTCAACACAGCCTGCTTGTCCCGACTGCAGGTTGATGTCCAACTCGACCGGGACGAAGCTACCGCCGGTGGTCCTCACCCCTTCTGCAGCAGGCCCCAGCTTTTTCATGGAACGGCTGGTCCCGATCACCGTATAGCCCTTCCCGGCGAGGTGGATCGACGCCACTTTTCCTATGCCGGTTGACGCACCGGTGATGAGGACGTTCTTTAGTTGATGTACTGCCATTGGGAAATCGGCCTCGGCCACGGGGTTACCCGGGAGCCGGAGGTCCGATTATATGATAGAGACGCCAATGATCATCTCCGTGATCGGATCCTCCACCGCCAACGGCGCCCTCGTCGCGCTCGCCGAGTGCGTGGGCCGCGAGCTTGCGGGCCACGGGGTAGCGGTCGTTTGCGGCGGACTGGGTGGGGTTATGGAGGCCGTTTGCAAGGGGGCCAAGCAGGCCGGGGGCACGACCATCGGCATACTCCCCGGCAACGACCCGTCGGCGGCGAACGACTACGTCGATATTCCCATCTGCACCGGCATCGGATACGCTCGAAACGTGATTGTCGTCAAAACCGGAACCGCCGTTATCGCGATCGGCGGCGCCTACGGAACTCTGTCTGAGATAGGACACGCCCTGGCGGACGGTATACCGGTAATCGGCCTGGAGACCTGGAACATCGCCCAATCCGGGCTTCCGAACAACTCCATCGAAATGGCGACCGACCCGTCCGACGCCGTCGAGCGCGCCCTGGCCGCGGCGAACTCGCGTGGCGCGCCTGCGCCCACGCCCCGGCACGAGAGGCTCTCATGAGCGCCGTAACCATCACCTCGGTCTCAGGCCGGGAGATCCTCGACTCGCGGGGCAGCCCCACAGTAGAGGCTGACGTGCGCCTGTCCGACGGCTCGCTGGGTCGGGCGTCGGTCCCATCCGGCGCGAGCACGGGCTCGCTGGAGGCCATCGAACTGCGCGACGGCGACCCCAGGCGGTACGGAGGGCTCGGTGTCCTGCGCGCGGTCGCCAACGTCAACACGGAGATCTCCGAGGCGCTCACGGGTCACGGAGTGACGGATCAGCGCTCGCTGGACGAGCGGCTCATCGAGCTGGAAGGGACCGCCAACAAGGCGCGGCTGGGCGCCAACGCCATTCTCTCCGTGTCGCTCGCCTATGCGCAGGCCGCTGCAGCGAGTGGGGGAGAGAGCCTCTACGCTTACGTCGGCCACGAGTACACCGGATCAAAACCGCAGAGTGGATACAACATCCCCGTTCCCATGTTCAACATAATCAACGGGGGCAAACATGCGTTCGAGTCAACAGACTTCCAGGAGTTCATGGTGGTGCCCGTCGGCTTCGACACTTACGGAGAGGCCATGCGGGCCGGCGCGGAGATCTATCACGCCCTCAAGGACATGCTGCAGGAAAGGGGCAAGAGCACCATCGTCGGTGACGAGGGAGGTTTCGCCCCCAGCCTAAAAAACAACCGGCAGGCGGTCGAGTGGCTGTTGAGGGCGATCGAGAGAGCGGGGTACCGGCCCGGCGAACAGTGCTTTATCGCACTGGACGTCGCGGCATCTGAGTTGAGGCGACGAAATGGCGACGGCATAGGCCCATCTTCAAGGAAGTTTTACTACGACCTGACGAGCCTGGACACGACGCTGACGTCGGAGCAGTTGATCTCCGTCTACGAGGACTGGGTGACCAAGTACCCGGTCATCAGCATCGAGGACGGCATGTCCGAGGACGACTGGGTTGGCTGGACAGACATGACAGCCCGTATCGGCGCTAGGGTGCAGTTGGTGGGCGACGACCTTTACGCCACCAATACCGGCATCATCAAGCAAGGGATCGCCCGCAAAGCCTCCAACGCCGTGCTCATAAAGCCCAACCAGATCGGCACCCTTACCGAAACTTTGGATGCGGTGGCGTTGACCAGAGACACGGGCTGGAGGGCGATCATCAGCCACCGGTCGGCCGAGACGGAGGACACGACGATCGCCGACCTAGCCATAGGCACCGGCGCCAGGCAGATCAAGGCGGGCGCCCCGGCGAGGAGCGACCGCACGGCGAAGTACAACCGCCTGCTGCACATCGAACTGGAGCTGGGCGGCGAAGCCACGTTTGCCGGGCGTGCGACGTACGAAACCATTCTGGGCCCGTCGGTATAATCCGGCCCAGACCCACGCTTATATCAATCGGGCAGAGTTTTCAGAGGGGTAAATAGATGACGGCGACGCGTGTTGGAATCAACGGTTTCGGGAGAATCGGCAGGCAGGTTCTCAAGGCGGTGCTTGAGCGCCACCCCGACGAGCTCGAGGTCGTGGCCGTCAACGACCTGACCGACACCAAGACGAACGCCCATATGTTCAAGTACGACACCAACTACGGAGTGTCGACGTCCACCGTGGAGGCTACAAGCGACGCAATCGTCATCGACGGAAAGCCCATCAAGGTGATCGCCGAGCGGGACCCGGCGGCCCTGCCCTGGGGTGACCACAGAGTGGACATCGTCGTCGAGTCGACGGGCTTTTTCACCGACGCATCCAAAGCCGCCGGTCACCTGGCGGGTGGCGCGAAGCGAGTCATCATCTCGGCCCCGGCGAAGGGCGAAGACATAACGCTCGTGATGGGGGTCAACGAAGACCGCTATGACCCGGCCTCGCACCGTGTCGTGTCCAACGCCTCGTGCACCACCAACTGCATCGCTCCGATGGTCAAGGTTCTGGACGACAGCTTCGGCCTGGAGCACGGGCTCATGAGCACCATTCACGCCTACACAAACGACCAGAAGATTCTCGATCAGCAGCATTCAGATCTCAGGCGGGCGCGTGCGGCGGCGATGAACATAATCCCCACTTCCACCGGGGCCGCAAAGGCCGTGGGTCTGGTGCTGCCGCACCTCAACGGCAAGATCCACGGCATGGCCTATCGCGTCCCGACGTCCAGCGTGTCGGTTACCGATTTCACAGCGACTCTCGACAAGTCAACGACGGCTGAGGAGATCAACGAGGCGTACCGGGCGGCCGCAGACTCCGGGCTCACGGGCATCCTGCAATACACCGATGAACCACTGGTGAGCAGCGACTTCAAGCAGAACCCGCACAGCACCATAATCGACGGGCTGGCGACCATCTGCCTGGACGGCGACTTCGTCAAGGTCCTGGGCTGGTACGACAACGAGTGGGGCTACAGTTGCCGCACCTCCGACCTGGCGGCGTTCGTCGCGGCCAAGGGCGTCTAGACCGGTCCCCTGCTCGAGTCCGTGTCGGGGTCGAGGCTGCCGAGGGCCTCGGCCATCGCGGCGACCCCGCGTTCGATCTCGGATTCGGTGACGCCCGTATAACCCATCATCAGGCCCCCCCGGCCCAGGGGCTTGACCGAGAGGGCCGACAGGGGCTCCGCTTCGACGCCCAGCCGCGCCACCGCCTCCGACGCAGACACGTCGTCAACTCCCTCCGGCAACCACCCTACGAGGTGCATACCTGCCGCCTCTGGGCGGACCTCCAGCAGTCCGGCGAGTCGTCGCTCGGCCTCGGCAACTAACCTAGCCTGTCTCTTTGCGTACAGCACTCGCATCCTACGTACGTGTCGGGCGAAGTGGCCCTCGGAGATGAACTCGGCCATCGCCGACTGCTCGACCCACGATGATCCCCTGTCGCTAACCGCCCGGGCCGACCTGAAACTGTCGATCAGGTCCGGAGGAACCACTGCGTAACCGAGCCTCAGCGTCGGGAACATGAGTCTGCTGAATGTACCCATGTAGATGACCCGACCCTCGTTGTCCAGACCTTGCAGCGCGGCAAGGGGAAGGCCCTCATACCGGTACTCGCTGTCGTAGTCATCCTCCAGGATCCAGGCGTTCGCCCGAGACGCCCATTCCAGTAATTCCAGTCGCCGAACCAGGCTCATGGTCACGCCCAGCGGGTACTGCCGTGACGGGGTGACGGCGATGAGCTTCGCGTCCGGCGCACGGCGCCTGGCCGTTGCCACGTCGAATCCCTCGTCGTCGATGGGAACGGGAACCATCCGGGCCACCGAGCCTCTTACCGCCGCGAGAGTGCCAGCGTAGCCCGGGTCCTCCACGCAAGCCACGTCTCCCGTAGCCACCAGCAACCGGGTAGCGAGATCGAGGGCCTGCTGAGAACCCCCGACGACGATGATCTGCTCGGGGTCACAGCGCAGGCCACGGGCGGTCGAAAGATACTGCGCTATCTCCTCGCGAAGCGCACCGTAACCCGCCGGGTCCTGGTAGTCGAAAAGCTCGGGAGCCCGGTCGCGGTAACGCCGAGACACCAGTCTGGCCCATAGCTGGAACGGGAAAGCATCGGCGTCGGGCAGCCCCGTACGAAAGGCACGCTGGCTTCGAGGCTGCGTCTTGGGGGCTATGGCCAGTGCGGCGAAAATACCGCTCTGGCGGGTGGCCCGCTCGCGTTCTCCCTCCACCTCCCTGGCCTGGGAAGGCCGGAGTTGCGCCCGGAGAAACGCGTCGGGCAAATTCCTCACCACGAACGTTCCGGACCCGACCCTGCCCTCTAAATAGGCTTCGGCAGTCAACTGGTCGTATGCGGCCAGCACCGTGTTGCGCGAAATGCCGACCTGCCCCGCTAGGTCCCTGCTCGACGGCAAACGAGACCCCGGCGGGATGCTCCCGCTCAGCACCATCCGGCGTATGTGGTCGTAGATCTGCTTGGTGATCGTGTCCCCGGAGGACGGATCGATGGAAAGCCCAACAAACGGAAACGACAAGCCGGTACTCCTTGAGTTCAGGGCGATGCGGGGACAACCTGGTGGCCACCACACAATTGGCACCCCATGATTATACGAAACTGGCCCTTGCGTGGAGCCATTGGTCGGGGTCATGATATCAACTGCCTAGAGCTTGCCAGGCGGCAAGCCAGGCGAAACGAGGAGGAAAACAATGGCCATAGACACAAAGACAGAATCGGGCGCCACTCAGACAGCCACCTGGCGCGTCAAGAGCGGCCTGGCCCAGATGCTCAAGGGCGGGGTCATCATGGATGTCGTCACCCCTGAGCAGGCGAAGATAGCTGAAGACGCCGGAGCCGTCGCCGTTATGGCGCTGGAGCGCGTCCCCTCCGACATCCGCTCAGACGGCGGAGTGGCCAGGATGTCCGACCCCACCATGATCCGGGGGATCATCGACGCCGTCACCATTCCGGTCATGGCAAAGTCCCGCATAGGCCACTTCGTCGAGGCGCAGGTCCTCGAATCGCTGGGCGTCGACTACATCGACGAGTCCGAGGTGCTGACCCCGGCGGACGAGAACAACCACACCGACAAGCACCAGTTCAGCGTCCCGTTCGTATGCGGCTGCCGTGATCTGGGTGAAGCGCTTCGCCGCATAGGCGAGGGCGCGGCCATGATCCGCACCAAGGGCGAGGCCGGCACCGGCAACATCGTCGAGGCCGTCAGGCACGCCCGCCAGGTGCTGGGCGACATTCGCCGCATCCAGGGCATGGACGAGGCGGAACTCATGGCTACCGCTAGGGACCTGAAGGCCCCGTTCGAACTGGTGCAGGAGATTCACGAGACCGGCAAGCTGCCGGTGGTCAACTTCGCCGCGGGCGGCATCGCCACCCCGGCCGACGCCGCGCTCATGATGCAGATCGGCGTCGAGGGAGTGTTCGTCGGCTCAGGCATCTTCAAATCCTCCAACCCGCCACTGGTGGCCAACGCCATAGTCAAGGCGACGACGCACTTTAGCGACGCTGACATCATCGCCGAAGTCTCGACCGGTCTCGGCGACGCCATGCCCGGCCTCGACGTGCGCACCATGCCCATCGAAGAGCAGCTGGCCACTCGTGGCTGGTAAGGGGCCAAGAGGATAAGGGGCCGGCAAGCGGCTCCATGACCACAATCGGCGTCCTGGCAGTACAGGGCGACTTCATAGAGCATCAGCACGCCCTGCAAAGAGTGGGCGTCGAGGCTCCAGAAGTTCGCCTGCCCCGTCAACTCGACGGCATAGACGGGCTCATCATCCCCGGCGGAGAGAGCACGACCATCGTCCAGCTCATCGACATCTACGGGTTTCGGTCGGTTCTCTCGCGCGCGGCTGACGACGGCCTGCCAATTTGGGGCACCTGCGCCGGGATGATTGTGATGGCCAAGGGCCTCTCCGATCGTCGTCCTGACCCTCTGAAGCTAATGGACATCGAGGTTTCTCGAAACGCCTTTGGCCGACAGGTCGACAGCTTCGAGGCCGACCTGAGCGTCGCGGGGTTGGACGAGACTCCCTTCCGCGCGGTCTTCATCCGAGCACCGGTGGTCGATGAGATGGGTCCCGGGGTCGAGGTGCTCTCCACGCTCGACGACGGTCGCCCGGTTGCCGTGCGCCAGGGTGTGCTGCTCGCCACCGCCTTCCACCCGGAACTGACGGGTGACTCTCGTATGCACCGGCTCTTCGCGGACATGGCGGAGGGATCGGCGTAGCGAACTCCATGATCCGGGCACTACAGCCGACGGACCTGCCTCGCTGCCTTCTAGCGGATCTGGAGGGTACACGCAACCGAGTCTACACCCGCGCCTCTCTCGGTCATTCCCCGCCCGCCTGGATCGCGTTGCCGATGGAGTCGGCGCGAGCAATTTCACGGCCCGGCCACCTGGTCGCCATGGTCGGTTTCGACGACATGCGTATCGCATCGCTCGCCGTCGCGCGCCAGAGGTCTGGCCCCACCAGCTGGGAACTGAGCCGACTCCAGGTCCGCACCGGCGCCGAGGAGACCGTGGGCGACCTCGTCAACGTGGTGTCCGAAGCCGTGTCCGCACGAGGGGCGACGCAACTGTACGCTCGAACGTCGTCGTCCGGTCTACTCGGAGAAGAACTCCGGCGAGCGGGCCTGTTCCTATCCCATACCGAGACTCTTTATCGAGGCTGCGGTTCGGGTAAAACAAAACGCATCCACCCAGGGGTGAGGCGAAAAGGGGCGGCAGACGAGCACGGGCTGTTCAGGCTCTACAGCGCCGCCACACCATCCAAAGTGCGAGCCTTGGGAGGGATGACCCTCGAACAGTGGGCGGCATCCAGATCACGCGCAGGGCGATTTGGGCTCGTCTCCGAATACGTATTGGAGGCGCAATCACTTCTCGTGGGCTGGCTCAGAGTCGTCGTCGGGCGCTTGGGAAAGGCCGACATCGCCGTTATGCTTAATCCTGAGTGCAGCGCTGATGATGCGTCGGCGCTGCTTCATCTGGGTCTTGCCGAAGTCCCGGAGGGCCGGGCGGCAAATGTGCTGGTACCCGATTACCAGACGGCCGTGAGGCGCGCCGCCGAGGCGGATCTGTTGTTCGCCCGCGAGGGCTTAGCGTTGCAGGTGCATGTGCGGGCCGCCCGGGCGACGGAGAAGATTCTTAAGGAGGTCGGAGCCTACAACGTTGTCTCTCCCTGAACCACAGGAAATGGAGCGCCGAGAAGCGTCGGACCTGGACGCCCTGGTTGCGGTGCTGCCCGGCCACATCCAGGACGCGCTCTCGGCGAAAGGCGACCTCTCTGGCCTGCTGGAGGTCGTAATGGACCTGGGCCGAACGCCCGAGGCCAGGTTTATCGACGACGCGGTGGCCCTGGGCGACAGGGAAGTATCCGAAGCCCACCTCTCCGCCGTGACCGAACGGATCAGCGAGTTCGGCGAGGACAACAGGGCCGGCATCGAAAGGACCCTGCACCGCATCTCCGCCATCCGCAACAGGCGTGGCCGCATCGTCGGGTTGACGCTCCGGGTGGGGCGAGCCGTCTTTGGGACCATTCGGATCATCGAAGACCTAGTTCGGACCGGGAAAAGCACGCTCCTGCTGGGCCGCCCCGGCGTGGGCAAGACGACCATGCTCCGCGAGGTGGCGCGGGTGCTGGCAGACTCGGCACGTAAACGAGTGGTCATCGTCGACACCTCCAACGAGATCGCCGGGGACGGGGACATCCCACACCCGAGCATCGGCACAGCTAGGCGAATGCAAGTGGCTAGGCCGGCCTATCAGCACGCCGTCATGATCGAGGCCGTTGAGAACCACATGCCTCAGGTCATCGTCATCGACGAGATCGGCACCGAGTTGGAGGCCAACGCCGCCCGCACCATCGCCGAAAGGGGCGTCCAGCTCGTGGCGACAGCTCACGGGAACACCCTGGAAAACCTGATTCGCAACCCGACGCTGTCCGACCTGATCGGCGGCATCCACACCGTGACCCTGGGCGATGACGAAGCGCGCCGAAGGCGAACGCAAAAGACCGTCTCTGAGCGACGGGCACCCCCCACCTTCGACGTCCTCGTCGAGATCCAGGACTGGACCACCGTGGCTGTCCACGACGACGTGGCAACCGTTGTGGATCGGATGCTGCGCGGAGCCCGCGCGGCGCCGGAGATACGGACCCTGGATGGCGACGGAAACGTCACCCGCGCCCGGTCCATGCGACAGGCAACTCCATATAGCGAAGACCGGCAGAGACAGGGCCGGTCGCTCCTTGATCGTGCCCCGGATCGTCTCGGGGATCGTGCAGAGCCCGGCCTTCGGGCCAACGGCCACTCGGTGGACGACGATCTTCAAGATGGCGGTACGAATCCGAACTCCGAGCAAGAATCCAACCCGTTGATGATCCAACGGATGACCCGAATAATGCCCTACGGGGTAAACAAAGGCAGGTTGCAGCAGGTGGTCGCGTCGTCCGGGCTCGCCATCGACGTGGTCAACGACATCAAGGCCGCCGACCTGCTGCTGACGACCAAGAACTACTACCGGCGGCGCACGGCCGCGCTGCGCTCGGCCGAGCAGCAGGGCAAGCCCGTCTACGTTCTGCGCCGCAACACCCTTTCCCAAATCGAGCAGTTCATCAAGGCCATAGCCCGGCAGAACGGACAGTCACACGAGAGCACCGCCGTGGTGAGCGCACTGTCAGAGGCCGAGCAGGCGATAGAGAGCGTCAGGGTCGGCGACCAGGACGAGATCGAGCTCACCCCGCAGGGCGCCTACGTTCGCCATCTCCAGCACACCATCGCCGACAAGTACGGGCTTTCCTCCACCAGCACCGGACGCGACCCCCGGCGCAAGGTGGTCATCTATCGCTAGCCTGACACCGGGGTGCGGAGGCCAAATGTGTCGGTCCTGATCACCTTCGAGGGCGGCGATGGCTCGGGCAAATCGACGCAGGCAGCACTGCTGCATGGACGCCTGATACATGAGGGCTACGACGCGGTGCTCCTGCAGGAACCGGGCAGTACAGCGCTCGGGACCTATCTTCGCGATTGGCTCAAAAGAGAGAGCGACGACACTGAGTCCCTCGCACCGGTGTCCGAGTTGCTGCTCTTTATCGCCGCCCGGGCCCAGCTCGTGTCCGAGGTGATCAAACCGGCCCTGGATCAGCCCGACGCGGTGGTCATCTGCGACCGGTACATCGACTCAACCGTCGCCTACCAAGGCTACGGTCGTGGCCTCGACGTCGGGATGGTCGATGGGCTAAACGCCGTGGCGATCGACGGGACTGTACCCGACCTGACATTCCTCATCGACGTCCCGCCCACAGTGGCGCTGGAGCGCATCGATCCACAGGCCGGCCCGGACGGTGCGGTGACGAATAACGCCATCGCCATGAGGGATGAGCAGGGGGGCATGCGGCGATTCGAAGAAGAGGGCACGGCCTTCCATGAGGCCGTGTACCGTGGCTATGCTAAGTTGACCAAAGAGGAGTCAGAGCGGTGGCGGGTGGTCGACGGCGTCCGCCCCAAAGACGAGATCGCCAATGAGATACGTGCGCTCACCACGGAGGTGCTGCTGGGTATCGCGATGGAGGCGGTTGACGAAAAACCTCCCCTCGACCCTTCGGCGACCGATGATGAGCAGGACGACAGCAGTCAACCATCCCTTTTCTGAGCGCGAGGTGACAGCAACAATGGATGACAACGAAAAGATGGCAGCGTTCCTTGCCGAACCACACCTGGCCGACCTGGTGACGCTCATGCCGGACGGCTCGCCTCACGTCGCCCCGGTGTGGTATTCCTGGGACGACGAATCGTACGTCGTGCTTGCAGAGCCAACTACCGTCAAGGTCCGCAACATCCGCTCTGACCCACGCGTAGCCGTCTCCATCGCAAAACGAGAGAGCCCGTATTCCTACGTGCTCGTGCAGGGAACCGCGGCAATTTCGGAGGGCGACACCGACCCCCTACTCTTCGAGCTGTCCTACCACTACTTGGGCAAGACCAGGGGCCACAAGTACGCGGTCGAGACCCAGCGCGAGGAGACGTTCGTGTTTATCACGATCACGGCGGACAAGACGATCACCTTTTTCGACGATTGACCCTTAGCCGGACTCCTTGTCGTCTCACGGGGGTTTGAGGGGGCTCACAGGCGCCACCAGCGCCGCCGCCGCATCGGGCGAACCGACCCCGGCTGCTCAAACTCCACCCTGCGGCCCTCGACGATGGCGCGGGGCACGTCCCTGACCATTCGTCCCGCCCTGTCGTCGCCCACCAGCTTGGTAGCCGCCTCGAATCCCGCCGTCAGATTAGGCGACCTGGGACCATCCGGGAAGTGGCAGTCAGAAGCGATCACGTGAACCAGCTCGTTGCGTACGAGGTCCTCGGTGAACCATCGCACGTCCGGCCCAAAGCTGCCCAACAGGCTGCCCGCAGTCACCTGCGACATCATCCCCTTCTCCACGAAGTCCCTCAGAATCTCCGGCTTTTGCTGCACCAGTTCGATCCGTTCCGGGTGGGCCAGCACCGGAATCACCCCGAGAAGTTGGACCTCGAACAAGACCTCTCCGAGGTAGTTGGGGTGGCCGAAAAACGGCATCTCGATAAGTGCGTACCCTGTGCCGTTGAGGGGCAGGGCGCGGCCGTCGCGGAACATCTCGGGGAGCTCGGGAACGACGTGGTTCTCCATGCCCATGACCAGTTCGATCGCGGTTCCATCGCCTCTGATCTTGCGGGCCATCTCCGAGCACAATGCTGTCGCCTCATCGACCGTCGATGACTCGTTGACGTCCTTCATGTGCGGCGTGGCGACCATCACCTCGGTCCCGGATTGGGCCGCCACGGCTGCCATTTCGAGGGTTACCGCTTCGGTCTTGGGTCCGTCATCCAGGGCCGGTAGGATATGGGCGTGGAGATCGTACAACGTGGGTTCCTCTGCCCGAATGATAGGCGGATTGCGAAGGTCTAGGCAACGGCTGGCAAACCCCTCACAATCGTTGGCCAACCAAATCGCCGGATCGATTGTTGCCTCCTCACGGCTCTGCTAAACTTCCTGAGCTTCGGCGCACCCTTTCGCGCATGTCTACCGCTCAACACTCACATTCAGGAACCTAGACCAGGTGCCTGAGAACGCCTCCATCAGAAACTTCGCTTGGTCGGATCTCCCGGCATGGGCCTCATTGGTGAACGAACTCGCTGGGATGACCGACAGCGACGACGACGCCGACACGGGCTTCAAGCGGCGGTTCCTCTCCCAGCCCTCCCTGAGTGCCGAGGTCAATTGTTTTATCGCAGAGGTCGGCAGCAACGCGGCCGGTATGGCAAGGGTCAGCCCGGAGCCGACCATCCACCGCGCCGTGGCGGAAGTCGCGGTGCTGCCCGGGCATCGCAGACGCGGGGTGGGGCGACAGCTACTTGACAGGGTCATCGAGCGCGTCGTGGAGCTGGACGCCTCGGTTCTCCACATCCAAGTCCCGGTGCTCAGCAGGGGCGGCCGATTCCTGCTCGAGGACTCCGGCTTCTACGCCGCCAGACGCTACTGGCGACTGGCGACCACCGTGGACGGGATTGACGTCCCGACACTCCCTGCCGGCTACGCCGTCAGACCGTTCGAGCTGGACAGGGACGAGCGGACTTTGACCGACCTGCAGAACGCGGCTTTCGACGGCAGCTGGGGATTCGCCCCCAACACCGTCCGCGAGATCGCTGCCAGGGTCAGACTGCGGCCCTGGGAGGCGGATGGGATTCTCCTAATCGAGGCTGGGCAGGAGCCCTGTGGCTACAACTGGACCCAGAGACCCAGGGAAAGCGGCGTCGGCTACATAGGCATGACTGGGGTACACCCGGACCACCGGGGCAAAGGCCTGGGCCGCATCATCGTTGCGGCCGGCATGGCCTACCTCGTCTCGAAGGGAGTACGAACCGTGAGCTTAGAGGTCGACCACAGCAACAAGCCCGCCAGGGAGCTTTACCTTTCGCTCGGGTTCGATCTCCTAGACGAGACCGTCTGGTACGAACTTAACCTCACGTCGTGACGGGCACAAGGATTCTCCGAATATCCGACCTAGTCGAGATTCCCCGGGGGAGGGATTATGCCTCCCGAAAACACGGTCTTCATCGCCTCTTCGACGGTGATATCGGTGTCGATAACGTCGTTCTCGGAGACGAAGGCTAGGTTGCCCGAGGTGGGGTTCGGCACCGTGGGCACGTAGACGATCACCCAGTCCGAGCCTTCGCCGCCCGCGCCGGACATGTAGCCGGTAACGAACCCTATCGCCCGGTACCCGGGCCTGGGCCACTCGACGAACACCACGCGGTTGACCTGACGCTCCATCGGGGTGGATAGCGCGTCGGTGGCCTGCCTAGCCACGCCGTAAATGGACTTGACGACGGGCACCCTCGTAAGAACCGCGTGCTGGACATCGAAGGCTTTACGGCCGAGCCGGGCGGACACGATGGCTCCGATCATGTACAGCGCGATAACGATGACGACCAGGCCGATACCGGGGAAATCCAGTGGAGTGTTTTCGAACCTGGGCCGGAGGATGTCGTCCAAGTAGGTGACCACGAACCTGAAAATCAGGAACGTGACACCGAGGGGCACCACCACCAGGAAACCCGAGACTATCCGGCGCCAGAGGTGACGCTCGATTCTGGCCAGGAATTGGATCCTGGCTGCCGCGCCTTCAGGCTGAGGGCGGTTTCCGGGGTCGGGCTGTGCAGCGTCGTCCATTGGTCACGCTGTGGCCGCACCTACCCATGGATCGGGCAAGACGTTGGGCGATGTGACGGGGCCATCGACGAGAGAATCGTAAAACTCCATGAGCCGGGATGACACCCCGCTCCACCCCATCCGCCGCGCCGTCTCCAGTGCCGCGGCTCCCATGGCGCTGCGCAGAGACGGGTTGGCCAGCATGACCTCGATTTGCTCGGAGAATGGATCGGGACAACGCCACGGTATCAGGTAGCCGCTTTCGCCGTTCCTGACGAAGGTCTTCAGGCCACCCACTCGCGACACCACAACCGGTGTGCCGCAGGCCATCGCTTCGAGGGCGACGAGGCCGAAGCTCTCGTAGTGGGAGGGCAGCACGAGCACGTCGGCAGCCCCGTAGTAAGTTGGCAGCTCGGACTGCGGGACCGGTCCGGTGAACGTCACCTTCTCGGCGATCCCGAGCGAGCCGGCCAACGTGCCCAGTCCCCCGGCGGGCGAAACGGTCCCCCTGTCACCGCCGACGATGAGCAGCCTGGTGCTCCCGACCATATCCAGGTCCGCCACCGCCTGCACCAGTATGTCCACGCCCTTTATCGGCTCCAGCCTGCCGACGTACAGCACGACGTTGTCCTCCAGTACGCCCAGGCTGTCTCGCGCCGCCTGCTTATTGGTCGGCTTGAACAGATCGAGGTCGACCCCGGGTGCTATGACCTCCACGCGCGAGGGTGAGACCTCGTACAGCCGGGATATCTCGCCGGCCTCGGCATCCGTAGAAACCACAACGCCGTCAGCCGAGCCGAGCACGGCGTTCTCGGTTTCAACCCTGAGAGAGGATTCGTGCTCCCCTACCCTAGCCTGCATCTTGAGGCGGGCCAGGGTGTGGAAGGTGGCGACGTGCGGCACTCCCCACTTGCGCGACAACTCGATGCCGGCCCACCCGGACAGCCAGTAGTGGGAGTGGACGAGATCATAGCTGACACCCTCTGCCCGCTGAAAGGAGTCGAGGTTGGTTAGGAACTCGGGTATGACACCGTAGAGGTTCTCTTTGCGCTCCTCGAACTCACCAGCCCTGATATGGACGACGCGGGCGTTGTCACCGAGCTCGATGACCTGGGGGTCGGCCGGGTCGTGACAGCGAGTGAATGCATCTACCCGGACTCCCGCCCGACCTAGCTCACGTGCCACCTGCAGCAGGTAGACGTTCATGCCGCCGATGTCGCGCTCACCCAAGCGGGCGACAGGACAGCCGTGCAGGCTCAAGAGTGCGATGCTGTTCATGTGGATCGGGTCACGAGGATACGATAGATGGCCCTGTCTCGGCCGCCCAGACTGTACTTGTAACGCTCGGCACCCTTGAGGAAATCGAACCGGCGCCTCCCAAATCCAATGGCCTCTCGAATGGCGAACGCCTTGTTGATGAGGCCGACGCTGAGATCGGACCGGGCCGGGTCGTAGCCGCTGTTGTATAGCATGAAAACGCCCGCATAGTCGAAGATCAGGCAGGCCGCAAGCCGCTCTCCATCCACCTCCAGGAAGGAGAGCTTGAGCGCTCCCCTGTCCGCTGCGCGCTTCGCCAAAAGGTGAAAGAACCGGCGTCTTTCCGGCGTCAAGAAGGCTGCCTTGTCTTCACTGGTACCGCCCATCAACCGGAGGAAGTCCTCCATCTCCTCTTCCAAACCTTGTGCATCGGTCACGGTGACCTGGCGAGCCTCCCCGGCGGCCTCCAGCTTGCGTATCTTGCGGCGCAACTCGTGCCTGTGCTTCTTGGCAAGAGAGGCCATGAACTCATCCCAGCTATCCGGAAGCTCCAACACCGGGGCCACAGCCACCTCGTTGGTCTCCACCCGGTAGCCTCGGCTTTCGGCGGCGGCCGTCATGGCCTCGACCGTGGGGGACTCTCCCGGCACCGAGGGCAGCTCAAGTGAGGTCCATCCGGACCCTCCGGAGTCGGCGAGGAAATCGAGCAGGGCGCCGGTCAACTCCAGTTCCCTCCCCTTAACCATCAGGAGGTCCTGGTAATCAAACAGATCGGGATCGCCCGCTAATACGAGCGAGTCACCAAAATCGAGGAGGGGTGCGACGACGACCAGCTCGTCGGCGTCTCGCGTCTGGATGACTCTGGGATGCGTCCCATCACCCAACACCTCGTGCCAGACCGATATCCACCATGGCGCCAAGAACACCGTGGGGCAGGCGGTCCGTTCAAGGAGAGACTCGCAGGCATCCGAATCGAAGCCGAACGGGTCCTGGGTTCCGTCCACCACCTCTGTCAGTGTCAGACTTGCTATTACCGTCCTCCAGTCACCAGTACCATCAGGTCGCTCGGAAACCGTCGAAATAGAGGGGTTCATGCGGGACGAGCCCACGCTTCCGAACCGCGAGCCACGCTACCACAGCGTCACCTCGCCCACAAGATAGCGGCGACACCGATGGACGCCTAGTACAAGGGGTCCACCTCGCTTGAACGTCCCGGTCGACGACAGCAGGGCGGCGGCCATAGAATGGAGTTCTTATGCCCAAAGATTCGACGCGCGAAACCGGCCTTAGAATTCACGGCAGAAACATCGAGATCACCCGGCCAACGGAGGAGTACATTCGGCGCAAGTTCGCTCGCCTGGAGCGCCACCTGAGGCCGATGGCGGCCGCCGACATGGAGATCTCCAAGGCCTCCTCCAAGCTAGCGGACGATCGCGTCATCGCACAGCTAACGATCAGCGCCAACGACAGGGTGCTCAGAGGTCAGGAGCGGGGAGCGACGATCCGAGAGGCGGTCGACCTAGTCGCAGACGTCCTAGACCGTCAAATAAGGCGGCACAAGACCAGATTTTCCCGCACATCGGTAGGCCGAAGATCCGCCAGATCGGCACCCGAAGACCTGCTCGGCGAACCTCCCATCGGCCCCGGTGACATCGATTTGGAGGAAGAGGTCGCCGAGGATCAGCCAGTCGGCGCAGTGATTCGGACCAAGCGCTTCCCCATGACTCCGATGCACGTCGAGGATGCCATCGAAGAGATGGAGATGCTCAGCCACGGTTTCTTCCTGTTCTACAACCTGGATTCGCAGGAGTACAACGTGGTCTATCGGCGCCACGACGGCGACTACGGACTGCTCCAACCCAATCTCATCGCCTAGCACATCATTCGTGATTAATGGACGGGTGCCGTAACACCACACCGCTTGGTTCTGACGCGCCCCCGGTAGAGGAGAAGCAAGTGTCCGTCTTGGCCAGCCGTGACCCCGAACTCGCCTCGGCTATCGCCGACGAGCGCATGCGCCAGCGGCGCAACATCAACCTCATCGCCTCGGAGAACTATGCCAGCCGGGCGGTGCTGGAGGTGCAGGGCTCAGTCCTCACCAACAAGTACGCCGAAGGCTACCCGGGTCGTCGCTACTACGGCGGCTGTGAGTTCGTGGACGTGGCCGAGGATCTCGCTAGGGACCGGGCGAAGCGGTTGTTCGGCGCCGATCATGTCAACGTGCAGCCGCACTCCGGGGCCCAGGCCAACATGGCCGTGTACCACTCCCAGTTGCAACCCGGGGACACCGTGATGGGGCTGCGCCTAGACCAGGGCGGCCATCTCACCCACGGCAGCCCGGTGAACTTCTCCGGCAAGCACTATCGGTTCGTCTCCTACGGCGTTGACCCGGAAACCGAGTTGATCGACATGGACGAGGTGGCCCGGCTGGCCGAGGAGCATCGGCCCAAGATCCTGGTCGCCGGTGCCACCGCCTACCCTCGGTTCTTCGACTTCGCCCGCTTCCGGGAGATAGCGAACGGCGTCGGAGCGCTTCTCATGGTCGATATGGCCCACTTCTCTGGCCTGGTGGCGGGGGGCGCTCACCCATCGCCGGTCCCCCACGCGCACGTGGTCACGTCCACCACTCACAAGACCCTGAGGGGTCCCAGGGGCGGCATGATTCTGGCCACCGAGGACCTGGCAAAATCCTTCGACCGGGGAGTGTTCCCCAATGTCCAAGGCGGGCCTCTCATGCATGTCGTCGCGGCGAAGGCCGTGGCTTATGGGGAAGCGCTGACACCGGAGTTCAAGAGCTACACAGCCGCCATCACCGAGAACGCCGCGGCTCTCGCAGAGGTACTCGATGACGGCGGAGCGCGCATCGTCTCCGGTGGCACTGACAACCACATGGTGCTGGTCGACCTGCGGCCTCTCAACCTCACCGGCAAGGTGGCGGAGGAGGCGCTGGACCGCGTCTACATCACCACCAACCGCAACGCCATCCCCTACGACCCGGAAAAGCCCAGGGTCACCAGCGGTCTGCGCCTCGGAACCCCCGCAATCACCAGTCGAGGGTTCACGGCGGACGACACCCGGAGGGTCGGGGAACTGATCCTGACGGCCCTCAAGGGCATCGACGAGCCTGGGGTCGAGGACTCGGTACGAGAAGAGGTCGTTGCCCTCACCGACCGGTTCCCCGTGCCCGGGATAGAGAGCTAGCCCAGCATAACGGACCAGCCGGGTACGTGAACTGACCGGCCCTAGGAAAGCGCAGCCAGCGCCTCGTCGGCGGCCGCCTGCTCGGCGGTCGCTTTGCGACTGCCGGACCCGCGTCCGACAACGCTGCCGTCTACCTCTACCTCGGCCGTAAACGAGGGCGCGTGCGGGTCGCCCGACCGCCCGACCAGACGATAAACAGGGGCCGCCAGGCCACAGCCCTGCACGAGCTCCTGTAACGCCGACTTGGCGTTGACACCCGCCTCGCCGTCGGCTTCCTCAAGGCGATCTGCAAGCAGGCTTAGCGTCAGCGCCGTCGCCGCCTCGTGGCCCCCATCGAGCAGCGCGGAGCCGACCACCGCTTCGAGCGCGGCGGCCAGGTTGGATGGCCGCTGCCGACCTCCCCCAGCCTCTTCACCCTTACCCATGACCAGGTAGGCCCCGAGACCGATTCCGGAAGCCACCGCCGCCAGAGTCTCGCCGCTGACGATGCCCGAGCGCGCGGTGGTGAGGCGACCCTCGGTCCATTCGGGATGCCGGGCGTACAGTGCTTCGGCCACCACAAGCCCGACGATGGCGTCGCCTAGGAACTCCAATCGCTGGTTGGAAAGCGAACGGTCCAGATTCTTTTCGTTGACCAGCGACGGGTGAACGAGAGCCAGCGCCAGAAGATCTGGGTCGCGAAAATCGAGCCCCAGGCGGGTGCCAAGCTCGGCCGCGTTTCCGGCCCGGTCATCCCCGTCCCGACCTTTGGGCGCGCCGGGACCCGGCATTGGTGGCGTCACTCCCTTAGACGGCGCCCTTGGGCCACGGCGGCTGGGGACGCTTTACCTCGCCGATGTAGCTCCTGCCCGAGACCAGCCCCACGAGGTGGTTGAGAGCATCTGCCGCCTCGTCATCCGGGGGGATGAAGGTCTTGACGAAAGCTGGCTGGCCATCCTCGAAAAGGAACGTCGGCGTACCGAACACACCGTGGGTCCCGATCGCCTCGGTGTGGTCCGCCGCCACTTCCGCCAGCAGCGCTGGATCGACCAAGTCCTTTTGCAGCCCATCCGCATCCAGACCCACCCGTGCCCCGATCTCAATCAACGGCTCGGGCCGATCCAGTCTGATGCGCTCGCCGTCGTGGCGCGCCGCCAGGACCGCGAGATGGAAGCGGTCGAACAGCTCCCGGGCCTGTCTGAGTGCGGCCTTGCCCGCCACCAGTGCCAGGAGCGAGCGCCCACGCTCATCTTCCGGTTTCTCCCAGGTAGGGGTGTCGCCCTCTTTGCGATTCACCTCGTCGAGCACGAATGCTCGCCAGGTCACGTCCATCTCCACTCCGGCGGTGGCGGCCTTATCCAGCCACACGGCTGCATTGTGGACGAAGGGTCATATGTAATCGTAAAAGATCTGCGCCTTCAGCACCGCGCCTCACCCCCTGAACTCGTTTGCGCGCCAATCTTAGCACCGGCCGGGGCGTGACATGAGGGCATCCAACACACTCCTCTACGCGCATTGAAATATCCGGGTTGCACCCGTCGTATAATGCCGCTCAGCCCCGCTTCAGGCGGCTGGACACACATGAAAGTACTGTTAATCGGCGGCACCCTCTACTTCGGCAAGAAGATCGTTCGCGATCTGCTCGAGCGGGGTGACGACGTGACAATCTACTCGCGGGGCAACACCCGGCCCGACTTCTGGGGCGACTGCGACCACATCGTCGGCGACCGCACCGACTACGAGGACTTCGCCGCCAAGCTCTCCGGCAGGAGCTTCGACGCGGTAATCGATAACTTGGCGTTCCGGGTAGAGGACGTGCAGGTAGCTGATCGTGCCCTGAGGGGCAACATCGGAAGGTATCTCGTAGCCTCTACGGTCTCCATCTACGGGGGGCCCGGCCACGCTCACAACCGGCGGCTAACGGGCACCGGCCCGCTGGATCACACCGACCAGTTCATCGACCTGACGGCCGAGTGCCCAATGACGGAGGACTCGGTCGATTCCCGCTCCGTCCCCTTTTCCTATGACGACAGCGAGCACGAGTACGCCCAGGGCAAGCGCCAGATCGAGCGCTACCTGGAAGAGACGAGAGACTTCCCCTACGTCGTGATGCGAGTGCCCGCAACGATGGGCCCAGAGGACCCGAGCCTGAGGTTCTGGTGGTACCAGCAGCGGGTTCAGGACGGTCGGCCCATCGTTCTCCGGGATGGGGGCTCGAACGTGTTTCGGCTCGGCTTCAGGGACGACGTCGCCAGGGCGTTCATCGACGCGATGGACTCGCCCAGCACCGCCGGCAACGTCTACAACATCTGCCAGGGCGAGATTACGACCCTGCAACACTACTTGATTGTACTGGCAAACGCCTGCGGAGCCGAGCTGAATGCCACCGCGGTACCCGCAGACGCCTGCGACCGGCTGTCCGGTCTGCCGTGGGAAGACTGGTCCTACGACCCGTTCACCCTACCGACGCCCTACATAATGTCGATAGCCAAGGCGCGCCGCGATTTCGACCTGCACGTGACGCCGTTGGCCGACTGGGTCTCGGAGACGGTCGACTGGTACCGGGCGAATCCTGCCGAAGACTCTGTCCACTACGACGACCGCGACCAAGAAGTCGCGTTCGCTGAGTATTGGCGGAAAAAATATTCACGCCTCATCGGCGCCTGAGAAAGAGGAACCATGGCCAGGCCAAAAGTTGCATACATATCCCCGGGTGTTCACGAGAAAGAGTCGGACATTTCGTTCACACTCGACCAACTCGCGGGCGTCGATCACGACTTCGAACGCCATTTCGTGTCCAGCGAGGGAGAGATTATCGAGAGCGTCAAAGGGGCGGACCTGGTGATCAACGAGGCGGTGCCCCTGAGCCGAACGGTGATCGAAACCATGGGTGACGTGACAGCCATTGTCAGCCTAGGCCACGGCTTCAACCACATAGACGACGAGGCCGCCACCGACATGGGCGTCATGCTCACCAACTGCGCTGGCTACTGCTCCGACGAGGTGGCCAACCACGCGATCATGTTCCTACTGGCGTGCGGCAAGCGGCTGGTACAGTTGGACAAGCTGGCGAGCGAGGGGCTATGGGAAAAGAGCACCTACGGGAGCCTGTTCCCCATGCCCGCCATTTATGGTCAGACTCTCGGCCTGATCGGCTTCGGCAACATAGGTCGCCCGACCTCTCGCAAGGCAAAGGCGTTCGGGCTGGACGTGCTGGTGTACGACCCCTATCTGGAGCCCTGGGTGGCGGAGGAGTACGAGGTGACGCGGGTCAACCACATGGAGGTCTTAGCCGCGGCCTCGGACTATGTGTCCATGCACGTTCCGCTGAACGAAGAGACCCGCGGCCTGGCTGGTGACAACCTTTTCAAGGCGATGAAGCCGACCGCGTATTTCATCAACACCTGCCGAGGCCCCACTCACGACGAGGCGGCGCTCATCCACGCTCTCAACGTAGGCGAGATCGCCGGGGCCGCGCTGGACGTATTCGAGGTGGAGCCCACGCCGAGCGACAACCCGCTGCTGTCGATGGACAACGTCATCGCGACGCCTCATTCGGCGGGCGCCTCAGATCACTCGGACTTCGCGGGTAGATCACGGCTGGGCGAGGAGGCTGCCCGCATACTGAAGGGCATGTACCCTATGTCTCTGGTCAACCCGGATGTAGCGCACAAGATCCCCTCCCGCAAACCGGCGACAACCGTTTAACCTGGCCGTACAGGCCCTTAAGAGAGGAAAGGCAACAAATGGCAGAGTCCATAGCCCCGGAGCCCATAGGGAAGGTCAACGTCGAGATTCGCTACTGCGTCCCTTGAAGCCACCACGGCACGGCGGCCTGGATGGCCACCGAGATTTTCGCGCAGGGCGGCAAGGACGTCGCCATAACCCTGACCCCGGGCGTCGGGGGAGTCCTGCAGGTCTTCGCCGACGGGGACAAGCTCTACGACAAGGCAGACGAGGACGGCCAGTTCCCCAACCTCCCGAGGGTGAAGGAGATCAGAGCCCAGATTCGAGAGCGCTTGGAGGCGTCCTAGGCATCGCCGCTCTGTACCTGCTAGTTTCGCTTCCCGGTTTCGCTTCCCGAGCATTTCACGCCGTCCCCCGGACCTGCCGCCGTGTGGCCATACCGGGGCGACGGCGTTACCACGCATCGTCAACGACCGATTAACTGTTAACGCACGAGGAATGAATGTTTGACGTACTGATCAAGGGCGGACTGGTCGTGGACGGTAGCGGCAGCCCGGCAACTCGTGCCGACGTCGGGATCACCGGCGAGAGGATAGAGGCGATCGGCGACCTGTCATCGTCTGAAGCCGCGCGCAACATAGACGCGACGGGGCACGTGGTCTCGCCGGGGTTCATCGACACCCACGCCCACTCCGACGGTGCGTTGATCCTCGATCCCCAGCATGCCTCGGGGTTGAGACAGGGCATAACCACCGAGTTCCTCGGGCAGGACGGGCTGTCCTATGCACCGATGTCGCCCAAGAACTACAAGATGTATCGCCGATACCTCTCGGGACTGCTCGGGCTACCTCCGGGCGACCTCGACATGTCGAGCGTCACGGCGTTTCGGTCCCATTACCACAAAAAGTGCGCCATCAACACAGCTTACTGCGTGGCGCACGGGGCCGTTCGTATCGAGACGGTCGGCTTCACCGATGTCCCCCTCAAGGGCGCTGATCTCGATAAGGCGAAAGGCCTTGTGCGCGAATCTGTCGAGCAGGGCGCGGTCGCCTTTTCCACCGGCATGTCCTACTTCCCCAACGCCTGGAGCACAACCGAGGAACTGGTCGAGCTGTGCAAGGCGGCCGACAAGGCCGGCGGCCTCTACGTCACCCACCTGAGGGACGTGCACAAAGAGCGCGGCTTCGGCGGTGGCGGCGTGGAGGAGGCTCTGGAGATCGGCCGACGGTCGGGGGTCAGGGTGCACTTCTCCCACTTCCGCACCAACCCCGAGGACGTGGGCGTGACGACCGCGACGGAGAAGATAGCCCCCGTCGACGCCGCCAAAGACGAGGTCGATTCCACCTTGGAGCTATACCCGTACCCCATCGGCAGCAGCTTCATATTGATGGTCCTGCACTCAGTGTCACAGGAGGGAGGCAGCGACGCCATCCTCAAGCGACTCAGCGACCCGGACAATAGGCAGTTCGTCGCCCAGGAAATCAACGCTTACGACGCTAGGCCGCTCGACCAGGTGGTGTTCTCGAATCTGCCCGAGCACCCTGAACTCGAAGGAATGAGCCTGTTCGACATAGCCCGCATGCAGGACAAGTCGCCGGGCGACGTAGTGTGCGACCTACTACTTGGAGAGGGACTGCAGGTGGGCTTTCGGGGCGCTCCGCCCTCCAGCGTCGGTATCACACGCCTGCTGGCGAGAGACCAGATGGAGTTCCTCGCCCGTCCCGACTACATGGTCGGCAGCGACCAGATCCCGGTCGGCGGGCTCCCCCATCCCCGCGCCTACGGCACCTTCCCACGATTCCTCGGTCGGTTCCGCCGACAGATGCCCGACGTCATGACGCTTGAGACCATGGTTCAGCGAATAACCGACAACCCGGCCCGGCGGTTCGGGCTGGCGAACCGTGGAAGGCTGGAGAAGGGTTACTTCGCCGACGTGGTGGTGTGGAACCCCGACTCGATCATCGACACAGCTACTTTCGATGACCCGCGCCAGTTCCCGGTCGGCATCCCCTACGTGCTGGTTAACGGACAGATCGCGGTGGACGGTGAGACGTGCACCGGCGTCTTGGCCGGTCACGCAATACCGTAGTACCCATGACCCAGGGGGAACAGAAGCGATGACCGCGAAGGCCAACCCTGAGCTAATAGAACTCCGCAAGCGAATGCGCCACTCGGCCGCGCACGTCATGGCCGACATCGTCACCCGCATGCACCCCGACATCCGGCTGGGGATCGGTCCACCGACGGACGATGGCTTCTACTACGACTTCCTCACCGACCGCACCTTCTCCCCCGACGAGCTTGAGGACATCGAAAAGCGTATGCAGGCCGTCATCGACGAGGACCTGCCGTTCGTGTACGCCGAGTACCCACGAGACGTGGCGAAAGAGATGAACGCAGACGAGCCTCTCAAGTTGGAGGTCATCGACGGCATCCCCGAGGGCGAAGCGCTCTCGACGTACACGCACGGCAGGTTCGAAGATCTATGCGGGGGTCCCCACGTTGAGTCGACGGGCAAGATCGTCGCCTACAAACTCCTGAGCCTGGCAGGCGCCTATTGGCGGGGCGACGAGACGCGGCCCATGCTCCAGCGCATCTATGGCACCGCCTTCGAGTCGCAAGAGGAGTTGGACTCCCACCTTGAACGGCTCGAGGAAGCGAAGAAGCGCGATCACCGCGTGCTGGGTCGCCAGTTGGACCTGTTCTCCATTTCCGACGAGGTCGGGCCGGGGCTGGTCATCTGGCATCCCAAGGGTTCCCGAATCCGGGGACTGATCGAAGAGTTCTGGCGGACCGAGCACGTCAAGGCCGGTTACTCGATCATCTACACCCCACACATCGGCAAGGCTGACCTGTGGCGAACTTCAGGACACCTGGATTTCTATTCAGAGAATATGTTCGCGCCCATGGACATGAACGGACAGGACTATTACCTCAAGCCCATGAACTGCCCGTTCCACATGACCTACTACAAAACCGACCTGCGAAGTTACCGGGACCTGCCGATTCGCACCGGGGAGCTAGGCACCGTATACCGCTATGAGCGCGGAGGGGTGCTGGCCGGTCTCTTGCGCGTCAGGGGGCTGACGCAGGACGACGCACATATCTTCTGCCGCGAGGACCAGGTCAAGGACGAGGTCAACGGAGTCCTCGACCTGACGTTCCACCTGCTAACCAGCTTCGGCTTCACAGACTTCGAGATCATGCTGGCCAACAAGCCGAAAAAGGCGGTCGGTACCAACGCCCAGTGGGACGTCGCCACCGAGGCTCTGCGCGAGACGCTACAAGAACGTGGCCACGAGTACACGGTCGACGAGGGTGGAGGCGCGTTCTATGGGCCCAAGATCGACGTGCACATCCGTGACGCCATCGGACGACTATGGCAAATCACGACCTGCCAGTTCGACTTCAACCTGCCCGCTCGCTTCGACCTCGAATACGTGGGAGAAGACGGCGGACGGCATCAGCCCTACGTCATACACCGGGCGTTGCTGGGCTCCATGGAACGGTTCATTGGCGTGCTCATTGAGCACTACGGCGGCGCCTTCCACACCTGGCTCGCACCGGTACAGGCCGTCATCATACCGATAGCGGATAGGCATCAGGAGTGGGGCCAGACGATCGTGAACAGGCTCACCGAGGCCGGGTTGCGGGCCGAGATGGACGACGGCAACGACCGCATGGGCGCCAAGATCCGCAACGCTCAGAAGAAGAAGGTGCCCTACATGCTGGTCGTGGGAGACCGCGAGGCCGAGGCCGGTGCAGCGGCCGTGCGGCTGCGGTCCGGTAAGGATCTGGGCGCGACGCCGGTCGGCGAGATCATCGAGCGAATCACGGCCGAAGTGGAGGCCAAGGCCTAGGGGCCTCGGCCCGTTAGCTTCCGATCAGGCCGTCTTCGCAAACCCGACCGCTTTTCATGCTTCCCGATGGTGATTACACCACTTACTGGTCACCATTGTAGTCTCGGCTGCCCTAGATCGTTTCTAATAACGCCCTGACCATCAGGGCGGCGGTCGCGCCCTCCCCCCACCGCTGAGGCGACCTGCTTTGTGCTGCCGACGCGCATGCCCCCGGCGTTTACATCGCCGGGGACGTTGGCCTCCATGATCCGGTCGGTCTCGATGCATCCCCACTGGTCGAGTTCCACAAAGTCCCTGGCGAACCCGGTGTTCGGCGTCAGGACGATGAAGATGAAGAGACCTGCGGGTGTGATTTCTTCCGTCTTACACGTCGCGACTTCCTGCAGGGTCACGGAGCCGAGCCGACCGTTTCCGTGGAACTCCTTGACCGTGGTGCCCACCCTGACCTCGACCTCGGGGTGGTTGGCAATCTCTTCATGTAGGACCTTGCTAGCACGCAGCCTGTCATCGAACTGCACGAAAGCGATTCGCCCAGCCCCTCTGATTACCCGTGCGCCCCGTATTGCCGGGCCTCCTGCCGTATGCTATAGTCGAACGCGGTCAGGCTTGGCTTGGCCGGTGTTTCGTTCGCTTAATAAAGCACCGAAAAAGGCGGTAAGGGGACCGGGGGCTGCAACATAGCTAAAGACTATCGAGTCAACGGGCGCATAAGAATTCCGGAGGTCCGGCTGGTCGACGAAGAGGGAGCCCAGTTGGGAGTCATGCCCACCAGTCAGGCCATATCTTTGGCCGAGTCGCGTGGACTCGACCTAGTAGAGGTGGCCCCGTCCGCACGACCGCCCGTGTGCCGGATCATGGATTACGGCCGGTTCCGCTACGAGGCCAGCCGCAAGGAGCGCACCGCCCGTAAGGCACAAAAGTCCAAGACCACCAACGAGTTGCGCGAAGTGCGGTTCAAGACCCGCATCGGCATCCATGACCGAAGCGCCAAGACCCGACTGGTAAAGAGGCTCCTAGGCCAGGGGGCGAAGGTAAAGGTCTCGGTGATGTTCCGCGGGCGTGAGATCACCCATCCTGAGGTTGGTATGAGTGTGCTGAAAGCGGTGGCCGATGAGCTTACCGAGGACGCGCTGGTAGAAAAGGCCCCGTCCTTTGAGGGTCGCTTCTTGACGATGATACTGATGCCGGCCAAAAACAAACCTGCGAAGGCGGCCGAGTCCGAACCTTCCCTGGCGGCAAGTTGAAACATAGCAAATGCCCAAACTGAAAACCCATAAGGGGGCGGCCGCCCGCTTCCGCATCACCGGAACCGGTAAGCTTCGCCGCATGAAGGGCCACCGCAGTCACCTGAGGCGCAAAAAGCCCAGCAGCACAAAGCGGCTGTATTCACACAAGCTGCCGGTGTCGAAGGCCGATGAAAAGAACCTTCGTAAGCTTCTTCCTAACGGCCTACCCTAACGATCACTTCACGCTAGAGAGCCGACATGACCAGGATTAAGCGAGGCGTCACCAAACGTCGCCGCCACAAGAAATTGCTGAAGATGACCAAAGGTCATCATGCCGGCAGGCACAACCTCTTCAGGCAGGCAAACGAGTCCATGCTCCACGCCCTGTCGTACGCGTACGCCCACCGCAGGGAGAAAAAGGGCGACATGCGCAGACTGTGGAACATCAGGATCGGCGCGGCGGCCCGCCTCAACGGGCTATCGTACAGCCGGCTCATCTATGGGCTAAAGCTGGCGGGCGCCGCCATTGATCGTAAAATGCTGGCCGAGCTGGCGTTACTCGACCCGGAAGGGTTCACGGCCGTTGTCGACAAGGCCAAGGAGCAACTGGCGACCGCCTGACCAGGCCCCCAACAATACACACCCATAATTAAAGGGCCCGCCGGATCGGCGGGCCTTTCTGATTGCCCGGAGAACTCTGCCCCTACTGGAACAAAGTTCGCACGTCGGCCACGACGTCCTCGGGACTAAACGGCAGCGTGAACAGGACCCGTATCATCCCTTCGGGGTCGATCAGGTAGACCGGGGCCTGGTGATCAACTGAATAGGCGGCGGCGAGGTGGTCGACCAGCGAGTCGGCCGACCCATCGCCGTCCAGCAGGCCGGGTTCCAGCGGGTCGGACTCTTCCAGTTGGTCCGCTTTAAGGTGGGCGGGCGACACGTAGTAGTCGGCCCAGGTCTGCAACAGATCCTCCTCGCTCCCAACGAGGTAGGTCCAACCCTGGAGCATCCCGTACTGGCTGGAGTACTCATGGACACGCTTCACCGTGTCCCGCTCCGGGTCGACGCTGACCGCGACGATCGAGATGGCCCCACCAATCTCTGTGTCTGCAGATAGCTGTTCGTAAACTTCGGTCAGGTGACTGGCGACGACCGGGCAGATGTCCGGACAGTAGGTGTAGAGGAACGTGAGGACGACCACCTCGCCCCTGCGGTCTGAAAGGGATACCCGGTCGCCGAACTGGTCGACGAGGGTGAATTCGACGGCCCGCTGCGGAGGGTTAAGGATGGAGCCCCGAAATTCGACGGGGTCTGAACCGACGCACGCTGCGGCGAGCGCCAGGGCCAATCCCGCAAATACAACTGTCCATAGCCGGCCGTAGCCCATTCCCTGGCTCAGTTGAAAGCCACCGGCAGGCCGGTCACGACAGCACCGAAGCGTCTATCATCACGGCCATAAAAAGCAGGGTCAGATAGGCTAGTGAGAACAGGTAGGCGGGCTTGGCCATGTCAATGCCCGGCGAGATAAGCAGACGCACGGCGTAATAGAGATAGCCGACGCCCAGAACAGCGGCGGACACCCCGTAGATCCATCCAACCTCGCGCGTGACCACGAACATCACAGTCAGGGCGAACAGGAGCACCACGTAGAGCATGATGGCGCGCTTGGTCTGAGCTTCTCCGCCGACAACGGGCAGCATGGGGATACCCGCCTCAGAGTATTCGTCCTTGATCATCAACGCCAGCGCCCAAAAATGCGGCGGGGTCCAGAAAAAGACGATGGCGAACAGGTACAGAGCGGCGATGCCGAGATCGCCCTGCACCGCCGTCCAGCCGACCATCGGAGGGAATGCTCCGGCCGCACCGCCGATGACGATGTTGTGCGGCGTTGTTCTCTTGAGCCCGAGCGTATAGACGAAGATGTAGACGACGGTTGCGGCCAGGGTCAACCCGGCACTGAGCGGGTTGACCAGGATGCTGAGCAGCACGAAGGCAGCCACGTTCATGGCCACTCCGAATATCAGGGCGTCGCGCGGGACAATGCGGCCTCCCGCCACCGGCCTGCTCCGGGTGCGCAGCATCTTGTAGTCGATGTCGCGGTCCAGGTAGTGGTTGATGGCGTTGGCTCCACCAGACGCGAGAGAGCCGCCGCCCAAGACCAGCGCTATCGTCACGCCGTCGGGTATGCCTTTTGCCGCGAGGAACATCCCTCCCAGGGCGGTCAAGAGTAGCAGAACGATAATGCGCGGCTTGGTCAGCGCGACGTAGTCGCGCACCAGCCCGGTCGAGGACGACGCGTGTGCGATCATCGCGTCAGGCTATCCAAGCCATGGAACCGCTCGGCGCCCGGATCGGTCTCCGGCGTGTCCGAGAATCTCGGCACGCAGATGAGTGCCGCCACAACGGTCGTCGCCAGCCAGGTGCCGGTCGCCGCGGCGACGTGTATCGCCTTCCAGAAGTCGCCGAACGAGCTCCAGGGGTTGGCGGCGCCAAGAATTACCTGAATCACCAGCAGGGCGACGAGCACCACCGCGGCCATGCCAGAGCCCAGCCACCACTCGCGCATGCGCCAGATCCAGACCGCGGTGCTGAGTAATAGAAGACCCGCCACGGCCGCCACGATTCGGTGCGCCATGTGAACCGCGAATTTGGCGTCGCCGGATGGGATGATCGTGCTACCGCTACAGGCCGGCCACGACCCGCAGGCGGTGCTGGCCTCCTGCCCGATGACGACCGAGCCAGAGACGAGCACCACGAACGTGGACACCGTCATCAGGAGAATGGCAACGGTGCCAGCGGTCATGGTCGAAGCCGACGGGCTGTTGAAGGGGGCGTTTTTCACCGGCCAGACGCCCACCAGGGCCACGACCAGGGCTCCGATGACCAGTTCGGCTATGGCTAGGTGAATGAGTCTCAGGCCCCAGCCGAGCTCTGATTTAACTGTCGCCGCACCGAACGCTCCGGCCACGATGACGAGGACGAACGCCGCCAGCGTCGAGCGCAAGACGGTCTTTTTATCGCGGTGCAGTCGCCACACGGTAATTACCGCTGCCAGCACGAAAATGCCCAGCAGCACCGCGGTCAGCCGGTGAGTGTATTCGAGAATCACCTCGGTCGTAAACGGGGGTATCCAGCTTCCGTCACAGAGCGGCCAGTCCTCTCCACAGGCGAGACCGGCGTCCATGACCCGCACGAAGGCGCCCAGCGTTATCTGGGAGAACGCGGCCAGGATCGCAGCCAGGACGAGCAGGCGGAAGATCAACGGCCCGGCGCTTGACGGGACCGAGACCTGGGAGAGCGGACGTTGCACCCTATGCCATCCCAGTTCCGGAGAACTTGTGAATGGAGGAAGGGAAATTGGGGGGCGTTACTACGTGCAAAACCTCGTAATTCTACCATCATCGCCGGTCGGAAAAGTCGAATTTTACGCTCTGCTCAGACCCCGGCGTAACCGTAAAACAGGGGCGCACGGCCTTTTCATCATCTTGACCGACCTCTCTCCCAAAGATAAAATCCCAGCGATTCCTCTCCTCCCTAACCCCAACTTCGACGTTCGGGGGCCAATTGGGAGGGTTGGAGCAAAACGACGCCTCGGGGCCCGCTAGCTCAATTGGCAGAGCAACTGACTCTTAATCAGTAGGTTCTCGGTTCAAGTCCGAGGCGGGTCACTTCCCTTCCCGAGCCAAGTACGACGATGGCGGCGGACCAATGCTGGATTGCCGGCGCAGAGAGGGTACGGAAGGACGGAGGGGTAATGACCATTGTGGCCTGGGCCTTCGCGGCCGTTTCCCTCGCCTCCCTCGCGGCCTGGCTCTGGCTGGCGCTCCTACGGGGCATGTTCTGGCGAACGGACGTCAGGCTGCCGGCCCCTGTAAAAGCACCAGACGGCGAGCGCAACTGGCCATCGGTGGCCGTCCTCGTACCGGCTCGCAACGAGGCGGACACGATCCCGGATACCCTGCCAACTATTCTGTCTCAGGATTACCCCGGTCGTTTCGCCATCTTTTTGGTGGACGACGGCAGCGACGACGGCACCGGTGACATGGCCCGCACTCTAGGCGCCTCGTCGGCAGGGGGCGACCGGCTCTCCGTCATTGCGGGACGAGAATTGCCAGACGGCTGGACGGGCAAGGTGTGGGCCCTGCAGATGGGGCTGGAAGCGTCAGCCTCCTTCACCCCGGACTTCTACCTCCTCTCCGACGCCGACATCTCACACCCGCCCGATAGCGTGACCCGGCTGATGAGACAGGTGCTGACGACGTCCGGCGACCTGGTGTCGCTGATGGCTCGCCTACGAGTGGAGTCGATGACCGACCGGCTGCTCCTGCCGGCGTTTGTCTACTTTTTCGCCAAGCTCTACCCGTTCAGGTGGTCGAATGACCCCGGCCGCCGAGTAGCGGCGGCGGCAGGAGGCTGTGTCCTTCTCAGGCGGTCGGCCCTCGATCGGGCGGGCGGTATGGCGTCGATCGCCGGCGCCGTCATCGACGACTGCTCGCTCGCCGCCGCCATCAAGGGCTCTGGCGGCAGGACCTGGCTCGGGTTGACCGACGATGTGCACAGCGTCAGGAGCTATCGGAGCGCGTCGCCAGTGTGGGACATGGTCGCCCGCACAGCGTACACCCAGCTGGGCCACTCCCCCCTGGCCCTGCTCGGCACGGTGGCCGGGCTGGCACTGGTGTACACGGCGCCTCCGATAGCCCTTGGTGGCGGGATCGCCCTGGCCCTTGTGGGCGGAGCGCCCGAAATCACAATAACGCTCGCGATCGGGGGCGGAGTCGCCTGGGCCCTGATGGCCGCCACTTTCACGCCCATGTTAAGACTCTATCGGGTGACGACCACGCTCGCCCCGGCGCTGCCGTTGGCCGGATCGCTCTACACGCTTTTCACGGTCGCGTCCGCGTGGCGACACTGGAGCGGGCGGACAGGCGCCTGGCGCGGCCGCCCCCTGCCCTCCTAGGACAGGCGGAACTCCTCGAAGCCGACTTTGCCCTCGCGCACCAAGTCCCGAATACGCCGCTGGGTGGCGGTCAACTTGCTGTCGGCGGTCTTGAACTCCATGAGGATGACCCGGTCCTCCTCGAACTGGACGCCGTCGATAGGGGAGCCAAGAAATCTAAACCCCGACGGGTCGTAAGGATACTCCGAAGCCCAGGGCATGAACTGTTCGGTGATCTGGCCGTAGCGGGTGCTCTGCCTTTGCCTGGACGACCGTGTCGAGCGCAACTCGCCGCGCAGGGCGGACGCGACCCGCAGCGTTACAAGCACGATCACGACGAGGATCGCGATCACCACCGACAGAATTACGACCGTCAAAGCCATTGTTCAGTGCCGGCATCGCCCTCGTACTTGAGGTCGGCCCGGCGTGGCGATACCTTAACGGAACGGACCGGCGTCAACCACCGGGAACGCCGGGAGACTTCCGAGGAGCGAGGATCGTAGTTCAAGTATCCGGCCCGCAACACTACGGTGGGCCGGATACTATATACGTGAGCGTTGCTCCGCGCTCACTGTTTTTAACAAACCGCCTTGGACATCCATTGAAATTCACCGAACTCGACAACGACCAAGAGGAGGCACCTCTCCCGCCCGAGGGATATTTCCGGGTAGGGTGTTCGCCTGCCACACCCCGCAGGCTATCCTGGACCGTCCCACGAGGGGTGTGGTTTGCAGCAACTCTGCTGATCGTGATCGGAGTGCTGGCCGGTGTCGCCATCGGGATCCTAGTCGCGCGCAACGACGGCGCGGTGGTGATCACCGGACCGACCTACGACGAGGCCGTCGTGACGTCCCTGTTCAAGGCCGCCGCCCCGTCAGTCGTTGAACTGATCGTCCACCGGGCCGACGGGAGCACGGATACGGGAGCTGGGTTCTTCGTGGACTCCGGTGGGCATGTCGTCACCAACAGTCACGTCGTTGACGGGGCGACAACCGTGGACGTCTCCTTAGCGGACGGTCGCATTCTGACGGGTCGCTTGCTGGGCTCAAGCCCCTCCGACGACCTCGCCCTGCTCTCGGTCGATCCCGAACAGACCCAGGACATCGAGCCCCTCAAGCTGGCCGACTCCAGCGACTTGCGGGCGGGTCAGCTTGCGATCGCGATTGGCAGCCCGTTTCGAATGCAGAACTTCCTCTCGGTCGGGGTTGTGGCCGGCATCGGCGACAGTCCGCCTTTGCTGCGCGACCGCAGAGTGGCCCCGGCTCTGCAGCGTCCCATCCCGAACATGGTGTGGACGGACGCCGACCTGCTGCCGGGCAACTCGGGCGGACCGCTGCTCAACTCCAAAGGCGAGGTCATCGGCGTCACATCGGCGGTGCAGATCTCGGCGCAGGGCGACTTCGGCATCGGCTTCGCGGTACCTTCAAACATCCTGGCGGGCCTCATGCCCCGGCTCATGGATTCCGAGATCGTGTCGCGACCGTGGCTGGGGATAAGGGGCACGTCAATAACCCCAGACATCAGTGCGGCGCTGGGGATTTCGACGGACTCGGGAGTCTACATAAGGGAGGTACTCCCGAACACCGGCGCTTCGGCCGCCCGGCTTCGCGACGACCCGTTCCAGACCGCGAGCGGGCGTGGCGACGTGATCGTCGCCGTCGGCGGGCACAGGATCAAGTCCGTTTCCGAGATGGTGGACTACTTCAACACCCTGGACCCGGGCGACGACGTTGAACTGACCGTCCTGCGCGACGGCGCCGAGCGAACCGTCGCGGTGACGCTGGGCGGCTGGCCGGAGCCCGGTCGTTAAGGCACCGCGACCAGTCAAGACGCAAAAAGGCCCCGGCCGACTGGCCGGGGCCTTTTGATTATCGAACTCTTTATTTTAGGTGAAGTCCTTCTCCAGTTGCGTGACCACCTTCTCGGACTGGCCGACGACAAAGTCGACCTCGTCCTTGGTGATCGACAACGGGGGCGAGAAGAACATCGACTGGTTCATCCCACGGCCCAACAGCTGGTGCTGCTCCATCAGATCGCCCAGTCTGCCGTCCAGTCCGGCCTCGACTGGGAAGGGCTCGAATGTTTCCCTGTCCTTGGCGAACTCGACCGCCGCGAGTAGGCCCATGCCGCCGCGAACGTCGGCCACGATGGGGTGCTCCTTCAGGGTCTGGAGCTGCTCGTAGAGATAGGTCCCAAGGTCGGCAGAGTTCTGCACGAGGCCCTCGCGCTCGATGATGTCGAGGTTCGCGAGTCCCGCGGCGCAGGCTGGCGGGTTGCCGCCGAAGGTGATGAGGTGGCGGAAGGTCTGGTCGCCCGAGCCCTCCATGACCTCGCCGATCTTCTTGGAGGCGATGGCGGCGCCGATGGGCATGTAACCACTGGTCAGCGCCTTGGCCACCGTCATGATGTCGGGCTTGATGCTCCAGTGCTCGACGGCGAACATCTTGCCCGCGCGGCCGAAGCCATTGATCACCTCGTCGGCGATCATGACCACACCGTACTTGTCGCAGATTTCCCGTACCGTCGGCCAGTATTCAGGGTGGGGAATGTGCACCCCGGAGGCGGCCGAGATAGGCTCGCCGATGAAGGCGGCGACGGAGTCCGGCCCCTCGTCGATAATGGCCTGCTCCAAGTCTTTGGCGTACTGCATGTCCCAGTCACCGGAACGGGTGCGGTAATCGACGCCGGGGTTGGAAATGCGAATGTTGCCGGGCACCAGCGGGCCGTAGTCGTTGGGACGGTTCACGGCGTTGAAGCCCAGCGCCATGCACAGGTGTGTGGCCCCGTGATACGAGTTCTGGCGCGAGATGACCTTCCAGCGACCACGCTCGCCGATGTTGTACTGGTATTTTTTTGCCATCTTAATGGCCGTCTCGACAGCCTCGGAACCGCCGGATACAAAGTACACCCGACTCTCGGGGTCGGGCGTGAGGCTGGCGACCTTGGCGGCAAGCTGGATGGTGGATGGCGCCACGGTGCCGCCCGGCGAGTAGCTAATGTCCTGCATTTGCGCGTAGACGGCATCGGCGATCTCTTTGCGACCGTGGCCAATGTTCTTGAGCCACATGCCGGCGATAAGGTCTACATGCCGTTCCCCGGTCGGGCCCTCCACCCAGATACCGTCGGAGTGTGTGACGATCTTGATGCCGGTATCGTCCGACAGGTCGCCAGTGGGCCTAGAGTGCGGCCAGAAATGGGTTTCACCGAGACCCTTCAGATCTTCGATCTGTTCGCCGGTAAGCGGTTTTGCAACCATGTTCAGTTCCTCCTCAAGGTCGATGGCAGCGAGGGCGGTGATTCGGAGCACACCACCGATGACGGCAGAATGGTAACACTACGTGCTTGGGCTACACTACCCTGGCCCGTAAGCATGGATACGACTTGAGTGCAGAGGTAACATAGCGCCGTTATGGCTAAAAGTTACGATGTGGTGGTAATTGGCGGTGGGGTCGTGGGCATCGCGACGGCCCGTTTGCTCACTCAAAACGGGTTGACCTGCGCGGTCCTGGAGAAAGACTCCGTCGGCAGCCATGCCTCCGGCTTCGCCTACGGCGGACTCCACCCCCTAGCCGGGGCGGGCATACCGGGGCCGGTCACTCCACTGGCGCGCCGGGGATTCGAATTGCACCGGGCACTCGGCCAGGAGTTGCCTGCGGCGACCGGCATTGACACGGAGTACCGGCGCAAGTCGACTGTATCGCTGTCTTTCACGGAGAAGGAGGCGGCGGTGGCGCGAGACCATCTTGAATGGATGCTGGGTGAGAGTACGGAAGCCGAGTGGCTCGACGCCGACGAGGTAAGGGGGGTCGAATCGAGAATCTCGCCAGAAGCCGTCGGCGGGGTGCTGAACAACGACACTGCCGAGGTCGAGCCGTACAAATTCGTACTCGCGTTGGCGCAAGATGCCGAACGCTGCGGCGTGGATATCCTCAACTGCCGGGCGATCGCCATGACCCACTCGCACACACACGTGACCGGGGTCACCCTGGACAACGGCGACGTGCTGGGATGCGACTCGGTGCTGCTGGCGGCTGGCCCCTGGACCGAGGAGTTGGCCGTCACGTCCGGGATGACGGTGGGCGTTCGACCGCTGAAGGGTCAGATACTGCGCCTACAGGCTTCCGGGAAGCCGTATGACCACTCCATCGGATGGGCGGGCAACTACGTCACGAGCAAGCCAGACGGCCTGGTGTGGGTGGGCACCACCGAAGAGGACGTTGGCTTCGATGAGCAGCTAACCGTCGAGGCGAGGGACGCCGTCATGGCTGGGCTCTTGAAGATGATACCGACGCTGGCGGACGCCCGGCTGATCAAGCAGACGGCTTGTCTACGACCACTATCCTTCGACGGCCTGCCGGTGATCGGTCCCCTGCCGGGCTGGGAGGGTGTCACGGTGGTCACCGGCGCCGGCCGCAAGGGCATTCTCCTGGCTCCGGCGATGGCCGAGATCGCCGCGGACATGGTTACCGGCAAGCGCCCGTCAATGGATGCAACGGCTTTCGCCTCCTGGCGGTTCGGCGTAAAAGAGATGTGAGGCAGGAACACAGGCCCGGTGATCTATCGGAAAATATTGTAACGTCAGCCTCCTACAACCGGTTGTGGAATGCGGGTGAATCTTCGCCGGACCCGAGTGGGGTGGCAGGAGGCGATTCGATGCACCGTCGGATGTTGTTGATTGTGGCTCTCTTCGCGGCGACCCTTGTTGCGGCGATGGGGCTGACCGCCTGCAACAGCGCACCCGCGGCCACCTCGACCGCCGAGGCCACCGACGGCTCGGATGGCGCCGACGAGCCGGCGAAGATCACACGGTCGATCGGCGAGTTCGTCGGCTCCGGGGAAATGCATGACGACCGCTTCTTCCACGACCTGGTGACGCTGGATGACGGCCGGGTGATGGCGGTCGGTGGTCGGGGCAAAGGCCAAGGCGGCGGCGGGGACTGGCCGTCGGTATACGACACGACCGAGGTCTACGATCCCGCAACCGGCGAATGGACGAGAACCGGCCCTCTAGTGGAAGGAAGGCGCAACATGGTGGTGGCCTCCCTACCCGACGGATCGGTGCTGGTGGCAGGTGGCGTGGGGCTGACCCTAGACCCGTTCGACACGGCCGAGTTGTGGGACCCGGCATCCGACATCTGGACCCTGACCGGCTCGATGTCGGTCGCCCGGGAGGACGAGGCCTGGACTGTACTGCCGGACGGTCGCGTAATCGTCATCGGCGGCCTCGATATAGAACTGTTCCGCAGACTTGCCTCCACCGAGATCTACGACCCCGCAACCGGCGAATGGACCGAGGTCGCGGAGATGAGCGTCGAGCGGACACTGCACGTCGCCGTCACGCTCGAGGACGGCAGGGTCCTGGTGGTCGGTGGGGGCAAACTGGACGGGCCGCACCTCAAGACCGCAGAGCTTTATGACCCCGCTACCGATACGTGGACCGAAGCCGGCGAGATGTCGGTTGGCCGTGTGCTTCACACAGTTACGCTGCTTTCCGACGGCAGGGTCCTGGTGGTCGGAGGCAAGGGTAAGAAAAAGTCGGGTGAGATATGGGACCCGGCGACCTCCACGTGGACTTCGGTGGCGGAATTGGCCAACGCGCGGTCCGAGCACTCGACGGTGCTGCTGGCCGACGGCCGGGTGATGGTCGCCGGCGGACTGGGAGTGGGAGGCTCGACCGAAATCTACGATCCAGGGCTGGATATCTGGACGGTGGCACCGGACATGCTGGAGTCCCGATATCGCCACGTCGTCACGTTGCTGGCCGACGGCCGGGTGCTGATAACCGGCGGCAACGGCAAGGAGAGCGTGCTGGCAGAGACCGAGCTTTACGTGCCGTAAGGCGAGCGAGCGCTGGGGATCCGGATTATCTAACCGGCGAACTTGGCGGCTACGTGACGGCGCTGAATCTTACCGGTGGCCGTCCGCGGCAGCTTATCGGTTATGTAGACTGCGTCAGGTACCTTGAACGACGCGAGCCTCTCGGCGCAGAACGTCTTTATCTCGTCCTCTGTCACCTCACCCTTTAGCACCACGGCGGCGTGGACGCACTCGCCGTATTTGGGGTCCGGTACGGCAAACGACACGGCCTCTGAGACAGCGGGGTGGTCGAGCAGCGCCTCGTCGATCTCTAGGGGCGAGATTTTCTCTCCCGCCCGGTTGATCAACTCCTTCAGGCGGCCCGTCAGAGTCAGGTAGCCGTCAGGAGAGAGGAAACCCTGGTCGCCGGTTCGGAACCACTCGCCCCAGAACGCGGTGGCGTTCGCCTCCGGGTTGTTGGCGTAGCCGTGTGTGACATTCGGCCCACGCACGCAGACCTCTGCTTGTGAACCGGTCGGCACTTCGGCACCGGACTCATCTCGCACCGAGACCCCGACACCTGTGCCGGGCCCGACAGTTCCGGGTCGCCGGTCACCCGGCGGCAGCGGATTGGAGGATATCTGGTGAGACGCCTCGGTCATGCCGTAGGCCTCGAGGAACGGGGCTCCAAAGCGACTCTCCATGCCATCGATTGCTGCAGGCGACATGGGCGCTGAGCAGGAGCGAATAAAACGGAACCTCTCGGCGGGGGCGTCGTCGGTGTCGGCGCGATCTACGAGGATCTTGTGGATGGTGGGAACGGCCGAGTACCAGGTGGCGCCGGTCAAGCGCTGGATGGCCCAGAACATGCTTGCGGAAAAGCGGGGCGGCAGCACGATCGTGCCTCCCGAGGCCAACGTGGACAGTGCGACTCCAATCAGCCCGTGAACGTGGAACAGGGGCATCACCATCATCGCCACGTCGGCACCGGTGAGGGCGTAGGTCTGCGAGATGTTGCGCACCGAAGATAGAAGGTTGCCATGAGTGAGCGGCACGCCCTTGGGCTTGGAGGTGGTGCCGGAGGTATGCAGAAACAGAGCGGTCGAGTCTGCCGTAGGAGCGGTCGGATCAGCAATCGCGGCAAGCTCGCCACCTCCGGCCGACATCCTGACGGTCGCGCCGCCAAGCCGCACCTCCACTGTACGGATGCCGAGTGATGTCGCCGCTTCGCGACCCGCGTGCTCGGACGGCGGCAACAGGGCCAGCTGGCTGTCAGCGTCCTTCATGTAAAAGGCGAACTCGGCCGCCGTGTACGTGGGGTTGAGGGGGGCGGCCACGGCCCCAGCCCGGGCCACCGCCAGGAAACTGACCATGAACTCAATATCGTTGCCCAACACGATGGTCACCGGCCTGCCCGGTTCGACGCCGTTGCCGGCCAGCAGACCGGCGACTCGCTCGACCTCACTCCGCAGGTGGCCGTAGGTCACGGTGGGGCCGTCCGGTACGACTATGGCGCGCCTTTCTTTTGGTGCGCTTTCGAGTATGGAGCTAATGGCGGACAAGCGTTGGTCTCCTAGCATGGATATCATAACTTCGCATCATGCCCGCTTCACAAACAAACGCAGTCGTCCTCCAGTCGGGTGGCTCAACGCCGGTTTTGAACCGGAGCCTCGCCGGTGTCGTGTCCCAGGCCCAGGTGGAAGGCGGCATCGGCCGGATCTTCGGAGCGAGGCGGGGGGTTGAGGGACTGATAGACGGCGGGCCCGAATCCCTCGCGGACCTGACCGAACTGGCGTGGCCGAAGCTGCGTCGCATCGCGCGAACCCCTGGGGCCGCCCTGGGCTCGACCCGCATAAAAGCATTGCCGGAAGACATCGGAACGGCCCTCGTCACGATCGGCGATCTGGACGTCGGTTACTGCTTTCTCATCGGTGGCAATGACTCGGCGGAGACGGGCCACGCTCTTGCGTCAGCGGCATCCAAATGCGGCATCGACCTCGCCATCATCCACATCCCCAAGACGATCGACAACGACCTCGTGGGCACCGACCACTGCCCCGGCTACGGCAGCGCGGCTCGGTTTGTGGCGCTGGCGACGATGGGCGCCGGTCGGGACGCCGAGACGATGGGCGACGCCTCTCCCATCACGTTCATCGAGGTGATGGGACGCGACGCCGGGTGGCTACCTGCCGCCGCCGTCCTGGGCAAGCGCGAGGAGCAGGACGCGCCGCACGTCCTCGGCCTGCCCGAGGTCCCAGTTGACGAGCAGCGGTTCACCGACGCCGTCGAGGAAGCGTATCGGCAATACGGATTCGCGGTCGCCGTGGTGTCTGAGAACACGCGCGGCATCGGCGGGGTGCTCGGTGGGGACGCCGACCCGGTCCGGGTCGATCCGTTTGGCCACCCTTACTTCCCCAGCCCGGCGAGCCATCTCGCCGCGCTGGCGGAGACCCGCCTGGGCATCAGGGTGCGGGTGGAAAAGCCCGGAACCATCCAGCGCTCGATGGCCACCTGCGTGTCCAAAGTGGACGCGGAGGAAGCGGAGGAGACAGCCAAGGCCGCTGTACGATACGCGCTGGCCGGCCATACCGACGAGATGGTCTCGCTCCAACGGGTCGCGAGCGGGCGCTACGGCTGTGACTACAGCCTGATCCCGCTGGTGGAAGTGGCCGGTGCCGTCAGGACGCTACCGCCGCAGTTTCTGGACCCAAACCGATACTTCGTCACGAACGCCTTCGCCGACTACGCCAGGCCTCTGGTCGGCGCCGCCCTGCCGCGCTTCGCCCGCATCGACTAGCGTCCCGACGCCACATCATCGGCTCGGCTTTAGCGCCAAGCCCGGGTGCCCTCGGGGTTCTGGTTTGACAGGCCAAACGGGGCTCGGATAGGATCGGAGGGTAAGCAGAACCTAATAGCACTGCTCTTATCAAGAGAGGCGGAGGGAACGGCCCTTCGAAGCCCGGCAACCATTCGGCCCCAGCGGCTGAAACGGTGCCAATTCCGACGAGTTCCCCAGTCCGGGGACTTCGAGAGATGAGAGTAGCGCCTACAACAAGGCGTTACAGACTCTTCTCGTTTTCGGGTGGGGTCTTTTTGTTGCCGTTTCCCAAGAGGAACGGTAGTGACAACGACAAAACCAGCTCAAAAGACGAGACGCAGAGATCTGGATTGGACGTACGACACCCTGAGGTTGACTGTATGGTCGGACAACGGTGTGGAATCGGTGTGGGAGATGTCCAGCCAAAAGGATGTGATCGAGGCCATTCGCTCGAAATCGTTGGACAGACTTGAAGTTCCGGTCGCCGGGGCATTCGCCTGCGCCCTGGCCGCCCGGTCGCTACTCCATGAGAGTCCCCACGACTATTACAGCCGCTTCCTCAACGCCGCTCGCGCCATCAAGCGCACCTCGCCGGGCCACGCTGGGTTGACCGACGCCATCAAGAGAGTGCTGGCGGCGGGCGACCGGGCGGACGGGCCGATGAACGGTCCTGAAAGACTGGTGGAGGCGATCGAGGCCGAGGCGATCCGCATCCACAAGAGCCTGTCGGCCAGATCAGTTTCCTACTAGAGATGCCTGAACCCGCCACCGCGAATGTCTGACACACGAATCGCGTTTATCGGTGGTACCGGCCTGTACAACATCGAGGGTCTTCAGGACGCCCGCGACGTTCGGGTTGAAACGCCGTTCGGTGATCCCAGCGATGCGATCGTCGTCGGCCGGCTCGGAGGCACCCAAGTCGCCTTTCTCCCGAGACATGGCCGAGGACACCGGCACGCGCCCACCGGCCTGCCATCCCAGGCCAACATCTATGCCCTCAAGACGCTGGGGGTGGAGCGGATCGTGTCCGTCAACGCTGTGGGTGCGCTGAGTTCGGACCTGGCGCCGAGAGACGCAGTGGTGCCCGACCAACTCATCGATAGGACCCGCCAGCGCGTGAGCACGTTCTTCGACTCCGGGCCCGTAGTCTATATCGAGTTTGCGGAGCCGTTCTGCCCGGAGCTGTCGCCGCTTCTCGCAGACGCCGCCGAACCCCACGTCCGAGTACACCGAGGCGGGACGATCGTTGTGATGGAGGGACCGGCCTTCTCCACCAGAGCGGAGTCTCGAATGTACCGGGAGTGGGGAGGCACAGTGGTGGGTATGACGGTGCTGCCTGAAGCCAAGTTGGCTCGCGAGGCCGAGATCTGCTACTCCTCGCTGTCACTGGTGACAGATCGAGATTCCTGGGACGAGCACGAGGCGGTCTCGGTGGAGGTGATAATCAACCACCTGGAAGCCAACGTCGCGGTGGCCAAGAAAACTCTCGCGGAACTCGTAAACAACCTGCCTGATGGTCGTGGATGCGAGTGCGGGTCAGCTTTGAGCAACGCTATAATTACGAGCCCCGACCTTATTTCGGCCGAGGACCGAGCACGCCTCGAGCCAATCATCAACAAGTACCTCTAGCGGGGCATTAAACACCAACAAGAAAACATGAACCGTAGATTGCCATAGCGATGAGGCGATAAGCCGAAGAATCCCTGACAAGCGAGGCTACGCCTCGAGGATAGAAGCGATATGCCAAGACAAGAACCTGGAGAGCCGTACAACCGGCTCAACCTAGCCGAGGCCAGGAAACTGTACGACGAGGGCGACACCACCGTGGTGGACGTGCGCCGCCCGGACGAGTACGCCGAGGGGCACGTAAAGGGCGCACTGTTCATCCCGGTGGACGACATTCTCACCAGGTTTGAGGATCTGCCGGAGAGCGGGCGACTGCTGTTCATCTGCGCCCAGGGCGTCAGAAGCGGCCTAGCCTGCGAGATGGCGGCGGCGATGGGCCTAGACTCGACCCGACTCTACAACATCGAAGTGGGGACGGGCGACTGGATCGCGGCCGGTCACCCAACCAGCGAGGGGGACGAGGCCTAGGCGTCTCCAAGGCCTGTAGCACATGACATCCAACACCTCAAGTCTACTGGTCGTGGGCTCGGTGGCCTACGACTCGGTCAGGACACAGGCAGGCTCCAGAACCGACGCCCTAGGCGGCTCGGCCACCTACTTCTCACTAGCATCCAGCTACTTTTCGCCGGTCGGCATGGTGGCGGTCGTGGGGGACGATTTCCGTGAGGGCGACCTCGACCTGCTAAGGACACACAAAGTGGACGTCTCGGGCCTCGAACGCAAACCGGGCAAGACGTTCCGTTGGGCCGGGGTCTACGACACCGAGGACGTCAACACCAGGGAGACCCTGGACACCCAGTTGAACGTGTTCGCCGACTTCAGCCCGGTGCTAACACCCCGGCAACGCGGCGCCGACTACCTGTTCCTCGCGAACATCCACCCCCTCCTCCAGTTGGATGTACTCAATCAGATGGAGTCCCGACCAAACCTGGTGGCGTTGGACTCGATGAATTTCTGGATCGAGGGCAACAAGGCCGACCTGACCAACGTGGTCGAGCAGGTGGACGTTCTCATCATCGACGAAAACGAGGTGAGGCAGTTCTCCGATGAAGCCAACCTGGTCGAAGCCGCCAGAGCCGTGCTTCGGCTGGGGCCGCGGGCGGTGGTGATAAAGCGCGGCGAGCACGGGGTGCTGATGTATCTGAGCGAGCCCGACGGCTCAGAATCGGCGTTCGCCTGCCCCGCCCTACCTCTCGACCACGTGGTGGATCCCACAGGTGCCGGGGACAGTTTCGCCGGCGGGTTTATGGGTTACCTGTCGGCGTCGGGCGCGACGGCGGTCACGCTGCCGGTCCAGTCACTGAGGCGGGCCGTGGTGGTGGGCACGGTAATGGGATCGATCACGGTGCAGGGCTTCAGTATGGAGAGCCTGACGAGCGTGTCCATGGAGGACATCCAGGCTCGCTTCGACGAATTTTTCGCCCTAACAAAGCTGAACGAGGTAAAGGGAGGCAACGGCCTCCCCTGGATCATTGCATGACGGCAAAGACCTGTGAACAACCGTTATTTGCCAAAGCTATGAGGCGATAAGCCGAAGAAACCCTGACGAGCGAGGCGAAGCCGAGCGGGACACCGATGAGCGCCCGCGCGAAGAGCAATAGAGCGAATGAAACGAGCGGAGAACAAAGCTAGATGACCAACATTCCCTATGACGTGAAAGATTTGGGGCTGGCCGTCGAGGGTAACAGGCGAATCGAGTGGGCCGCGCGCGAGATGCCGGTCTTAAAGCAGATACGCGAGCACTTCTCGAAAGAGAAGCCGCTCAAGGGCATAAGGATCGCGGCCTGCCTGCACGTCACCACCGAGACGGCCAATCTCGCCCTGGCGCTCAAGGACGGCGGCGCGGAGGTGCACCTATGCGCGTCCAATCCCCTGAGCACACAAGACGACGTGGCCGCGTCTCTCGTGGCGGATCACGGCATCTCCACCTACGCCATTACGGGCGAAGACAACGAGACCTACTACAAGCACATCGACGCGACGCTGGACACCCGACCGCACATAACCATGGACGACGGAGCGGACACGGTGACCCGGGCGCTGACCGAGCGAACCGAGGTGCTGGACGGTGTCATCGGAGGATGCGAGGAGACGACGACGGGCGTGATTCGTCTGACCTCCCTGGCTGAGGAGGGGCGGCTGAAGTATCCCATCATCGCCGTCAATGACGCCGACACAAAACACTTCTTCGACAACCGATACGGCACCGGCCAGAGCACTCTAGACGGCATCACGCGGGCCACGAACATGCTGTGGGCGGGCAAGACGGTGGTGGTGGCCGGCTACGGATGGTGCGGCCGGGGCGTGGCCAGCAGGGCCACCGGCATGGGGTCTAAAGTCGTCGTCACTGAAGTCAATCCAATCCGTGCGCTGGAGGCGGCGATGGACGGCCACCAGGTCCTGCCGATGGGAGAGGCCGCGAAGATGGCCGACATCGTCATCACCGTGACCGGCGGTATGAAGGCCGTCGACAAGGCCCACTTCGAGGACATGAAGGACGGCGCGGTGGTGGCGAACAGCGGCCACTTCGACGTGGAGTTGGACCTACCCGGCCTAGAGTCGATCAGCGAGTCCAAGCGCGAGGTGCGCGAGTATGTCGACGAGTACGCGCTGGAGAACGGCCGCAAGGTCTACGTGCTCGGAGAGGGACGGCTCATAAATCTGGCCGCGGCCGAGGGCCATCCGTCGGCAGTCATGGACATGAGCTTCGCCAACCAGGCACTGTCCTCCGAGTACATCGTGAACGCCGCGGCGGGACTGGAGAACAAAGTCTACCCGGTGCCGAGAGAGATCGACGAGGAGGTCGGAAAGCTGAAGCTGCGAGCGATGGGGATCGAGATCGACACCCTCACCGCCGAGCAGTATGAGTACCTCCATTCCTGGAACATAGGGACATAGGCATTGAATGCCAACAAAGACCTGTCAGCGACCGTTAATTGCCAGGTCGATGAGGGCAATGAATGCAGCAAAGATGGTGTGAGCGGTCGATTGCCAAAGCGATGAGCGCTTGTACGAAGAAGCCCTGACGAGCGGGGCCAAGCCCCGCGGAGAACACAACGGAGATATTAGATGTCGTCCAGTCTTACCAATGCAGTAAAGTACTTCTTCACATCCGAGTCCGTAACGGAAGGCCACCCGGACAAGCTCTGCGACCAGATATCGGACGCGGTACTGGATGACATATTGCGCCATGACCCGAGAGCCAGGGTCGCCTGCGAAACGGCGTGCACGACCGGTCTCGTGATGGTGTTTGGGGAGATCACCACCGACCACTACGTCGACATCCCGAAGCTGGTGCGCCACACCATCCGGGACGTCGGGTACATCGACTCGACCTACGGCTTCGACTACCAGTCCTGCGGCATCGCGGTGTCGATCAAGGAGCAGTCGCACGACATCTCCGGGGGCGTGACACGCTCCGTCGAGGTGCGGGACGAGACCCAGGGCGACGGTGAGAGCGAGTCGGAGAGCCTAGGCGCGGGCGACCAGGGAATGATGGTCGGATTCGCCTGCACGGAGACGCCGACGCTGATGCCCTTGTCGATAGACCTGTCGCACCGGCTATGTCGCAAAATGGCCGAGGTTCGCAAGGAGAAGACCGTCCCTTACCTGCGGCCGGACGGCAAGTCGCAGGTCACCGTCGAGTACGAGTACGGCGTGCCGAAACGAGTCGACACGGTGGTCCTGAGCACCCAGCACAGTCCTGAGGTCTCACAGTCAGTTATCGAGCGTGACCTGATCGACGAGGTGGCGTTGACGGTGATCCCGGAAAAGTATCGCGACCGTCAGACCAAGTACATCGTCAACCCGTCCGGGCGGTTCGTCGTGGGCGGACCGGTGGGCGACGCCGGCCTGACGGGCCGCAAGATCCTGGTGGACACCTACGGCGGCCAGGCGCGGCACGGCGGGGGCGCGTTCTCCGGCAAGGACCCGACCAAAGTGGACCGCTCGGCACACTACGCGGCGCGCTATGTGGCCAAGAACCTGGTCGCGGCGGGGCTGGCCGAGCGGCTGGAATTGCAAGTATCCTACGCCATAGGTATGGCGAACCCCGTCTCCATAGCGGTTGAGACGTTCGGGACGAACCACGTCGATGACGCGAAGATCGTCGAGATGGTGGATAAGCACTTCGACCTGCGGCCGGGAGCGATCATCCGCGACCTCGATCTACGGCGTCCCATATACACGCAAACGGCGTCTTACGGCCACTTCGGCCGGGACGACATCGACCTGCCCTGGGAAAAGACTGACAAGGCGGTCCAGATTCGCCGCGACGCGTTCATAACGGACGCGGCGGAGTCGGGACGGGCAGGCTAACCGCTAGCAAGGGAGCGACCCGAAAGATATGCCGATCAAGTTCGGCACGGACGGCTGGCGTGCCCTCATCGCCGAGGACTTCACGTTCGACAACGTGCGCATCTGTGCGCAGGCGACGGCCGACCTGCTGAGGGAGTCCGGGCTGACCGGCCGCGGTCTGCTGGTCGGTCACGACACACGGTTCGGCTCCGACCGGTTCGCCGCAACCGTCGCGGAGGTCGCTGCCGGTAACGGCATCGCGGTCTCGCTGACGGACGGGGCAGTGCCCACCCCGATGCTCAGCCACGGAGTGGTGGATCGCCATGCCGGGGGCGGAGTGGTGATCACCGCCAGCCACAATCCGGGCGCCTACAACGGCTACAAGTACAAGCCGTCGAACGGCGGCAGCGCCCCTGATGAAACGGTTGCAGAGCTAGAGCGGCACATCAGACGGCTGGAGGCGGCCGGGGGCGTGCCGCTCGGCGTGGGAGCCAATTCGGCAGGCATAGAGCGCGTCGACCTAGCGCCGAACTATTTTGCCCACATCGGCAAGTTGGTGGACCTGAGCGCTCTACGCTCGGCCGGACTTAAAGTCGCCGCCGACCCGATGTACGGGGCCGGTCTGGGCATGTTTCCGCACATTCTTGGTGGCGGTTCCACCTCGGTGACGGAAATTCACGGGGAGCCGAACCCGGCTTTCCCCGGCATCGACCATCCTGAGCCGATAGGACTGCACCTGACCGAGCTCGCCGATCTGATCGTCAGCGTCGGGGCCGACATCGGTATCGCCAACGACGGCGACGCCGACCGGGTGGGACTGATGGACGAGAAGGGCCGCTTCGTCACGACTCTCGAAACATTCTCGCTCCTGTGTCTCCACCAGTTGGAGGTGCTGGGCAAGAGAGGTCCGCTGGTCCGGTCGCTCACCCAGAGCGTGATGGTGGACAAGCTCGCCGCCATCTACGACGTGCCGGTCACAGAGACGAAGGTCGGATTCAAGCACATCGCGCCGCTGTTCCAGTCGCAAAACGCTCTGATTGCAGGGGAAGAAAGCGGCGGATATACAATCCGGGAACACGTGCCGGACCGCGACGGCATCCTGTGCGGTCTGCTGGCGCTGGACCTGATGGTGCGCACGGACAAGCGGATGTCGGAGCTTGTGGACTGGCTTTTTGACAGGGTCGGCCCCCACTTCTTCGATCGCATCGACCTGGCGTTCCCGCCGGAACAACGCGACGCCATAGTTGCCCGTGTCCAATCCGTTGATCCCAAAGAACTGGCGGGGCTGAGGGTCAAGGGGACGCGAACCGACGACGGGTATAAGTTCATCCTCGAAGGCGGCTACTGGATGCTGGTGCGATTCTCCGGCACCGAGCCCCTCCTGCGCACCTACGCCGAGGCCGATTCCCCAGAGCGCGTAGCGGCACTGCTGCAAAAGGCGCGTCAACTAGCTTTCGCTTAAACTTGGCCGCATGATCGACCGGGCCCCCCTACTCCTCCTTATCGACGGCCACGCCCTGGTGTTCGTGGCCTATTACGCTCTCAAGGAGTTGATGACGGTACGGTCGACGGGAGAGCCCATCGGTGCCGTCTACGGCTTTCTCAACTCGTTCATCAAGACCGTTTCGGACTTCCAGCCAACACACTGTGTGGTGGCGTTCGACCCGCCCGGGCCGACCTTTCGCCACGAGCATTACGCTGAGTACAAGGCCCACCGACCGCCGACGCCTCCCGACCTACCCGGTCAGGTGGCGAGGGTGAAGGAGATGCTCGGCGCCTTCAGCATACCCATCGTGGAGGTTGCGGGCTTCGAGGGCGACGACGTGCTTGGAACTCTCGCCGATCAAGCAGAGCGGCAGGGGATGGACAACGTCATCCTGACGGTGGACACGGACGCCCTGCAACTGGTCTCGCCCCGCACCAGAGTCTACGTCTCCACCGTCTTCAATAGGAAAGTCTACGATGTCGGGGCGGTGGAGGCGCGATACGACGGTCTCGGCCCACACGTCGTCGCCGACATCAAGGGCCTAGAGGGGGACACGTCGGACAACATTCCCGGCGTCCCCGGCGTGGGCAGGAAGACGGCGATCAAGCTGCTTAAGCAATTCGGCACGGTGGAGGGCATTTACGAACACATCGACGAGGTGAAACCCGCCGGTCTGCAAAAAAAGATGCGGGACAACGAGGAGGCGGCGCGGGAGAGCAAGTACCTGACCACCATCGTGCATGACGTGCCTGTAACCCTTGACCTGGCTGCGGCCGATTTCTCGACCTACAACCGGCCAGCGGTCGCTGAGTTCCTGCGCGGACTCGATTTCCGCACCATCATCGACCGCCTGCCGGTACCGAGCGACGCCGCCGAAGACCCACCTGAAGGCTCGAAGACGGTTACTCCGAGCGCCGTGATGGCCGACTACCGGCTGGCAGATACGCGGGAGAAGCTCGACTCGATGATCGCCGAGCTACACGGGTCCCGTGAAATCGCCTTCGACACAGAGACCACGTCCCAGCACGCGATGGCGGCGGAGCTTGTCGGACTGTCGTTCTCCAACTCCGATGGCGTCGCATGGTACGTGCCGGTGGGCCACAAGGCAAAGCAGGAGATCGAACTGGGCGAAGCCCCAGAAGCGATAGCACAGGTGCCGATACGGGAGGCGCTGGACGCGCTTCGCCCACTGTTTGAGAGTGAGACGACGGGTAAGATAGCGCACAACGCCAACTACGACGTCACCGTCCTGGCAAACCACGGCGTTGAGGTGCGCAACCTCACGTTCGACACCATGCTCGCTGCCCATCTTACGGGCCGGCGGGCGATCGGATTGAAGACTCTGGCCTTCGATTTGCTGGGCGAGGAGATGACCCAGATAAAGGACCTAGTCGGGGCCGGCAAAAAGCAGATCACCATGGCGCAGGTTCCTGTGGAGAAGGCCGCCCCGTACGCGGCGGCTGACGCCGACTTCACGCATCGGCTGCACGGGATCTTCGCCGAGGACCTGAGCCGCATGTCGCTGGTCGAGCCGTTCGACACGGTCGAGATGCCGCTCGTGCACGTGCTCGTCCGTATGCAGCGCAACGGAGTTTCGATAGATTCGGACCTGCTAGGCGCCATGTCGGTCGAACTTGGCGAAAGGCTGGATGCAGTAGAACGCTCCATGTACGAGTTGGTAGGCCACGAGTTCAAGATCGGCTCGTCCCAGCAACTCGGTGAGGTGCTGTTTGCCGAGCTCAAACTCCCGCCGATAAGGAAGACCAAGAGCGGCTACTCGACCGACGCAGCCTCGCTCGAAGCCCTACAGGAGATGCTCGACGGCGGCAGACTGGAGGACGTGGACCCCCGGTCATACGACGTGATCGAGCGGGTCCTGGAGTTTCGGGAGGTGTCCAAACTCAAGTCCACCTACATCGACGCGCTGCCCGGCCTGGTTAACCCGAAGACCGGGCGCATCCACACCAGCTACAACCAGTCCGGTTCGGCCACCGGGCGGGTGTCCAGCAACGACCCCAACGTGCAGAACATACCGGTGCGCACCGAGCTGGGTCGCAGGGTGCGGCGGGCGTTCATTGCCGAGGACTCTCCCGATTGGCTGCTTCTCGGCGCCGACTACTCGCAGATCGAACTGCGCATACTCGCGCACATGTCGGAGGACCCAGGGCTTTTGCAGGCTTTCCACGACGGCCTGGATATTCATGACGCCACCTCTGCACTGGTGTACGAAGTGCCGTTAGGGAACGTGACTTCCGACATGCGCCGAGTCGCGAAGGTGCTCAACTTCGGGGTCCTGTACGGGCTCACCCCCTTCGGCATAATCCGGCAGACGGGCCTGACAACGGAGCAGGGGCGACAGTTCATCGACGCCTACTTTTCCAGCTACCCCGGCATTAAGGGCTACATCGACAGCACCATCGAGCGCTGCCAGAAGACGGGATACGTCGCCTCTCTCGGCGGTCGGCGGAGATACCTGCCGGAGATCAACTCCAGCAACAGGCAGACCAGACAGGCGGCGGAGCGCGCCGCGATCAACATGCCGGTGCAAGGCACGGCGGCCGATATCATCAAGCTCGCCATGCTCCGGATGCAGGGCCGGCTGGACGAGGCCGGAATGCGGACCCGCATGATCCTGCAGGTCCACGACGAACTCGTGTTCGAGTGCCCTGCCGAGGAAAGTGACGCGTTGGCCGAGTTGCTGCGCGAGGAAATGCAGGCCGCGATGAAGCTGAAAGCGCCGCTGGAGGTGGAGGTGAAGGCCGGTCCCAACTGGGACCAGATGGAGCCGGCCGGCTAGGCAGCCACGGGCTAGGCCGCCTCGTTGACACCCTTCTGGCACCTCCATAACATTGGTGTTACCGGCAACTCCGGCACCGAGGAGGCACGAGCTTGCAGGAACTCATTAATCAGACCGTCATCGAGGCTATTAGTCAATACGTTAGTAACCCGAAGACGAAGACCGACGGTCCCCACACGGACCGGGAACTGCACCGGTTCGCCCAATGGTGTGGGGCCGACCGGGTCCTTCAGCAGATAAACCCCTCCGAGATTGGTGAGTACTCCGAGCGGCTCGGCGAGGGTGGAGCAGTTCCCCAGGCAGCCGAGCGTTTGCAGGTGATCCGGGGCTTCCTTTCCTATATGAGGAAGAGTGGCCAGCTCGAGGTCAACCTCGCTCAGCACGTCCGCATTCGTAAGAGCCGCACCCGCGTGCATACGGGCGGCGATACCGCCGCCAGGGATGTGATCGAGTTGACGGTGGCCGGCTTCAAGACGCTCAACGAAGAGTTGGCGAGGCTCAAGGACGAGCGAGTACCGCTGGCCGAGGACATCCACAAGGCCGCGGCAGACAAAGATGTGCGCGAGAACGCGCCGCTGGAGGCCGCTCGCGAGCAGTTGGGACTGGTCGAGTCGAGGGTTCGTGACATCGAGCTTCAACTCAAGAACGTCGTCGTCATCGACCCGAAGAAGCGGAAAAAGGACGCGGTTGTCATGGTCGGCGCCAAGATCACCCTCAAGGACCTTGGCTCGGGCAAGGTGCACGGCTACACCGTGGTGAGCGTCACGGAGGCCAATCCCCTCGAGGGCAAGATTTCAAACGAGTCCCCCGTTGGCAAGGCGGTCATGCGACGAATGGCCGGTCAGCAGGTGGAAGTGGACACACCTCGCGGGAAACAGTCGTTCGAGATAGTAAAGGTCTCAGCCTGATAGCACGGCCGCTGACCGCAGACTCCACCTGGCTACAGCCAGGGCCTGACGCTCCAACAAGCTGACCGATGCCGGCGACCTTCGTCGAGCCCGGCAACCCCCGCGTCAACCTCCACGCCGGAAACCCGTTTCCTCCTAACACCGACACAAAGGCCGACCCCGACACGCGTGATCTCGCCCATGACCTGAGCCGCGTCGTGAGCGGCGAGGTCCGCTTCGACCGCGTCTCGCGCCTCCTCTACAGCACCGACGCCTCCATCTACCAGATCATGCCCGTGGGCGTGGTGCTGCCTCAATCGGAGGAAGACGTGATCGCCACCATCGAGGTGGCTCGCCGTCACAAGGTACCGGTCCTGCCGAGGGGAGGTGGGACGAGTCTCGCCGGGCAAACCGTCGGCGCGGCGGTGGTCGTCGACTACTCCAAGTACATGCGCGACGTGCTGGAGGTCGATACCGAGAGCCGCACAACGCGGGTGCAGCCGGGGATCATACTCGACGAGTTGAACAGGCACCTGACGCCCAAAGGTTACCTGTTCGCACCCGATCCGAGCACGTCCAACCGCGGCAACGTGGGAGGCGCGCTGGGCAACAACTCCTGCGGCGCCCACTCGATTGTTTGGGGGAAGACGTCGGACAACGTCGCCGGTCTGCGCACGGTGCTGTCCGACGGCACAGTGGCCCAACTTGGCCGGGTGGGCCGTCAAGGACTGGACGCCATGGCCGGGCGCGACAACCTGATGGGCTCGATCGCACGAGAACTGATAGCCGTTGGACACGAGTACGGCGACGAAGTCGAGCGACGGTACCCGAAGATCATGCGGAGGGTGTCCGGCTACAACCTGAACCTACTGGGAGCCAACGACGGACTCGACCTAGCGCAGTTCGTGGTGGGCTCCGAGGGAACCCTCGTCAACATTACCGAGGCCACGCTAAAACTAGTGCCGGTGCCCAAACGCAAGGCACTGGCTGTGCTTCACTTCGCCGACCTGTTCGAGTCGATGGAGGCGACGGTGGCGACGCTGGAACTTGAGCCGGCAGCGGTCGAGCACGTGGGCGCGATGATCCTGAGACAGGCGCGCGCCCAGTCCGAGTACGCCCGGCTGATGGACTGGGTGCAGGGTGATCCCGAGGCCGTGCTGGTGGTGGAGATGACCGGTGACTCCGAGGCGGAACTGTCGTCGAAGCTCGATCGCCTGGAGAATCGAATCAAACAATCAGGACTCGGGTACGCGGTGACGCGCCTGGTGGACCCGGCAGCGCAGGCCAGAGTGTGGGCGGTCCGCCGGGCCGGTTTAGGCCTGATCATGAACGTGCCCGGACCAGCCAAGCCGCTGGCGTTCGTGGAGGACACCGCCGTGGCGCCCGAAAGGCTGCCCCAGTTCGTGCGGCGGTTCGACGAGATCGTGCGGGAGAACGGAACCGAGGCCGGGTACTACGGGCACGCCAGCGTCGGCTGCCTGCATATCCGGCCACTCATCGACCCAAAGGACCGGGCCGGGGTCGACCGGATGGCCCGCATAGCAGACGATATCAGCGATCTGGTCTTGGAGTTCGGCGGCGCCCTCAGCGGGGAGCACGGCGACGGCCTGGTGCGCAGCCCGTTCCTTCAGAAAATGTTTGGTCCAGTCATTACGGAAGCCTTCGATCGGGTGAAACGGGCCTTCGACCCGGACGGCCTCATGAACCCCGGCAAGATCGTCGATCCGGCACCTATGACGAAAAACCTGCGCTACTGGCCCAACTACAAAACCGCCGAGACACACACGGCCCTGTCCTTCGATCGCGAGGGTGGACTGGCGTCGGCGATCGAGATGTGCAACGGCCAGGGAGCGTGCCGCAAGGCGGCCGGGGGCACGATGTGCCCGTCATTCATGGCGACCCGGGACGAGGAGCACTCGACCCGCGGCAGGGCAAACGCGCTGAGATCGGCGATCTCGGGCGCACTGCCCCTGAGTGCACTGACAGAGGACCGCGTGCACCAGGTCATGGACCTTTGCCTTGGCTGCAAGGCCTGCAAGGCAGAGTGCCCATCGAACGTGGACATGGCGAAGCTAAAGTACGAGCTCTTGGCACAGCGACGGCGGGAGAACGGACCGTCGATGAGGGATCGCTTACTCGGCAACGTCGACAGGTTGGGGCCGCTGGGCTCCTTCCTGGCTCCGCTGTCGAACTGGGTCCTGGGTTCCGACGCAGTGGCAGAGTTAACGGAAAAGGTATCGGGCATCGACCGGCGGCGGAAGCTCCCAGCTTATGCTACGCAGACGTTCAGCCAGTGGTTCAGTTCCCGTCCCGATACGACAAATACCCCAACCAGAGGCCGGGTGGTCCTGTTTAACGACACCTTCACGAACTACAACCACCCGGAAATCGGCCGGGCCGCTGTTACGGTCATCGAGGCCATAGGCTACGAGGCGATCGTACCTGATTTTCGTTGCTGTGGGCGGCCCCAACTCTCGGTCGGGGACACCGACCGGGCCCGGCGTAACGCCGCTGCCAATGTCGGGATCGCCGCACAGGCCCTCGCGACGGGCCCTGGCGAGCAAGACGTCTACATGGTGGGACTGGAGCCGTCCTGCATCCTCATGTTCAAGGACGAGTACCTGGACCTTTTACCCGACGACGAAGCCGCGAAGACCGTAGCCGACCGCACGGTGCTCGTCGACGAGTTCCTGATCCGTGTCCTGACTCACAATGGCCTTGAGCCGTTCGATTATTTGAGGGAAAAGATACTGTTCCACGGTCACTGCCAACAAAAGGCGCTCGTGGGCACAGAACGCTCGGTGGAGCTGCTACGCGCACTGCCTGGGTCTGAGGTGATTGAGATCGACTCGGGGTGCTGTGGCATGGCCGGGTCGTTCGGCTTCGAAAAGGAGCACTACGACGTGTCGATGGAGATCGGAGAACAGGCCCTGTTCCCGGCCATTCGCGGGCAAACGGGCGAGTTCGAGGTCGTCAGCCTGGGAGTGTCCTGCAGGCAACAGATCGCGGACGGCACGGGGAAGAGGGCCATGCACCTGGTAGAGCTATTGGCCGAGTCGATCGCCCGGGCCGGTATCCGTGCGGACGCACCGGCCAGTGGCCAGCACCTCGCGCCCCTCGCGCAATGACTCCAAGGCGTTCTGC
>CAZWTT010000010.1:49092-77020 GCA_964637315.1 uncultured Dehalococcoidia bacterium | reverse complement strand
CCGGGGCTCCCGGTACCGTCGACGATCATCCCGTTCTTGATCAGCAGATCTAGCAAGACTAGTGGCCTCCGTGGGGATGGTGGCTGAGCCGGTATTGGCCCTGGCGCGGCTATCCTAACTGAGTTCGGTGACGGGCGCGTATGGGCGTAAGCCTGCCGATTGAGCCAGGGCGGCCCCTGATGGGGGCTATGTGCCGGCCCGCGGGAAACTAAGCCGGATGATCAAGCGGCCAGCCTCCAGCGCCTTTGCTTCCTACGCTGGGATTACGTTGCTTTGCCGGAACCATCGAGTGTTTGACACAGGTCCAGTTGACTACATGGTGTAACCTCGGCTTCGTGCCCGCTCAAACTGCGGATTGCGGACGAATCTCACCGGATCTGGCTCTGGCCTGCAGGAAGGTGATTTGATGCACATAAGCTATCTCTTGATTGCGGCCCTCTTCGCACTGACAGCGTCGCCACGGTTCGGGGCCCCTAGTTGGAGCAGGAGGAAACTGCATGAGTAGCGGAGATACAGCCTGGGTTTTGGTCTCGTCTGCGCTGGTGCTGCTCATGGTGCCGGGGCTCGCATTCTTCTACGGCGGTCTGGTCCGCTCCAAGAATGTCGCGGGGACGTTAATGCATAGCTTTGTTGCTATCGCGCTAGTCAGCGTAGTCTGGGTTCTGTGGGGCTACAGTCTGGCCTTCGGACCCGATGTTGGCCATTTCATCGGCAACCTCGACTACATCGGCTTGAGGAACGTACTGGCCACAGAAGCTGGTCCGTACGCCTCTACCATCCCTCATCAAGCGTTCATGATCTTTCAGGCGATGTTCGCCATAATCACCCCCGCGCTCATCACAGGTGCATTCGCCGAACGAATCAAGTTCAGCACCCTCGTGCTTTTCACCGTAATCTGGTCGACCGTCGTTTACGCGCCGCTAGCACACTGGGTTTGGGGTGTCGATGGGTGGCTGGGGCTGAATGGGTGGGGTGCCCTAGACTTCGCCGGCGGCGCCGTTGTGCACGTCAGTTCAGGTGCGGGTGCGCTCGCAGCAGCCATCATTTTCGGAAGGCGATTGGGTTACGGCGAGCGGGCGATGGAGCCACACAACATCCCGTTTGTGATATTGGGAGCCTCGCTGCTTTGGTTCGGCTGGTTCGGCTTTAATGCCGGTAGTGCCCTGGTTGCCGGCGGTAGCGCGGTAAATGCCTTCGTTGTAACCAACGCCGCAGCTGCAATGGCCGCTCTTACGTGGGCTGCCATCGACTGGTCAATCAACCGCAAGGTTAGCGCGGTCGGTTTGGCCACGGGTGCTGTTGCCGGATTGGCCTCGATCACCCCGGCGTCCGGCTTCGTCGGGCCGATGCCCGCCCTGCTGATTGGCTTGGGAGCTGGGGCGTTCTCCTATTTCGCGGTCCAGTTCACAAAAAAAATAAGACTGGACGACTCTTTAGACGTGTGGGCAGTCCACGGTATCGGCGGGACCTGGGGGATGTTGGCCGCTGGCCTGTTCGTCGGTATCGGATTTATGGGTATCTCAGATTTGGTTTTGCCCGGAGTTGACCGGGGAGGGCAGATCGTTCGCCAAATTGGAGCGATCGGCGCGGCCTGGGGCTGGGCCTTTGGTATGACTGCGGTCATTCTGTTTGCGCTGAAGGCGACCATAGGGCTGAGGGTGCGGGAAAAAGAGGAGGAGCAAGGCCTAGATCATTCTCAACACGGCGAGGTCGCGTACAGGACCGAGGACGAGTGACCGGCTAACGATCTGTGTGCCGGTCTTCAGTAGCCCTGCCGGTTGGGCTTTGGGGCACCCCTATTCATCTAGATATGCCCCATCGCACAAAAGTTTTGGTTTATTGTCGCCGCTCGCACCGCCGGGGATCTGATGCCCCCGGCCGCTCGGCTCAAGGCCCTCGCGTGGCCGGCCTGGCTGAGTGAGGTACAACTGGGCGTGTGGGTATCCCAGGGCACACCGTCCAGCCAGAGTCGACAGCCACGTGGAGGCTGTCGGTTGAGATTGGCGGGCTCTTCGTCCCAGGGTCACTATTGTGCCGTGTAGCCGCCGTCCACTATGAGCGGCGATCCAGTCACGAACGACGACTCGTCGGAGGCCAGGAACAGCGCCGCGTACGCCACCTCTTCCGGTTTCCCCAGCCGTCCTATTGGATGCTTTTCCACCAGCGCGGCCTCTAAGTCGGGGTCGTCTATCGCTGCTTGGGTTAGCGGCGTCTCGATCCACCCCGGGCAGATGCAGTTCACCCGGATGTTCTTATCGGCTAAGTGCACCGCCATGTTCTTGGTCAGTTGCAGCACCCCGCCCTTGGACGGGTTATACGGACTGAACGCCCCCGCTGCGCCGCCCAAATACGGTATGCCCGACGGGTTCGATACCATCGACATGATTGACGCCAGGTGGATGAATGACCCGCCGCCCGACTTCGTGATCTCCGGTGTGGCCGCCCACGAAACTAGGTAGGTGCCGTTCAGGTTGACGTCAAGCACTCGTCTCCACTCCTCCTCATGAGGCGAATCCTCGGTCGGACCGACACCCGCGCTGTTGACCACCACATGCAGCCCATCGTAGGTTTCCACAGTCATTCGCACCATGGCGTCGGCGTCCTCCGCGCTCGTCACATCCCCCGAGAATCCGACGGCCTTGCCGCCGTCGCTCCGGATGGCCCTCACGACCGACGCCACGTTTTCGCTCGCAACGTCAGAGACGACGACCCTAGCTCCTTCCCTGGCGAACAGCCGCGCGGTCGCCTCGCCGATACCCGAGCCGCCTCCGGTCACTAGAACCACTTTGTCTTGCAATCTCATTGACTTAACTCCTCATCCAAAGGCATCACAGGTTTCTTTGGCAAATATAGTGGTGGCCAAGAAAGCCAGACTCAAGACGAGGGTCGCACTCGACCAACCCGTAGAGTGGGGGATACCCAAACGATTGCGCATCATGGATCGGAAGATCGCCTTGATGCGCGGTCCACCGAGCGTCATCAGCATGTCGGCCAGAGCGCCGATGTACTCATCTCTGTCGGCGAACTCGTCTGCCGGGTTCCAGGTCTCGTACTTCAACGCCCTCACACCTCGCCAAAACCGAATACCTGTGCTATGGATGTCGGATGAGGCCACAGTATACGAGGAGGGGCCTACGGGTGAGCTGGCGTGCGCCCATGAACATTTACGAAGCGAGGGACCCACGGTGACGACAGGTCCAGTCCAGACCAGACCCTCTGCAATCCTAGATGTCTTATGGCCAGTGGCCGCGATCGATTATTGGCGTTGTGTAGCCACCCTTCGCATCAGATCCCACCGTCACTGTAGCGGCGGCTTGACCTCGGGCTGGACGGTGAGGCCGTCGGTGTTGCGGTACAGGTCCCAGGGGCTGAACGCCTCGACGAAGGCCTTGGCCCCTTCCAGGGAATCGATGCCCTTGCGGGCTCGGCCGGGGTCGTAGCCGAAGGTCTTGGCGAAGGCGTCGAAGCCACGCTTCGTCTCCCTCACTCCGCCGACCTCCACTAGGCCATCGGCGTCCAGATCGAGCACCAGTCGCTGTCCCTTGCGCTTTTCCTGCCAGTAGAGCTCCAAGTGGCCCACCCCCCTCCTCGTTGGTTATGACCTATGCTAACGGCTCACGGGATGAGGAGAGTCAAGAAAACAGCGAAGATCGCCGCCAAGACCAGCTGGATTTTGCTGGGTCTAGCGATGATTTTGATCGGCGTCACGCCCCAGGGCCGGACCGGGGTCAGTGCCGTCATGTTCGTGTTGCAGGTCGTACCGGCGGCCCCCGTCAAGCCCCTGACCTGGTTCACCGGGGACCCGGAACGACGACCGATCCAGTTCGACGGTGCGGTCGAGCGACTGGAGGCGGACCTCTACGTTCCCGATGGGGAGGGCCCGTTCGAGGCGGTCCTGCTCTTCCTCGGGGTCAACCCGGCTGGAAGGGACGATAGCCGGGTAGTGAATCTGGCTGGTGGACTGGCCAGGACGGGTAGGGTGGTGATGATCCCCTGGTCTGACGACATGGTAGCCAAGCGCGTCGTCTCGGGCGAGGTCGATAACCTGGTACACGCCTTCGAGCACCTCGCCGGCCTCGATTTCGTCGACCCCGATCAGGTAGGTATGGCCGGCTTCTGCGTCGGAGCGTCTCTGGCTGTTGTGGCTGCCGAAGACCCTCGGATCTCGGATCGCGTCCGTTACATCAACTTCTTTGGCGGGTACTTCGACGCGGCCGACCTCGTAAAATCAGTGGTGACCGGATCGAGATCCTACGACGGCGTCGTCGAGGCCTGGGAGCCGGACGCACTGGCCGTGGAGGTGGTGCGCCTCCACCTCATAGAAGGCCTGTCCGATCCGGCCGAGTGGGCGCTGTTGGAAAGCGCCTTCCTCAGAGGCGAGAGTGTGACCAGGGCGGAACTTGACGGCCTCTCGGTGGAAGGGACGGCGGTGTTCGATCTACTGATGGGTCCCGGGCCCGGTGAGGTCGACGAGATCTTCGACCGGCTGCCGTCAGCGGTGCACGAATCGCTTCGGCGGATTTCCCCTAGCACCGGTATCGACCGACTAAACGCGCGGCTTTTGATCATGCATGATCGAGAGGATAATCTTGTGCCCTCCCAGGAGTCCAGGCGCCTGTTCGACGTCGTCGACGGACGCGGGAACGCGTACTACACTGAGTTTTCGTTCTTCTCCCACGTCGACCCCACCGAGCAGGTGGGCTTCACCGGCTACATCACCGAGGGGTTCAAGCTCTTTCTGCACCTGTACAACATGTTCCGGACCTTCTAGGGCACTCGGAGGCACCTGGTCGGAACACAGACGGTGCTTTCCTTAGACGGCACCACCTCGAAGCCGACCCCGTAGTCGGCGCCTATCGCCGCACCCGGCGCAGGGCTATCATGGCGACTCCAAGGAGCATTTGTCATGAGCGGACTGTGGCCGGGCGACACCCGGTGTGTGGCGGTGCTGGGCTTCGACATAGACGGGCAGGCGGGCGCCATCTACGGCAACCCGGAGACGGCCGCGCGCCCTGGAACCATGTCCATGCGCGAGTACGGGCCGGAAGTCGGCACCCGTCGAATCCTAGACCTGCTCGACAGTTATGGCCTGAAGTCGACCTTCTTCATCCCGGCGTTCGTTGCTGAAACGCACGAGGATATGGTCAAGGAGATAGTAGAGCGGGGGCATGAGGTCGGACATCATGGCTACATGCACGAGACGCCCGCGACCCTGACGCGAGACCAGGAGGCGCGCATGTTGGACCGCTCCACGGCGGTGCTGGAGCGAATCACCGGCTCCGCTCCGACGGGCTACCGGTCGCCGCTGTGGGACCTGTCGCCGCACTCGGTCGATTTGCTAATAGAGCGCGGTTTCCAGTACGACTCTAGCCTGTTTGGAGACGACGTCCCGTACTGGGTCGAGTCGGGCGAGGTCAGGATCGTGGAGATCCCGGTGCACTGGGAGTTAGACGACTACCCGTTCTTCGAATTCTCGCCCGCCACCGGGGTCAAGCCCGTCGCCGCCAGTTCACAGCAGGTCTTCGACGTCTGGTCCTCAGCGTTCGACGGACTCTACCGGCTCAAGCGCACCTTCGTGCTGGCGATGCACCCCTTCGTCATCGGCAGGCCCGGGCGTTTGCGGATGCTTGAGCGGCTCATCAAATACATCAAGAGCTTTCCCGGGGTCCAGTTCGCGACCTGCGCGGAACTGGCGACGATGGTTGGGCCGGAATTCCGCACGGTCAATCAGACCACTGTCCAGTTGACCGGGGACTGGGACCACAGGTTGATCTGACGGCGCTCCCCGTAACACCGAGGGGCCCCTGTGCCCCGTTATTCGCCGACTATGGGAGGGTTGGGCCCCTCTCCTCGCACGACCAGTCGCGGCCTGCTCACGCGCGGCACGGGGAAAGATGGTATGGTCAAACCCCCGAGACCCGAACGTAGGACCGTTCGGACCCGGCTCAACCGCCAGAGTACGAGCACGACCGAAAGCGCGATGGCGCCCGAACCGCCGTAGAAGGCGGCCAGGGCCACCCACTTGAATACGGCCCAGTCGGCACCTTCCTGCGCTTCCCGGAACTCCGGGACGATCCCGCCGACCGCCACGAAGCCCGCTGCCGCCACGAAGCCGAGGCGCGACGCCCAAGACAGCGGTCCTCCGTCACCGTCCCCGTCTCTCAGGGCTCCGATCAGGGTCGCCCCCGCAACGAACGCACCGAGCAGCGCTAGAAGGAAGGGTGACAGGGCTGCTCCGGCGCTGGCGGATGTGCCGTTGGCGTAAGAGGAGAACCAGTAGACCAGACCTGCGTATGCGATCCCCACCGCCGCGAGGCCTACCAGCAACATTGCGCAGTCGACCGTGAGGATGATGAACCCCCCGTTGGGGGCTGGTTTCGGGTCCTGTGTTGAGTCCTGCATGACTACGCGCTACCGCCAGGAAAGGCGGATGCGCCATTTTTCCACATGCACCGGCCCACTACCAAGCGAAAATCGTGCCGCAGCCGAGGCAATAGACAAATTGACGGCTCGTGAGACCGCGCATAAGATCAGTGCGCTTCCGGACGCCTCCAATGCTCCAGCATCGGGGGCGATGGCTTCGGAGGTGTACAGTAATGGCCCTTTCGACCGAAAATCCACAGGCAGCCAGTGGCCAAGTTCAGACCGTGCTCGGACCGGTAGACCCGAACTCGCTCGGACCCACCTCCATGCACGAGCACCTGCTCCTGAGCCTTGACTGTTATTTCGCCGTGCCGGACGAGGCGTCGGAGCGCTCGTACATCGACAGACCGACTACGATGGACATGATTGGAGCGCTCCCCGGCCGGTGGAACCACCACCGCGACTCAATGAACTTGGTGGACGAAGACATCGCCGTTGAAGAGGCGATGGAGTGGCGGCTGGCGGGCGGTGGTGCCATCGTCGACGCCACATCCCTGGGTATTGGTCGAGATCCGTTGGCTCTCGCCCGTATCTCAAGGGCCACCGGGCTGAACGTGGTGATGGGGGCGGGTTACTATGTGCCCGCGTCGCATCCCGCCGACATGGACCGAATCTCGGAGGACGACATTACCGAGCGCATCGTTCGCGACGTAACCGAGGGCGCTGGAGATACGGGGATCAGGAGTGGCATCATCGGGGAGATCGGCTGCGTCAACCCGCTGCCACCCAACGTGCTAAAGGTCGTGCGCGCGGCGGGCCGGGCCCAGGCCGAGACCGGCGCTCCCATCCTCATCCATCCAGGGCACAAGCAGACGGCCCCGGCCGAGATACTCGAGATACTCGTAAAGGCCGGCGCCACGCCGGGTAACGTCGTGCTCGGCCACCTCGACGTGCGCATCGCCGACGATGCCATACTGACCGAGCTGGCAGGGGCAGGTACCTTCCTGGAGTTTGACACCTTCGGACTGGAGGAGGGGGCGTACGGTGGAGACCCGACCGCCATACCCATGCGTAACGATGCGCAAAAGCTGGACATGGTCGAGTACCTCGTTTCGCTCGGGCACCGTAACCAGATCGTGATCGCGCACGACGTCTGCCACCGCTGGCGCTTCGGGCGATTCGGCGGCAAAGGCTACGGTCACATCCTGACCAACATGGTGCCGAGAATGCGGAGCCGTGGTTTCACGAGTGAGGACATCGACGCGATCCTAGTGAAGAACCCGGCTCGGGTCCTGGCATTCGCCTAGACATGGCCGGACTACTTAGCATCTCCGACGTCGACCTCGCAGGTGCGCTGCCCGACGTTAGCTCCGACCTTACGGTCGAGGGCTTGACGGATGCCGTGACCATCACCCGTGACGGGCACGGCATCCCCCATGTCGCCGCGGCCAACGCCGCGGACGCGTTCTTTGGACAGGGCTTCGCCACGGCGCAAGATCGGCTCTGGCACATGGACTACGATCGCATGAGGGCATACGGCCGCTGGGCCGAGTTTTCGGGTAGGGTGGGCGTCGAAAGCGATCTGCTCATGAGGCGATTGCAGGTCCATGCCTCGGTGGTGCGCGACTACCAGAATCTGGGCGACGCTGCGGTGGATATGCTCGATGCATACGCCGCCGGCGTGAACGCGTTCATAATCTCGACGAACGCTTTGCCTGTCGAATACGGCATCGTGGGCGCCGAGCCGGACACCTGGCGGCCGTGGGACTGCTTGGCAGTGTACTTCGTGCGCCACGTGATGATGGGCGGCTTCGAGGGCAAGTTGTGGCGAGCCCAACTAGTCAACACACTGGGGCCTGAAAAGGCGGCCGAGTTGTACCGCAGCTACCAGCCCGGCCACCTGCTGTTGGTGCCGCCGGGCATGGAGTATTCTGGTGAGTACGCAGACGGTGTGGACGTTTTCCGGGAGCTTGCCGACACCGTAGGGAAGCTCACCGATCCCGACGCTGGCTCCAACAGTTGGGCGCTGACGCCGGAACGGACGACGACGGGCGCCCCGTTAATCGCCGGGGACCCGCACAGGGCCCTCGACGTGCCCAACGTCTACTACCAAAACCACGTTTCCTGCCCCGACTTCGACGTCATCGGCATGTCCTTCCCCGGCTGCCCGGGCTTTCCCCACTTCGGGCACAACGCCCGCGTGGCTTGGTGTGTCACCCACGCTATGTCCGACTACCAGGACCTGTACGTCGAGCGCTTCAACCCGAAAAACCCTTTCGAATACGAGTTCAAGAGCGAGTGGCGATCGGCCCAGGTAGTGCCTGAGACGATTCATGTACGCGGAGAGGGCGACGTCAACATCGAAGTGGTCGCCACCGAACACGGCCCGGTAGTCGCCGGGGAACGACGTGAAGGAGTTGCCTTGGCGCTGAGGTACACGGCGCTGGAAGGCCCGAACCCATTCGGCAATGCGCTACGTGACATGTTGACCGTGAAGTCGGTGGAGGCCATGGACGAGGCCATGCGGCTCTGGATTGACCCCTGCAACAATTTCATGTTCGCGGACGTCGATGGCGGTGTGAGATATCTCAATCGTGGCCGCGTCCCCATAAGGTCGGAGGCCAACTTCTGGCTGCCGGTGCCGGGCTGGACCGGCGACCACGAGTGGACCGGATTCATCCCGCATGACGAGTTGCCGCGCGTCGTCAACCCAGAGGGCGGGGTGATCGTCACCGCCAACCAGAAGATCATCGGACCCGAGTTCCCCTACATGCTGTCCCTCGACTACTCGCCTGGCTACAGGGCCCGCCGCATCTTCGACCGGCTGGCCGAGCTGGATAGAGCGACTCCGACGGAGACTGCCTCGGTCCACGCCGAGCGGGTCTCGGTGCCGGCGACGGTGTACTGTCGCCTGCTAGCAGGCGTCCCGGCGCGCGACAAGCCATTCGAGGCGGCGCGGGCGATGCTGACGGCTTGGGACGGGGCGATGGAGCGCGACCGGGCCGAGCCGACTGTCTACTCCGCCATGCGCCTGCACCTGAACCGGCGACTGGCCGAGCATTGCCTCGGGAGGCTCGCCTCTGAAGCAATTGATGCGGCAGGTCGGGGTATTCCTGCGCACCTGCGCCAGCTGGAGGCGCTGTTCGTGGCCCACTCCGAGGCCGACGACACGTCGCTCCTGCCCGATGGCCTGGACTGGCTCACGGCGCTCGGCGACGGCCTGGCGGAGGGGATTGAGTATCTCACAGACCGCTTGGGCGAGGACCCGAAAAACTGGATCTGGGGCGCGGTTCACGGGACCAGGCCCGTCCATACCCTCTCGCCGTCGTTCCCTGAAGTGGCGAGCCACCTGGACCCGCCGTCCGTGACGATGGGAGGCGATGGGGACACGCCGCAGGCAGGCTTTTTCGCCCCCGGCGACCCGTTCACCATGATGTCGATGTCGGTCGCCCGCTACCTGTTCGACCTTTCGTCATGGGATGAATCCAAATGGATAGTCCCGTTGGGTGCCTCCGGCCATCCTGGCAGCCCCCACTACGCCGACCAATTGCCGGGCTGGAGCGAAATCGAAATGGTGCCGATGACCTACAGCGCCGAGGCGGTCCGGGCGGCGACGCAGACCATGCAGACGCTCCATCCCCAATAGGCGGTTTCGGAACGTGACCCGTAAACACGAAGGCTCATCCCAGCAGTACGGCGTCCACTGCGACTCCGACGTGATGGTCCCCGCTCGGGATGGTGTTGGTCTGGCCACCGACATTTACATGCCTGCTGTCAACGGAGCTGCGCAGGGTGGACCGTTTCCGACCCTTCTTGAGCGGACTCCCTATGACAAGGCCTCGGCGGATAACGTGGCCAAGGGCAAGTACTTCGCCCGGCGCGGCTACGTCTGCGCGATGCAGGATGTCAGGGGTCGCTTCCAGTCCGAGGGCGAGTGGTACCCGTTCGCCAGGGAGGCCCCCGACGGCTATGACACCGTCGAGTGGCTCGGCACTCGGTCCTGGTCCGACGGGCAAGTGGGCACCATGGGCGACTCCTACCCCGGCAGCGTCCAGTCGGCACTGGCGACGCTGGACCCCCCGCACCTTGCCTCCATGATCGTTGCCGTCGGAGCGTCGAACTACTTCCACTCATCGATGCGCCAGAACGGGGCGCTGGAGCAGCGATTCCTCATCTACGCCTTCCGCATGGCGGTAGACAGCAAGGAGGCCGCCGCCGATCCGGCGTTGCGCGCCGAGTTGGAGCGCATGTGGCCGAGCGTGCTCGGGGAGGTCGAGTCGTTCCCCACATACGAAAGCAGAGACATGCTTCCGCTCGCCAGGGTCATAAAATCGTTTCCCCTGAAAGAGGGCGCGACCGTGCTGCGCCGTCTGCCCAACTACGAGCGCTGGGCCATCGACATCCTCACCCATGGCACCTTTGGAGACTACTGGAAGCAACGGGGCTACGCCCCCGGTGAGTATGTCGAGGAGCACGCCGACGTGCCGACGCTGTACCTGGGCGGCTGGTACGACACATACCCACGCAACACGATTCAGAACTTCCTCGACTACACGCGGATCAAGATCTCCGCCCAGCGGCTGTTGATGGGACCCTGGACCCACGGACAGTACGAGATCACCAATTCCGGCGACTCCGATTTCGGCATCGAGTCGCACATCGACTACAAGGACATGCGCCTCAGCTGGTTCGACTACTACCTCAAGGGTATGGACACCGAGGTCGCCCATTGGCCGCCGGTGCGCTACTTCACTATGGGAACTGGAGATGGCGCCGTTAGCCACTCCGGGCGGCTTAGCAGGGGGGGGTACTGGCGATCGTCAGGCGTCTGGCCGCCGCAGGGCACCCGACTCACCGAGCATTACCTGCACGCCGGTGGCGGCCTGTCCGTCGAGCGCCCGGGTGCTGGAATCGCACCGAGTCGCTTCACCTTCGACCCCACCGACCCGGTGCCGACCATCGGCGGCTCCATCTCGGCGGCCCACCCCTGGATGAACCCCGGTGCCTTCGACCAGCGTGGTGGCCCCAGGTTCGTCGGCTCCGAGGACGGTGTTCCTCTGAACAACCGCTCCGATGTGCTCACGTTCCAGACGCCGGAACTTGAGAGGGATGTGGAGGCGACCGGTCCCATTACGGTGAAACTGTGGGCTTCGTCCTCAGCGGTCGATACTGACTTCACCGCCAAGCTCATCGACGTCTTCCCGCCGACCGACCGGAGCCCCGACGGGCTGGCCGTAAACGTCACCGACTCGATCATGCGAGCTCGCTTCCGCAACGGTTGGGAAACCGAGGAGTTGATGGAGCCCGGCACGCCCTACCTGTTCGAGTTTGAGCTGTTCCCGTCTTCCAACTTGTTCCAGGCGAGCCACCGCATCCGGGTGGACATCTCGTCCAGCAACTTCCCCAGGTTCGACGTCAACCCCAACACCGGCGGTCCGCTCGGACTGGACCGGTCATATGTCACGGCGATCCAGTCCATCTATCATGACGCCGAGCGGCCTTCATGCATCGTGCTGCCGTTGCAGCCGCCGTCGGACCCTGGCGCTCAGGCGACCTTCTCGGGTATCTGACGGGGGTCGTCCAACGCCTTTCTGCCGACCGGCTCGGGTCCGGCTCGCCTCAGCGCCGGAGCATGTGGTCGAGGCCGACCTCGGCCATGATCTCCGGCCCACGCATGTTTTCTTGAGCGAACAGTTCGTACCAACCGAGGTCGATTAGACGACGTTCAAACTCCAACGCCGTGGTCCGGTCGGGCATGCGCCACAGGGCCAGGTACTCGTATTCCGCTCGCCGGTCCGTGTCAGCGTCGTTGAGCGCGAAGGCGAGCATCTCCGAGCCCGACTCCACCAGTTCGGCGATGATGTCTGTGACCCGGTCGAAATAGGCCGTCCGCTCCGGCTCCGACAGCTTCAGCCAGGCGTCGCGAGCGCTCCATAGCTCCAGGTACATGTACATTCTTCAGCCCTCCTAATGCGGCGTTTTCGTGAGATGACGCGACGAGTCTACGCCCGCGCCACCGTATGGGCAACGGACGATCGTACGACACCTATGTGAGCCTGTGCAGACGATCCCGTTGCTATAATCGAGCGTGCGGCCAATCGTCGATCGCCCGAACTAGGAGAAACCTAACCACCGGGGCCCCACGCCGTTTATGTGAACGTACGGGCCTAGGCGACAAAGAGGCAACCATTGCAGGAAATTGCTGGCAAGCTCAAGGAAACCAGGGAACGCATCTCAGACCTAATGGTGCGTCTTTGACCTTGCATCAAAGCAAACACAGATAGCCGAACTGGAAAAAGAGGCGACCGCCCAGGACTTCTGGAACGACTCTTCGCTCGCCCAGAATAAGATGCGCCGCCTCGCCGACCTCAACAAGCAGGTTAACGACTGGCGTGGCCTGGACGAAAGCGCCGGGAGCCTGGCCGAGCTTGTCGAACTGGCCCTAGAAGAAAGGGACGACTCCCTGCTCGACGGCGCGGCCGGCGAGTTCGCCGAGATCGCCGGTACTCTTGAGCGGCTGGAGCTAGACCTGACACTCTCGGGCGAATACGATGACCGCAACGCCTTCGTCGCCCTGCACGCCGGGGCGGGCGGAGTCGACTCACAGGACTGGGCGGGCATGCTGACCAGGATGTACAGCAGGTGGGCCGAGTCCTCTGGCATGAAAACGGAGGTGCTCGACGCGTCACCTGGTGACGAGGGTGGAGTGAAGAGGGCCACGTTGCAGGTAAACGGCCCCAACGCCTACGGCTATCTAAAGGCCGAGCGCGGCGTTCACAGGCTGGTGAGGCTGTCGCCGTTCGATGCCGACCACGCCCGGCACACTTCCTTCGCCCTGGTCGAGGTGATGCCGGAGGTGGAAGAGGGTGTAGACGTGACCATCGACGACGACGATATCAAGGTCGAGGCCTTTCGTGCTGGCGGGCACGGTGGCCAGAGCGTGCAGAAGAACTCGACGGCTGTGCGCATAACCCATCTTCCAACCGGCTTGAAAGTGGTCTGTCAGAACGAGCGCTCCCAGTACCAGAATCGTACCATCGCCATGCGTATCCTCCTGTCCCGCCTCGCCGAGCTGGACCGTCAAAAGCGGGCCGACGAGCTGGCCGAGATCAAGGGCGACCATGTGTCGGCCGAGTGGGGAAACCAGATCAGGAGCTATGTTTTGCACCCCTACAAGATGGTTAAAGACCATCGCACAGGCCATGAGACGTCCGATGCCGAAAGGGTGCTGGACGGAGACCTCGACGGGTTCATTCGCTCGTACCTGACGTCGACCGTTGGGGCGGCAAGTTCAAGTTAACGGTTACGAATCTATGATCCGATGTCGGGCGTTTAACATCTAAGTGACGGTTGGTTAATTAGGGCCGGGCCATGAAAGGCCGGCTCCGGGAGAGCCCATGAAGAAGCTCGCAATAGTCGTACTCACCCTCGTCGCCGTGGCCTTCGCCGCCTGTGGTGGTGGCTCGGGAAACGTCGCCATCGTCGATCCGACGGTGGCTCCAGACGCGTCGCCGGAGGTCTTGCAGGACCAGTCTTCTCAGGAAGCTGTCACCCAGGAGCAGCCGTCCCGGAGCGAAGAGTCCAGCCGGATCGCCTCGGACGGGATCACCGAAGCACCTTCAGGTGGAGTCTTCAGGAGGGTGTGGTCCGACCCCCCGACCCTCGACCCGGCTTTGGTGACTGACACTACCTCGTCCGGTGTCGTGGTCGAGCTCTTTAGCGGCCTGGTGGCGCTGAGTACGGATTTGCAACTGGTGCCCGACTTGGCCGAGAGTTGGGAGATCAGCCCCGACGGCACGGTATACACCTTCACGATCAGGCCGGACGCGACATTCCACGACGGCAAGGCCGTAACGGCGCTGGACTTCAAGTGGTCCATCGAGCGGGCGACCAACCCCAGTACCGCTTCACCCGTGGCCGACACCTACCTCAGCGACATAGTCGGCGTTGACGACGTCCTAGAGGGACGGTCCACAGAGATATCTGGTATTCGGGTCATCGACGACCGGACCATTCAGTTCACCATCGACGCCCCCAAGGCCTACTTCCTGGCCAAGCTGACCTATCCCACCGCCTACGTCCTCGACCGCGAGAACGTGGAGGCGGGCGGATCCACCTGGACGGATAATCCCAATGGTACCGGGCCCTTCTCCCTCAAGGAGTACCGCATCGGCGAGCGCATCGTCCTGGAGCGGTTCGAGGGGTATGCCCGTGGCGGTAACGGCGTCGACACCATCGTCATGAACCTCGCCGGCGGCCAGCAGATGGCCATGTACGAAAACGACGAGATCGATCTTACCGGCGTCGGCCTGTTCGACCTCGAAAGGGTGCTGGACCCTAACGAGCCTCTGAATAGAGAGTTGATCGTCGCCCCGCCCGACTTCAACATCTCCTACATTGGGTTCAACACCCAGATAGCGCCATTCGACGACACCAACTTCCGCATGGCCCTGAACCACGCCATCGACAAGGAGCTGATCGCCAGCGAGGTGCTTTCCCAGCTCGTCACCCCCGCCTACGGAATACTCCCGCCTGGGTTCCCGGGTTACAACCCGGAGTTGCAGGGGCTGAACTTCGACTCGGACCGCGCCGTACAGCTTTTGGAGGAGTCGCCGTACTCCGACCCGGCGACCAGGCCCAGGATAGTCGTCACCGTCCCGGGCAGGGGCGGCACCATCGGCCTGGACCTAGAGGTGATCTTGGAGATGTGGCGTCAGGTACTGGGCGTCGAGGTGGAGATACAGCAGGTCGAGTGGGCCACATACCTCGATGACCTCAACAAGCAGAAATACCAGGCCTTCGCCGGGCTGGGCTGGGAGGCTGACTACCCCGACCCGCAGGACTTCCTCGACATCCTGTTCCACTCCGAGAGCAGCCTCAACCACGGTGGCTTTTCCAACCCCGAGTTGGACGCCATACTGGAGCTGGCCAGGGTCGAGCCCGACGCCGTCAAGCGGGTAGCGCTGTACCGGGAGGCTGAGCAGCTCATCGTCGAAGACGCCGCATGGGTGCCCCTGTGGTTCCAGGGCGAGCGACACGTGCTCATCAAGCCGCATGTCAAGGACTACAGGCTCACGCCGATGATCGTGCCCAAGCTGACACAGGTACGTATCGAGAAATGATCCGACGCCCCGGCCAACGGGCCGGGGCGCGTTGCGTTAGGTATGATGCCCACGTAAGCTGCCCGCGGACTTCGTAAGCATGTGGATATACATAGTGCGTCGGCTGCTGTGGCTGCCCGTGCTGCTGTTCGCCGTTTCTGCCGTCACCTTTACGCTCGGCCGCTTTGGTCCGGGCGACCCGGTGGTGGTGATGCTGGGCGCGCGGTACGAAGAGCAGACCGCGGACCGGCTGCGCGAGCAACTGGGACTCAATCGGCCCGTCCTCGTCCAGTACGGCGACTACATGTGGGGCTTCATCCGGGGCGACTTCGGAGAGAGTCTGCGCTTCAGGGGTCGACCGGTGCGCGAGCTAATCGCCCCCAAGATGTGGGTGTCGGCCCAGCTGGCCATCGCCGCCATGGTCATCAGCGTGGGGGTGGGCCTGCCCCTGGGCTTCTTCCTCGCCACCCGTCAGGGGACGTGGATTGATCCGTCGGCGGTGGCCACGTCGCTGTTCGTCATGTCGGTGCCGGTCATGGTGACCGCGCCCGGTCTCCTGTGGATCGGCTGCCTCAAGTTCGGCTGGGTGCCGTGCTCCGGCTGGGGCGGCTTTTTCGACTCGCGCATAGTAATTCCCGCCCTCGTCCTCGGCCTGCCCGGCATCGCCGGGATGACCCGCCTCATGCGGGCCAGCACGCTCGACGTGCTTGGTCAGGACTTCATCCGCACAGCCCGGGCGAAAGGGTTGTCGGAGTGGGCGGTCAGCTCGCGGCACGTGTTCCAGAACGCCTTGCTGCCCATCGTGACCATTCTGGCTTTTTCGGTGGCGGGACTGATCGGCGGCGCGTTCATCACCGAGACCATCATCGGCATACCGGGCATCGGGCGCTTCGCCGTGGAGTCGATATTCGACCGCGACTACCCGGTCATCATGGCCATAACTCTCGTGGGAGCCGGGGCCTTTGTGCTGGCCAACCTGCTGGCGGACATCTCCTACGCCTTCATCGACCCCCGCATCCGCATTACGTAACGACAGGCGATCTTGGCGACTCTCACCACGACCGGACAGTCACAGGAAAAACTCGGCTCCGCCACGGGCGCGAGCCACCTGTCGCGGGCCCTGAGGCGGCTTCTGCGCAAGAAGATCGCCATGGCGATGATCGTCGCCCTCGTAGTCGTCTATACAGGCGGCATATTCGCCGAGTGGCTCAGCCCCTACGGCTACACCGACCAGGATTACACCTCCATTCTGCAGGGGCCCGGTGTGGACCACTGGGCGGGTACCGACCGGACGGGCAGAGATGTCCTCACGCGCACCCTGTGGGGCATTCAGAACACCGTCATTCTGACCATGGTCGCCATGCTTACCGGCGGCATTTTGTTGGGCATCACTCTGGGGCTGGTGTCGGGCTACCTGGGCGGCAGGGTGGACGCCGTGATCATGCGCATCGGCGAGGTGTTCGCCTCGTTCCCAGATATATTGCTGGTCATCATCCTCGCCGCCACCCTGAGGCCCCGAATTCTCGACGCCGCCCGCTGGGTGGAGGACAATTCCGCGCTCGACGGCCTCGTGCGCACCGGCGTGGTCGACTATTTCGTGGTCTCCATAGCGCTGGTCGCGTTCGGCTGGGTGGGGATGGCCCGACTGGTGCGAGCCCAGATTCTCTCCCTGCGTGAGACAGACCACGTGGAGGCTGCGAGGGCCATCGGCGCATCGACCAAGCGGGTGCTATTCATCCACCTGCTGCCCAACTCCATAAGCATCATCGTCGTGACGGTGACCATGGGGATGGGCGCGCTTACCGGCACGGAGATCGTGCTCAGCTGGCTGGGGCTCGGTATTCAGCCGCCCCGGCCGAGCCTCGGCACCATGCTGCTGGGAGCCGGCAACATCGGCACGCTGCGCGAGACGCCCTGGCAGCTATTGGCGCCCGGAGGGGCTGCGTTCGTGATGGTGCTCGCCTGGAATCTCATAGGGGACGCCCTAAACGATGTCCTTAACCCCCGGACCCGTTAGAAAGAGCACCCGATAGAGCGACCTTAACGACGCCTGCGTCGGATGGCGGTCGTGCCACCGGCGCCGGCGATCAGCACCAGCATCGCCAGCGTGCCGCTGTCGGGCGGACCGCCGGCGGCGTTGCACGAGCCGGTGGTCGGTGAAGATTCTTCGTACACCTCTTCCGGCGTCGCAGCCGGTGCGGATTCGGCGGTCGGCGACGGGGATGGTTCGGGTGCGGAGGTCGGTGAAGGGGACGGCTCAGCCTCGGCGACCTCCGGCTCCTGTTGTTGCCATGCCTCCTCCGCCTCGGCGACCTCGACCGCCGTCAGGTCGCCGACGGAGCTTCCACCTGCCTGTGGCGTCAGCGTGAACGCCTGCACCGTGGGGTAGGCGACGGCAGTCGGCCGTGCCTCGGCGATCTCGGGCGGCACATATGGCTCGGCATCGACGATCGCTCGCCAGGCGTTGGTGAGCTCAAGCCGGTCCATGCCGTAGACTTGCGAGAGGGCATCGTCCATGTTGACGCCCTGCTTGTGCAGCGAGAGCAGCTCGCGCATGCTCGCCTCCCCCTGTAACTCGATCATGTAACGGACGATGCTCTTGGACTGGCCGTAGAAGATGATCACGTCTTCCGGGTCACCGGGCAGGGTTTGCATGAACAGGTGCGGCAGGAGCCTGTCGGTGGCGACGGCGAACTCCAGGGCCACGTCGTAGGAGAAGCCCGGGTCCACGTTGCCGTACTCGGCCAGTCCCTCGTGCAACCAGGAGGGCAGGCGCCTGAAAATACTTTGACCGGCCCGGTGGTTGAGGATGTGGGTCACTTCATGGGAGGCCGTTCCTAGTGCCAGCCTGCCGCCGATGAGCACCATTAGAGTGCCCACGTTGCTGAATGCCTGGCCCTCCGTCACCAGCTCGCGACCGACGGCTGCGCTGCGGGGCGGGAGCGCTTCGAGCATTTCCTTTTGGTTGTTGTATGTCACGACGCGAATGGGGTCGTCGATACCGGCGCCCAGCACCGGGCCCATCTTCTCAAGGGTGTCCAGTATGGCTTGCAGGATCGCCTCGGCGCGCACCTTGACCGGGCCGTGGTAGGCGACGGTCACTGGTCCTTCAGACACACGCTCCCAGGTGAAGCGGGCGTCTTCGTAGACAAGCTCCTGCTCCTCGGTGGCGAGCAGGTTGCCCGCCGAGTCCTCGATCTCGTAGCTGTATGTGATGATCGTCTCCGGCGGAATGTAGCCCGCCGAGGTGGCGGTTCGCCAGAACAGCTCCCCATCGATCACATCAGCACTCACGTAGTCGAGGTACTCGTAGACACCCCTCGTCTGCAGGCCGATGTGGAACCTGACGGCCATCGAGGTGATCTCGTTCTCTCCCACGGCGGTCGCTTGGAAACGGATGCCGATGGGGAACTCGCTGATCGCCGTCGCTGACAGGACCGCTAGTGGTGCTGGTGGTGCCGGCTCCTGCGCGATCGCGGAGCCGACCGGCAGCAGGAGTGCGGGCAAAGCCGCGGCCGCGATCAGCAGACACCTGATCGACCACCGGGCCGGTGGTGTGATCGCCCTGATTCGATTGAGCACTGGAAGTCGGCTAAAACGCACGGCCTTGTCTCTGGTTATACGCCTAGGCTGGGTGCCGGGTTTCACGCCTAGAAAGCTCCATCGTAACCCGCCCGTCCCGGCCAGTTCACCTGAGCAGTAGAGCTAGTCGGAGGCGTCGATGAGGCCCTTTATCTGAACAAGCCTCTGTATCGAAGTGAGGATGGTCAACCCCGCTATGACACCCACCACGATAGTCGCCAACGGAATCCACCACTCTGCCACTACTAGGCCGACGCCGAGCGTCACCACCCGCTCCGGTCGCGTCATCAGGCCGCCCCTAGTATCGACTCCGAGGCCCTCGGCACGGGCCCTGAGGTAGCTGACAGTCATCGAACCCGCCAGCGCTCCGAACGCCAGTGACACGCCCACAAGCGCCGCTTCCCGGTAGAAGAAGATGGCTAGGCCTAGCAGCAGGCCCGCCTCCGCCACCCGGTCCGCGGTCGAGTCGAGCAGGGCGCCGAAGTCGGAGACCTGCCCCCTGATCCTAGCGACCGAGCCGTCCAGCATGTCGAACGGGCCCGACGCGAGCAGGACGATTCCCCCTAAGAGCAACAAACCCTCACTCACGAGATACGCGGCGGCACCTGCGACCAGCAGACCGGCCAGCGTCAGCATATTGGGAGATACACCGACAGCCGAGAGCGCCCTGGCGACCGGCTGCTCGAAATATCGAGCCAGTGCGGTGCGGGCTGTCTCCCTGTTCATGGCGTCCCCGGGATCACGCCGGTTGAGAGCATTCCACGTAGTAGTCGAACACCCGGCCTGCGACCGTCCGCCAGCTGTAGCGCTCGACCGACTCCCTGCCTGTTCCTCCAAGTCTGTGGCGCAGTTCGGGATCCTTCAACAACTTGGCAATGGCGCTTGAGAGAGCCTCGTCGTTCTTAGGAGGCACGAGAAGGCCCTCGCGTTCATGTGTCATGACGGAGGCGTACCCATCAATCGACGTAGCCACGATCGGTCGCGACGCGGCCATCGCCTCCAGCAGCACGATGCCGAAGCTCTCCTGACCCGTCGCTGGCGTGCAGTAGATGTCGGCCGACTTGAAGTACCGGGCCTTGTCGGCTTCGGGCACTGGCCCCACGAACTCGATGTCGGTCAGGTTGCGCTCGCTCATGATGCGGTATGAGTCTGTGTCCGGGCTGCCCGGACCCACCACGATCAGCCGTAGCTGCGGCCAGTCCCACTTCAGTCTGCCGTACGCCGCCAGCAGGTAGCGCAAGCCCTTGCGCTTGTCCATTCGACCCACCCACAGCAAATTGATGCGCCCGTCGTTCAGGTGTCCGAACGGCTTCGCTTCGGCGAACGTGCTTACGTTCACCCCGTTAGGGATGACCCTGTAGTCGGCGGGGTAGTGCCGATCGATAAAGTCCCGGGCGGGCTCGGAGACGGCTATACGTCCGTCCAGCTTGCGGAAGTAGCGGTTGCCCAGTCGGCTCAGCCCCATCTGGTAAACACGATGACCACCAAGGGTGTGGAACGTACCCACGTTGACCGCCGTCGATTGGGAGAGTGCGGCGAGCGTGAGGAAGCCAGCGAACGGCTCGTGCAGGTGGAGGACGTCGAAGCCCTGGGCGTCGAGCATGGCCTTGGTGCGCCGGCGATTCCATATCGAGAGCGACACCCTGGCAAAAGACCCGCCGGTGGGGATCACGATGGGACGGTCCATCGGAATGAAGTCGGGGTCGTATTCCAGATTCCGGTTGGAGCACGGGGCGATCGTCTTGACCGAGTGGCCCCGTTGCCGCAGTTGTTCGGAAAGGCTGATCACGTGGTCGCGCACACCGCCGTGGGCGGCGTGGTCGTATGCGGAAAGCAGCCCGATCTTCATCGGGCGGTCGGGATCGAGGGGAGACGCCCTCTTAGTCAAGGACCGTTAGCATTGTTTGCCGTCGGCACGCCTATTCGGTGCCGACGATGAAATCCTCTACCATCTGGTGCGCCTCGGAGTCGGTGAACTGTTCCAACGGCGACTTCATGAAGTACGCAGACGGCCCGGTCACCGGCCCAGAGAGGCCCCGGTCGAGGGCGATCTTGGCGCAGCGAATAGCGTCGATGACGACACCGGCGGAGTTGGGGCTGTCCCACACCTCGAGCTTTAGCTCCATGTTGATGGGGGCATCGCCGAAGCCGCTGCCCTCCATGCGGATGTAGCACCACTTGCGGTCCTTGAGCCACGGCACGTGGTCGCTGGGTCCGACGTGGATGTCCTCCTCCGCCATCGTGTGGTCGAGCTGCGAGGTCACCGACTGGGTCTTGGATATCTTCTTGGAGGTGAGCCGCTCGCGCTCGAGCATGTTGAGGAAGTCGGTGTTGCCGCCGAAGTTGAGCTGGTAGGACTCGTTGAGTTTCACACCCCGGTCCATCATCAGCCGGGTGAGAACCCGGTGGACGATCGTCGCCCCAACCTGGGACTTGATGTCGTCGCCGATGATTGGCACCCCGGCCTCTCGGAACCGGCTCTGCCAGTAGTCGCCCGCGCCGGAGGCGATGAACACAGGCACGCAGTTTATGAACGCGCAGCCCGCCGCAAGGACCTGTTCCACGTACCACTTGGTGGCCAGATCGGAGCCGACGGGCAGGTAGTTGATGACCACGTCCACCTCGCGCTCTTTGAGGATGTTGGCCACCTCGTCGGTGGGTCCGTTGGCCTTTATGACGATGTCCGACAGGTACTTGCCGATGCCGTCGAGAGTCATGCCGCGCTGAACGGTGACGCCGCTCGGGGCGACGTCGGAAAACTTGATGGTGTTATTGGGCTCGGCGTAGATGGCGTCGGACAGATCCAAGCCGACCTTGCTCTTGTTCACGTCGAAGGCCGCCACGAAGTTAATGTCCGCCACCTCGTACTCGCCCAGGACCGGGTGCATCAGGCCAGGTACGTCTCCGTTGGCCGGGACGTCCGCGTACTTGGTGACGCCCTGAACCAGTGACGATGCGCAGTTGCCCACGCCGATTATGGCGACGTTGATGTTTCCCATGATCCTCCAGTGGCTGCCGGCCGATGGGTAATCGGCCGTTGTGGTGCTGTCTGTGCAACCATCAGGCCCCCTGAGCCTTGCGGCTAAAGAGGCCCGACTTGGGCGTCCCCGGCTACACTGGGCACCGGAGCATGTTAGCAGGGGTGGCGAATAGCGAACAAGCGATTTCGCCGCACCCAAACGGCCTTCGGCGTCGGTAGCATCGGGCAGGTGGTCAGTCGCCGACGTGCCGGTCTAGATCACCCCTCGTTCTCGTAGAGAGGTGGCCTCTTTGGCATTCACGCCGAGAACCTGTTCGAGTACTTCGTCGGTGTGCTCCGAAAGCAGAGGAGGAGCCGTCACGTGAATCGTGCCACCATCTATTTTTATCGGGCAGCCGATGCCCGTGTAGTTCCCACGCACAAGGTCTTTGATCTCGACCATCATCTCGCGCGCTCGCAGGTGCGGGTCCGACAGCAACTCTGCGGTGTCCCTGACGGCGCTGCATGGAATACCCACCTCCGTGAGCGCGTCCATCACCTCGTACTTGGTTCTCGTCCTCGTCCATTTCGATACTATGTCGGCGGTCTCGTTCGGTCGTTCGGCCCTGGCCTCGTCAGTGGCGTAACGCTCGTCGCCGATCAGTTCCGGCCGCCCGGCCACCGCCAGCAGGCTGTCCCACGCGTCTCCGCCGATGACCATCGTCACGTGGTCGTCCGGTCCACCCGGTGAGCACGGGTAAACCATGTCCGGGCTCCCCCATACCCGGTTCCCGGTTCGCCGCACCGGCTCACCGCCGGGAAGAGTCTCGACGTACCTCACCCGCATCAGGTTGAGCACAGCGTCCTGCATCGAGACCTCCACTCTCGGGGCGATCCCGTTGCAGTCTCTTTGGCGCAGCGCCGCTAGGATGCCGATGGCGCAGTGCAGCCCCGACCCGGAGTCGCCTATGCCGGACGAGGTGAACGCCGGTGGCCGGTCGCCGAAACCGTTCGTGCTCATCGCCCCCCCGGCGGCCTGGGCGACGTTTTCGTAACTCTTGAGGTGTGAGTCGGGTCCGTAGGACCCGAAGCCCTTGATCGATGCCACGACCAGCCTGGGAAACTGCTCGGTGAGCACGTCCATGCCCATGCCGAAGGACTCCATACGGTCGGGCGCGTAGTTCTCGACGACGACGTCCGACTCGGCGGCCAGGCGCATGAACAGCGTCACCCCCTCTTCGGACTTGAGGTTGAGGGTGATGCCGCGCTTGTTGGCGTTGAAGACCAAGTAGTAGAAGCTGTCCATGCCCGGTCGGTCGGCCATCTCCCAGCGGGTGCGGTCGCCCCTGCCCGGCTCCTCGATCTTGATGACGTCGGCCCCCAGCCAGGCCAGCAACTGGGTGCAGGATGGTCCGGCCTGCACCTGCGTCAGGTCGAGTATGCGAATGCCGTCTAAAGGCCCGGTCATTGGAGCCTGGTCATCGGCGGTCTTCGGTCGGGTTCAACCTGCGCCCGGACCCCGGTCCATGGAATACGGCTGCCATCGTCGCAGATCGGTGCGGGCGAGCACGTCCGGGTTGACGCAGGTCCGCGGCCAGCGGCCCGAGAGCACCAGGGCGATCTCCTGGCCGACGCGCCGACGCGCCTCCGGCCACATGCGCATCGAGGCGGACGCCACGTGGGGTGTGAGGATGACGTTATCCATCGCCAACAACGGGTTGTCTGGAGTCGGCGGCTCCGTCTCCAGCACATCCAGACCGGCGGCGGCGATCCACCCCTCGTCCAGCGCCCGGATCAGCGCCGCCTCGTCCACCGTCGGTCCGCGCCCGGTGTTGATGAACAGTGCCTGTGGCTTCATCAACCGGAAGTGCTCTTCCGTCAGCATGTGACGTGCTTCCGTAGTAGAGGGCGCGTGCATGGAGACGATGTCCGAGCGTTGCAAAAGCTCGGTCAGGCTAACCGGCTCGACCCCGTAGTCCGACATCGTCAACTCTTCGATGTAGGGGTCGTAGGCCAGCATGTTGACGCCGAACGGAACGGCCCGCCTCGCGGTTAGCCGAGCAACATGACCAAATGACACGAAGCCCAGCGTCTGTCCCATCAGACGGGGGAACTGGGACAGCGCGGGGCGCCCCTGCTCCCAGCTACCGTCGCGGGCCATGCGGTCTTGTACCAGTAGTCTCCTGAAAGTCGCGAGAATCAGCATCATGGCGTGGTCGGCGACCTCCTCGATGAACGTGTCGGGCACGTTTGTCACCGGAATGCCGCACGCCGTCGCGGCCGCCACGTCCACCGAGTCGGCGCCCACGCTGCCGAGCGCTATGACCTTGCAGTTGGCGAGGCCCTCGATGATCTTCTTGGTAATGGGCCGGCCCCGGGCGATTATCGCGTCGGCGTCCCGCGTGGCCTCGATGAACTCGTCTTCGGAGTCGGCCGGAGACTCGACGATCTCGACGTCCATCGGACCGAGAGCTTCCATTTCCAGATCAAAAGAGCCTTCCGCCGCGTCGAAGGCGGATGGCTTCTGGGTAACCACTCTGTAGCTGGGCATGATCGACCTCTGGTTGTGGGGTGGGGTATGTTGCGCTTGTCGCTGCCCTAAGCGGCCGCCCGAAGCGGCCACGGGAGGTGGCAGGGCGGCTTAAGGGTAATGTCCTTCCCGAACCATTGTCCAGACAGAGTTCGCTTGTCACCTTGACACCGAAACGACGCGGTTGCTAGCATTGCGCCTCAAGTGGGTAAACCTACCAAGTTCGCCCGAATCGACGCTCGGCGCATAGCCTTTCGGCCTGCACGCTGGGCGTTTTGTGATTAAAAACCCCTTCTCAATCTCCTCTTCATGACCTCGATAGCCGCTGTAGTGTTGGCCGCCGGACAGGGGATCAGGATGCGCTCTCGCCTTCCCAAAGTGCTCCATCCGCTGTGCGGGAAGGCCATGATCTCCCATGTCGTAGACGCCGCACGAGCCGCTGGATACGAGGACGTCGTGGTTGTGGTGCCGCCCGACGACGACGCTATCCGTGAGGCACTGGGCGACACGGTGGTCTACGCAGTGCAGCAGCACCCCCTTGGCAGCGGCGACGCTCTGCGCAGCGCCCGCGAAGCGGCGCAGAGCGTCGGCCGTGTGGCCGTGCTGTCCGGGGACGTGCCGCTGGTTCCCCCGGCGTCCCTTGTCGAGATGCAGGCGGCGCATAGCAGTGCGGAGGCGAAGGTCACCCTGCTCACGGCCAGGGTCGGCGATGCTTCCGGCCTCGGCAGGGTCGTCAGGGGTGCGAACGGTGCGGTACAGGCGGTGATCGAGGAAGCGGATGCTGACGAGCGGACGCTGGCGCTCGGCGAGATCAACACCGGCATGTACATATTCGACGCCGACTGGCTGTGGGATGGCCTGACCGGCCTGTCGCCCTCCGCCTCCGGCGAGGTCTATCTCACGGATCTCATCGCGGTGGCTACCGACAGCGGCGTGCCGGTCGCCGACGTCCTGGCGTCGAGCGCGACAGAGGTCATGGGTGTCAACGATCGTGTACAGCTCGCGCGGGCCGAGGCCACGCTTCGCGCCGGCATCAGGGAACGCTGGATGCTGGAGGGCGTCACCATGCCCGATCCTGGCACCGTGTACATCGATGCGACGGTGGTGCTGGGTCGAGACACGGTCGTTTTGCCCAATACCCACATGCGTGGTGACACCACGGTGGGGGCGGGATGCGAGATCGGCCCCAACGCGGTCGTGATCGACAGCGTACTCGCCGACAATTGCCGGGTCGTCTCCTCCTTCGTCGCCGGCTCTCGGCTGTCGGATGGAGTGTCGGTCGGGCCCTTCAGTAACGTGCGCAACGGCAGCGTGCTGGAGGCCGGAGTCAGGATCGGCAATTTCACCGAGACTAAGCAAAGCCACCTTGGGAAGGGCACGTTGGCCCTGCACCTGAGCTATCTCGGCGACGCTGAGATAGGCGCGAACGTGAACGTCGGCGCCGGAACCATTACCTGCAACTACGATGGGGAGCGCAAGAACCGCACCACCATTGGAGACGACGCTTTCATCGGCTCCGATACCATGCTGGTGGCGCCAGTAGAGATGGGCACGGGCGCGTCTACTGGAGCTGGCAGCGTGGTTACGAGAGACGTGCCCGTGGGTGAGTTGGTAGTGGGCACACCGGCCCGAGCGTTCGGACGAAGCAAACGAAAGCGAAGCGATCGAAAACGAAACGGGAAGGGGGACTGAGGCACCACGGTGTCAGATAGTACCGGCCCACCGCTCCGTCAGTCTGAGGCGGTGGTTAAACAAGACGAGGCGCCGCTGCCATGATGGACCTCGACAGCACACTGTCGGCGGCCCTGTTGGCCGCATCACTGGCGGCCTACCTGGTCGTCTCCGTTCTCGAGAGTGGACTGGTGGCTTGGCGCAACACCCAGCTACTCGTCGGATCGACTTCCGGATCGGATCGCAAAGACGGCGAGCCGAATCAAGAAGATGGTCTGTCGTCTCCCACCGTCGAATCGCTTCGCGTGCTCACGGCCGCCACGTTCGCCGCTTCACTGGTGACGGCGGCGGCGCTGACCATCTCCGTCACCGCGGTTTCCTGGCCCTGGTTGGCTCTCGCCTCCGCCCTGACACTTGCGCTCCTCACCGTGCTCGGTAGCTTGGCCCAGGCTCTCGTTCCGGTCTCCTCGGTCCTCGTCGGCAGGTACGCCGGCTCGAAACTGAGCGCAGTGACGGTTGTCATGGCGCCAAGTCTGGCAGTGGAACACTTCGTGATAGTCGCCGTCAGGCGAATGCTACCCGGCAGCCTGACGGGCGGTGGCAACGGCGATGCTCTGCACGACGGTGGGGTTCCCCTCGGGTTCGACGGCGTGCCGCTGGACGAGCGGGAGGTCCGCATGATCCGGGCCGTCGTTCGCCAGGACCAAACGGTGGCGAGAGAGATCATGGTTCCGCGGGTCGACATGTCCGCCGTGGAGATCTCCACACCTATCGCCGAGGTGGCCGAGCGCATGATCGAGTCGGGCCACAGCAAGTTGCCTGTCTATCGGAAAACGCTCGACCAGGTGGCAGGGTTCGTCTACTCCATGGACCTGATACGGGTCGTTGGAGGGGACAGGGCCAGGGTTGGGACGCTAGACGACCTCCTTCGCCCGCCGTTGCTCATACCGGAGTCGAAGACGCTCGAAGGCCTGCTGCGAGAATTCCAGGACCAGAGAGTGCAGATGGCCGTTGTCGTCGACGAGTACGGTGGAGTGTCGGGGGTAGTGACCGTCGAGGACCTCTTGGAAGAGATCGTCGGGGAGATCGAGGACGAGTTCGACGTGGACGAACCTGAGATCGTGGATCTTGCAGGGGAGGCATCCGGTGGCCGGCCGCTAGACCTTTTGATTGACGCCCGTATAGGAGTCGACCAGGTTACCGTGCTGACCGGCGTGGAGGTGCAGGGCGAGGGGTTCGACACCCTCGGCGGCTTCGTGCTGGACAGGCTGGGTCGAATGCCAAGCCGGGGGGATACCGTCGACTACGACGGCCTCAGCATCCAGGTCGTTTCAACGGTTGGACGGCGGCTCAAACGTCTGCGTGTAACCCGCCGAATCCCGGCGGATTAGCCGACCTCGTTTTCCGACCGCACCCCTTACTTCTCAGCGACAACCACTAGGGGCCAGGTCGCCTGGGTGCCCGAGCTGCCCGTTGCCACTACCGTGTAAACACCCGGGTCCAGGTCGATCCTCGATTCCAGCATTACCGCGCCGGAGTCGTTGGCGTCCCGGGCGACGAGGATTCCCGGCCCACCGACTATCCCCAGGGACACCGTTTCCCCTGGCTCGAAGCCGGAGGCCCAGAAGGTGTTCGTCGCGCCCGTCACCGCGACGGTCGCCACCAGTGTGACTGATGGAAGCGTCACAGGTGTGGGGCGTGGGGTAGGGGTAGGGCTTGGGG
>CAZWTT010000010.1:0-49082 GCA_964637315.1 uncultured Dehalococcoidia bacterium | reverse complement strand
GCCGGCTAACTGGTTGGGGGGTTGGGTTTGGGTTTGGGGTTGGGGTTGGGGTTGGGTTTGGGGTTGGGGTTTGGGTTTGGGTTAGGGGTAGGGGGTTCATCCGGCCGCTTGGACATGATCGTGACCGGAGCGCTGGCTATGCCACCTTCGGAGCCGGACGCGAGCAGCGTATGCACCTCACCGACCTGGATGCGGGAGCGGAACCTCGTGTCCCCTCCCACCTCATCGATGTCGACCCTGAAGGCCCCACTCGGGCCCGCCGTGGCGTCGCCGACGACACGGCTGAGACTTTCGTCCAACTCCAGCGTTACGATGACGCTCTCCCCGGCGGCGAAGCCCGAGCCCCAAACCTCGAACTGCTCGTCTAATGACACCATGCTGAGGGAGACGATTATTCGGGCCTGCGGCTGAATCGCAGCCGGTCCGGCGGGGCCCGTTTCCCCTTCGGGTCCGGTTACGCCGGCAGGTCCGGGGTTGCCCGAGGGACCGGCCGGGCCCGTGTCACCGTTTGGACCGGGCGCACCCGTGGGACCGGTCTCGCCCCGAGGACCTGCGGGCCCTTGCTCGCCGATCGCGCCTCCGCAGGCGACCCCGAACAGAGCGACCAGAGCAAGAGCTGCGGACACCTCCATCGGCCAGTTTGGCCGACCTCGCAACAACGTGGACCAGAGCGCAGACACCATCCCTCACACCTCCATCACTAAATCTAGAGCGGGGGCAGGTGTCGTTGATAGCGGAGTTTGGATGCTCTTTTTCTCAGAAAAGTAAAAAAAGAAGAGGCCCCCGTCATCGCCGGGGGCCTCCTGCGTTGATCAAATGCTGGCGGTGATGCTACTTGGCGCCCACCACTAGGGGAGCTGTGACCTCGCTTCCGTCACTACCCGTCGCCCTTAGCGTGTAGATGCCGTCGACCAAGTTGGCCGAGATCGTCGTGCTGAACGCGCCGTTACTGTTGGCGGTTGCACTGCCGATCGGGGTGGAGAAGCCACCGATCGTCAGAGAGATCATCTCATATGAGCCGAAGCCGGAGCCCCAGATGGTCGCATTGCCGGATGCGTCTGCGGCACTGGCCACCAGGCCGGCGGCGGGGTTAACAGCGTCCGCGCCGTCCGCGCCGTCCGCGCCGTCCGCACCCGTTTTTCCGGCCGTTCCACGAGGACCGAGAGGACCGTCAGATCCAGGCTGTCCGGGAGGTCCGGCTGCGCCATTGGAACCGTCGGAACCAGCGGGACCAGCGGGGCCGGTAGAACCGTCGGAACCGTCGGAACCGTCGGAACCAGCGGGACCAGCGGGACCGGTAGAACCGGCAGGACCAGCGGGGCCAGCAGAGCCGGTAGAGCCGGCTGCGCCATCTGCGCCGGCGGCACCGGCGGGACCCTCAGGGCCCTCACAAGCGACGAAGGCTACGACGGCGAAGATTGACAATATCAGGGCAAGGGTACGACCCTTTCCTTTAAGCAGCGTTCTCATTTGACCCCCTGATCCGCATTTATCCTAGACAGTCCGATAGTCGCGTTGAATTGACAACGCGACCCATTTGGTCAGCCTTGAGCCAACCTCCCGCTGGGCTCGTTGCCACCGGTATAGCCGGTGACAGACGCTTCGCGGCCGCCCCATCATAGTAATCGCCGTCAAGTCATGTCAAGCCCTTTGCGCCCCGATGATACGAAATCTAGCGGGTTTTTGACACACTCATATCGGCGAGTCAACCGACCGCCTTTTCCAGTGGGGATCATAACCCCGAAAACCCCTCAAATATTAGTGGCTTTGAATTGGGATTTCGCACCGGTTCTTCCCGAGTAAAGGAGCGAGATCGGACATGGTATAATTCCCGTTTGCGGCGGTGTCACCGGCGTAAACGCCCTTCAGGCCAACTTCTTTGCACGAAGATGTCATAAAACTGATGTTCCAGATCGCCGCCATCCTGGCCGCGGCCAAGGTCGGTGGAGAGATCTTCGAGAGGCACCTGCACACCCCTTCGGTGCTCGGCGAGTTGGCCGCCGGAATCCTAATAGGACCCTTCGCCCTCGGTGGTTTCGCGGTCGCCGGGTACACCCTGTTTCCTATGGAACATGGCAGCGGGGCTGTGGTGCAGGTGTCCGAAAGCCTGTGGGCCTTTGCCCAGATCGGGTCGATCGTTTTGCTCTTCGCGGCGGGCCTGGAAACGGACCTGCGCCAGTTCCTGCGCTACGCCGGCCCCGCCTCCATAGTCGCACTGGGCGGCGTGGTGGTCCCGTTCGCGGTCGGCGTTGTACTGACGGTGACGTTCGGATTCGCCGACGGGTACTCGGACCCCAGGGCCCTTTTCATGGGAGCCATCCTGACCGCCACCTCAATCGGCATTACCGCGCGAGTGCTTGGCGACTTGAGGCGGCTAGATACTCCGGAAGGCATAACTACCATGGCTGCGGCGGTAATGGACGATATCCTGGGCATAATCGTTCTCACCGTCGTCATAGGCATCAACATCACCGGCGGCTTTTCGGTCGGGTCCGCGGCGACTGTGGCGGGCAAGACGATCGGCTTCTGGGTCATTCTCACCATCGTCGGCGTGGCGCTGTCCACTCACATATCGCGGTTCTTCGACCGGTTCAACGTGCCCGGTGCCTCGCTTGCCCTGGTGCTGTCGTTGGCCTTCTTTTCGGCCGCGTTGGCCGAGAGCTTGGAACTGGCGATGATCATCGGCGCTTTCTCTATCGGGCTCGCCCTTTCCGGCACGGACCTCGCCCATCGGCTAGAGGACCCGCTGCGGGCACTTTATAGCTTTTTCGTGCCCATCTTCTTCGTGGTGATGGGGATGATGGTGGACGTGACACAGTTCGGCGACGTTTGGGTCTTCGGCCTCGTCATCAGCCTGATCGCGATGGCGGGCAAGATTCTCGGCTCCGGTGGTCCGGCACTGGCGCTGGGCTTTAACCGCACCGGCGCTTGGCGCATCGGCGTGGGTATGATGCCCAGGGGTGAAGTGGCACTGATCATGGGCAGCACTGCGGTAGGTCATGGCATCATCGGCGCCGACCTGTTCGGGGCGTCGATCATCATGACCATCGCGACCACTGTGGTTGCGCCCCTGGTGCTGGCACGATCTTATCGCTCGGGCCGCTCGGGCGGCAGCGGCAGAAGAAAGGCCGCTTCGGGTGAAGAACTGGGGGAAACAGCAGAGAGCGGGGAGAGCGAATGAACGCCAACAACCACAACAACTACGAAGTGGTCGTCACCGTCGCCGGGCGACAGATGTTCCAGGATGCTTTCTACGACTACATGTGCGGGCTCGGGTTCGCTCAGATCGGCATCGGTGGCAGGCTCGGCGGGCCCTCGTCCTACGACTTCCGCTCCGACGACGGGGTGGTGAGTCTGGGGATATTGGCTGAGGGGCAGAGCCACTTCCGCATGGTCGTCCACTCCGAGACCATCGCAGTCGAGCCGCTCGTCCTCGACGCGCTGACGGAGGGCGCGGCGAATATCCTGCAACCCTTCTGCGAAAGCCTTTCGGGGACGAACAGAGGAGACACCTTGCGCCGTCTCATAATCGAGCTTCGCGACTCGTTCGAGGAGGAGATCACCCGGGTCGACTGAGGGGCCCGGCGCTAGTGGGCCGACGGCCCATGCTGCTATCCTGCGATCTGGGCGCCCCCGTAGCTCAGCGGATAGAGCACTGGCCTCCGGAGCCAGAGGCGTGGGTTCGAGTCCCTCCGGGGGTACTTCCCCTTTGCGCCCTCCTCCTCAGAGCCGTTCGTTAAGATATTCCAGTACGCCCCCGTAGCTCAGTGGATAGAGCACTGGTTTCCTAAACCAGGTGTCGCGCGTTCGAGTCGCGCCGGGGGCGCCACCAATTTGGTCCGACGCAGCATCGGTTGGGCACAGGGACCGGAAATGGGATTCGAGTTGATGGGACGGGCCAACTGGTACCACGGAAAACACCCGCCGACGTGCACCTGCGTTAGCTGCACGCGGGCTCGCCGCGCCGCTCCAAAAGGCCTTAACGGACTGCTCAGGCGCCTGCTCGCCCTGTTCGGCCTGCGCTAGGGAGTCTGGCCGAGTAACGGCCCGACCTAGTAGCGAGATGACTCCTCCTCGGGCATCTTGCCGGTCACCAGGTATATGGCCCGTTCGGCCACGTTGGTGGCCCGGTCGGCGATCCTCTCAAGGTCGTGTGAGACCCATAGCAGATAGGTCGCTCGCTTGACCGTACCGGGGTCCTCGATCATAAACATCAGCAGCTCGCGGTAGATCTGCTCGTAGATCTGATCCACCTCGTCGTCGCTCCTGATGACGGCGAGAGCTGAGGCCACGTCGCGGTTAACGAGGGAATCGAGGCTGTGTCGGAGCATGCCGCCCGCCAGTTCGCCCATGCGCGGAATGTCGATCAGAGGCTTGAGGAGCGGCTCCTGCCCGATCGCTAGGCCGATCTTGGCGATCCCCTCCGCATAGTCCCCCATCCTTTCCAGCTCGACCGACACGTGGAGAACGGTGATCAGGTTCCTCAGGTCCCCGGCCAACGGCTGTTGGGTGGCGATCAGGTCGATGCACTTATCCTCTATCTCGAACCGCTTTGCGTCGATCAGATCGTCCTCTTTGATGACCTGCTGCGACAGGGCCGTGTCCTGGCTCTTGAGGGCGTCAAGGGAGCGGACTATGGCTTTGTCCACCATGCTGCCCAGGAACATCAAATCGTCCTGCAGCATCTTGAGGTCTCGATCGAAGTCGGTGCGTGGCATGGTGCCTCTCTGACCTTTCTACAACGCAAGCCCCGGCCGGGGTCTCCGTCACCGGACTGAGTTTATTCCTCCGACCGGTCCAACGGCCAGTCCAATGACCGCTCGGGGGCCGCATGGGTTAGCTGAATCGACCGGTAATGTATGCCTCGGTCCTCTCGTTGCGGGGGTTGGTGAATATCTGGTCGGTCCTGCCAAGTTCGACGAGGTAGCCGGCGCGATCGTCGTCGACCATGAGGAAGGCCGTCTCGTCCGACACCCTAGCGGCCTGCTGCATGTTGTGGGTGACGATGATGATCGTATACTGGTCGACGAGTTCCCTTATCAACTCCTCTATCGCCAACGTGGCAATGGGGTCGAGGGCGGAGCAGGGCTCGTCCATGAGCACCACATCCGGCTCCACCGCAAGTGCCCGGGCAATACAGAGGCGCTGTTGCTGGCCGCCCGACAGCGTAAGCGCACCGTCTTTCAGTCGGTCTTTGACCTCGCTCCATAAAGCTGCCTGTCTTAACGAACGTTCGACCGCCTCGGCAATTTCGCCTCGATAGCCGTTGACCTTCAGGCCGAAGGCCACGTTGTCGTATATCGACTTGGGAAACGGGTTGGGCTTTTGGAAGACCATTCCTATGCGTGAGCGTATCTCCGTGGCGTCGGTATTGGGCCCGTAGAGATCCTGCCCTTCGTAGACGATTGACCCCTCGATACGCGTGCCCGGTATCAGATCGTTCATGCGATTGAAGCAGCGCAGCAGGGTCGACTTGCCGCACCCGGAGGGGCCGATAAGGGCTAAAACCCGGTTTCGCTCCACGTCCAGAGAAACGTCCTTGAGAGCCTGGAATTCCCTGTAGAAGACGGCGACGTCCTCGACGCTGATCAGGGCGTCGCCGCGGTGTTCGGAAGGATTAACCGTCACTTCGGTTCGGAGGGATGTCTCGTTCATGGTTTTATTCCTCAGACCTCGTCTGGTAACGATTGCGAAGATATATGGCGACCGAGTTCATGGTCAGCAGGATCAACAGCAAGACGATGATGCCGGCGGCCGCCAACCCCCGGAAGTCGTCCTGCGGCCTCGACACCCAGTTGAAGATCTGGATCGGCATTACGGTAAAGCGATCCAGCGGATCCGTGGGCGAGAACGTCAGGAACACCAGCGCACTTATGGCGATCATCGGAGCGGCCTCGCCTACTGCTCTAGAGAGCGCCAGGATTACCCCTGTGAGTATGCCGGGCAGAGCGGCAGGCAACACCACCAGTCGCTCCACCTGCCACTGGGTGGACCCCATCGCGTAGGCGGCCTGGCGGTATGAGTCGGGCACCGCTCTGATCGCCTCTCTGGAGGCGAGAATCACGATCGGTAGCACCAGCAACGTCATCGTCAGCGCCCCGGCGAGCAGGCTGCGGCCCATGGCCATCCACTGCACAAAGAGCGCCAGGCCGAGCAGGCCGTACACGATTGAAGGGACTCCGGCTAGGTTGGAAATGTTGATCTCGATGATCGATGTGAGCCGGTTTTTCGGCGCATACTCCTCGAGATACACCGCCGCTCCGATCCCTATCGGTACCGCGAACAGCGCAGTCAGGCCCATTATCCAGATGGTGCCGAAAAGGGCGGACCGCAGACCGGCCTGCTCCGGGTGCCGCGAAGGGAAGTCGGTTACGAAGTGCCCGCTGAGCCAGGGGACACCCTGGATGAGCACCTGCACCAACAAGATTCCCAGGCCCACGATGCCCACCAGTACCGCCGCCATCATGGTGAAGAAGATTATCGCCCCGATCCGTTTGCGGAACCGCAGCTTGGGATCGAACTCCCTGCGGGGTGGGCTTTCGTAGATCATTCGTACTTCTGGCGCCAGCGCCGCACGGCCCAGTGGCCGAGCAGATTCATCCCCAGGGTGATGACGAACAGCAGCAGACCGACAGCGAATATGGTGTCGAATTCAATGGAGCCGTGGGCGGCTTCACCAAGACTCAATTGGACGATATAGGCCGTCATCGTCTGGATGCTCTCGATCGGGTTGATGGTCAGGTTGGGCGTCGCCCCGGCGGCGATGGTCACCAGCATCGTCTCTCCAATAGCCCGCGAGACGGCCAAGATGAACGACGCCACAATGCCCGACAGGGCGGCGGGCACGACTACTCGTAGCGCGACTTCGAAGCGAGTTGCGCCCAGAGCGTATGCTCCGTTTCGCAAGGACCGGGGCACGGCCACCATCGCGTCCTCACTCAGCGACGACACCATGGGAATGATCATGATTCCCATGACAAGGCCCGCGCTTAGGGCGTTGAACACCAGCAAATCGGGCATCGCGTTCTGCAACTGGGGCGTGACAAAGGTCAGGGCGAAGTACCCGTATACGACCGTGGGCACCCCAGCGAGCACTTCGAGCACCGGCTTTACCACCCGGCGCACCCGGTCGGGCGCGTACTCTGACAGGAAGATCGCGGCTCCCAGGCCCACCGGCAACGCCAGTGCCGCCGCAATGAGCGAGACCAGCAGCGTCCCGCCCACGAGGGGAAGCACGCCGAAAGACGTGGGCTTGAGGATGGGGGACCAGCGGGTGCCGGTTATGAACTCCCACGGTGAGACCTCGATGAAAAAGCCCCAAGCTTGGACCAGTAGCGTGATGACGATTCCCAGGGTCGTGGCGATGGACAGGAGAGCGCACAGCAACAGCGCCCAGCGGACCGCCTTCCCCGCCAAATCGTCGCTGTCGCGGTTCCGCTTGAACATGCGCGGGCGACGCCCGGCTTCGGCCGAGCGTTGAGTCTGGAGCGAGGTCACGTCCGCAGGTTAGCGGGCCACAGCCGCCCGGTCGTTAAGGAACCGTTAACGAGAGGTTAATCGTTTGGGGCGACCGGAATAGTAAAGCTGAAGCGTGTGCCGTCGCCAACTTCGCTATTCACCGCCACTTTCCCACCGTGAGCCTGGACGATGTGGCGCACGATCGCCAGCCCCAGGCCGGCGCCACCCTCTCGCCTCGATCTGTCCACCTTGTAGAAGCGCTCGAAAAGGTGAGGGAGGTGCTCCGCGGGAATCCCCGGCCCCGAGTCGGCCACGGTCACCTGAACCATGTCACCGGCTGTCTTTGCCGTGATGTCGACGTCTCCGTCGTCGGGTGTGAAGCGAAGGGCGTTATCGACCAGGTTGACGAGGACCTGCGAGATCTTCGCCTTCTCCCCAAGCACGGCCGGCAAGCCCACCGGGACGGCGCTTTGAAGCCTGATCTCCGCGGTGTCGGCGAACATCTGGAACCTGTCGACGACGCCCCGGACCACAGGTTCCAGTTCAAAGGGCTCCACTTCCATTTCGACGCGGCCGCTCTCCAGGCGTGATAGCTCAAGCAACTCGGACACGAGGGCGGTCATCCGATCGACCTCGTCGTTTATGCGGTCGAGAAAGTCATCGGCCTTACCCGCGTCGTCCTTGGTGCCAGTCTGCAGCGTTTCAACCATCACCTTGACCGAAGCGAGCGGACTGCGCAGTTCATGGGACACGTTGCTGACGAACTCTCGCCTCGTCGTATCGATGCGGCGGCGCCTAGTCAGGTCGTGCAGGGTCAGTAACACACCCTCTGCTCCCCCCTGGATGATCGGGGTGGCGGCCGCGCTCACTATTCTGCGGCCGGCGGACAGGACCACCTCGCCGAAGTGAGGCTCTCCCAACTCGATCGATTCCTTCACCAACCGCATCAGGTCGTGGTCCCATACTGCGCCCGCTAGTCGGCCGCCGACCGACTCGTCCCCCGACAGCCCCAGCATTTTCACCGCCGCCGCGTTGACCAGCGTCACGTCGCCGTCCGAATCGGCGACCACGACCCCGTCCGCCATCGTGTCTAGGACCGCCGAAAGCTTCGAGCGCTCGCCTTCTAGGGCCGTGACCGTGTAGCGGATCGTGCGGGCCATCCGGTTGAAGGCGATGGCGAGATCGCGTGACTCGTCAGTGCCGAGGGCGGGCACGCGATGATCGAGGTCCCCGGACGCCAGTTGCCTGGCCCCGGCCGTGACCGCCAGCATCGAGCGGGTGGTCCGGCGCACGACATACCAGCCCAGCAGGATCGACAGCATTCCAACTACCAGTGCCGAGACCAATACTGTCGTGATTACCCGATTGACGTTCCCGGTGACCGACGAGGTTGGCACTCCGACCCGCACCACCCCCACCACGAGGCCGTCGGATTCGATGGGTACCGCGGTGTATCGTAGTTCGTCGCCCCCGAACGCCGCCATCTCACGGGACGTTCGCACCACCCGGCCGAGCAGTGCCTCGGCGATCTCCGTGTCTCCGGTGTTCGGCAGTCCTTGTGAATCCGCGATCAACTCTCCCCGACCGTCCACCAGCGTGACGTGTCCGTCTATGGAGCGGGCGAAGTCCTTGATCGCCCCTCTGGCCTCCGGGCCGGCTGTGTACTCGCCGGCCGACTGGCCGATTACGGTGGCCTCGCGAACTAGCCTGTCCTCGAGATCGTCGATGAACCTGTCGTTGATGAAGTCGATCAGGTAGATGCTCACCGCCCCCATGGTCACGAAGATGAGGACCGTATAGGCGGCGGAGATGCGCCACTGGAGCGACCTGGGGAATCTCACTTTTCGAACCGGTATCCGACTCCACGCACGGTCACTATCCGTGCTGGCTTCGTCGGGTCGGACTCGATCTTCTCCCTGAGCCACCGGACGTGGACGTCCACGGTGCGAGCGTCCCCTATGTAGTCGTGGCCCCACAGGGCCTCCAGTATCTGGTCCCGCGTTAGAGCCCGGCCAGGTCGCTGCATGAATAGCGCCAGGAGCCGGAACTCGCGCGGCCGAAGCTCCAGTCCACGACCGGCAAGGCGGACGCGGTGGCCGTCGATATCGATCTCAAGGTCGCCGGAAACCAGAGGGGTGCCGCCCGTGCTTGGAGGCCCGCCGGTCGCGGTCGCCTGCGCTCGCCGGACGTGCACCTTCACCCTGGCCATCAGCTCCCTCATGCTGAACGGTTTGGTGACGTAGTCGTCGGCGCCCAGCTCCAGGCCCACGACCCGGTCCACCTCCTCGCCCCTGGCAGTGAGCATGATTATGGGCACGTCCTGGTTTCGTCGGATCTCGCGGCAGACCTCGAGGCCGTCCATTTCCGGCAGCATGACGTCCAGTATCACCAGGTCGGGTTGCTCGGTGCGGGACAAGTGCAGACCGCTTGGGCCGTCAGTGGCCGTCAGGATGTCGTACCCTTGGCGCTCAAGGTTGTAGCGCACGGCCTCGAGGATGTTTTCCTCGTCCTCTACTATCAGAATCTGGGTCTTGGCCAAGTGGTTATCCGGGATCGCAGTGGTCCAAAGGAGCCTGACGGCGGTTATCGTGGCACAGGTCCGCCCGGTGCGTCCATCGCCGGCGCCTACTCGTAGCGCAGCGCCTCTGCCGGCGCGATGCGTGACGCCTGCCGCGCCGGCAGCAACGTTGTGACCAGCGAGAACAGGTATCCACCGACGGCGATCAGGATCAGCTTTGTCCATGGAATGATCAGTTGGATGCCCGGCTCATCCGTCCTGATGTCGGCTATCACGTTGATACCGGTGACCACTCCCAGTAACAATCCGAGCCCGATTCCCAGCAGGCCGATGAATGACGACTCGGCAAGGAACGTGAGCCATACGGCCGAGCGCGAGAAGCCCACCGCTCGCATAACGCCGATCGCATGTCGGCGTTCCACCACCGCGCGGGCGCTGATCACGCCGAGGGCGGCGATACCCACCACCAGCCCCAGCAGCATGAAGGCGAGAAGGAGATTGAAAAAGGCGCGCTGTGAACCCTGAAGATCGGCAAGGAACTCCTTGGTGTCGAGACTTTCCACACCGTGTTCGAAAAGCGCGGCCTCCAGTTTCCCCCCGGGGTCTTCGGTCCCTGGCTCCACCTTGAAGAAGAATTGAGAGGCGTCCAGGTCGCGACCGGAAGCCTCCGATAGAAACACCGACGAGGTGTAGATCCCCAGTGGTATCGGCCCGTTCGACGCCATTGAGTCCAGCACTCCTACTACGGTCAGTGCAAACTCTGTGCCGCTTTCAAGATCCCGGACTGTCACTCGTACCGGCTCCATGGTGTCGTTTTCGATGTAGAGGCCTTCTACATCCAACCCGAGCCGTTCAGATCTCACGTCGAACGCGAAACTGTTCCTCGTCGGAACCATGAACGAGTCGACGATCGCCAGGCCGGGATTGGTTGCTAGGTCCGACCACAGCCGACGGGCGTCGAACTCGCCATCTGTTAGATAGTCTGCGGTAGCCAGTTGAATCGAGAACTCGTTCGTTTTGATAAAGTCCTGATCCAATCCGATCACGTTGGTCGCAACGAACTCCGCCTCACCGTCTAGCGGTGGATGATCGGGCAAAAGGCCCTCCGCCCGCACCGTGCGCCAGGTTCCCACCTCGGGTATGCCGTTCGAACGGGACACAAATCCCAGATCGGGGTTGTCCGAGATTGTTGATCCCAGGTCGGATATCGGGTTCAGGTCACTCCGGGCGTACCCGAAAACGTCGTATCCACCTGCCAGCCGCTCCTGGTCGTCGAAGAACTGGTTGAACCCCTCAATGAGAACCGACATGACTACGACGGAGAAGATGACGACCGCAAACATCGCCACCGAAAGCCCGGTCCGGAACCCGTACCGTAGGGGGTAAGCAACGGCCGATTTCACGATCGGCGTCAATCGCCGGTAAAGGCCGACGGTGTTCACCATCGCAGCCAGGATCACCCGTGAGTTGTTCATCACGAGCAATACGGCGCCGGTGACGAGGAAACCGCCCGTGATGAAGAAGCTCGCAAAGTTGTCGCTCCAATCATCCCGGAACAAATCCCACACCGACGCTGGCAATACGAAGACGATCACCAGCACCAGCCCGGCCAGCGAAAGGACAATTCTCTGGGAAACGCCTCGCCACCGGAGGATCAGCGATACCCCGATTGGGATTAGGGCGATCCCCAGCAAAAGCGCGGGTAGCTGGGCGGAGTTTACTCCCACGATCGCTATGAGTAGCCCGACAACGGACAGCAAGATTCCCCAAAGCAGGTTGCGGCGGGTTCGCCCGGTCCCTGGTGGATCTGGGATGTCCCTGATGGCCCTGACGATGTTGAGCTTGCTTATGCGCCAGGAGGCGAAGAACACGGTAAACAGAGTTATTACAGCCCCAAGCAGGAAGGAGGTGAACACACTCAGGGTGGAGACGTGCCTCTTCAGAGCGAACTCGTCCGGACCGGTTTCAAAAATGCTCGAGGCCACGGTCACCAGGAGCAGGCCCAATGCCATTCCGATCAGGGCCCCTGCCACGGCCGAGCCAACCCCGTAGATCGCCCCCTCGGCCAGGAACATTCGCGTCAGGTGCTGGCGCTGCATGCCCACCGCCCTGGCCATGCCCATCTCGCTCTTTCTTTCAGCTGCGAGCATGGACAAGATCAAAAAGATGAGTAGCAGGCCCACGCCAATGGAGAACAGGCCAAAGGTGGTGAAAAACGAGACGAACAGACTACCCACGGTGTTTGCGATCTTGACAAGGTCCGATTTCAACGGCACCAGTTTCAGGCCGTTTTCGGTGATTGCTGGAAGGTCGCCGAGCCTCTCCTGGATGCCTGCCGAGTACTGTTCTCCCTCGAACTGGTCGCCCCGGTTGGTGACCAGGATTCCGGAAAGCTCGCCCTCGGCTCCCAGCATCTCCTGCGCCCGGGCGAGCGAGGTCATCACCACCAACTGGGTTTCACCGAGTTTCCAGTAGTGCCCGTCAGAAACTCCTTTGACTGTGAACGGCACGAGCGTGCCTAGCCCGAGCGCTACCGCGATCTCATCCCCTGCGACCGCGTCCACAGAGTCGGCTCCTTCGCGGTTTATGTAGACCTCGTCCGGATTCAGGCTGCTGATGTCCAGGAGATTGCCGTCTATGTCCCGCAACGCCTCGAATGCGGCCGCCTTGTCCGCCTGAAGGCCAATGAAAAGGGCGTTGACCTCGAAGCGCTGACTGCGGGTGTTCAGGACGGCGACCGGCTCAGAGTAGTTGGGGAGGATAGCGTCCACGTCCGGGTCCGTTTCCAGGGCCGGGCCTATCTCGTCATACAGAACTTGCGGGAAGGTCTCCGGTACCGCCTTGCCATCCCAGAGTTCGGACTCTTCGTCCACGCCGACGAACTCGTCCAGCTCTCTGATCGCTTCCGTTACCTCGCTCTTGATGCTGAATGTCACCGAATCGCCCGTGGTAAAGGCGATAGAAATGATGGCCGTGGCCAGCATCAAGCCGGTGACGATAAGCAGGCCACGCGCCGGTCGGCGCACGACGTTTCGCAACGCCATCCTGAGCAGAATAGTATTTCGCACCCCGATGTAGACCAGGAACCCCATCAGGATCACGAAGATCACCAGCAGGGTGATGGCGATACTGGCGACCGGTGCGCCAAAGAGCGTGTCCATGCGCCGTTCCTAGCTCTGGCCCCCGGCGCTGTTGTCCCCGTCCGACTCGATGCGGCCGTCCCGCATGCGGATCGTGCGGTGGGTCAACGCGGCCACCTCGTCGGAGTGGGTGACTATGACGAAGGTCTGGCGGTTCTCGGCGTTCAGCCGGGTCATCAGCTCCATCACCTCACCGGCGTTCTCGCTGTCCAGGTTGCCAGTGGGCTCGTCGGCCCAGACGATCTCCGGACGGTTCACCAGCGACCGGGCTACCGTCACCCTTTGCTGCTGACCGCCCGACAGCTCTGCCGGATAGTGGCTCATCCATTCGCCGAGAGACACCATCTCCAGCGCCTCTTCCGCCGCCGTGCGAGCCTCATTGGCCGCCGTTCCCGATACCAGCAGTGGCATCTCCACGTTCTCTCGCGCCGTCAGAACCGGCAGCAGGTTAAAGGCCTGGAATATGTAGCCCATGCGCTGGGCCCGGTACCTGGTCTTGACCCGGTCGGACATCTCTGACAGCTCCGTCCCGTCGATCCTGACGTTGCCGGACGTCAGGTCGTCGAGCCCCGAAAGGCAGTTGAGTAGCGTCGTCTTACCGCAGCCGCTCGGGCCCATAACGGCGACCATTTCGCCCCTCTTGACACAGAGGGAGACCGACCGCAGCGCCTCGACGGTGACGCGCCCGGTGTCGTACACCTTGCACACGCCGTTGGCCTCGATTACGTAATCGCCTTGTTCACTCATCTTGACTCCGTCTGCGATTTGGTAGTGACATGGCCGTGCAGTCAGTCGGCCGATATGAGGGGTTCTAGAAACCGGTTTCCGGATCGAGCCAGTCGTCGAAATCAACCTGAAACGTCGAGATAATTCTGGCAACCATTCCATAATAGCCTACCAACACGACGAAATCCACCGTCTGTTTAGTGCCCAGCAGGTGCTCGATAGCCTCGAAGGTCTCTTGCGACAGCGCGCCGTCCCGGGTCAACTCCCTGGCGCCCTGTGCGAATACGCCTTCTTTGGCGGGGAGACCCATCGGCGCCTTGCCCGTCCGCACCGCCTCGATCACCTCGTCCCGCACGCCGACCTCCCTGGCCACCGGCTCGTGCTGGGCCCACTCGTATCGGTTGCCCATCTCCCTCGCCGCCGCCAGGATGGTGGTCTCCCGGATCGCCGGGTCCAGGGGGCATTTGTATCGCAGATACTCTCCGACCGACGTTACCGCCTCAGCCGCTTCCGGACTGTTGAGCAGCGCTGCGAATACGTTCTGCACCGACCCTCTGGTGCTGGCGATGCGGTCGTAGACGCCGAGCTTGTCGGGCGCCATCTGATCTCGCTGTACATAGGTAACCCTGGCCAATTCAAACCCTCCGATTGTCGTTAACGCGGTGGGACCCCGCAGGCTTTTGTCTAGCCGCGTGCCGTCCTCACCTTTTCCAGCGTGACCGGGGGTAGGGGGAACACCCAGCCCCGGTTGCCGATGATTTCCGAAGCCAACGACTGGGGTATCGCGATAATCATCTCCGGCTCTATGGAGAACCGACCGTCGAAGCCGCCCATTGCGCTGCGAGCGTGAACCCCGGAAAAGCCCCCGGCATCCACGCCGTCCTGGGCGAACGAGCCCATGCCGCCGCCGAACACCGATTGCCACCGGAACGAGTAGCCGTTGGTGACCAGGGGCGCGCCCGCGAAGGCACCACCACCAGGAGAAACCACCATGCCCAGGGCCTTTACCGTATATAATACGTCGTTGAGATCGCCCTCACCACCGCAATTCAGCGCCCAGTGCAGCGCCCTGATATGGATATCGGCAGCAAATCGACCGCCATCAACCCCGTGCTGGATGCGGTCGTCGTCGTCGTTCATCGGATAGTCGCCGCCGATGGTGCCGGACAGGTACACCAGTCCGCTCTCCTGAACTATGGCCTTGGCGATGCCGGAACCGGCGAGTGAGACGACGTCCTCATCGAACGAGCCCAGGCCAATCCCCAGCGAGGAGATTCTGTCGTAAACGTCGAAATCGCGACGAAGCTCACTCGGTATCGCTGCCCCATCGTAGTGCTTTCCCATGATCCCATCCTCTCTTCGTCTGCCTATGTGCCGCCGTCCCAATGACGCCACCGGCTGCGGCCGGCCCGGATGGTGCCAGTTTGTTGGTAATCAACGCCGGAAATGATCGTGGCCCCTCACCGTGGTCGTCACTGGTGAGCCGTCCTTGTCCAGGACTGTGACCTGCGGAGAGCCGGCCAGCACTTCACCGATCACGGTGATCGAAGGGTCCGCGGCTCGCGCGGCCTCGACCACGTAGATTGGGGCGGTGAACAGTAACTGATAGCCCTCACCGCCGCCCAGTGCCATCGCCATCCAATCGTCGGGAAAGGCTCGCCTAAGCGCCGGGTCGACCGGCACGGCGGCCAACCTTATGACGGCCGCCACACCGCTCGCCCCGCATACCCGGCCCAGGTCGTCCACCAGGCCGTCGCTGACGTCGATCGCGCACGCGACCCCGCTGGCCGCCAACCGGATGCCGGTTTCGACCCTCGGCTCAGGCCGCAGGTGGGCGTCGATAAACGCCGCCTCGGTCGCGCCCAGCGCCGTGCCGGACATGAGCAATTTCAGCCCACCGGCAGAGCCCCCGAGCGGCCCGGTGACGCCGATCACGTCGCCCGGCCTCGCGCCCGATCTGGCCATGGGCCGGGTGGTCGGCTTGCCGTCACCGGAGGCGTCCGTTCCCACCATCGCCACGGAGATGAACATCGCCCCCGAACGAACCACGTCGCCCCCGACTACCCGGCCGTCGAAGCGGGAGCAGGCCTCCGCCATTCCGACGTACACCTCGTCCAATTGCTTCACCGGCTCCGCCCCGGTCAGACCCAGCGTGACGGTGGAGTACGCGGGCCGGAACCCTATGGCCGCAATGTCGCTCTGGCAGCTCACCATCGCCCTCCAGCCCACGTCTCCGGGCTGCGTATAAGACAGGTCGAAGTGTGAGCCCGCGACCATCGCGTCGCAGGTTAGCACGGTCGTGCCCGTCGGGCCCGCCCAGGCTGCCGCGTCGTCGCCATTGCCGAGGAGGAGTTCGAACCGGCCGTCCGGCTCACGTGCGGGCCGGTAGTTGGACTCGAACACGCCGGTCAGCCTCTCGATCAGGCCAAACTCGCCCAGTTCGGAGATCGTCACGTCGAGACACCCATGCCGCTCAGGTCGCGCGCCTGCGCCGGTGCTGACGATAGATGCAGTCATCTATCACCACCGCCAGCCCGGTCGAGCGGGCGACTTCGGCCGCTACCGGGTCGATGACACCGTCCTGCAGCCAAACGTATTTGGCACCGATCTGCACGGCCTGGTCGACGACCGGGGCGACGAAATCCGACCGGCGAAGGACGCTTATCAAGTCAACGGGCTTGGGGACGGCGACGAAGTCTGGATATGACCTTTTCCCCAGAACCTCGTCCGCGTTCGGGTTCACGGGGATTATGCGGAAGTCCTGTTTCTGTAGGTAGGCGGCCACACCGTGACTGGGTCGGTCGGGACTGGGAGAGAGATCCACGACGGCGATAGTGCGGGTGCAGTCGGGAATCCGGCCAATGGTGTCGTGATCTTCGTCCATGACCTCAGTATGGGTCGCTCGGGTCGCAGTCTCAACATCGAACCGACCAGACGGTACCGTGTACCAGTCGAATTTGGTACAGGAGCACCTACCTGGGCGCGAGCGAAGGCGTCAGGATGACGCCATCTTTAAACGGGAGGCGACCGGTGAACTACGATTACAGCCGGACGTCGGCCTTGGTCGAGGATTTCCTCCCTTTCCGGGGCGTCATGATCGTCGGCGCCTAGTTGATACTCAAAGGACTCTGGAAAGTCACCCGGTGAAGCGCTCGGCCAACCGAGCCCACCTACCCCTCCCCGTTCAGAGGCGGTCGATAACGGCCAGAAAGTCTTCGATGACGATGTCGGAGACTTCCGCATACACCTGCCGATAGCGAACCACCCCGCGTTTGTCGACGATGATGATGGCCTGGTCGGACGTGCCCAGCTCTTCGTTGTAGAGGCCGTAAGCACGAGAGGCTTCGCCCTTGGGGTGAAAGTCTGACAAAAGCGGGAACGGTAGTCCACCTAGAGACGCGGCGCAGGCCGTCTGGGTGGGATGCGGGTCGGTGCTCATACCCAGTACCTGGGTATCGCGTTCCACGAACTCCCGGTAGGCGGCCCGGAGCGCGGACAGGTGCAGCTTTCAGCGCCCCCCGAACGAGTACGGGTGGGAGGATAGCAGCACGTTCTGACCCCGGTACCGGCTCATCATGTGCGTTTCACCGCCCTGGTCGGTTAGCTCAAAGTCGTGGGCCAGTTGTCCAACGTATGCCATGTCTCGTCTCCGGTGGCCGGGTAGTTGCCATTGCCCGTCGCAGCGGGCGTGATCCGGATCATCCGCCAGGGGGATGCACACGCTGTGACATCGCCCGGCTTCCCGGTGGAGAGGTTATGAAGATTGAGGGCGTGGGGGACTAGGCCTAGTATTCGCTGAATTCGGGCTTGTAGGCGTTGGCGAATACTCCTTTGTCGAACGCCAGGGGCGAGGCGCCTCTGGCGTGCCCTTAGAGTGCGACCTTGAAGATACCCTCCAGCGCCATTACCGATCCGATGCCGATGGATATGGTGAACACGCCGACGATTATGCCCACCATTGTCGAGGACTGACCGACGATGATGGCGGGAATGACTCCGGCGACGATCGTCCAATCGAAGATGGTGGCTACGGCCACATGTTGGGTGACACCTCCATCGGCCACTCCATAGGGCTGGAGATGCACGAGATTCCGCACCTGGCCTGGGGCAGCGACGAGGTCATCGAAGAGAACATGGTCCTGTGCGTGGAGCCGTGGATGCTCGACTACTCGGACTGGTCGCTGGGCCGCAATTTCGAGGACATGGTGCTGGTGACCGCCGACGGTATGGAGCTGCTGTCGCCGGGATTCGAAGACCTCGTCATTCTGCCGACCGGCCAGTGCCGGGCCGCTAGTCGGTGTTGTGCAGGGCAGCGACGACCTCAACCCAGCCAATCTCTTCGCCACTGCTGGATCTTGCCAGTAGCTCGATCGGCGCGGTGAACGGGATTTGTGAGAGCACGCGGGAGACAATGCCGTGCCAGTGCCTTTGGGTGTATCAGCGTCGGAAGACGCTCCTAGTCCGTTCAGTGTCACCTTAGTCTCCTCCCTCGGCAGGGCATCTCTCACGGTTGACAATGTGATCGATGTGTGGTTAGTAATATTATTACTAAGAACATACTAAGTAAATTACTAAGGGTGTACTAAGTTCACAATTTTGAGTGAACTGCTGAATCGCATAACAAACGGATACCACGGTTAGGAGGCGGTATTGGTGGAGAAGAATCGGATTGGAATGGTATCGGTTGGAGCCAGCCATACCATATATGGCGATCCTGACTACTCGGGCCTAAAGGCGAATCTCCTTGAACATCACTAAATTGGCATCCGCTGGTACGTTGCCTGCGCCCCTCTTGTTTGTGACGGTCATCGTCCTGGTCGCCTGGCTGCTGGTGACGCCCGCGTGCGGCGCCTCCGACGGCGAGGAACCCCTGGTCATCTACTCGGGGCGCAGCGAGCAGCTCATCGGTCCACTGCTGGAACAATTCACCGAGGTCTCCGGAATCGAGGTCCGCGTCAAGTACGGCTCCACGGCGGAGCTGGCTGCCACGATCCTGGAAGAAAGAAGTAACACGCCCGCGGACGTTTTCTACGCCCAGGACGCCAGCGGCCTCGGGGCAGTGTCCGATGCTGACATGCTTGGAGAGTTGCCAAACGCTCTGCTGGACTTGGTGGACCCCCGGTTCCGGTCTGCCGATGGGGACTGGGTAGGGGTGTCCGGACGGGCCCGGACGATCGTCTATAACACCGACCGCCTGGGTCCCGAAGACCTGCCCGAATCCGTGTTCGAACTGACCGACCCGAAGTGGGGAGGACGCGTCGGTTGGCCCCCTACGAACGGATCTTTCCAGTCGTTCGTTACCGCCATACGACTGATCCACGGCGAGGAGCGGACAAGGCAGTGGCTTGAGGGCATGTTGGCAAATGACGTTGTGGCCTACAAAAACAACAGCGCGACCATCCAGGCGGTTGCGGCCGGAGAGGTCGACGTGGGACTGGCAAATCACTACTATCTCCATCGATTCCTCGAGGAGGAAGGCCCGTCTTTCAGCGCCGCTAACCACTACCCGAGTAACGGTGTGGGCGCGCTCATCAACGTGGCCGGGGCCGGGGTTCTCTCAAACTCTCCCCACCAGGATCAGGCGGATGCGTTCCTGCGATTTCTCCTTTCGGATACCGCTCAACGGTTCTTCGCCGACGAGACTTTCGAGTTTCCTCTGGTTACCGGTGTGACGAGCAATCCCGCCGTGGTCCCGCTCTCGGAGATCGCGACGCCCGACGTCAACCTGGGCGATCTGTCGGACATACAAGGGACTCTGGCGCTGCTCCTGGACGTGGGCGTCTACTAGCCGGCGGTACTGATGCTCAATTCGAAAGGACCTCACTTCATGCGCTTCCTGATCGGAATAACCACGGCCCTGCTCCTGGCCGTGGCCGCATGTGCGACAGCGTCGGACTCACCTGATCTGGCCGAAGTCACGGACGTGAACGTCACCCTCGGTGAGTGGTTCGTCACCCCGGTGGAGAAAGAAGTCCAATCAGGTGTGGTGAGGCTGACCGTCCGCAACGTCGGAACACTCGTCCACGAGGTAGAGGTGATAAGGAAGATAGACGAGTTTCAGGAGTATGAGATCGGCGAACTGGAGGATATCGCTTCAGGCGATGTCGCCGTGATCGAGCTTCCTGTTTCCGCCGGCCGATATGAACTGGCCTGCACCATTGTGCAAGAGGAAGACGACGGTCGGGTCTACAATCATTATCGGCTGGGGATGTTCGACTTCATCACGGTTTCGGATTCGTAGGAGAAAAAAAGAGCCAAGGCCATATCGAGCGGCCGCAAGGCCGCTGGGAAACAAGGGACTCGAGACAAGATTATGTTCACAGCTATTGCCGCTGTCAGGATCAAACCGGGGTTCCGGGATGAGTGGATCCGCCTTATCGAGCCCAACGCAAGGGGCGCGGCGGCTGAGCCGGGCTGCGTGCGTTTCGACCTGCTCCAAGACCGCTCGGACGAGAACCTGGTGTGGTTCGTGGAGATCTACGACACCGAGGCCGACTTCAAGTCCCACCAGCAGACGAAGCACTTCCTCGACTGGATACCGCACCTGGAGCGCATGATCGAGAGCGTGGTGCCGAACACCGAGGCGTTCGGGGACTCGATCTATCCCCCCGACGGGGGTTGGAGCTAGAAGCAACGGTCTGGAGCGACTATGGGAGACCGCGCTTAAAGCACCTCCAGAAGATATTCCCCATAGGGCTTCTGACCCTGCTGGTGTCCATCGTGTTTGTCGGCGCGTATGCGCTCTCGGAGAACGCCATCACCGGCGTCGAGTCGGCCGGGGCTGCGACTGCAAACCGGTTTGAAGAGGACACTGACGGTGACTTCGGGGATCATGTCTACGACTGGTATGAGGACGCCGCCATCTTTATATGTCCTCTGCATTGAGTCGCTGACGCCGACCGCTTCACCAACATGATCTCTTCGAGCACCGCAAACAAAGATCGTTACAGGGACCAAGCCGCCATCGTCACTGGGGCGGCCACCGGCATCGGCTATGGCGTCGCCAACCGGCTGGGCGGCGAGGGTGCCGGCGTCGTGCTGGTGGACGCGAACGGGGAGATGGGCCAGCAGTCGGCCTCGGAGATGGCCGCCCGTGGCATCGACGTGCGACTGGTGGTCGGCGACGTGGCGGAGGAGGCGGTGGCCGAGGAGGCGGTGCAGGCGTCGTTGGAAGCCTGGGGGCGCCTTGATGTACTCGTCAACAACGCCGGCATCACCGGTGATCCCGGGTCAATTTGGGAATTACCGGTGACTGAACTCGACCGGGTCTACCGCACCAACCTCCGGGGCGCGTACCTGTTCACCCAGAAGGCGGTCCCGGCAATGCTTAAGCGCGACTACGGGCGAATCGTAAACATCGCGTCCATCGCTGGCAAAGAGGGCAACCCCAACATGGTGCCGTACAGCGCCACCAAGGCCGCCGTGATCGGGCTGACCAAGTCAGTGGGCAAGGAGCTTGCAGAGACGGGAGTACGAGTGAACTGCATCACACCGGCGGTGGTGCAGACGCGGATCCTCGACCAGACGTCCCCCGAGGTTGTTGCCTACATGCTGGGCAAAATCCCCATGGGTCGCTTCGGTGACATCGCCGAGGTGGCGGCACTGGTGGCGTGGGTGGCGTCGGAGGAATGCACGTTTACCACCGGCGCCGTCTTCGACATCTCCGGCGGCCGAGCGACTTACTAGAGGAGGGCTCTTTGCGGATCAGGATTCCCCAGCGACCGTTCGATCGTCATTGGTAGTCTTTGCCATGACGAGTGATGTCAAACCGAGCTTGTAAGACCGACTGAACAGCCAAACAGTGCGTGGTTGGCAAAGTCTCTTTCTGCCCCCCCCCAACATCCCAGGTTTGACCCTTCCTACGTCTCTTCCTTATAGTACGGCGCACTTGTGGACCTTTTTGGTCCGGAATCCCGGGCTGCACGAGGAGGAGTCATGGGCGTTATCGACGACAAGTATGAATCCATGTTCGCAAGGTCCCGCGAGTGGTACGAGAGAGGCAAGAACGCCTTCGCGGGTGGCGTAACCCACCAGTCTCGCTTCAACGCTCCCTATCCCACATACTACGAGTCGGCGTCCGGCCCGTTCAAGTACGACGTGGACGGCAACGAGATTGTCGACTACGTCATGGGCAACGGCAGCCTTCTGCTCGGTCACAGTCCCGAGAACGTGGTCAACGCGGTGCGTGACCAGATCGACAGGGGCACGCACCTTGGTGGGGCGACGACTCACGAGACGCTGTACGCTGAGGCGGTCAAGCGCAACATGCCGAAGCTGGACACCATTCGCTTCACGTCGGCGGGGACCGAGTCGACGCTGCTGGCCATGCGCATCGCGCGCGGCTACACCGGCAAGGAAAAGATCATTAAATTCCACGAGCACTTCCACGGCTGGCAGGACTACGCCACCGTCGCGTCGGGGCAGTCGACCGGCGGCATACCGAAGGCCGTGCTCGACTCGGTGATCGTGGCGGCGGCGGACGTGAAAGAGGTTGAGCGCATCCTGTCGTCCCGCAACGACGTGGCGGGCGTGATCGTCGAGTGCAACGGCGCTCATTTCGGCACCTTCCCGATACAGAATCCGCAGTTCCTGCACGACATGCAGGATGTGTGTCAGAAAAACGACGTGCTGTTCATCATGGACGAGGTGATCACCGGGTTCCGGCTGTCGAAGGGTGGCGCGCAGGAGCGGTGGGACCTGGACCCGGACATCACGACGATGGCCAAGATAATGGCGGGCGGTCAGCCGGGCTCGGCGGTGGGCGGTAAAAAACACGTGATGGACGTGATGGCGTTCACCGGCGATCCGGAGCACGACTCGACGAAGCGCGTGGCCCAGGCCGGGACATACAACGCGCAGCCGATATCGGCTGCGGCGGGGATCGCCCAACTGGACGTCATCTGGAACACCAACGCCATCGAGGTGGCGGACGCGGCGGCCAGGCGGTTGAAGGACGGCATCAACGACGCGTTCGCGCGCAACGAGGTGATGGGCCACTCGCACGGCATCTCGTCGCTGGTGCAGGTGAACCTGGGCTACGACTGCAACTGCGACCGCGAGCTTTGCACCATGCCGTACGAGGAGATCTACGCCTCGATGCCTCCGGAGAGGACTCAGGCGCTGCGGCGCGCGGTGCTTGTGAACGGCGCGGATGGGATGGACTGGAACGGGATGTGCTTCCTCGTGTCGGCGGCCCACACCGACGAGGTGGTCGACCGCACGGTCGAGGGCTTCGACCAGGCGCTAAAGGACCTGCGCACCGACGGGGTGGTGTAACGAGAGATCGCTTACGCAACGGGGGCCGCGGGCTGAGCCCGCGCAGACGAACGGAGGGGTCCCTCTCGTAAAGGACCCCTCCTTTGTTTCCAGGGTGTGACGCGGCACCGCGCAATCCGCTGGCCGGGGCCACCCGCCCCGTCAGTTGGACAGCAAAATCACCAGTGTGGCTTTAACGCCGTCGGAGTCGGCCTCCAGACCTAAGAACCCGACGGAGTACTTGCCGAAGCGCTTGATGGTGGTTCCCGTCTGATCGTCTTCGATGATCATCTCGGACGTTCCCAGCGGGCTGTCCGCCCTCAGGTCGATCTTCACCACCACCCGGCCGGGCGTTTCACAGGTCTGTCCCGCCGGGCATCTAGTGTCTTCTATGACGCTGATGAACCTCGCCGTCATCCCAGCGACTACAGATAAAGGACTCGTCATTTCTTGACCGAGCGGCAGCCTTACCGGGACGCCCAGTTCGACCAGGGTGGTCTCGCCCGTCGGGTTGGATTCGACCGGGTCGGGGAACTCGAAAGCTAGGTTAAGTGGCTTCGGCGTGGGCTTCGGCCGAGGCGTCGGGGTGGCGTCTGGAGCGATCTCCGGCGTCGGCTCCTGCTCGGTGGCGGTGCCGGTGCGCATCTGGGCGGCCACCTCTTCGCCGATGCCCAGCGAGAACAGTTCGGTCTGGGCCAGCACGCCGTCGCGCCCCTGACCGCCGACTATGAACAGCTCGCCGCTGTCCAGCAACTCCATGCTTGAGCGATAGCGCCCGATCAATAGGTCGCCTACCGTCGTCCACTCGTTGGTCGCGGGATCGTACACCTCGACCGTGTCGCGGCTGCCGGTGCCCCCGGCGACCGCCACCCGGCCGTCGGGAAGCAGGACGGCGACGTGCTCGGCGCGCGGCGCGTTCGTCTCAGCCACCGAACCCCAGCTGTTCGTCGCCGGGTCGTAGATCTCCGACGTGGTCCGCTTGCCCCTGCCGCCGACCACCAGGATCCGTCCGTCCTTTAGCAGCGTGGCGGTATGCTGCGATCGGCTGACCGTCATGTCTCCTGCCGACAGCCACTTGTCGGCGTCGACGTCGTAGATTTCGGCGGACTTGAGGAACGGCCCGTCCGGCTTGCCGCCCCCGGTGACCAGTACTCGACCGTCGCTGAGCAGCGTCCCCGTATGCCAGATGCGGTTCCCCACCATCGACGCAACCGTGGTCCACAGGTCGGCGCCGACGTCGTAGATCTCGGTCGTGGGCAGGTGCTCGTACACCTCGTTCGCGCCTCCGACAACCAGCACGCGGCCGTCCGGCAGGAGGATCAGAGGCATCTTTTCATGCGCCGTGTTCATGGGGGTCACCGCCGTCCACTCTCCGGTCGCAGGATCCCAGATCTCAGCGGTGATGATCGCGTGGTTCTTGATGCCGCGGCCACCGGCAGTCAGCACCCTTCCGTCCTGCAATCGCACCAGTCCGTTGGAGAAGCGGTCGTCGGTCATCTCCCCGGTCCAGTCCCAGGTGCCCGGGCCTGGGGACCACACCTCGGCTGTGGCCACCGACCCGGCCGCCCACGTCGGGCTGTTACCGCCGGCGACTAGTACACGGCCGTCGTCCAGCAAGACGCTGGCCAGCCACTGGCGCTGCTCTCCCATGTCGCCGACGAACACCGAGCCGCCCTGCGTGGCGAGGGGCGCCGCGGCCTCTTCCTCGACGCCCTCATCTTGGACGACTCCGGTCGAGTCGGCGGTGGGCGAGCCGCCACAGGCGGCCGCGAGCAGGACCAGAATGGCGACCAGCATGACGGGTGCCGTTACAAATGCTCTCTCCAAGTCTTGTCTCCTGCTCCTGCCCGGTCCCATGCGAGTCTTAGGGTAGCGTCGCTCTATGTAAGGCCGCTAATTAATCCTACGGCGACCGGCAACCGCTTGAGAAAAACAACCTTCGCCGGGACCGGATCGTCGGCGTGTGCGGGAGAGGGGAGTAACCGTGATGTGGCGTTTGATACGGACTCCCGCTTTGGGTACCATCTCACATCGGTTGTTGAGTAGACAGTCCACAATCCTCCCCAGTTCAAAGGGTCCCAATGAAATCAATCCCCATCGTTATTGTACTGTTTGCCGTGATGCTGCTCGTTGTCGCCTGCGGTAGCTCCCCCGCCGTCACGTCGTCGTCAGACACTTCGGAGTCTACGGACACAGGATCGAACGCAACCGTCTCCGGGACATCGAGAGAGGTCGGAACGGAGTCCATCGCCTCGATGTTCGAGGGCAGACAGTTCCATTCGCTGACGGTCCTGCCGGACGGGCGTTTGTTGGTAGTCGCCGGCAAGGGCATACAGGCTCAGTCCAGCGGCTACGGCTCCGGCTTCCTCGATTCGACGGAGGTCTATGACCCGGCCAGCGACGAGTGGTCGCAGACCGGCGATATCAGCATCGTCAGGGAGCTACCGGCGATCGTAACGCTCAGCGACGGCCGGGCGCTCGTCACCGGCGGCGCGACCGTCAACCGCAACAGCACCGCCGTTACCGAGATTTGGGATCCAGCCACCGATAAGTGGACCGTGGTCGCCCCGATGAACCAGGCCAGGGAAAAGCTCCAGGCGGTCGTGCTGCGCGACGGGCGCGTCATCGTCATAGGAGGCACAGACTCCGAGGCCCAACGCACCGGGACCACGGAGATCTACGACCCTGCCATGGATACCTGGACCGACGTGGCGTCGATGGCCGAAAAGCGCATCCACCACACCGCAACCGTGCTCCCCGACGGCCGGGTTCTGGTGACGGGCGGCGGCAACCCCGACGGCCCGTTCCTGAAGTCGGCTGAGTTGTTCGACCCCGCTACCGAGGAGTGGTCTTCCGCGGGTGATATGAACGTCCCCCGTTCCCAGCACTCCGCCACGCTCGTGGCGGACGGCAGGGTCTTGGTAGTCGGCGGCAGGGGCAAGCGCAAGACCTCGGAGGTCTACGATCCCGAAGCCAACGCCTGGATCACCCTGGCCGACACCAACGCACCGCGCGCAGAGCACATCGCCGTGGCGCTGCCCGATGGCGGCGTGCTCGTCGCGGGCGGCTCCGGCAACCTGGACTCGGTCGAGGTCTACGACCCCGTCACCGCCACCTGGACTGAGGTGGGCGTGATGGACTTCACACGCTACCGGTTCGTCGCCTCCTTACTCGGCGACGGCCGCGTCGCCCTCATCGGCGGGCAGGGTACCGACAAGCTGCTGGCCGAGAGCGAGGCCTTCACGCCGCCGGCGTCCGGACACACGCGAACCGAACTGATGGCCGCCGCCGAGGCGGCTCGTGCCGAAGCTCTTGAGATTGCCGCCAATGCCACGCCGACGCCCGTCTCCTCGCCGACCCCCGAGGCGGAGCGCAAGGCGACGACAGGGGAGGGCCTGGACGTCGACTTCCCGGCCGCTACCGAGTCCAACGTCGAGGGCAGGACCCAGGTGCCGCTGGGCCAGCCGGTCCGGCTGGCTTTGGAGCAAGCCGTGATTAGCCCCGACCCCAGCACCGGCGCCACCGCCACCTTTCTTGAGGTCGTCGACGACAACAGGGCGGAAGGCGGCACCGTGACCGTCAGGGTCGACATCCGTATGTCGTTCTTCGAGCAGGGCGCCACCGACCTGATCCTCGACCCCGACAACCCCGAGCTGAGAATGAAGAAGCTCGGCCGGTTCTGGGTCGGCGCGCTGGACCTGGAAGAGGATCCCGCCGGCAACCCCATCGCCACGGTGGTGCTGTTCGTTCCGTAGGGCTCCGCGAGGCCTGGCCTTGATCGTCGAGGCTTCTTCGAGCAAGCGCTCATCGTTTTGGCAAAGAACGCTGGCGCGGGCGGGACGCCGGTTAAACGATAAAGGCCCTCGCGGTTGTGAGCGAGGGCCTTTCAGCGTTCGTCCGGAGGTGTCCGGCCATGGTTCAGGGAGGTCAGGCCGTACGGGCGAACAGCCTCTAATAAACCTCGCTGCAAGGTGTGAAACATCTACTTGAGTAGTAGAGACATCGAATCACGTGAGATTGATGAAGCCGGGATGAAATTAAGTAGATCGGCATGCCCGCCGTCACCTACATCATCGACGGCACCGTGTACTGGAAATTAGGCCAGCGAGCGCCCTATTGGCCACCGTAGATTTCGGTCGTCGCCAGCATGCCGTCTTTGCTGGTGCCGCCCATGATCAGGGTGCGGCCGTCGTCCAGCCGGAAAGCGCCGTGCTTATAGCGTCCTGTGCCCAGCTCTTCGCCTGCCGTCCAAGTGTTTGTTGCCGGGTCGAACAACTCGCTGGTGGATAGGTAGCCGGTACCCCCGGTCACCAACACAGTTCCGTCGGAAAGCAGCGTGGCGGCGTGCTCGCTGCGTGCGTCGGCGGTCTCGCCCGCAAGGGTCCAGGTATCCGACTCCGGGTCGTAGACCTCGGCCTGTTTGATCTTTCCCTTGCCGCCGACGACTAGCACGCGCCCGTCGTTGAGCAGCGTGGCCGTATGGAAGGCGCGGCCCTTCGTCAGGGGGGCAGCCAGGATCCATACGTCCGTGGCCGGATCGTAGATCTCGGTGGACTTTAGATAGGGACCGTCGGTCTTGCCCCCGCCGACGACCAGCACGCGGCCGTCGGACAGCACCGTGGCGGTATGGCTTGCGCGGAGGTCCAGCATCGGCGCGAGCTTGGACCACGCGCCGGTGGCCGGGTCATACGCCTCGGTCTCAGCGTTGAGGGAGATGAGCAGGCCGTCCTCGTTTTTACTTGTGCCGCCGATCATTATGAAACGACCGTCGTGCAGTACAGCGGTGCCCATGAGGTCGTGCGGCCGGGCCATTTCCGGGCCAAAGGTCCACATGCCGGTCGTCGGTTCCCATATCTCAGTCGATGCCAGCGGCTCGCGCTGGCCGCTCAGGCCGCCGGCCACCATCGCCCGCCCGTCGAGCAGTGCAAACAGGCCCGGCGAGCGGCGCTGCTCGTTCATGTCGCCGGTGAAGGCCCAAGCGGTGGCGGTCGGGTCGAACAGCTCGGCCGTCTCGTTGTAGTTGCCGCTCTGGGCCTGCAGGCCGACGGCGCGGCCGCCCACCGATAGGAGTCGGCCGTCGCTGAGCAGAACCGTGGTGAAGCGCTCCCGCCGCGACTTCATGTCCGGGCCCTTGGTGAACTCGTCGGGCTCCAGCCCGTTCGCGAGAGTAGTGTAGGCGTGCTCGTCTGCGGCGACCTGGTCGGATCCAGCGTCCGATCCACAGGCACCGAGTGCCAGCAACGCGACCAGGAACAGGATGCTTGCGCCCAGCCCGCTCGGCCCAAACGAAAAGGCCGGCGGAGTAAGTGGACTCTGCCGGCCGCCCCAACGTACCGGGGTAATCGAACTCACGGTAGGCTCCAGTTTACCCCATGGCGTGCATGACCTTTTCCAGGCCCTCCGGAGTCATGGCGGGGTGGATGCTGGCAGTGCCGCCAAAAGCCTGCCATCAGGGTCCGGCTATGGCCGGAAGTTGGCTGAGGTCGTCCATGTTTATGATCAGAATCTGTGCGCGGACCCCGTTCTCTTCGTAGAAGTACACTGCCCACGGCTTCTGGCCTGTCAGGATCTTTTCGGTTGTGGCTCCTATCGTGCCGTTCGCGACGACGGCGTTGCCTATCTGAGCGTCTATGGTTGTCTTGACCACAAAACGCTTTTTCCTCCTCGTAGCTCACCGTTGTCACGCTGACGTCACGCGCCATGGCTATGCGTGGGTGGAGTCTAGTGGGTGCGGAGTCTACAGGTGTCGGATAGTGACGGAGACTAACTCGTCGTCGCAAGCTCGAAGAGGTTCATGACTGTCTGTTGGGAACATGAGATGGGATACAATCGTGCCACTCCGACCCCATGTGCGGCCTTATGGGTGCGGTCGCATAGGAGTCGCCAAGCAGGTGCAGCCGAATGGGAGATGGCAATTGACTTTCAAACGATCACTGACCGGTATGTTGCTTTTGGTGGTCGCCACGGCCATATTTGCCGCCGCCTGTGGTGGGGCTGATCCTGAGCCCATTCCGACGCCCACGGCGACGGTGACCGCCACGCCCGAGCCGACCCCGACCACGGTGCCGCCCACCGCCGTGCCCGCCACTCCGACCCTGGTACCGCCAACTGCTGTGCCCGCCACTCCGACGCCCGAAGACCTCGAAACCGGAGACCAGGCGACCGAGCCCAAGCAGGCATCGGAAGAGATGGCCATGCCGCTGGTCGACGACTTTTCGTCTCTCGTCGGCGCATGGGAAGGCAAGATCCTGGCGATGGGCCTGCAGATCAACTTCACGGTCGAGTTCGTTATGGAAGGTGACGAGCTCGCCGGCTCGATGAGCGTGCCGGGCCAGGGCATCATGGACGCCAGGCTCGGCAAAGTGTCATGGGAACAGGGATCGATCTCCTTTACCGACCCGGTCTCCGGCGTGACCTTCGACGGTGATTATGACGGCACGCAAATCAAGGGCACGTTCGAAAACCAGGGCCTGACGTTTGGCTTCTCCATGAACCGTGCCGAATAGTGCTCACGCAGCAGAACCGCTTCCGCTGGGCCGGGTGCCTTTCCCGGTTCACGCTCAAGAGGAACGTGCCGCTGGTCTAGTGCATCATCTGCGTTCGCCCGATCCGCTCGGGTAGCAAGTTCTGCCGATTCTGGGGAACGCCAGACCTTGGACGAGGTCAATCCGTGCTCTGCGGCAACTGCCGCGCGGCGCACATGCGCGAGGCAAATTTCTGTGTCTCTTGCGGCGACCTCTTCGTTACGGTCTGAGCCTTACGGCGGTGAGCCGTGCCGGGACCCGGATTTTGTGAGGCCCATCTCGCCGGCTAGCACCTGTCGGGTGAACGCGTCTGGAGGTGAGGTCCGGGCGCGCAGGTCGAGGTAAAGAATCGTCATGAAAATGATGGATGGCGGCACCATTACCGTCCCGACTATCAGGTCGCCGACATTCGGGATCTGGCCGACCGTGTACTGCAGTGCCGCCCCGACGACTAGGTAGAACAGGGCCATGAGCAGCACGTACCCCACCACCCGCCACCAGTTGCCTCGGGTCATGCGGAAGCTCTCGTTTATCGAGTCGGACGGCCCGGTTCGCTGGATCAGGGCCACGATCGGCGCGAACAGTAGCCTGCCCACTAGGTACACGCCCGCGACCACGCCGACAAAGACGGCTAGGCTGCCGATTACCAGCGACAGCGCGAGCGCTACCACCACCACCACCAGGACCATCAGGGAGATGACCAGCACGGTCAGGGTTAGGGGCCAGAGCCGGGTGAGCGCACGCTTCAGGGTGACCTCGAGGGGCGCTCTCAGGTTCATCTGCGACTCTAGGGCCACCCAGGTGATGGCCGCCTCCGACACCGTGAACGCCACCCAGGCGACGACGGCCACGACCACAGCCGAGAGCCAGTCATCGCTCAGTTCGTCCAGGACGTCCGAAGCGTCCGAAGTAGTCCCGGACGTCTCTTCCACGACCACGTCACCCGGCGGGTTTCCCCCGACGTCCGAGACGGGCCTGGTGGCATCGTCACCCGCCCCCCCGAGCAGGTCTGTGGTCAGATCGGCCGTATCCTCCACCTCTGTGCCCGCCTGTGGCGCCTCGTCCTCAGCCGTGTCTCCGAACAGCGTCGGCTCTCCCGCCGCCAATGTGACTATGAAGACGAGAAGCTGGGCGACGAACGCGATGGCGACCAATCGCCAGGCGTTGCGCCGGTAGACGTGCACGACGCCGCCGACGATTTCACTGAGCTGGAGCGGCACGAACACGCCGTCGTCGCGGTCGCGGTGAATTAGAGGTGGTTCCATGTCCTGAGTTTAGTGGATGACCCGGATCGGAGCAGTGCAGCCCCTCCAGGAAACCGCCGTCGTCAGGAAGCGGCGCTCGTGAGGAAGCGGCGGGGGTTGTCGACCGTCAGCGCGGTGATCTGTTCCTCGGACGTCCCAAGCTCCCTCAGCCGGGGAAGCACCCGTAAGGGTATGAAGCTGTAGCCGTCCGGGTTGCCCGCCTGTAGTTCGGTCATCTGGTCCGATGTGAACACCCCCACCGAAATCCAAAAATCATGGCTGAGCAGCAGCCTGTGCCCGTACCCCGCGTCCATCAGCTTCCACACCGTCGCCATGCGGGTGTCGGCATCGGGAGTGCCCTCCCGGTGGCCGTAGTTCGCCATGTGGTCCAATCCCAACCACACGCCTCTATCGAGTAACGAGATCAAGTAGGGGACGTCGTCCGTGTCGTCGCTGTGGCCGATGCAGACCTTGTTCGGGTCGACGCCCTCCTGCTCGAATACCTCGACTTGCATCTCGCCCGTTCGGCCCGGCGCCCAGGTGTGCGTCGAAATCGGCGTTCCCGTGGCGAGATTCGCAAGCGCCGCGGCCCTTAGCGACAGCTCTGCCCCCGGCGTGATGCCTTCCGAATCGGTGGAGGCTTTTATCACGGCGGGCTTGACACCGGTGCCCTCGATCCCCTCCTCGATCTCCCGCACGAACAGCCGGGCGACGCGCTCCGCTCCGGTTGTCAGGAAGGTTCTCGGCACGTCCAGCCAGGACCCGGTGCAGCAGGCGATGTTCACCCCCGATTCCCTCGAAATGCGCTGAAGTAGTGCCACGTCGCGGCCGATGTCGAAAGTGGTCAGGTCGACGATGGTTTCGACGCCCTGCTCGCGCACGCGCCGCAGCGCCGCGACGGCTCGCCCCACGACCTCTTCCGTGTCCACGAGGTCCGGGTAGGTGTGAGGGATGCCTCCCGACGTCTCCATCACGTGCTCGTGTGGCAGGATGAAGCCCAGGTCGCCGGAGTCGACGGGTCCGAGCACGGTTTCTAGCGTGGCCATCTGTTGTTCCTCCTATTTGGTCGTCTGGTGGGCGACCGCCCTTGCGGACCGACCGGCCGTCCGGTCGATCATCATCGCCGCGCTAAGATCGGCCAGCCGCACCAGCTGGTAGATGCTCCAGGCGAACGGGACGTAGCCTAGGTATCCTAATATCGGCATCTCGAAGACCTTGAGGTAGCCGAGGTGGGGGATGTCATAAATCCACTTCGGGGCGGCCCAGAAGTTCCACATCTCCCACAGGAAGCCGCACATCAGCCCCGCGAGCGCCACTGCGACTGCCGTTCGCCAGCGGCCCGTCGCCGTCTGCATCATTAGGCTGTCGCCCGTCACCAGCCCCACCGCGGCGTCCAGGACCAGGAACGGCCCCACCCAGACCAGCGGGAAGAACATGTCCGGTAAGGCGAAAAACAGGCCCGTCGCCACCAGCCCGGCCGCCGCCTCTCCTGTTGCGACCCTGCCGGACACTGCCGATCCTGGCTCCGGCGCTTTACCGTCCGTCGGTCGGCCGGCGCGAAACAGTCGCGAGGCTGCGTCCAGCGCCGGCACCACCGTCGAGAACGCGAGGGATGCGAACACGGCGTACTCGATGCGGCCATAGGGATGGGTCAGGACGTACTCCCAGTTATCGACGCGGACGTTGACCGCCTCGAACCACCACCACACCGGGACCGATGCAACAGCCAGCGCCCCATGACGGCGCCAGCCCGGGTGGTCTTCCGGCCCGGCTGCGTACATCAGAAGAGCCGCGCCGAACCAGAGACCGGTGAAAAACAGCGGGCTCCAGTAACTCGTCACCGACCAAAGTAGCGCCCAGCAGGCGCCCAGCAGCGCCGTGCCAATCAAGGCCGGCGTCATGGCCTTTCCGTTGGTGATGTGCACCATGGCAGTTGAAATATGAATGGGCCGACGGCCCCTAGGCATGGCGGTCGCGCAGGATGGCGGCTGCCTCGGCCTCGCGCGTCAGCTTCAGGTAGCATTCGTCGAGCGGGATGTTGTGCCTTATGTCAGGTGCGAAACCGCAGTCCGGGTTAAGGCTCAGCCTGTCCGCGTCGACGTACTGCATCGCCTCTTCCACCCGGCCTACGATAACCTCCGCCGTCGGTATCGCCTCCGAGCGAGGATCGAGGCATCCGAGTCCGACCAGCTTGTCTTCGGGCAGCTCCTTGAGGATGGAGACACTGCCGGTCACCGGGATGGAGAACTCCATGACGAACTGGTCCACTTCTATCTTGCCCAGCGTATCGATGATGGGCTCGTAGCCGCCCTCCCAGTGCCAGCCCCGGTTGAGCGAGTTCCAGCGGCACATGTGCATACTCAGCCGAACGCCGTCGATGCCGGAGATCATCTCGTTGATCTTGGCCGCGCCCATGTCCAGATCGTACTGGCGGTCGCCGTAGATCGGCTCCTTGTTGGGGTCGAGTAGCGTCGCCATGTCGGGCTCGTCGATCTGGATGACGTCTACGCCGGCATCCCGTAAGGCCACGATCTCGTCGCGCAGTATGGGCACCAGCTCGTCCACGAAATCCTGTCTCACCGGGTAGGCCTTCGTCGAGTAGTCTGGGTCCCAGAGCCTCGCGCCAAGAATGTACGGAGATGGGATGCAGACCTTGGTGGCCCGTGTCGTGTTATCGACTAGGAACCGTGCCTCTTCGGCGGCGAGACCGGGCTTAACCACTCGCAGGGGCTCGTCGACGAAGAGGCCGAAGCGCACGCCCGGCCTGGGATCGACCGCGAATCCCTCGCACACGTCTGCGATCACGTGCGTGTAAGCGTGACGCCGCCACTCTCCGTCGCTGACGAGGTCGATGCCTGACGACTCCTGCAGGGCAATGGCATAGCCTACGGCGGCGTCCATGCGCGATGTGCGGGCGGCCTCGGCCGACGCCGGGCCCGGAGCGCTTGGCAGCATGTCGCGCACCGGCGCCGTGCGGGGGAGGCTTCCCACCACCCCGGCGACGAATGGGACGTCCAACTTCTTACTGGTTGTGCCTGGCACGGGGATCCTCCGCTCACTTCGTTCGCTCTTGGACTCTTCGGCCAAGGCCTCATCGCTTCGCCATTTCACAGGTATGTCATATATGTCGGCGCTCAATATCCCGGTTTGGCATGTGTCGGGTGCATTGAATCATCGTGGTCCCGCTCGCACAATGCGCCTTTACGTTTGGAGCTGTGCCACGAGCAACTGGAGAGGCCGGATGCCAAAGAAAATCATCCTCGACATGGACCCGGGGGTGGACGACGCGCTTGGGATCATCCTCGCGCTGCGCTCGCGCGAACTGGACGTGCTCGCCATCACCGACGTTGCCTGCGACGGCGGTGTCGATCACTGCACGAAGAACACGCTGCGAGTCCTGGCCTTGCTCGGTTCGGACGATCTTCCAGTGGTCGCGCGGGGTGCCGACCGTCCCCTGCGAGCTAGGCCGCACGACGCCGCCAGCCCCGGTCACCAGCGCGACTCGCCCATCGAAGTCATAGTGCACCCGCTCCCTCCGTTCGCTCGCCATGGCTTTTTCGCGCACGCACTCATCGCTTTGGCAATATTCGGTTCAGTTCATTTGTTGGCATTCAATGCCTCATGTGAAGGTCAGCGCTCTGGCCGGGTTTTCGATGAGGATGGCGTCTATCTGCGTCTGCGTCCATCCCCGATGCCTCATACGGGGCACGATGTTCTCCGGGATGTGTGCGTAGCCCTTGCCGCCGAACCTCGTCATCTGGATCTTGACGAAATTGTCCTGGGCTATGACGACCTGGTCGCCGTAGCCATGCTCGAAAAGCCACTCGATCATCCACAACCGGTGGTCATCGTTGGTGACGATGAAGTCCGTCGTACCGGTCGACTGTGCGGCGGCCAGCTCCGACCACTCCAGGCCGAACGTGTCGAACTCCAAAAAGCAGCCGTAGTCGGCCAGGTCGCCTATCTGGTCGGTGTCGAAACAGAGACTGAGGTGGCCGAATATGACGTGCTCCGGGTCGGCCCCGGTGGATACGAGCATCTCCATGATTGACACCGGGGCATCCCGGTGAAATCCCGGGTGGATGAGGATCGGCGCACCGGTTTCCACCTGCGCCCTGGCCGACGCCCGCAGCACCTTCGCCTCGTTCGGCGTCATGGGGACGTGATTGCCCACCTCACCGATGACGCCGGTGCGAACGCCGGTGTCGCCGACACCAACCGTGACGTCAGATACGATCTCCTCAAGGATCGAGTCCTCCGTTCGGTCGTCCATGTCCGGTGGGTGCGACAGCGGCACGTAGTAGCTGCCGCCCATGACGATCTGCACACCGGTCGCCCGGGAGATGCGAGCCAGGGCGAGAGGATCGCGAGCGATGCCGATGCTGGTGGCGTCTACTATCGAATCGCCGCCCGCGAGGCGATAGCGCGTTAGCTCTTCAACCGCCGTTGACTCGGAGTACAGGTGGGTGTTGTCCTTCACCGTCGTCCAGTAACGCACCACATCGGACACGTTGCCGGTCGTCACGCGGTCGTCTACGAAGCCCCTTGCCGTGGCCTCGTCGGGCATGACGAAGTTGCACTCGACATCCGCCAGCAGGTGCTCGTGGGTGAGGGTGAAGCCCAGGTCCCCGGGCTCGATGAGCCCGAGGATGGTCTGGACCTTGCCCGATCGAGCGGTCAAATCAGGCGAAGCTAGGCGCCGGGCGGACGGTAGTTGACGACCATCTGGCTGGCGGCGTCCATATCGGCCGGGGTGATCAGCTGCGTGATGTTGACAGAGGCCGACCCCGAGGCGTTCACGGCCAGTGAAAGCGCCACCCCGGTGACGACGTCCGGTATATCGACCACGCCGACGACGTCGTCTGTGCCGAAGGCGTAGTAGAATGACTCCACTTTGCCCCCCATACCGGCCACAAGCTCCGAGAGACCTTTCTCCCTGGCCGAGCCACCCTCCTTCATGAGCCCGGCGGCCCCAGCTGCGCTATAGCTTCCCTTAAACAGGTACTTCGCCATTTCGGCACCTCCTTACAACTGAATTGCTTGATTGAATGGCGGGCGTCTCTCGTTATCCTCCTCAGGCAAATCGCCCTGCGATTTTCTTCGGACTAGGGCAGCTTGCGCAGCCAGTCGCGGACGACCTGTAGGAAGCGGTCCGGCTCCTCGGCGAACGGCATGTGGCCGCTGTGTTCGAACCTCACCAGCTCCGAGCCCGCTATGTCGCGGTGCAGGCGGCTGGACGTCTTTTCGTAAGGTGTGATCCAGTCGTTCGAGCCCGACAGGATCAGCGTCGGCGCCGTAATCTCGTGTATGCGGTCGGCCATGTCGTATGCCGGCAACAGGTCCACGATGCTGCGGTTGAACGCAACGGCCGAATAAACCGTCTCCGCCCCATAGATCTTGGCCGCCTCGCCGTTTGGGTCGTTGAAATACAGGCTGCCGATCAGCGCGTACATGTCGGCCAGCTGCTCGTCGGTCTGGATGGCGCCGCTGAACCCCGCCACGGCCGACTCAACCTGCTCCGGCGTACCGCGCTCCTGCAGATTGGTAAGCACCGTCTCCATAAAATCCATGGCGGGATAGCCCGACACGAAGATGACCGCTTCCAGGCGCTCGGGGTAGTTGACCGCGAAGTGGGTGGCTATCGACGACCCGTAGGAGTGTCCGAGAACGGTGACGCGCTCGTAACCGAGGTGTTTCCGTAGTCCCTCCATGTCGTGGCCCCAGTCGGCGTCGCCGAAGTCGGCCAGGCTTTCCGGCCGGTCGGAAAGACCGCCGCCCCTGTGGTCGTAATAGATGAGCCGGAACTCGTCCGCCAGCTGCTTGAGCCAGGGCTTGAAGCTGGTGTGGTCATAGGCTCCCAGCCCCCCGTGCGACAGCAGGATGGGTCGGCCCTCGCCTGCTATCTCATAATAAAGTCTGGTCCCGTTTACGTCCGCATACATCGGCTCCTCGGCTCCTCCAAAAGCGGCCACAATCCTAACAGGTACCCGACCGGGAGGCAGTCACGGACGCTGGGTGTACCAGCCGCCGTCGGCGAGGTCGCGGAACAGCGTGGTGCGGGTCCCGTCCTCCAGCAGAACCGAGAAGTAGCGCCGGGCGACGGGCCGCTCGCGCCACCACTCGTCGGTGACCTCCCAAACGTCGGTCACCGTATCCACCCTGAGAGCCTTGCGATCCGCTCGCACTATCAGGGGACGCATGTCCGGTGCCTCCCGCACGACGAGCGGCACTGGAGAGTTCAGGGATCGAAGTGGACTAGGGCCTGCCGTCTTTCCGGTATTCGCGACCACGGCTCCACCTCCCTCACCCGGTATACCGGCGGCCGAACACGCAGGCGTTTCCCAAGCTGCCGCATCGTCTCACGCAACTGCTCCTGCCGACGCACGTCCGTGAACAGGCTGGACTGGACGCCGGACTCGCCGGTGAGGCCCGACAGCGTCAAGCGAAGGTCCTCCAGTGCCCCCGGCAGCGCGGTCCCGGCCAGTGCCCCCTTCATCGCGGTGAACGCACGGTCCCGTCCGCCGACCGCGTCTTTAAACGCGATACCTTTCGTCCAGGGAGGCCGGCCCATCACCGCGCCCTGCAGCGACGCCGAGCGTGCGTATCTGCCATGCAGCGCCGGGCGGGAGAAGGCCCGGCCGAGCAGCATGTCCGTCCCCAGCAGAAGGGCGTTCATGGAGGTCGCGGGCGCGGGAAACGTGATCTCTTCTACCACCTCTTCCTCCGCCTTGTATGCCACTACCGGCCTAGGGTCTATGTTGCGGACCAGCTTCCAGGCCATCCGGACGTCGCGCCCGAACTGCGCCTGCATCGCGCCGATGTCTAGAGCGGCTAGGTCACCAAGTGTATGCAGCCCGAACCGGTGCAGCCGTACTTTGGATGCCCACTCGATCGGCAGCAGGTCCACTGACACTCCTCGTAAAAAACCGGCTGTGTCATGAGGCGCCCGCGACGCCCGCCCCGTCCCGCTCATGGTCGCGGCCACATAGGCCGGGAACTTCCCTCCGGCGACTCCTACGCGCGCCCCCAGGTCGTAGGGGACGGCGTGTAACAGGGCGGCGGCGGCCCTGGCGTCTCCGCCGTACATCCTTCCCAGGCCCGACAGGCTTACGTACAGCACGCCCGGTGCACCCGGCTCCTTTTCCACCGAGGGGCTCCTGCGAGACAGCGCGACCGCCAGCGAGTCCAACACCCTACGGTAGTAGGGCTCGTCGGCCTGCACCGCCATGGCGTCCCGGCAGCGCGAGGACGCCTCCCGAACCGGCATTCCCGTTATGACGCCCTCCGCCTCCGGCGAGCTGTCCAGCACCACCTGCCCGGTACCGGTGCCCCCGACCACGATGAACGCCCTGCCTCGCAGCACCGGGTACCGTCTGCGCTCGGCCTTCACGGCCAGGTGCGTTACGAGTACACAGGCGACTTTCATGTGATCCAATGCCATCTGCAGGGCGCATTCTCCTGTCGAATCCGCAGTTTATAGAACAAGTGTTCTGTATTCAAGTGGACTGGTAAAACGCCTGTGCATCCCCATGGCATGTGCTGCGTACTCGGGAAGGCGCTATTAGGGTGAGGGCTTGACATGCCAAGCATGAGAACATACCATCGGGACAGTGCTCATAGGAGGTCGACGGAATCTCATGCCACCGGAGCGCAGGGCCTTTTAAACACTCTCCGACAGAGAGTCCAAGGGATCGGCTCTTTGGATGGTGGGCGAGCGTTTTTGGTGGGTTGAGATAGTCGCCGAGATAGCCAAGGAGAGGTCGTATATGGCAACGTTGAGGAAAAGTGATCTGACCGCCCGAGTCGCTTCCAAGTTAAGCGGGTCGAGAGCCCAGGGCGAAGCCGCCCTCAACGCGGTCCTGGACAGCATCCAGGAGGCCCTTTCAGCCGGGGACCGCGTGGTTCTCACTGGGTTCGGCTCCTTCGAGGTCCGGCAGGTCAAGGCCAGGAGAGTCAGGCCCATACGTGGTGGCCAGGCGGGTTCCCTTATTACGGTGCCGGCGCACAAGCGCGTCGGGTTCACCGCCGGGGCGAACCTCAGCGCCGCTGCTCAGTAGCAGCAGCCATCACAGCTTGACTGTGGGGGCGAAGGCGGCCCTACGGCAATAGAGCGATTTAAAGGCGGGCCTCGTCCCTACGGGTCCGCCTTTTCTTTTGATTTCCCAACCGCCCCCTGCGTGGGACCATTTCCAGCGGAAAGCACAGACCGGCATGCAGCCTGAACTCATCGTCGATTATGCCAACCAGGTGGGCGAAGGTCCGCTCTGGCACCCTCAGGACAAAAAGCTCTACTGGGTGGACATCCCACCCGGCAAGATATACCGCCACGACCCCGCCACCGGTGAGAGCGAACTGCACTTTCAGGGTCCCACCGGCATCGGCGGCTTCACTATCCAGGTCGACGGCTCGCTGCTGTGCTTCACCTACAACGCCGGCATTGGTGTTCTAAAGGACGGCCAATGGCGCTGGGTGGTCGGAGTGCTCCCGCAGGAGCAGGGCCGCAAATTCAACGATGTCATCGCCGATCCCGTGGGCCGGGTCTTCGCCGGCACCATCGTCAACGAGCAGGGCCGCGGAGCGCTCTATCGCATGGACCTTGACGGGTCGCTGACCCAAGTCGAGACCGGTCTCGGCATCTCCAACGGTATGGGTTTCTCCCTCGACCACCGGCTCATGTACTACACCGACACCGAGACCCAGCGCATAGACGTTTTCGACTACGACGTCGACACCGGCGACATATCCAACAGGCGAACATTCGTCGACACCACCGACGGTTGGCCCGACGGCATGACCGTCGACGCCGAAGGCTACGTGTGGTCGGCCGGCTTCGGACACAGCCGCGTCACACGCTACGCCCACGACGGCTCCGTCGACAGCGTGATCGACGTGCCCATGCTCAACACCACCAGCATCATCTTTGCTGGCGACGACCTCACCGACGCCTACGTCACCTCCGGCGGCGGCGAGGACAAGGCCGCCAATGGCGAGTACGCCGGGGCCCTGTACCGCCTAGACCTGTCGGACACTGGCGTAAAAGGCCTGCCGGAATTCCCCTCCCGTATCGCCGTCTGACCGCCGAAAGCGGGTCAACAAGCGACCTTGACGGCCGCCTCCCCAAGCCGCCGTGTTATGGGACCCGGATACGGCCTCGGTTTGCGCATCCGAAGTGTGCTTCTCCCCTTAGAACACTACCGGACCACGCCTCCTTTAGGCGGTATGAAAATCGTTAACTCAGCGACTTCCTAGGGCGAATAAGTGAAGTTGGCCTCTTTTGCGTTCCTGCGAAGTCGTCGAGGTGATATGCCGTTCGATTTAGAACGACTTGATCCGTAAGAAAATAAGAGAATAACATGTTAAATTGAAGAATATTGGCAATAACCAGTCTTTTTCTAGTTGTGTTTCTCGGTGTTTACATCACTGTACGTTGACAGGAAAATATCTCCGCGCACGGAGCCGATGCCCCGGTTTGTAACTCGGGTAACGGGCACTATTACGAGGCCATATCCATGCCCGGCGGCATCACTTTCACAGACGCCTCCACAGAGGCGGACGCGAGGTCCCACGACGGCGAGTCTGGCCACTTGGCGACGATCACAACCTCGGGGGAGAATGCCTTCCTTGCCTTCAATTTCCCGCAGGCGATCTCACCTGTGGGGTATTGGCTTGGTGCGTCTAAACCATTCACCGCAGTACCGGCCACCGATGGGTGGGCGTGGGTTACGGGCGGGCCCTTCGTGTTCACGAATTGGATGTCTGGTGAGCCCAACAACTCCGAAGGCAACGAGGACTCGATTCAATTCTCGCGAGACGACGCGGGCCAGTGCAACGGCGCTCCCGGCGACCCCGGAGTCACCGAGGGGTTCACAGTCACCGGCTACGTAGTGGAATACCCGCCTTTAACAACCGCTGTACCCAGCACTTCGGTTTGGGGGCTGGCAGTCGGTGCAACTGTCCTGGTCGTAGTGGGCGTGTGGAGGTTCAGGCGAACCAAGCTCAGACTGGACTAAGACTACGAAACGGTCCCGCTCGCCCCGCGAGTGGTCCTTCCAGACCTGTGCCACCTATACTCGCTAGCTGAACTGGCTGACGGTGTGAGCCTGCTGCCGCTTCCCTCTTAGCCCTGACTTACCTAATCCGTAACCGACTCCGACTGTGCGAAACCGCAGAGAACCGGTACCCTCTTGCGAGTGCAATCAATGTCTCACATGACACAAACCCTATGACTCCACCTGAGCGCGGCGGCGGCTACGAATATAAGCCCGACTTCGAGGAGAACCCGTCTATCGAGGTCCCGCCGAACCCCCCCGCCAGAAGCGATTACGAAAAAGGGGACTTCGTCCCTGAAGATCCGGACGAGTCCTACGAAGAGGGTGATTACTACGACTCCGACGACGATTCGTCGGGCGGCTTCAAGGGCGTTCATCTGGGTTGCGGCGCGCTCATCCTCGTCAGTCTCGTGCTGGCCATCGTCGTTCCGGTGTTCGGTAATTTTGGCGGAGGCGGGTCCGACCGCGCCAACGGGAGCACCGCCTGCAACCTGTTGCTAGAAATCGTATTGGAGTTCCCGGACGGAGTGCCCATAGACGCAGAATTCATCGGTAGGGCGGAGGAGATCGAGGACGTCGTGGAGAACGCCGAGGCGCCCATTCGCGAGTCCAGCCAGGCCCTGTCCAATGCCGCTAGGGGCCTGGTGAACGCCCTGATCGATGTTGAGGCGGAAGGCTTTGCACAAGAGATCAACGCTCAGTGGTACAACCTGGGGCAGGCCTGCGTCGACGCGGGCTACCTTACGAGGTCGTGATTTGCCCGTGATGGAGGATCACGGGTAAGTTAGGGACCGATCGGACTCGCGCGATGGCGGCGCGCAGGCTCGCTTTTCGACCTTTTTGCCCGGCCTGTCTGGCCGGGGCCTTGTGAGCGTGGCAACTATGCGAATTGACCGACTCGACGTCTACTACGTGGCGATGCCGCTAATCGCGCCCTGGCGCACGGCTTACGGCGCCGACTACGACATCCACTCGGTGCTGGTGAAGGCGACCAGCGGCGACCACTACGGCTGGGCCGAATCGACGCCGTTCTTCGCGCCGACCTACCTGAACGAGAGCGCGGGCTCGGCCTACTACCATGTCACAGAGGTCTTCGGCCCCCAGGTCGTCGGTCGCGAGTTCGACACCGCCGCCGACCTCAACGACGCCCTCGCCATATTCAAGGGCAACAGCTTCGCCAAGGCCGCCATAGAGATCGCCTGGTGGACGCTGCAAAGCGACATCACCGGCACTCCCCTTCACCGGTTGCTGGGGGGCGAAGCAAGAGAGATCGTCGCCGGTGCCGATTTCGGCATCCAGGACTCCATCGATATTCTTCTCGAATCGATCCAGGGCGCCGTGGACGCGGGCTTCCCCAGGGTCAAGCTCAAGGTGGCGCCGGGCTGGGACATCGATATGCTCAGGGCCGTGCGGTCGTCTTTCCCGGACACGGTTTTCCACATCGATTGCAACTCCGGATACACGCTTGATGATCTGCCGCTATTTCGCGAAATTGACAAGATCGGCCTCGCCTTCATCGAGCAGCCGCTCCACTGGAACGACGTGCTGGACCACGCTGAGCTTGCCCGTCAGATAGAGACGCCGGTGTGCCTGGACGAAACCGTCCACTCGGTAAAGGCGGCCGAGCAGGCGGTTGCGGTGGGCGCGTGCGAGTACATCAACATCAAGCCGGGCAGGGTGGGCGGGCTGCACAACGTCAAGCAGATTCACGACATGGCGCAGGACGCGGGCATCCCTGTATGGGTCGGCGGCATGCTGGAGAGTGCGCTGGGCGGCGCTATATGCGTCGAGGTGGCTACCCTGGCGAACTTCACCTACCCCGGCGATCTGTTCGCGTCCTCGCGCTTCTATGTGCAAGACCTATGCGACCCGCCCACCGTGATGACCGCCAACAACACGTTCATGCCCTACGAGGGCCGCCTTCCCGAACCCAACCCGGAGCGCCTGGAGGCGCTGACCACGAAGAAGGCGACGGTGTTGCCTCAATGACCGATGCGATGGACCCTGCGGCAAAGGTTAACGACGCCCTGGCGGCCTGGGGGATCGGCCATGAGATCATCGAGATCGACCCCGATTACGCCGACACCGCGCGGTTCTGCGAGAAGTACGGCTACCCGCCGGAGCGCAGCGCCAACACCATCCTCGTGGCGTCCCGCAAGGGACCGCCCCAGTATTGCGCCTGCGTCGTGCTGGCCTCCACCCAGTTGGACGTGAACAAGCGAGTGCGCAAGCTCATGGGCGTGCGCCGCGCGTCATTTGCAAGCCCCGAGCAGACGAGAGACGTCACCGGCATGATGATCGGTGGGGTAACCCCGTTCGGCCTGCCCGGCGACATCCCCATCTACGTGGACGAAGCCATCGACGGTCTCGACTACGTGATTCTCGGCTCCGGCAGCCGGTCCACTAAAGTGAAGATGCCCGGCGCCGAATTCGCGAAAGTCCCCGGCGCTGAGTTCATGCCTGAACTCTCCGTGCCACGGACCCAGCATGCCAGCTAAGTCGCCTCTGGCGGGGCGGCGGCCGACGTGGGTCGAGATCGACCTCGACAGACTGGTTGCCAACTACCGCGGCGTGCGTGATCACCTGCCGTCCGGCGTGACGGTAATGGCGGTCGTCAAGGCCGACGCCTACGGCCACGGTGCCGCCCGCGTCGCCAGGGCCCTGCAGGCGATCGGCGCCAAGACATTTGGCGTAGCCATCACGGAGGAGGCCGTAACACTCAGGGACGCCGGTGTGTCCGGCGCGATCCTGGTGTTCGGCGGCTGCTTTCCCGGCCAGGAAGAAACGTTCGTCAGGTTTGGCCTCACCCCGACCGTCTACGACATGGACGCGGTGAAACGGCTCTCCGATGCGGCGATTGCCAGACAGCAGGTCGTTGGCTACCACCTCAAGCTCGACACCGGTATGGGGCGACTGGGCATCGGCCCGGACGACGTCGCTGGGTTCGTGGAAGACGCCGTCGGCCATGAGGGAGCACGGCTGGAGGGGGTGTTCTCGCACCTGTCTTCGGCCGACGAAGATGATCTGGCCTACACCCGCCAGCAGATCCGCACGTACATCGAGGCCGTCGACGCCATCGAGGCCGCAGGCCATCGGCATATCGTGCGCCACGTCGCCAACAGCGCCGGCACGCTGCTGCACAGCGGCTCCTGGTTCGACATGGTCCGCGCCGGCCTCTCGCTCTACGGCATCCACCCGTCGAGGCATCGCGGGTCCGTGGAACTGGCGCCAGTCCTCTCGTTTAAGACGCGCATCGCGTTCGTAAAGACCGTGCCGGTGGAGACCGCTCTCGGCTACAATCGCACCTTTAAGACCGACCGACCCTCGCTCATCGCCACGTTACCCGTGGGCTACGCCGACGGCCTCGCCCGCTTCGCCTCCAACAGGGGGCACGTGTTGGTCGGAGGGGTGGCGGCACCGATAGTCGGCAACATAAGCATGGACACCACGCTCGTGGACATTACCGACATCCCGGGCGCCGGGTCCGGTGACGAAGTCGTGCTCATCGGTGAGCAGGGAGACGCGAGAGTCAGCGCCAGGGAGGTGGGGAGATGGGCGTCGACCATCCCCTACGAGGTGGTCTGCCGCATCGGCGCCAGGGTGCCGAGGCTGTACCTTAGCGGCGGCAGGGTGAAGAGGGCGCCCTCCTCAACTAGGCGGCGAGCCGGCTAGTCGGTCGGCCGGTCGGCCGAGGCCGTCGGTTCGGAGTCGGTACCGACAACCGTCTCGAACTTCTCGCCGGATCTGGTCACGAAAAACAGCGCTAGGGCGGTGGCGCCCACTAGGCTGGCCACGGAAGCCGTCTGGCCGAACCCCAGGCCAAAGTCCGGGCCGAACCAGAGCTCTTTTTCGGCGATGAATCCCCACATGATCGGGCCAACAATCGTGCCCAGCCGGCCGGTGAGGCTGTGCAGTCCGAAGAACTGGCCGACGTGCTCGGCAGGAATGAGCTTCAGGAGCAGCGGCCTGTCTAACACCCAGGTCCCGGCCACCATGATTCCGCTGGCGGAACCGACGACCCAATAGAGATCGGCCGGGAGGCCGAGCCACGGTATAGCGACTGTGCCCAGCATGATGGCCAGCCAGGCCGCTAGGACGATCTTCATCGTCGGGAACGGGCCAATGGCGTCGGAGAGCTTGCCCCATAGCGGTGCCGATGCTATGGCCGCGACTATTCCAACCGCCAGCACCGTCCAGGCCTTATTCTCGCTGAAACCGATGGTCTCGGTGCCGTAGAGGAAGGCGAAGATCGATGCGGTGTTGACCGCCAGGTAGTACCAGAACCGCCCGACGAGGAGATTGACCAGGCCGGGATATCGGGCAGCGTGGCGCAGCGTCTGGCCGACATCGGTAAGGGCGCCCTGGCTCCCGTTGGAGACGGGGGTGTGCGTCTCGGCCCGAAGCTCCCTGGGCCGCTCGCGCAGCAACACGAGCACCGGCAACGTCATCACCAGCATGAGAACGCCGACGGTCCGGAACGCCGTCACATAGTCCTGATCGCCTCCGAGCGTAAGTCCGATCAACACGGCCAGGAATGCTCCCAGGTATCCGACGCCGGCGCCGACGCTCCCGATGAACCCCCTGTTTCGCTCGGTGCTGACTTCTACCAACAGCGCGTTGTAGATGACCGTGCCGATGTGCATGGCCACCAGCCCGGCTCCAAATAGCGTCACGGTTGCCTCAGGACTGCCCGTGCCCAGCAGGAACGTGGCGGAGATGCCGATCATGGAGAAGACGGCGAGGAAGGGCAGGCGACGCCTGGCCCTGTCGGACATCGCCCCGATGAGTGGGGACACGAGCAGGTTGACCACCATCGCGGCGGACACGATGAAGCCGATGGTGGAGTCGTTGCCCCCCATGTCGTTGACCACCCAAAGGGGGAAGAGGGTGCCGGTTATGCCGGTGAAAAAGAGGGTGTTGGAGCTGTCGTAGAGGGCCCACGAGCCAATGGAGAGCCTGGAGATGGCGTTGTCACTCACACGGGTATCAGCCGTCTCCTCATGCGCGGAAGCTCTCCTGAGTGTCGGCATCGGTCTCCCAGAGCCAAACATGGTGGAGGGCTGGTCACCCGACCACGACCTTACCCCGCCTCACTAGGCAGCACCAAGATATCCGTCCTACGTCAGCCGGTCAACCAGCCTCTTGAGGCAGGGTTGCCGGACCGGTATCCGGGCCCTTGGTCCTCGGTGGCGCAAGCGCGATCAGCGCCCCCACCGGCACTAGGATCAGGCCGGCCATGGAGGCGATTATCAGCGGCAGCCTGAGCTCCCCGATGGGTTCCTGCAGGTACCCTGTCATCATCGGCCCTCCCACCATGCCGATGGATGCCGCCGTCATAACCGCCGCCACAGCCACCGGGATGCGGTCGCGGGACACCCCCCGGAGTTGGAACGCGGCGCTGTACAGAATGGGGAAGTACGCGCCCGACAGTCCGCTGAGGGCGGCGAACACCACCAGCAGCCGCAGGCTCCCGGTCAGGGTCAGGGCGGCGTACCCGGCCGTCATCGCCACGCCCAGCACCACCAGCACCGGGTTGAGCAGCCGGGAGCGCATCAGGAGGAACGCCATCACTACCCCGGTTATCCCGCCGACCACCATGTTGATCGCCAGCAGCCCGCCGGACCACTCCAGCGACACGTCGTAGCGCTCCAGCATCAGCGTGGGGAAGAAGTTGATGAACGCCGACCACGTCAGGACGCCCCCGGCCATGCCCAGGCAGGCCAGCAGCAGGTCCCGGTGGGTGAGCGTGGCTAGCACCGAAGTAGAAGCCGCGGGCGTTTCTACTTCACCGGTCCTTGCGTCGCCGGTTTCGGGAGCTCGTTTGACCACCGGGTACCGGTCCCGGCCGAGGGCTAGCCACGCCACGGTGAGCAGTACGAATAATCCGCCCGAGACGTAGAAAGTCGTTCTCCAATCGCCGCCCAGCGCGGTCAGGATCAGTGGCGTGGCCACCAGGCCCGCGCCCATCACAAAGCCGAACCCAGCGTTGGAAACGCTGTTTACGAACACGATCCTCTCGGGCGGAAACCACTGGGCAATAAGGGCGGCCCCGGGCGGCTCCATCGCCATCAGCACCACCCCGAACCCAAATCGTCCGATCAGCAGCACCGCGAACACCGGCGACCACCCCTGCATCAGCACCAGTAGCGTACCCAGCACCAGCGTCGAGGCGATCACCGCCTTGGGGCTGAACCGTGTCGTCCACCAGCCAAGCGGCAGGGCGAGGATCAGGTTGCCCCAGGACGCAGCGGCCCCCACCAGCCCTTGCTGGCCCGGTGACAGTCCGAGGTCCTCGGCGATCGAGGGCATGAGGATGCCGATATTGAACAGGATGGAGAAGCCGGACATGGTGGAGATCAGCCACAGGCCGATCACCACCCAGCCGTACGAGGGTCGAGACATCCCCTAATAATAGAGGGAACGCACCGGATGGCGACACCGGCAAGAACGCAGGAACCGGAGTCGGTACGGGCGGCCGGAGGGAGAACCGGTCGAGGGCGCTGCGCCGGCGAGAAGAGAGTGGGGTTAGGCGATCTTCCGGGCCCAGATGGCGCAGTGCTCCAGGTCGTTGTTGTTGGTGAAGTACATCAGGCCGCCCAGGGAGTGCTCGTCCGCGGCCGGCACCAGGGCCATCCCATGCGCCCGGAGTGTGGAGACGATCGTTGGTACCGGGAAGAGCTGGAACGACCTGACAATGTCGTAGTCAGGATCGCGCAGGGTGACCGTCCCTTTCCCGCACTTGAACACCAACTGCAATATTCCGCCGAGTCGCAGCACTCGCGCCAGCTCCGGAATGGTGGATCGAAAAACCTGAACGGGGCTGAGGTGCTGAATCACCGCGTTGCACATGACGAAGTCGAACTCCGCTGCGGGGTAATCCAGCGGCTCCGACAGATCGGCGACGTGCACCCGGCCTTGCAGGGATGGATGCAGGCGCAGCGCGGTCTCCACGTTCTCCTCGACGGCGTCGATACCGACCATGTCCAGTCCCCTGTCGACGAGTTCCGCCACGTCGATGGCGCCAGCCCCACAGCCCGCATCTAGGCCCTTGGGCCCCGGCGCCATCCCCACCAATGCGTCGACCAGCGAGTGGTTGCCCTCGAGCAGGGGATGGGACGTTTTCTCCCAGACCCGTTGCGTGCGGGCGATCTGGTTGTCGGCGTAGCGGTCCCCGTGAAGCCTGTAGAAGGCCGGGGACGTGTCGACCGCCGCTGGTCTGGCATCAACCCTCGTTTTTTTCGCGATACGATTCCCTCCGCGTTTGCTTGGAGTCAATGAAGGTGCCCAGAAAGGGATTCGAACCCCCACTCCCGATAAAGGGAAGCGGATTTTAAGTCGCCCAAGGGCGCATCCCCCTGCGGGTGATGTCCGCCTCGTCAATAGCTTCGTATCAGATAGGCGACTAAGGGGTCTCAGCCCTAGGACATGCCAATTCTACGAAGGCTATCTTACTAGATTTGTAAACACTGTCGATAAGCCCCTGCTAGATATATCCAAGAGTGATATCGCTACCGTCCTAGCTTCACTGGACTGCAATGCTGGGGGCAAGCACGCTTACTTCAGGGTGCTGAGGGCGTTCTATCGTTGGGCATGCCAGGAAGGGCTTCTTGAGAACAGCCCAATGGTCAACATGAAGGCCCCCAAGGTTCCTGCTCCTCTGCGCTATTCCGTTGACCTAGATGCAATACCTGTACTCCTAGCAGCCTGTCAGAACCTTAGAGACAAGCTCGTGGTTTCTCTGTTAACGGATACAGGGCTACGACTGTCTGAGCTAGCGAGTCTGAGGGTAGTGGATTTAGACCTGGAAGAAAACTCTATAACGGTCTGGGGCAAAGGTGCGAAGCAGAGGAAGGTATGCTTTGGCCCATTCACTCAGGTGCTCCTCGAGAAGTACCTGGATGAGTATAGGCCCACCGACGGACTACTTGGACTCAAACCCAGGGGCGTGGCTCAGGTTCTGGCTGGGCTTGAATCCGTTACTGGTATCAAGTGCAATGCCCATTCATTCCGAAGGACATTCGCTACAGAGTCAGTCCGTAATGGGATGAACCTGTTTCATGTGCAGAGCCTGTTGGGGCATAGCAGTCTGACGATGACTCGTATCTACGCTGAACAGGTGAATAGCGAGGATGCTATTAAGGCTTATAAGGCTGTTGTGAGGTAGGTGA